>NZ_JAPYKK010000012.1 GCF_029623395.1 Sphingomonas echinoides
CCCGCAGCCCCGCCACGTCCGGCCCCGCCGATCCTGCGCTCGGTCGGCCCAGGTGGGTTCCTTCGCCAGGCGCCCGGCGAACAGCAGGCACCGATCACGCCCGCCCCGCCGCGTCGCCTCGTCCCGGCCAAGCCGTCCGCCGACATGGTCGGCAAGACGACGTTGCTCGATCTGAGCGACAAGATCTGCAAATGGCCGATCGGCCATCCGGGCGAACCCGACTTCCACTTCTGCGGCGAGAAGGTGAACCCCGGCTTCCCGTATTGCGTCGGGCATTGCGGCCACGCCTATCAGGCGCAGCTCCCGCGCCGCGATCGTCGCCCGGCGCCGCCGCTGCCGTTTGGTGGCCCGCGCGCACGCTGAGCCACGACGGCAGGCACGAAAAAGGGGCCGCGCACCATTAGGTGCGCGGCCCCTTTTTGTTGTCTGTTGCCGCATAACGGCACCGTTCTCCCGCGAAAGCGGGAGCCCAGGGTTCCAGACGCTCCGCCCGTAACCCTGGGTCCCCGCCTACGCGGGGAAACAGAGGTGCCCGACCTACCTTAGAAGCGGAACTGCGCGGTCGCGCGGACGCTGTGCCAGCGGAACTTGTCGTCGCTGCGGCGGAAGTCGGTGCCGACCGTGTTGGGCGCGAGGACGAACGGGTTGGTCGCCGGCGCGGACCCCTGCGTCACGCGAACCCGCGCGCCATCGTCCTTATACTGGTTGTACAGATACTCGAGCCCGATCGAGAAATGCTTGCCGAGCTTCTGCTCGACACCACCGCCCGCGACGAAACCCCAGGCATCGTCGTCGCCACCCGCGGCAAAGGCATTCGCGCCATTGCTCGTCTGGAAAGTCGAGTCGATCTTGGCATAAGCGACGCCGCCGGTGCCGTAGAACAACGTGCGGTCGAGCGCATAGCCAGCGCGCGCGCGGACGTTGGCGTTATAGTCGACCTTGCGCGTCATCGTGTACGACGCGGGCGTCGTGCTGAACCCCGACACGCTGTCGCGGACTTCGCTCTTGCCGAATTCCCCGACCACGCCGACGACGATGTTGCTGAACTGCTTGTCGAACCCGACGCGGCCCGAATAGCTGATGTTGTCCTTGTCGTTCCGGCAGTTGGCATTCGCGCTCGATCGCGCTGCGCCGTTGCAGAAGCCCGGCGAGAACGCATTGCCGCCCGCCGCGGTCGTCACCGTGTCGCCGAAGCGGCCATCCAGGTTGCGATCGAACAGAATCGAGGACCCAACGTCGTTCGGTTGCGCATCGAAGCCCACCGTGCCGCCGACATAGACGCCGTCGAATGGCTTTTCGTCCATGTCCTGCGCGAACGCGGGCGCGGCAAAGGATGCCAGCGCGACGCCAGCGGCCGCGAGCAAATAGGTCTTACGCATTGAAAACTCCCTGTTGTGCTTACACAAAGCAGCACAGGAACGTCCCGAAACGGGGATAGAAGCAGCGGACACATTACCTTACAGCAATCGTCCAAACGGGCAAAAGTCGGCGGGCCGCGATGCCGCTTGGCAGTCCTGCCTTGCGCGCCGTATAGCGGTTGCATGTCCGAAGACCTGTTCGCTGCCCCCCCCAAACATATCCCGACCGACTATGACGCAGCGTCGATCGAAGTCCTCGAAGGGCTGGAGCCGGTTCGGCGGCGGCCGGGCATGTATATCGGCGGCACCGACGAGCGCGCGTACCACCATCTCGCCGCCGAAGTGCTCGACAATGCGATGGATGAAGCGGTTGCGGGGCATGCCACGCGGATTGAGATCGAGCTCGCGCCGGGCAACCGGCTAACCGTCTCGGACAATGGCCGCGGCATCCCGGTCGACCCGCATCCGAAGTTCCCTGGCAAGTCCGCGCTCGAGGTGATCCTGTCGACGCTCCATTCGGGCGGCAAGTTCGATGGCAAGGCCTATGCGACCAGCGGCGGGCTTCACGGCGTCGGGGTCAGCGTCGTCAACGCGCTGTCCTCGGACACGGTGGTCGAGGTGGCGCGCGGTCGCGAATTGTACCGCCAGAAGTTCGCGCGTGGTGAGACGCTCGGCCCGCTCGAGCATGTCGGTGCCGCCCCCAACCGGCGCGGGACGACCGTCGCCTTCACGCCCGATACCGAAATCTTCGGCCCCGACATGGGGTTCAAGCCAGCGCGGCTCCACCGGCTGGCGCGGTCGAAGGCGTATCTGTTCGCCGGCGTCGAGATCCGCTGGAAATGCGCGCCCGAGCTGATCAGCGACGACACGCCCGCCGAAGCGGTGTTCCAGTTCCCCGGCGGCCTCGCCGATCACTTGCGCGAGCAACTGGGAACGCGCGAATGCGCGACGACCGAACTGTTCGTCGCGCGACAGGACTTCCCCGGCACCGCGGGCCGCGTCGAGTGCGCGGTCGCCTGGCCGCTGTGGAGCGACGGGTCGTACAGCTGGTATTGCAACACCATCCCCACCCCCGACGGCGGCACCCACGAAACGGGCCTGCGCGCCGCGCTGGTCAAGGGGATCCGCGCGTTCGGCGATCTGGTCGGCAACAAGAAGGCGAAGGACATTTCCGCCGAGGACGTGATGACGGGCAGCGAGCTGATGCTCAGCGTCTTCATCCGTGATCCGCAATTCCAGAGCCAGACCAAGGACCGCCTCACCTCGCCCGAAGCAGCGACCTTGGTCGAGCGCGCGGTGCGCGATCACTTCGATCATTTCCTCAGCGACAATATGGACCGCGGCAAGGCGCTGCTAAGCTACGTCGTCGAGCGGATGGACGAACGCCTCGCGCGGAAAGCCGAGCGCGAGGTCAAGCGCAAGACTGCCACCTCCGCGCGCAAGCTGCGGCTCCCGGGCAAGCTGACCGATTGCTCCTCCAACGGACCCGAGGGCACCGAGATCTTTATCGTCGAGGGCGACTCGGCCGGTGGCTCCGCCAAGCAGGCGCGCGACCGCAAGACGCAGGCGATCCTCCCCATTCGCGGCAAGATCCTCAACGTCGCGTCGGCGACCTCGGCCAAGATCCACGCCAACCAGGAAATCGCCGACCTGATCCTCGCGCTTGGGTGCGGAACGCGCAAGGACTGCAACCCCGAGCATCTCCGCTACCAGCGCGTCGTCATCATGACCGACGCAGACGTCGACGGCGCGCATATCGCGACGCTGCTGATGACCTTCTTCTTCCAGGAAATGCCCGAGATCGTCCGCGCCGGAAACGTCTTCCTCGCGCAGCCGCCGCTATACCGGCTGACCGCGGGGACGAAGAGCCTCTACGCAATGGACGATGCGCACCGCGCCCAGCTCGAGGCTACCGAGTTCAAGGGCAAGAAGGTCGAGATCGGGCGATTCAAGGGCCTCGGCGAGATGAACCCGATGCAGCTGCGCGAAACCACGATGGACCCCAAGACCCGCTCGATGCTGCGGATCACGCTGCCGCAGGAATATGAGGCGCGTGCGGGGGTGAAGGATCTGGTCGACCGGCTGATGGGCACCAACCCAGCGCATCGCTATGCTTTCATTCAGGAAAATGCCGCACGGATGGACGAGGACGCGATCGACGCCTAGCCTTCCTCCCGAATCAGGGAGTCCGGGCGATGGTGGCAACGCGGTGGTCGATAGTCGGGGTCCTGCTCGCGGCGACGCCGCTGACGGCACAAACCACCCCGCCCCCGGCCTTGCGGGGCGCCGCCACCACCGGGCGCGACATCGTCGTCGTCGCCAGCCGTGCGCCCGACCTGCGCAAGCGCCTCGACACCTGCATCGCGCAAGGCTGTCGCCCCGATCAGGACATTGCGATCACGCTCGATCTTGCGCAGGCGCAGTTTGAGGCGGGGCATTATGAAGACGCGGAAGCATCCCTGCACGCCGCGCGCCAGCGCACCGCGCGCTTTGCCAAGGACTATCCGGTCGCGGTCGCCAACCTGTTCCACGCGAGCAGCGTGATCTCCGCGCACCTCGGCTATCCCGAGCCGGAATGGTCGAACGCGCTCAACATGGTGAGCGCGATGAAGGCGGGCATGTCCGAAACGGATCCGCGCGTGTTCATCGAGCGGATCCAGCTGGGCGACGCCTATGCCCGCGCCGGACGGTTCGACGAAGCCAGCGTGCAATATCGCGAGGTCGCTGGCCGCGCGCACAAGCTCGGGATGATCGAGACCGAGGGGTTGGCGCGCGTGCGCTACGCAACGCTCAAGACTCGCCTCGCCGAACAGGTCTATGCCCATTACGCACCGGTCGCGCGCAGGGCGATCGACGCGATCCTCGAACGGCGCGAACCCGCAATGCAGCCGATGGTCGAAAGCGCGCGCCAGCTGAAGATCCAGCTCGACGCGATGACCGCGAGTGACGCCGAGCGCGACCAGCTGATCGCGCACTATCCGACGCAGGCGGAGGGCGCACCGTCGGTCTTATTGTACGCGCCACCGGTGCTGATGACTCCGACCGGGCAGCGCCGCCCCAATGGTACCGCCGCCGACAGGTACACGCTGTTCAAATTGAACCCGACGACGCTCTTCCTGGAGTATCTGGACTATCTCTGGATCGACGTCGCCTACACGATCGGCACGGACGGTCGGGTCCACGACGCGCACGTCGCGCGTCGTGGCAAACATGTTCCCGAAACCGGGGACTGGCCGGACAAGATCGTGGAGTCGATCGCCGCGCGCCGGTACGCAACCCAGGCGAGCTCCACGAACGGACTCGAGCGCTACACCTTCACGTCGAACATGGCGGTCAAGAAAGCGACGCGCATTCCCAGCCGCAGCGGCGTGCCCCGGCTGCTGCGCGCCGATCTCGACCCCGACACACCGCCGCCCGAACCCCAGTCGTGAATCGCGCGGGATCGGCGACGCGCGCGTCGCCGATCCCGCGCGGTGCCTTACAGCGCGACCACGCCGCCGTCGTTCTTGGTGATCACCACCGTGGCCGAGCGCGGGCGGATCGTCGCCGCGGCGGTGCCGGTCGCCTGCGTGTCGGGCCAGTGGCTGGTGATGTTCGACGGGTTCCCGTTCTCGCCCGGATGCTGGATGTTGACGAACAGCGTCTTGCCGTCCGGGGTCGAATCCACGCCGGTGATCTCCGCCTCGATCGGGCCGACGAGGAAGCGGCGGAGCGTGGTGCCCGGTGCCTTGCCGACGCGCGTTGCCTGCGTGCGCCCGGCGTTGGTGACGGTCTTGACGCCGCCGTCGTTGACCGGCCCCGGCATCGCGGCGAGCATCATGCAGTTGGTGACGTCGGTATAGGCGCTGTCGTCGGTCTGGATCCACAGCACCGGCGTCACCTTGCCCGATGCGTTGGACGATCGCCCGAACCACAAGCCGTCGGGGCTCGAGAAATCGTTGGTCGCATCCAGCCCCGACAGGTTGATGTTGGTCGGGTCGAGATCCGACCCCGCGCCGAACGCGTAGATATCCCAGGCGAAAGCGAGGGCCTCGGACGTGTCCCCCGTCTCGCGCAGACGGATGATATGCCCGTTGCGGTTCGACACCGACGTGCTGGGCGGATCGAGATAGGCGCGCGGGTTGGCCGCGTCGGTGTTCGCCGCGGTGCGCGAGCTGTTGTTGGTCAGCGTCAGATAGACTTCGCCGCTGACCGGGTTGACCGCGGTCCATTCCGGACGGTCCATCTTGGTCGCGCCGAGCGCATCGCCCGCAAGGCGAGCGTTGGCGAGCACGTCGGCCTGGTCCGCGAACGCATAGGTCGCATTCCCAGCCGTCAGCGGCCCGCTGCCGAAGGTCAGCGGCGACCAGCTGCCCGATCCGTCGGCGTTGAACTTGGCGACGTAGAGCGTGCCGTTGTCGAGATACTTGTCGCCGATCGACAGCCGGTCGGCGGCGGTTGCATCGGCTTCGGCCCAGGGCGTGGCGGACACGAACTTGTAGAGATATTCGTTCTGCGCATCGTCGCCCATGTACCAGGCGGGCTTGCGGCCGACGACGAAGTTGGACGGCCAGCAGCCCTCATGGTTGAACCGGCCAAGCGCGGTGCGTTTGCGCGGCACGCTCGCCTTGTCATACGGATCGATCTCGACCACCCAGCCGAACTGATACGGCTCGTTGCGGAAATCGTCGGTCGCGGTCGCGCCGGAAACGCGCGCGTCCCAGCGGCGGTAAAGCGTGTTGGTGCTGTCCGCGGGCACGACCGTTGACCAGCCGTAATTGCCGCTCGCGCTCGTCACACCGAAGCGCGTCAGCGCCACGACTTCGCGCGGGGTACGCAGCGCATTGTCGGTCGCGGTCGGGCGGCGGAAATAACCTGCCCAGTTTTCCTCGCACGTCAGGTTGGTCGCCCATGGCGTATAGCCGTTGGCGCAATTGTTGATCGTGCCGCGCCCCGCCACGCCGGTCGGCGAGAAGGCGGTCTTGAGCAGGTTGCTCCCCTTGACCGGGCCGTTGAACACCGTCGGCGTCAGCGGCGTGATGCGGCGATTGAGCGCGCCCGCCTGGACGTAGCTCCACGCGCCTGCGCTGCTGCGCGTGACTTCGACGACGCTGAGGCCGTGGCACTCCATTTCCTTGAGCGCCTCGGCCTCGGGGCGAACGCCGCCCGCATTGGTTGCGCCGCCGACATGGAGATACGGCTGGTTGATGTTCTCATGGTTCATCACGAGCAGCCCGCGCGTGCTGCTGGTGTCGTCGCGGGTCGATCCGGCGGCGGCGAGGCCGAACCAGTGCAGCGCATCGCCATGATCGCCCGCACGAGTCGCGTAGCTCGTGTCGGTCCCGTCGTTCTTGTACGCGGGCGTCGCCGCATCGATCGGGTCACCGAGCCGGTAGAGGACCGAGACGGTATAGCCCGCGGGAACCGTGACGACGTCGAGCTTGTTCTTCGACACCGCGGCGAAGCCGAGCGTGGCGGGGGTGATCGAGACCGACGTGTCGGTCGAGAAGGTCAAGCCTTTGCTATCGGTGGCGGTGTAGCGGAACACCAGCATCGTCGCCGCCGCCACGCTTGGGGCGATGAAGGTGGTCCCCGTCGCGCCTTGCGTCAGCGCGACCGGCGGGCCGGACACCTGGCTGAAGGCGCCTTGCGCAGTCCCGGCGGTATTGCTGGTCGAACCGGTCAGCGTGACGACCCGGCCCGAGCTGGTCTCGCCAGAGGATCCGGCGGTGATGGTCGGCCCGGCATCTTTGGACTCGTCTTCGCCGCATGCCGCCAGCACCGCGCCGCCGAACACCGCGAACGCCGCCGCCTTGGTCCCGCCCAGCAACGCCGCACGCCGCGAATAGCGCCGGTCGATCAGCGCGTTGAGCGAATTGCCGCCGGTGCTGGCGTTGGTGTCGATATCGCCGTCGTCATAGCCCATCGTGATGCTGGTCGAGTCGGTCATGTTGCTACCCCCGTCGAACGCGCTGTTCGCGTCGCTTCGGGACATGCCATGCAGCGCTAAACTGACGGGGAAATGTCATCCCGGCGACAGAATGGAGACGGCGCCGTGACGAAACGATGACGGACGCACCGTTTCAGGGGGGAAAGCGTCACCCTTCGGGGTGCATCCGCTTCTGATGATATTTCACCCGGACGACCACCGCGGCGATCATGTGCAATGCGGCCACGCCCAGCAAAAACAACGGCAGCACCATCGGGATCTGCGGCGCATAGCGCGCGCGCACCAGCGCCAGCACCGCCGCAAGCACCGCGATCACCACGCCCAGCCATCGTACTGGCCGCGCGACCATCCGCAACTCGCGCTGATACGCGGCGCGCTCGACCGGGTCGGTGAGATTGGGCGGAGGGGTCATCGGTCGTTCCATTCGGTCGCGAGCAACCCCCATAGGAAGGTGTCGCGCACGCCGATATGCGTCTCCCACTCTGCCCGCAAGCGTCCCTCCAGCGTGAAGCCGAGCGATTCGAGCAGTGCGTTGGAGCGGATATTGTCCGGATCGGTATCGGCGAAGACGCGGCGCTGGCGCTCCGTAACGAACAGATGCCGGATCACGCCCGCCACCGCCTCGCGCGCCAGTCCCGTGCCCCAGTGCGAGCGCGCGAGCATATAACCGATTTCGGATACGGCCCCTTCCCGCTTCTCGCCGACCGAGACGAAACCGATCGCGGTATCGTCGTCCGGAAGCGTCATCGACCAGGCACGCCAGGTCCCGGACGGCTCGGCGAAGTACGCGCGGACCGCGTCGACCGATTCGAACGGTGCATGCGACCAATAGGTCATGGCGTCGGGATCGGAGAGCGTCGGAAGCAGCGCTTTGGCGTCGTCGACCGTCCGGGGGCGCAGCCGCAGCCGCGCGGTCGCAAGCACTGGGACCGGTGTCATCCGGTCAACGCGGCGACGAGCGTCTTGACCTTCTTCTGCCGCCATTGCGGGAGCGGTGCGACCAGCCAATAGCCGAGCCGATTCGCCTTCGCGTCCCCCACCGCGACGATCCGCCCCGACGCGAGATCCGCCGCCGCGAGCAGTTCGGGCACCGTCGCCCGGCCAAGCCCCTGCGCCGCCGCATCGATCGCAAGGCCAGCGTCACCGACCCGGACGAGCGAGCTGGTATCGTCCTCGACGCACCCCGGCCACGCGATCCACGTATCCGCGCCGCCGCCCGGCCGCTCGACCGTGACCATCCCGGCGGACGCGATCGCTTCGCCTTCATGCTCGCCCGGGCCATCGCCCCAGCGGATCGCGAGATCGAGGTTGGCCTCGGTAAAATCGATCGCAGCGCTGGCGTTGGACGCGTCGGCGGAGATCAGCACGAAGCGCATTTCGGGATCGTCGCGCGCGATGTCCGCAAGGCGCGGCATCAGCCACTTCTCGGTCAGGTCGCGCGGGGCGGCGATCGTCAGCGACTTGCTCGTCTGCCCCGCCTGCATCGCGCGGACCGCTTCCTCGAACTGGAGGAAGCCGTGCCGCAGTGCCGCGAGCCCGCCCTCGCCTTCCGGCGTCAGTTCGAGCCCCTTGGTGGTCCGGCGGAACAGCACGACGCCGAGCGTATCCTCCAGCGCGCGGATCTGCTGCCCGACCGCGGCGGGCGTCACCGCGAGTTCGTCCGCTGCGCGCGTGAAGCTCAGGTGGCGCGCGGCGGCATCCAGCACGCGCAGTCCGTTGAGGGGCAAATGCGTGCGCTTCATCGGCGGTATGTCCCGGTGCCGGGTGTCATGCGCCCACCGCCGGCGCGATCAGCGAGAAGCGCGGGATATCGACGTCGAACCCCGCCCCGTCCTCGCCGAGCATGTGATAGCTGCCGACCATCGCCCCGGTCGGCGTCGCGAGCGGGCAGCCCGAGACATAGTCGAAGCTTTCCCCGGGGGCGATCATCGGTTGCTCGCCGATGACGCCCTCGCCCTCGACCGAATGCCGCGCGCCGCGCCCGTCGGTGATGATCCAGTGGCGCGTGAGCAACTGGACCGTCCGCTCCGAGTCGTTCTCGATCCGGATGTGATACGCCCAGAACCACCGTCCCCGCTCGGGCTCGGACTGTTCGGGCAGGAAGCTGACCGACACGCGAACCACCACCCCAAGCGTTTCCGCGACATAGGGGAACAGCGCCTTCACGACGCGATCCTTCGATCCCGTGCGCCGCCGCACCGCACGCTCAAAGCCCCGCCGCCGTCAGCGCCTGGTCGATGTCCGCGATCACGTCGTCCGCGTCCTCCAGCCCGACGTTGAGGCGGAGCAGCCCCTCGGTCACGCCCATTTCGAGCCGCTTGTCCTCGGCGACGCCGGAATGCGTGGTCGACGCGGGATGCGTCATCAGCGAGCGCGAATCGCCGATGTTGTTCGAGATATCGACCAGTTCGAGCGCATCGAGCAACGCATGCGCCTGCGTGCGCCCCGCCACTTCGAACGCGAAGATCGGCCCGCAGGCGTCCATCTGGCGCATCGCCAGTTCGTGTTGCGGGTGGCTCGGCAGGAACGGATGGAGGATCCGGGGCACGCGCCCTTCGATGAATTTCCCGACCTTGAGCGCATTCTCCGACTGGCGGCGAATGCGCAGGTCGAGCGTCTCGAGCCCCTTGAGCACGACCCAGGCGTTGAACGCGCTGAGCGTCGGCCCGGTGTTGCGCGTGAAGGGCAGCAACGTATCGTTGATGAACGCTTCCGTCCCGCACACCGCGCCGGCGAGCACGCGCCCCTGCCCGTCCATCATCTTGGTCGCGCTGTATGCGGTGACATCCGCGCCGAATTCCATCGGCCGCTGGAGCGCGGGCGTGGCGAAGGCGTTGTCGACCACCGACGTGATCCCGCGCGCGCGCGCGATGTCGCACACCGCCTTCAGGTCGACGACGTCCATCGTCGGGTTGGCGGGGGTCTCGAAGAAGAACACCTTGGTGTTGGGGCGGCACGCATCCTCGAACTGCTGCGGGTCTCGCGCGTCGATCGTGGTCGTCTCGATCCCGAACTTGGGGAGCAGCGTATCGACCAGCCAGCGGCACGATCCGAACGCCGCGCGCCCCGCGACGACATGGTCGCCCGCCTGGAGCTGGCACAGCAGCACCGCGGTCATCGCCGCCATGCCCGTCGCCATCGTGCGGCACGCTTCCGCGCCCTCCAGAAGGGCGATGCGGTGCTCCAGCATCTCGACCGTCGGGTTCTGCAACCGCGAATAGGTCATGCCGGTCTGTTCGCCGGCAAAGCGCGCGGCGGCGTCTGCGGCGCAGTCATAGGCATAGCCCGAGGTGAGGAACAACGCCTCCGACGTCTCCCCCCATTCGCTGCGCGCGGTGCCGCCGCGCACGGCTTGGGTTGCGGGGCGCCACTGGCGGGTGATGCTCTGGTCTTGTCCGGTGCGGCGTTTCATGCGGCACGCTTTGCCGGTTGGCGGCGGGGCACGTCAATGCCCGTTCCCTGCGACAGCGCTTGAAAGCGGTTCCTTTCGGCTGGATAGAGGCGGACGTGAGCCACGCGCGCCCCCACCCTTACCGTGCAGCGGCGGCGCTCGCGCTGCTCGCGCAGACGCTGTTCAGCTATCGGCTGACGATCCCGACCAAGCCGATGTTCGACGAAACGCATTACGTGCCCGCCGCCCGCACGCTGCTCGCGCTCGCCGGGCCGACCAACATCGAACATCCGCTGCTCGCGAAGGAGATCATCGCCGCGGGCATCCTGTTGCTCGGCGATACGAGCCTCGGGTGGCGGTTCTTCTCGACGCTGGCGGGGACGGGCGTCGTGCTTGGCGTATTCGCGATCGTCTGGCTGATGCTCGGCCGCGTCCGCCCGGCAGTGTTCGGCGCGCTGTTCGCGCTGTTCAATGGGACGGTGTTCGTCCAGGCGCGGATCGGGATGCTCGATGGCTTCATGGCCGCGTTCGCGATCCTCGGCCTCGCCGCGTTGCTGTGGGCGATGCGCGCCGAACGCGGGCGCGAAGCATGGTCCCGCTGGATCCTCGGCGCGGTCCTGCTGGGGCTGTCGGTCGCGGCGAAATGGGCGGCGGCGCCGCTGATCGGCTTCGCCGCGCTTGGCTTCGTCGCATTGCGGCTGGAGGACGCACGCCGGAGCGGACGTTCGGTCTTCGGTGCGCTCAACGCCGGCGGGCAGCGCCATTGGCCGCAGATGGCGGCGATCCCCGCGATGCTGGTGCTGGGCGGGGTCAGCGTCACGGCCTATTTCGCCACCTTCGCCCCGGCGTTCTTCTACACGCACGATCCGCTGACCTTCGGCACGCTCTTCTCGTTCCAGCAGCGCATGTACGACCGCCAGACGCTGCCGTTGCCGTCGCATCCCTATCAGTCGGCCTGGTGGTCCTGGCCCGTGATGGTGCGACCGATCTGGTATCTGTACGAGCGCGTCGACGGGGCGCAGCGCGGCGTGTTGCTGATCGGCAATCTCGCGATCCTGTGGGGCGGGCTGATCGCGGTGGCGGCGTGTGGCTATGGCGCGATCCGCGACCGCTCGCCGCCGCTGCTCGCCGCGGCGGCGCTGTGGGTGGCGAGCTATGCGGTGTGGATCGTGATCCCCAAGAAAATCGGCTTCTTCTATTATTATTATCTGCCGAGCATCGCGCTCTGCATCGCGCTGGCGGTGGCGTTCGACCGCTTCCCGGCGGCGCGGCGGCGTGACACCGCGTTTCTGGCAGGGGTGATCGTGCTGTTCGCGGTGTTCTATCCGGTGCTGTCGGCAGCCCCGCTCCCCGGGCCCGGGGCGTTCCACTATTGGACGTGGCTTCCCAGCTGGGTGTGAGCGGCAACGTGCGCGGTCCCCCTTGCCTCATCCCCGCCCCCACCCGTTCGTCCTGAGTAGCGACCGAGTAGGCGGAGCCGTATCGAGGGCGCGTATCGAAGGACAGGTTGTCGCGTGCGGTTCTTCGATACGCCCCCTCGATACACCCTGAAGAAGGGCTACTCGGTCGCTACTCAGGACGAACGGAAAGAGAGAGAGAGAGGGAGAGAGAGAGAGAGAGAGAGAAGGAGCTGCATCACCCCGCCCCCCAAAAACAAAAGGGCGCCCGGGTTTCCCCGGACGCCCCACCAGTTCGAGCTGCGCTTGGGAACAGCCCGATCTGTTCCGTGATTACATGCCGTTCGACAGGTTCGTGTCGGCATCGTTGGTGCGCATGTCGGTTGCCTGGTTCTGGCCCGTTGCGCGCACTGCGTCCGCCTTGTTCTCGAGCATTGCTTCGCCTGCCGGGGTCGCTGCGTTGTCTGCTGCTTCCTCGAGGTTGTCTGCAACGGCTTCGGTGTTGGCTTCGATATTGTCAGCAGCCTGCTCGCGCGGGGTCGAGTTGCAGGCAGCCAAAGAAACGAGGCCAGCAGCGGCTGCGAGAACGAACATCTTCTTCATCGTGATATACCCTTTTCGAACGGCTCGAAGGCCGAAGGCAGATAAGACATAACGCCGTGATTTGTTCCGAAAACCACGAAAACTTTCTTACTATTTCACAAATGTCATTGTAAACAAAGAATAAGTATTTGGCGCGACCCTGCCGCAGTTGACTCTGCGGCGGGATCGAACGCTCAGTCGAGCGTCAGCACGATCTTGCCGACATGGTCGCCTGCCTCCATCCGGCGGTGCGCCGCGGGCGCCTCCTCCAGCGAGAAGGTGCGGTCGAGCACCGGCTTGAGCTTCCCGGCCTCGACATGCGGCCAGACGGTGCGATGCAATTCGTCCGCGACCAGCGTCTTGAACGCGGTGTCGCGCGCGCGCAGCGTCGACCCCGTCAGCGTCAGGCGCCGCCGCATGATCTCGAACAACGGCACCGTCGCGGTCGCACCGCCCTGCACCGCGATCGAAACGTGGCGCCCGTCCTCGGCGAGGCATTGCAGGTTGCGCGCGACATAATCGCCCCCAACCATGTCGAGCACGACCGCGCATCCCGCGCCGCCGGTAATGTCCTTGACCCGCGCCACGAAGTCCTCGGTCTTGTAATTGATCGCGTGCGCCGCGCCGAGCGCCTTGGCGGAAGCGCATTTGTCGTCCGACCCGGCGGTGACGATGACCGTCAACCCGAAGATTGCGCCCAGCGCGATCGCCATGGTTCCAATGCCGCTGGTGCCGCCGTGGACCAGCACGGTGTCGCCCTCGGTCGCGTACCCACGCTCGAACAGGTTGGTCCACACCGTGAACAGCGTTTCCGGGAGCGCTGCCGCCTCGACCATCGACAGCGCGTTCGGCACGGGCAGCACTTGCCCCGCGGCAACTGCGACATATTCGGCATATCCCCCGCCGGCGACCAGCGCGCAGACTGGTTGGCCGAGCAGGTTCCCGCCGACGTCGGCCCCTTGCAACACGACGGTGCCCGAAACTTCCAGCCCGAGGATCGACGGCGCGCCCGGTGGTGGCGGATAGCCGCCCTTGCGCTGGAGCACGTCCGGGCGGTTGACGCCGGCCGCGACCACCCGGATCAGCACTTCATGCGGCGCAATCGTGGGCACAGGCCGTTCGACGACCACCAGAACCTCCGGCCCACCCGCCTCGCTGGGGTCGATCGCGCGCATCGTTACCGGCAGATCCTGCATCGCTTCCAAGCCCCGTTTTACGCGGCGTTCGGACAAGTCCCGTTTCGCCAGCGCGCCTTATTGACATCCCCTGCGCGTGGGTCAACGATCCTCCCCATGGACATCGACGAGATTCTCCCGAACAAAGCGGGCGATCCGCTCGCTGCGGTCATCGCACAGGACCTGGACCCGCTTTCGGTCAAGGAACTCGACGATCGCGTCGCCGCGCTCGAGCGCGAAATCGTTCGGACTAGGGAAAAACGGGATAGTGCCGTTAACCACCGCGCAACCGCAGATATGCTCTTTAAGTCGTAAAGTGACTGGTTCCGGAACACAGGAACACCGAGAGTCGTTTTCAAGAGGTTGATGCGGGCGACCTGCCTTCCGACATAGCTGGAAAGGGTCGCTCGTCTTACGTGGCCCGCATGGAGTAACTACAGATGCCATCCTTCGCCTCCGCGCTGGAAACCACGTTGCACAAAGCCCTTGAGGCTGCGTCTTCGCGCCGGCACGAATATGCTACGCTAGAACATCTGCTGCTCGCCTTAATTGATGACGAGCATGCATCGAAGGTGATGCAGTCCTGCGGCGTCGATACCGCCGAGCTGACCTCGACCGTCAAACACTATCTCGATACCGAACTGGAAGCGTTGAAAGTCGACGCGGCGACCGATCCGTCGCCGACCTCGGGGTTCCAGCGTGTCGTCCAGCGCGCGATCCTGCACGTCCAATCGTCCGGACGCGACGAAGTGACTGGCGCAAACGTGCTGGTCGCGCTGTTCAGCGAGCGGGAAAGCTATGCCGTCTACTTCCTGCAACAGCAGGATATGAGCCGGCTCGACGCGGTCAGCTTCATCAGCCACGGTGTCGGCAAGGGTGGCGCTGCCCCCGAGGCGACCTCGCCCAAGGGTGCCGAGGAAGAGAAGCCGCAGAAGCCCGGCGAGAAGGGCAAGGAAAGCGCGCTCAAGCAGTTCTGCGTCGACCTCAACGAGAAGGCCAAGAAGGGAAAGGTCGATCCGCTGATCGGTCGTGGCCCCGAGGTCGATCGTACGGTCCAGATCCTGTGCCGCCGTTCGAAGAACAACCCGCTGTATGTGGGTGATCCCGGCGTCGGCAAGACCGCGATCGCCGAAGGTCTCGCGCGCAAGATCGTCGAGGGCGACGTGCCGGAAGTGCTGCTGCCGGCGGTAATCTACTCGCTGGACATGGGCGCGTTGCTCGCAGGCACCCGGTATCGCGGTGACTTCGAGGAGCGGCTGAAGGCGGTCGTTACCGAGCTGGAGAAGATGCCCGACGCGATCCTGTTCATCGACGAGATCCACACCGTGATCGGTGCCGGCGCGACCAGCGGCGGCGCGATGGATGCGTCGAACCTGCTGAAGCCGGCGCTGTCGGGCGGGACGATCCGCTGCATCGGCTCGACCACCTACAAGGAGTTCCGCAACCACTTCGAGAAGGACCGCGCGTTGCTGCGGCGCTTCCAGAAGATCGACGTCAACGAACCCACGATCGAGGACACGATCAAGATTCTGGCCGGTCTCCGGACCGCGTTCGAAGACCATCACAAGGTGAAATATACCCCCGACGCGATCAAGTCGGCGGTGGAGCTGTCGGCGCGCTACATCAACGACCGCAAGTTGCCGGACAAGGCGATCGACGTGATCGACGAAGTCGGTGCGATGCAGATGTTGGTGCCGCTCGCGAAGCGCAAGAAGACGATCACCAGCCGCGAGATCGAGCAGGTCATCGCGACGATGGCGCGCATTCCGCCGAAAAGCGTGTCTACGGACGACACAAAAGCGCTCGAATCGCTCGAAACCGACCTCAAACGGGTAGTGTTTGGACAAAATGCGGCGATCGAAAAGCTCGCTTCCGCGATCAAGCTGTCGCGCGCGGGTCTGCGCGATCCCGAGAAGCCGATCGGCAACTATCTGTTCACCGGCCCCACCGGCGTCGGGAAAACCGAGGTTGCAAAGCAGCTTGCGACGATCATGGGGATCCCGCTCCAGCGCTTCGACATGTCCGAATACATGGAACGCCACTCGGTCTCGCGACTGATCGGCGCGCCCCCGGGCTACGTCGGATTCGACCAGGGCGGCCTCCTCACCGACGCAATCGACCAGCAGCCGCACTCGGTACTGCTGCTCGACGAGATCGAGAAGGCGCATCCCGACCTGTTCAACATCCTGCTGCAAGTCATGGATAACGGGCGCCTTACCGACCAGCACGGCAAGACGGTCGACTTCCGCAACGTCATCCTGATCATGACGACGAACGCAGGTGCCGCCGATATGGCACGCGAGACTCTGGGCTTCGGCAACCTCACCCGCGAGGGCGAGGACGAGCAGGCCGTCCAGAAGATGTTCACGCCGGAGTTCCGTAACCGTCTCGATGCGATCGTACCGTTCGGCTATTTGCCGACCGAGGTGGTGGCACGGGTCGTGGACAAGTTCATCCTTCAGCTCGAATTGCAGCTGGCGGACCGCAACGTTCACATCAACTTGGACGACGAAGCTAAGACATGGCTGACCGCCAAGGGGTATGACAAGCTGTACGGTGCCCGCCCGATGGGCCGTTTGATCCAGGAAAAGATCAAGCAGCCGCTCGCCGAGGAACTGCTGTTCGGCAAGCTGGTCCATGGCGGTGAAGTGACGGTGAAGATGAAGGAAGGTGCGCTGTCGTTCGAAATCACCTCTGCCCCACCGAAGAAGCCGCGGCGCAAGACGACGAACAAGGTCGACAGCACCGCAAAATAAGTGGGCCAGTCGGTTACAAAATCAGCGCGGGTTCGGCGATGCCGGACCCGCGCTTTTTTTGTTCTTCGAAGTCGCGACCTTGCGCCCATGCCGTTGGTCGCTCGCCTCGCTTTCGGGCAAAATCAACCGATTCGCTCGCATGGCCAAGGCATCGCTTGCGGCACACCAATTGCCGTACGTCGCGTGTGCTACCACCCCGTTAACCACCGTGTGCGTGGACAATCCGCCACAATCAGTCCTTGAAAAGCAAATCGAACGCCAAATTTTACTTTCCGTTCGTCATCATGGAGCTAGGAATCGAGCATGCGTCCAACGCCCCGCTCTCGCCTGTGCGCCCTTCTCCTGATGTGGTGCGCCATGTTTCTCGCGGGCGAGTCGGCTGGGGCAGCCATCACAAGCGCTGGGGAGCCGATCAGGGCGTGTATCACACGCGACCGCGTGGGGCTTACTGCGCACGCGCTTTTGCTCCCCTCGGCGCCTTTTAGGTGCGAAACCGATCAGCGCACGCTCGGTCCCGGCAGTTACTGGCTTCGCTCGGCGCCGTTGCGTCGCAGCGGAGCGGTCAACGTCCGAAGCGCAAGCCTTTGGCAAGGAACGGTAACGCTCTATGCCGTGTACGCGGACGGCGTAATCCTTCGTCAAAGTGTGGACCAACAGGGCGCTTCGCGTCGTATGCAGTTGGGTGCGATGGTCGAAGTCGCCTTGCCGCACCGTCCGGCCCCGCTGGTCCGGCTGCTGTGGCACGTTGCCGGGGCCGCCAACCTGCGTGGCATCCTGCGCGACGTTGAGCTTACGACCGTAGACGAGAGCAGGCAGGCCAATCTCGTGCTTGGAGGGCTTTATGCCGCCTTTGCCGGGCTGTGCATGGCGCTGCTGTGCTATAACTTCGCGCTTTGGGTGGCACTGCGGCACCGCTTTCAGCTCGCCTATTGCGCGATGGTTCTGAGCCTGCTGGCGTACGCCATATCGTCCTCGGGCTATCTCTCCTGGATGTACCCGGACATCGCCAACAATGATCGGATCCGGTGTAACTACCTGTCCCTGGGCATCGCCACCGTTTCCGCCTTCGCCTTCGCCCGAGCATTTTTCGAAGAACGCGTTTTTGCCGGCTGGATGGGCCGATCCGTGCGGATCGTCAGCGCAATCACCGTTTTGGCGTCGCTTGCCTTTTTCCTGTTTGCGCCATGGAACGTCTGGTTCTTCGATCGGCTATATTCGGTTGCCTTCGTCGCTCAAATGGCAATGGTCCTTCCGCTGTTGTGGCGCGCCTGGGCGCTGCGGAGCAACTACCTGTGGGTGTTCGCCCTTGCCTGGGCCGTGCCGATCATCATGGCCACCGTGCGCGTCGTCAGCGCGTTCGGCTTGATCGGGTGGAACTTCTGGCTCGACAATTCGACGATCGTATCGATGACGGTCGAAGCGCTGCTGTCGAGCGTCGCCATCGCGTATCGCATGCGTTTGTTGAGCAACGAACGCGACGAAGCCCGCGAACGGGAGATCGCCGCGCGGTTGCTGGCCGATACCGATCCGCTGACCGGATTGCTCAATCGCCGCGCTTTCCTGCACCATGCGATCGGACGCGAGGGCGAGCAAATCCTGATGATTGCCGATCTCGACCACTTCAAGCAGGTCAACGAAACCATCGGTCACGACGGCGGAGACGAAGTCCTGCGCGTCTTCGCCCGAACGCTGTGCCAGTCCGTCCCAGCCGAGGCGCTGGTCGCGCGCATGGGTGGAGAGGAATTTGCGGTCGTTACGGCGGCGGAGACCGCGTTCGACCCTGAAAACATTTTGGCGAGTCTGCGAGCCGAACGGATGCCGTTCGACGTGACCATCACCGCGAGCATCGGGGTTTGTATTGGTGCACTCGAACGCGAGCAGGATTGGAAGGCGCTCTACGGATGCGCCGATCGCGCCCTGTTCGAAGCCAAGTCCGCCGGTCGCGATCGCGCGCGGGTACGCCTCTTGAGCCATCACCATCCGGTTCAGGCGCCCACGCTTGCTGCCCTTCGCCAGTAAGGCTATAACGGTTGCGTAAGGAGACGGCCTGGTGCGCAATCGGAATATGGTCATCGCGATCTGTGCTCTGTTGGTCGTAACAGCAACGGTGAAGAACCATCCGACCGCGGACATTCGTGTCCTGACGCACGACGCGTCCGATCCGATGCCGCATCAGATCAAGGCAGCGCTCGATCTGGGTTTGCTGGGCATCTCCGTCCTGTACACCTGGACGGCACGCCCGATCGGCTGAACGGCGGTTCCGTCGCAAGCGCGCGACGGACGCGGTTTGCAACGGCTTGCAGGCAACGGATGCCTTGCTTACACCTTTGTCAATGAACAGACCCGAAGCGCTCTGGCGCGAATCGTATCGTCATCCCGCTGCCTGGGACAGCGCCTTCCCGCCCCTATCGATGGCGACGCTATTCGACGAAGCCGCCGCCCGGAGCGGGCAGTCGCCGCTGATCGATTTCCTCGGTCGCCATTACTCGTTCGCCGAAACACTGGACGGTGCGAACCGCGTCGCCGCCGGCCTGTCCGCGCTTGGATATGGCCCGGGAGACCGGATCGGTTTGTTCCTGCCCAACGTGCCCCATTATGTCGCGGCGTATTACGGGATTCTCAAGCTCGGCGCGACGGTGGTGAATTTCTCGCCGCTCTACACCGCAGCCGAACTCGCGCATCAGGTCGAGGATTCGGGTACACGACTACTGTTCACGCTCTCCGCCAACCAACTGCTCCCAACGGCGCTCGACGTGCTGGACCATAGCGGTCTGGAACGGTTGGTCGTCGGGTCAATCGCCGGCGCCTTGCCGACGGCAAAGTCGCTCCTGTACCGGATGTTCAAGGGCGGCGAAGTGACGAAGCGGCCGGACGATCCCCGGATCCTGGCATTTTCCAAGTTGATCGCAAACGATGGTGCCTTTCCGCGTCCCACCCTGTCGCCCGAAACCGACGTCGCCCTGATCCAATATACCGGGGGCACCACAGGAACCCCGAAAGGCGCGATGCTGACGCACCAGAACCTTGCCGCCAACGCGCGGCAGGTGATGGCGATCGACCCGCATCCAGCCGCGCCAGACCGGATTCTCGGGGTGCTGCCGATGTTCCACGTCTTCGCCAACACCTGCGTGCTCAACCGAACGGTGCTTAACGGCGGCTGCATCGTGATGCTCCCGCGGTTCGAGGCGGGGGCGGTGCTGGCGGCAATCGCGCGGACCAAGGCGACCGCGCTCCCCGGCGTGCCGACGATGTATCAGGCCCTGCTCGACCATCCCAAGATCGGTGCGACCGACTTCTCTTCGCTGAGAATCTGCATTTCGGGCGGCGCGCCGCTCGCACCCGAATTGAAGGCGAAGTTCGAGAAGCTGACGGGTGCGACCGTGGTGGAGGGCTATGGCCTGTCCGAGAGCTCGGGCGTACTCTCCGCCAACCCTTATGAGGCCGAGGGAAAGACCGGGACGATCGGCCAACCGCTTCCCGCCACGCAGCTTCGACTGGTCGACAAGGCCGACCCGACACTGGATGCGCCCGATGGTGAACCCGGCGAGATTGTCGCCCGGGGGCCGCAGATCATGAAGGGCTATTGGAACCGCCCCGACGCCGACGAAGACGTCTTTGTGACCACCGCGGATGGCAAATGGCTGCGCACCGGCGATGTCGGGACGATCGATGCGGACGGCTTCGTCAAGATCGTCGACCGGCTGAAGGACATGATTTCGGTCTCGGGCTTCAAGGTCTTCCCAAGCCAGATCGAAGCAGTCCTGTATCATCATCCCGCGATCAAGGAGGCGCTCGTAGTTGGTCTGCCCGATCCGTATCGCGGCGAGCATCCCCGCGCCTATGTCACGCTCAACGACACGACGGACATCAGCGGCGAAGCGCTGCGCGACTGGCTCAACCCGCAAATCGGCCGGCATGAACGCGTGGACGAAGTAGTGGTGCGGTTGACCATGCCCAAGACGATGATCGGCAAGCTCAGCCGCAAGGACCTGATTGCGGAAGTAATGGCGGAAGGTACCCGGGCGACCCGAGAAAAGTAAGCTTCAGACGCCGTTTCGCGCAGCTGCGGCGGAGGGACGAAAAGACGGCGGATGTGTGCGCCGTCTCGATCTCTAGGTGAAATTGCGTTTCTTTCGCGGCATATCTTGTAGACCGACTGTCTGGGAAACGCCGCATGACCGACCTGATCCTGCACGAATATGCCGCGTCCGGGAATTGCTACAAGATCCGCCTGACCGCAGCTCATGCCGGCATCCCGTTGGAACGGCGGGAATATGACATCACGGCGGGCGCGACGCGGACACCTGCCTTTCTCGAACGAATCAACCCCAATGGGCGAATCCCGGTTCTGCAGGTCGGCGACGACTTTCTGCCCGAAAGCGGTGCCGCCTGCCTGTACCTGGCGGACGGGTCGCCTTTGATCCCGCAGGATCGGTTCGATCGCGCCGACATGCTCCATTGGATGTTCTGGGAACAATATCATCACGAGCCGAACATCGCGACGCTACGCTTCTGGCGCACGACGATCGGCGAGGCGGGCCTCGACGATGTGCAGCGTGCCCTGCTTCCGGTGAAGCGCGCTGCCGGGGAGGCCGCGCTGGCAGTGATGGACACACATCTCGCGCGGACCCCATTCCTGGCGGCGGGCCGCTTCACCGTCGCCGACATCGCGCTCTATGCCTACACCCATGTTGCGGAAGACGGCGGTTTCGCGCTGCGTCTTTACCCTGCAATCCAGGCGTGGTTGCGCCGTGTCGCGGCGCTCCCCGGGCATATTGCCATGTGACAGTTGGATGAAGGTCGATCCGTGCGATTGTAACATTGGCGAGGCATAGAACACAGTCATCCACAGGCTTTGCGGGATGGCGGAACGATGGACGCAATTACCAGGATCGCTCTCGATGGTCTGGTTGGCCAAGGCACGGTCGCCGACTTCGCGGATTTCGCGCATTCGAACCCGGTCATTCCGGAACGGCCGATCGATTTCCGCCGGAAGTATCGCACGATCTGGATTTCCGACATTCATCTCGGCACGCGTGGCTGCAACGCTCGAATGCTGATCGACTTCCTCGACCATGTCGACAGCGAGCGGATGTACCTGGTCGGTGACATCATCGACGGCTGGCGGCTCAAGAAGAAATTCTACTGGCCGGTCGAACACAATGACGTGGTGTGGCGGCTGCTGAAGCGCGCCAAGCGCGGCACCGACGTGATCTACATTCCCGGCAATCACGACGAGGTGATGCGGCAGTTCACCGGGCTCGACTTCGGCGGCGTCG
This sequence comes from Sphingomonas echinoides, assembly GCF_029623395.1. GTDB lineage: Bacteria > Pseudomonadota > Alphaproteobacteria > Sphingomonadales > Sphingomonadaceae > Sphingomonas > Sphingomonas echinoides_A. The sequence goes on from NZ_JAPYKK010000012.1 coordinate 21,868, forward strand.
CGATCCGGCGCAAGGCGATCCACGAAACCGCGGACGGTCGCCGGCTGCTCGTTCTCCACGGCGACGAATTCGACGCGATCACGCTCGCGCACCGCTGGCTCGCGCATGTCGGCGACGTTGCGTACACCGTGCTGATGGCGCTCAACCGCTGGGTTAATGCGTATCGCCGCTATTTCAACTTGCCGTATTGGTCGCTGTCCAAGCACGCCAAGGCGAAGGTCAAGAACGCGGTCGAGTTCATTTCCAATTACGAGGAAGTGATCGCGCAGGCGGCTGGATCGCGTGGGGTCGACGGGGTTGTCTGCGGGCATATCCACACTGCGGAATTCCGCGACATCGATGGCATAGCCTATTATAACGACGGCGACTGGGTGGAGGGCTGCACCGCTTTGGTCGAGCATTTCGACGGTCGCATGGAGTTGCTGCATTGGGCGGACGAGATTGCGGCGCGGGAGAAGGCACAGGCGAGCGCGAAGATCGCGCAGCTGGCGGCCTGACGCCGGTGCGCATCGCGATCGTCACCGACGCGTGGAGCCCGCAAGTGAATGGCGTGGTGCGTACGCTCCAGGCGGTCCGCGCGGAGCTCGAGCGGCAGGGGCACGATGTCCTGATCGTCTCGCCCGACCTGTTCTATTCGATGCCGTGCCCGACCTATCCCGAGATCCGCCTCGCCTTCGCCCGCACCGCCGCAGTCGGCAAGATGCTTGCGGACTTCGTGCCGAACGCGATTCACCTGGCGACCGAGGGGCCGGTGTGCCTCGCTGCGCGGCGCTGGTGCCTGTCGCGAGGCTTTCCCTTCACCACGGCGTATCACACGCAATTCCCGGATTATGTGTCAGCGCGGACCGGGGTGAACCCGGAGTGGGTGTGGCGCTATATCCGCTGGTTCCACTGGCCCGCGCAGTCGATCCTTGCGTCCACGCCGTCGATCGCTGCCACGCTGAAGGCACATGATCTGACCCGGGTGCGGCACTGGGGCCGCGGGGTCGACCTGTCGACGTTCGGCCCGGACATCCCGCCAGCCCCGACGATCCGCGCACTCGCTGACGGGGGCATGGGTCCGATCCAGCTTTATGTCGGGCGCGTGGCGGTCGAGAAGAACATCGAGGCGTTCCTTGCCGCGCACACGCCGGGGGTAAAGGTGATCGTCGGCGACGGACCGGCCCGCGCTACGCTCTCCGCAAAATACCCGGACGCGCATTTTCTCGGCCCGCTCTTCGGGGACGACCTCGCGTCTGCCTATACCGCCGCCGACGTGTTCGTCTTCCCCAGCAAGACGGACACGTTCGGTCTGGTGATGATTGAAGCGATGGCGTGCGGCGTACCGGTCGCGGCCTATCCAGTTACGGGGCCGATCGACGTCCTTACCGCGAAGGTCGGCGCGATGGACCCGGACCTGAACGTCGCGATCGCCACCGCGCTGACGTTGGACCCTGCGGATTGTGCTGCCTATGGGCAAAGCTTCACCTGGTCGGCGAGCGCGCGACAATTTCTGGGCGCGCTGGTACCGGTCAATCATCCCGAAGCGATCGCGGCCTAGAAGCTGGTCGCGACGGCAGGCCCACTGCTGTAAGCAAAACTTCCCGATCAGCGGCTTCGACAGCCCCCAAAAGCGCGTCTGAACCGCGCTTGCCACTTCCCCCCATCCGTTCTACACCTAAGGTCAGCACAAGTGGCCGCTCCGAAAGGGGCGGCCCTTTCCGTTTCTGAAGGAGTTCACCGCATGGCTCAGCCGCTTATGCCCCATGCCACCGCATCGTGGCTCGTCGACAATACCGCGCTCAGTTTCGAGCAGATCGCGGATTTCTGCGGTCTCCATATCCTTGAAATTCAGGCGATTGCGGATGATACCGCCGCGACCAAGCTGACCGGACGCGACCCGATCCGCGCGCATGAGCTGACGCAGGTCGAGATCGACAAGGGTCAGGCCAATCCGGACTACCGGCTGCAGATCCTGAAAGGGCCGGAGCAGGTTCGCCGCACCAAGGGCCCGCGCTACACGCCGGTATCGAAGCGGTCGGACAAGCCCGACGGCATTTCGTGGATCATCCGCAACCATCCCGAGATCACCGACGGTGCGATCAGCGCACTGATCGGCACGACCCGCACGACGATCGCGGCGATCCGCGACCGCAGCCACTGGAATATCGCGAACATCACGCCGAAGGATCCGGTGACGCTCGGCCTGACGACGCAGCGCGAGCTCGACGCCGCGGTTGGAAAGGCCGCCAAGGCCGCCGGGATCGAAGCGCCGGTCGACACGCGGCTCGAGGGGGATCGCGAGGCGCTCATCACCGAGTTGCGCGCCAACCGCGATCAGCTCGCGCGTGACACCGAAGCCGCCGAGCACGGCGAGCCAGCGCCGCGCGCCGAGCCGACGGCCGAGACGCTGTTCAAGCGCTAATGCCTGCTCCCCTCTCTGGAAGGGAGGGGCTGGGGGTGGATCGCTCTGAAACCGGCACCACGCCCGCCACGGGCCAACCCACCCCCGACCCATCCCTTCCAGGGAGGGGAGGAACTAAGATGACCAATTCCCCCCGTTTCGCCTTCACCATCGCCGCGACCGACGGCAAGGCGCGCACCGGCGAAATCGCGATGCGCCGCGGCACGATCCGCACCCCCGCCTTCATGCCGGTCGGCACCGCCGCGACCGTCAAGGCGGTGAAGCCCGCCGACGTCCGCGCGGCGGGCGCGGACATCATCCTCGGCAATACGTACCACCTGATGCTCCGCCCGGGCGCGGAACGCGTCGCGCGGCTCGGGGGCCTGCACGATTTCATGGGCTGGGACCGCCCGATCCTCACCGACAGCGGTGGCTATCAGGTGATGAGCCTGAGCGACCTGACCAAGCGCGACGAAAATGGCGTGACCTTCAAGTCGCACCTCGACGGCACGCGCCGCACATTGAGCCCCGAACGCTCGATCGAGATCCAGCGCCTGCTCGGGTCGGACATCGTGATGGCGTTCGACGAGCTCGTCCCCACCACCTCCACCCCCGAAGTCCAGGCCGCCGCGATGGCGCGATCGATGCGCTGGGCGAAGCGGTCGCGCGATGCGTTCGACGGCGGCGGCACGCATGCCGAGGGTGCCGCGATCTTCGGCATCCAGCAAGGCGCGCTCGACCAGACGCTCCGCGGCGACAGCGCGGGCGCGCTGATCGAGATCGGGTTCGACGGCTATGCGGTCGGCGGGCTTGCGGTCGGCGAGGGGCAGGAAGCGATGTTCGGCTGCCTCGATTTCGCGCCCGACCAGTTGCCGGTCGACAAGCCGCGCTATCTGATGGGGGTCGGCAAGCCCGACGACATCGTCGGCGCGGTCGAACGCGGGATCGACATGTTCGATTGCGTGATGCCGACGCGGTCCGGGCGCACCGGCCAGGCCTTTACGCGGCAGGGCCCGATCAACCTGCGCAACGCGAAGTTCGGCGAGGATCAGGGCCCGCTCGATCCCGTCTGCGGTTGCCCGGTGTGCGGCACCTGGTCGCGCGCGTACATCCATCATCTCGTGCGATCGCAGGAAATCCTTGGCGCGATGCTGATGACCGAACATAATCTGTGGTTCTATCAGGGGTTGATGGCGGACCTTCGCGCGGCGATAGCGGAAGCACGCCTTAAAAGTTTCGCGGATGCGTTCCGACAGGCGTACAAGGCGGGGAACGCGCAAGCGTAAAGTCGAGAGGGAAACATGGCTGAAATCAACGAAATCGAAGCGGCAGCCCGCGATCACAAGCGAGTCCGCGACGCCGCAGAGGCCGCCCGCGGCGCGGTTAAGGACAGCTGGCCGATCGTTCCGATCGCGATCGGCGTTGGAGTTGGTTCGGCCGCGCTCGCGGCAGTGCTAATGTACACCAACCGGGATCGCGAAAAACCCTGATAGGGGATTGACGGAACGGCGTACACTGCCCTTCCCGTCAAACCGGACTACTCTTGGTATCCACCGCGCCGCATGTCCTGCTAGCCGCAGGACGGAAGCCGGTGGATCCGGCCCGGATGACGCCGTGGCAAACCACATGCTGTCCTCCCTGTCCGATTGACATACCACACCTCCCGGCAACACAGTGCAGCATCAGCCTGCACCGCCGGAGTCTCCCCCATGCGTTTGTCCCGTGCCGCCCTCCTGTTGGGCGCCGCCCTGCTGCCCGCGACTCTCGCGCAGGCGCAACCGACCGCCCCCGCCCCAGCCGTCAAGCCGATCGCCTTCACCGAACGCACGCTCGCCAACGGCCTACGCGTCTATGCGATCCGCGACACCAGCACCCCCAACGTCTCGGTCCAGATGTGGTACGACGTCGGCTCGAAGGACGATCCCGCCGGCCGCTCGGGCTTCGCGCACATGTTCGAACATCTCATGTTCAAGGCGACGCGCAACCTGGTGTCCGAACAGATGGACCGGCTGACCGAAGACGTCGGCGGCAACAACAATGCGTCCACCAACGACGACTACACCGAATATCACGAGACGATCCCCGCCAACCACCTTCAGCGCCTGCTGTTCGCCGAAGCCGACCGGATGGCAAGCCTGGTGGTCGAGCCCAAGAGCTTCGCCTCCGAGCGCGACGTGGTGAAGGAGGAACTCCGCCAGAACACCAACGCCCGCCCCTACGGCAAGCTGTTCTCGCAATATTTCCCCGCGATCAGCTACACCCGCCACCCCTATGCGCGCGGGACGATCGGCAGCATCGACAATCTCGACAGCGCGCAGATCGACGACGTCCGCGCGTTCCACGCGACCTTCTACCGGCCAGACAATGCGGTGCTGGTGGTGTCCGGCAATTTCGATCCCGCGCAACTCAACCAGTGGGTCGACCAGTATTTCGCGAAGATCAAACGCCCCGACCGTCCGATCCCGCGCGTCACCACGACCGAGCCGCCGCGCACGCAAGCCGTCAGCCGCACGGTCTATGAAGCCAACACCCCGCTCCCCGCGGTCCTGATCAGCTACCCGATCCCCGCCGATCGCGATCCCGACAGCGCAGCGCTCGCGGTGCTCAACACGATCCTGTCGCAGGGCGAAAGCTCGCGGCTGTACGAGAGCCTCGTCTATCGCGACCAGCTTGCGCAGTCGGCGGAGACCTATCTCGACGTCAAGCAAGGCCCCGGCAACTTCGCGGTGATCGCGATCATGGCCGGCGGTAAGGACGTCGCAATCGGCGAGGCCGCGCTGCGGCGCGAGATTGCGCGGATGCGCGACACCGCGGTCAGCCCGGCTGAGCTGGCGAAGGCGAAGAACCAGATCGTCACCGCCGAACTGCTCGGTCGCGAAACCGCCGAGGGCAAGGGCCGCACGATCGCGCAAGCGACGATCATCGACGGCGACCCGCACGCCGCCGACCGGCAACTCGCAGCAATCGGCCGTGTCACCGCCGCCGACGTCCAGCGCGTTGCGCGCAAATATCTGCAGGACAATCGTGCCGCGACGATCCGTTACCTCCCCGCCGAAAGCGCGAACGGCGCGAAAGGCGATACGATTGCAGTCGCGGACAGCGTGATCGCGCAGAAGCTCGTCACCCCGCCAGACGTCCAGATCGTCACCCCTGCCAGCGTCGCCGACCGTATCGCGCCTCCCGCCCCCGCCGCGACGGTTCAGGCGAGCAGCCCGAAGCCGGTAGAATTCGCGCTTGCCAACGGAATGCGGGTCGTGGTGGTCGAAAAGCATGACCTGCCGCTGATCACGGCATTGCTGGTTGGCCAGGGTGGCGGCTCGAATGATCCCGCCACGCTGCCCGGCGTCAACAGCTTGGCCGCGACGCTATTGACCAAAGGCACCAAGACCCGCAGCGCGACCGACATCGCGCAACAGATCGAGACGCTCGGCGGCGCTATTTCGAGCGACGCAAGCTGGGATGGCGCGAGCGTCGACATCACCGTCAAATCTGACCAGGCGGCCCCCGCACTTGGCATTCTCGCCGACGTCGCGCGCAACCCGGCCTTCCAGCCCGACGAGATCGAACGCGCGCGGGCGCAGGCGATTGATGGCGTACAAGTCGCGATGAAGAACCCAAGCCAACTCGCTGGCCTCGTTGCCGCGCGCGCGGCGCTCGGCACAACATCGTACGGCCATCCGCTGGAGGGGACGCCGACGTCGCTCAAGGCAATCGGCGCAAGCGACATCCGCCACGCCTACGCTGCAACCTGGACACCAAAACAGGCAACGTTGGTCATGGTGGGCGACGTCACCCCGGTACGCGCACGGCAATTGGCGGAGACAAGCTTTGCGGGCTGGCGTGCGGTCGCGGCACCGCAGGCGCGCGTTGCGGCCGGCAATTACCCCAAACCAAGCGTCGTCGTCATCGACATGCCGGGTGCGGGCCAAGCCGGCGTCGTGGTCGCGCGCCCCGGATTGGCCCGCAACGACCCTCGCTATTATCCGACGGCGGTCGCCAATACGGTTCTGGGCGGCGGCTTCTCTTCGCGGCTCAACCAGGAAATCCGTATCAAGCGCGGACTCGCTTACGGCGCTGGCAGTTCGCTTCAGGCAGGGCGTCAGCCCGGGATGATCGCGGGTCGAACGTCGACGAAAAATCCGTCCGCCCCCGAGACGGTGTCGATCATTCTCGCCGAGATGAAGCGCCTCGGCGTCGAAGCGGTGACGCCTGCCGAACTGGAAACACGCAAGGCGGTCCTGATCGGCAATTTCGGCCGCGCGACCGAAACGACTGGTGGTATCGCCGGGACCGTCGGCGGCTACGTCGTGCAGGGCGTGCCGCTGAGTGAGCTCGGCACCTATGTCGACAAGGTCACGGCAGTCGAACCCTCAGCGGTCCAAGCAGCGGCGGCGGCGCTCCTCGATCCAGCAGCAGCGAGCATCGTCGTGGTCGGGGATGCGAAGGATTTCGTCGACCCGCTCCGCAAGACCTATCCCCGCCTTGAGGTGATCCCAGCGGGCGCCCTCAAGTTGGAGGCGCAAGCGCTGCGCTGATGGCCAGCCGAGTTCTTGTAGAAGGCTGAGCCCGGAGTCTCCAACGCGTGCGGCGACGCGATGTGGACTTTCGGGTTCCTTCCTAGCGTCAATGCGGCGCAAGGATTGCCGGGATCGGATTGGCCTCCCTCCTGGGAACGAGCGTCAGCAACCTGGTAACCCCGACGCGCTATTCGCGGGGGAATGGATCTTGCGCGCCGCCTTTACGATTATCGTTTCGCCCCAACGCCTGTTAGCCTGCTGAGTGTTGGATGTGCGATGGTGGTCGTCGCGCTGTGCGGCATTCCGGCAATGCGGGCGATCGTCGACCAGACCGCCGAGGCCGAACAAAGCGATTCGGACAAGAACGGCTTCGACACAGAAGATCATTTCCCCGGTGCCGCCTATTTTTACGCCGAGGACACCGCAACGCCTACAGCGATCAGAACAATTGGCGCGCTGCCGTTACTGGCGCGACTGCTGGGTGGGGACGGAACGGTGCGTGCCGCGGCGCCTTTCTCCACCGCCCGCGCCAGTCCGACCGATCGCGGCCGCGCACTCCAGTGCTTGAGCGCGGCGATCTATTATGAAGCAGGTGGGGAACCGGTCGCGGGTCAACGCGCGGTCGCCCAAGTCATTCTGAACAGGGTGCGCCATCCGGCCTTCCCCGCGACCATTTGCGGCGTCATCTATCAGGGTTCGACGGAGGGGCATTGCCAGTTCAGCTTTGCGTGCGACGGTGCGATCACACGCGGCATGCCCGATCAGGCCGCATGGTCGCGGGCTGTGGGTGTGGCGGCGGCGGCGCTTGATGGCGGCGTGATGCGCGATGTCGGCCTAGCGACTCATTACCATACGTTTGCGGTGACGCCCGACTGGAACCGAAGCCTCGTGATGACCGCCGTAGTAGGCGCGCATTTCTTCCACCGCTGGCAAGGGCGTTCAGGAACGTTCGCTGCGTTCCGCCAAGTCTATCGGGGTGGCGAACCCGTGCCCAGGCCGCTCCAAGTCGCCACGACCCGAAGCGCGCCCATAGCCATTCGGCCCGCTCAGGCGCCGGTTGCGAAAGAAGCCAGCGTCCTGAAAACCGCGCTTACGCCGCCGGAACCAAAGTTGCCCGACACTTCCGAAATCCTAGATAAGTGGAAAGAGTCCGGTCAGCCTTTGTCGTAGCATTACGCGATTACGGCGACGTGAAAGGCTGGTGACGCGGTTCGCCGCACGCGCGCCCCTCGCCCACCCCCCGGCACACGGCCGGGACGTTGCATCACGACGATACGCCTAGCGGACCTACTGTACGGGCTTCAGATACCGGTCAAACCAGGCCAGCGTCCGTTTCCGCAGATCGGCAGAATTGGCTGGTGCGCGAATGCCGTGCCCCTCTTCCGGATAGATCACCAGGCTCGTCGGAACACCCTGGTCCTTCAGGCCATGCCAATATTCGACCGACTGGGTCGGCGGAACCTCAATGTCCCGCTCGCCGACGTAGATGAAGGTCGGGGTCTTCGCACGAGTGATGAAATTCACGGCGGAAACGTCTTCATACGCCTTGCGGTCCTCGTACAGGGTCTTCCCGAAGAACGGCAGCATCCACTGGTCAATCCCGTTGGTGCCATAATAGCTGACCCAATTGGACAGCCCCGCGCCCGCGACGATCGCCTTGAAGCGGTTGGTCTGGGTATTGGCCCACATCGCCATGAACCCGCCGTAGCTGCCTCCCGTCAGCCCCAATCGCGCGCCATCGATCGGCGCGACCTTTTCGGCTGCATCGATCCCGGTGAGAATGTCGCGCAAATCACCGCCGCCAAAATCACGCTTGTTTGCGGCCGTGAACGCCTCGCCCTGACCGTAGCTTCCGCGTGGATTAGGCAGAAAGACATAATAGCCCGCGTCGAGCAGATCATTGTAGCCACCACCGAAATACGGCGTGTTCGCCGCCGAAGGACCGCCATGGACGATCGTGATCATCGGCGCCTTCTTCGTCGGATCCGCGCCCAGCGGGGCGAGCAGCCAGCCCTGCGCAGTGAACCCTTCGTTCTTCCAACTGATCGAACGCGCCGTCATCGTAGGCGAAATTGCGTCGTTCTCGTGCGTGATCTGCACCGGTGCGGACACCGGCCCCGCAAAAATCGCGGGAGCATGGGTAAAGTCCTGTGCGACGGTCGCAACCGTCTGACCGTTCGTGCTCCACGCCGCCTTGGCATCGCCCGCGCTGATACTGGCAGGGCGCGACCAGCCGAACCCGTCCGCGCGGTCGCTCGATGCAGAAAACAGACCGGCCTGCTCGCCCCGCAACGCTGTCCCGCGGATTGTCCCATCCGTCCACACCAGCGACGTAACAGTCAACCGCGCCCTCGGCGTGATATTCTGTGGCTCGCCCCCCGCAAAAGGTACCGTCCAGACATCGCCCCCGACCGAGCCGAAATCGCTCATCAAACCGCCGATGAACGCGACGGTCTTGCCGTCGGGTGACACGCGCGGAAAATTGAGCTGTGTCTTGGGCTTGGCGATCGTCCGGACCACACCACTGGTTGCGTCGATGGCATCGAGCGTAGCAACCCACCAATTGTTGTCGCCGTTCCCTAGGGCTGACGTGACAACGAAGCCGGAGCCGTCCGGCGTCCAGTCATATTCGTAAATGTAGCGGTCTGCCGGCGAGACCGGCTTGACCGCATCGGCTGCAATTGGCCCCGCCGCGAGATCGAACACGGCGATCCGCTGTTCGTCGCTCTTTTCGCCGATCTCGCCGACCTGACGGACACCGGCTTGCGCGGCGCCCGCTTCCTTCGCGGCGCCAATCGTCACCAATAGCGCGATCCGCTTGCCATCAGGACTGAAGCGCGGCGTCTGGGCGATGCCCTTGACCGTCGCGATGGTACGCACCTTGCCGTTCTTATCGACCGCAAGCATCATCGTTCCCGCAGTCCGGTCGCGTTCGAGCCAAGCAAGCGTGCCGTCGGATGCGAAGGTCAATCCCGACAGCGAGCAGGCGCTGCGACACGGATCGAAGCTTCGCAATACCTTGCCGCCACGTACGCTGCGGAGCGCGATCGTGCTGTTGCCTGGCGACCCGGTGCTTTCGACCGACGCAACCTGATCTCCCTGCGGGGACAGGGCAAGGCTGGCAAACCCATGGACCTGCGGCGGTGCGGCAAAGGCGGGGGTGGCGGTCGCAGCAAGCAGGAAGGCGAAAGCAGGGCGCATCGGGCAACTCCAGGGGTGGTGGAGCGGGATAGCACAGTGATGCAGCCAGGCAATTCTCCACGATCATTTGTCGAGGCCACGCGCCTTTCCCCAGGACCGCGCCGCCGTGTACCCGAGATACCCTGTGCCGAAGAGCGCATAGAGTGGTTCCGGAATGCCCGACAGATAGGCGTTCATTCCCGCGGCAATGTCGTTTGCCATCTTCGGCTCGACTGCGGCGATCAGCCCCATCGGGATGGACCACAGCAGCATCGTGTACATCACGTAGAGGAAGCTGGGCCGCGCTCGGCTCGTCCAGGGGTCGGTCGATTGCGCCTCTGCTAGGATCGCTGCGATCTGCGTCTTGACCTGTTCCAGATCTTGGCTGCCTTGCAACGCAAGCAGTTTCAGCTTCGCCTCGTCACGCGCTTTCGGGTCGGGAATGATCTTGTCGATGATCCCGGCGATCGGCCCGATTATTCCGTCCAGCAATGTCATATTCCCACTCCTCTCGGTTAACCGATCCGGTTGGCTAGCCAACCGTACAGGAACGTCTCATCCGTTGGCCGAGATTCCGCCAAGGCGACATAGCGTTCTCCGCGTAACGCCTCGATCGCCTTGACGAGAACACGCTCGCCTCGCTTCCCCCGCCGTGCGACGAAGCCCGACAAGGCGGCAAGGGTCGCGCTTCCGATGGCGCCGTCCGGCACGACGTCGGGATAATCTCTCGCCCCGCGATTCAAAGCGTTGAGCGATCGTTGGAGGAAGGTCGCCGCCACCGACGGCCCCATGTTTACAGCCGTGTCGAAGAGGATGCCCCCGACCTCTGGCGCGTATTCCGCCACCGCATCCAGTCTCGGTCGCTCCCAATATGTACTTCGGTAGATCTCCCGGGCGGTGGCGATCGGAAAGCGCCGCATTGGCCCAACATACCCATGCGCGCGCGCCACCGCAGCGGTGATGCCGTACCGTGTCTCTCCCCCCGCATCGGCGCGATCATTCGCGTAATCGCCTTCTTGCTCGAGAACTCGGTCGATCAGTCCGTCAATCGTCATGGCAGCCTCCTTAGGAAGGCAATTAACCGTTCTGGTTCCTGTAGGACAGCCGTGGAGTTACCTCATCTGGTCCACGACAGCGTTCGCATGATTTGCTATCAATTCGGGCATTCCCCCTTCTTCAGTGAGAACAGAGCATTGCCACAGCGATCCGATCAGCAGAGGCGGTGGCTCGATCGGGGAGTTTGGTTGCTGGGCCGATGCGCGTTCGGCGCCATGATCTTCGGGCTGGCCTGGGTTGGAATCGTCCTGTCGGTGGGCAGCGACTCGATCGCAGCGTTGTGGCTTCCCAATGCCTTACTCACGGCCGCCATTCTGCGGAGCGGATGGACGCGGTCCGGCGGTTGGATCGTGGCGACGCTGATCGGCCTTGCGCTCGCCAGTTTTGCTGTCGGTGGCCTCACTAAAACGGACCTGACGTACCCGTTCATCAACGTCACCGAGGCCGTATTTGGCTGCGCCCTGTTCTTTCAGTCTAAATCCCGCCAACCCGATATGCGCGAGATTTCGGACGTCGTGCGATACGGGCTGTGCTGCGCCGTCGCGGCACCGCTGGTTTCGGGCTTTGTCATCGCATTGCATATGGCCAGCCCCGGGGAATGGATCGCTTGGCGAGCATGGCTGTCCTGGTCGCTCGCAAACGGGTTGGGCATGCTGATCACGGGTCCCGTTGCGTTGATCGCGATCGATGCCTGGCCCAGACGGCACGAGATCGACCGCAACCGCATTCCGGAAATTGCGGGTATCCTGCTCGGCAGTGCAGCGCTTGCCGTCGCGGTGTTTGGCCAGACACGCTATCCGCTCGCCTTCCTGTGCTTGCCGATGATGATCGTGTCGGCGCTCCGTCTCGGGATCATCGGCACGGCGGCGACCATCCTGGTGGTGTCCGTCGTCGCGACCGTGGAGACGCTACGCGGGTCCGGACCGATGTGGCTGATAGACGCGACGTTCAGTATGCGTATCCATGTCCTGCAGGTGCTGCTCGCAACTGCGTTCGGCATCGGGCTTCCGTTCGCCTCGATCTTGAGCACGCGAGACCGGACTCGCGCCGAACTGAAATATGCCCGGGATTTTTCGGACACGTTGCTGGCAGCGATGCAGGAAGCGGTGTTCCGTACCGATGCCGAGGGTCGCTGGATTTTCCTCAACCGGGCGTGGGAAACGCTGACGGGCTATTCAATCGAGGGGAGCCTCGGGTGGAGCACTGCGCGGCTGTTGCATCCTGAGGATCGCACCCATGCCGCCACGCATTATCCCCGGATCGTTTCGGGCGAAATCGAGGAAACCACGCTCAAGCAACGCTTCTACACCGCGTCCGGCGAGTGTCGCCATATCGAGGTCACGCTCCGCCGCCTTGCGCAACCGAATGGCGATTTTGACGGTACGATCGGCACGATCCGCGACATCACCGCAGCCGTCGCGACCCAGCGCGCACTGGAAGACAGCGAGGGCCGTTTCCGCCGCTTGGCGGAGGCGGCACCGGTCGGCATTTTCCGCGCCGGCCCTGATGGAGGATTGACCTACGTAAACCGCGCATGGGCGAACAAGATCGGCCTCACGGTTGAGGAATCGCTCGGAACCGGCTGGATGAAAGCGCTGGCCGACCCCGAGACCTTCATTCGCGAACCTGCTTGGAAAGACCTGAAACCGGGGGTCGTCAAAGTCCGCGACTTTGCCTTCCGCGATACAGGCGGAGGCGAATTATGGGTGCAGAGCGTCAACGGCGCTGAATTCGACAATGAAGGCGTTCTCACCGGCTTCGTCGGCGCGGTCGTCGACATTACGGAACAGCGGCGATCCCGGATCGCGCTTGCCGAGAGCAAACGGTTGTTTGAAACGCTGGCGGCGTTGTCGCCCGCGGGCATCTATCGCTCCAACGCTCAGGGCGGCATCATCTATGCCAATCCCGCTTGGCTGGATGTCGCTGGAATGACTCTCGAACAGGCATTAGGGGACGGCTGGATCCCGGCGGTTCACCCGGACGATTTGGCTCGATTGCGGCAGGAGTGGCGGGATACCGTTCTACATTCGCATCAATTGCGGACCGAATTCCGCTTCGTTCGACCGGACGGATCAATCCGCTGGGTGGAGACGATCACCGCAAGCGAATATGACGATTCCAACCGTCAGGTCGGCTTCATCGGCGTTAACGTCGACATCACGCGCCGCAAGGCGACCGAGGCGGCGCTGCGCGAGCGCACCGAACAGTTGAAGCTTTTGGCGGAAAACGCGACCGATGCGGTGTTCCGCACGACCATCGACGGCGTCTGCCTCTATGTATCACCGTCGGTCTTCGATCTTGTCGGCCTCACGCCGGACCAACTGGTCGGGCGGAACATGTTGCGGGGATACCATCCGGACGACGTCGACCGAGTGCTCAGCGCTCACACGGCCCTTGGCACGGGCCTGATCGATCGAAAAGTCGTCGCTTACCGCATGAAACGCGTCGATCAGCCTGACACGTGGCGCTGGCTCGAATCGAACAGCGGGTTGGTGCGTGACCCCGTGACGGGGGAGCCGCGCGAAATTATTTCGTCAGTGCGCGACATCACGGAACGCAAACGGCTTGAATTCGAACTCGATTCAGCACGCCGCCATGCCGAAGTCGCAGCGCAGGCGAAATCGAGTTTTCTTGCCAACATGAGCCACGAGATTCGCACGCCAATGAACGGCGTCCTTGGGTTCACCGAATTGTTGCTCGCTGAAAACCCTCGCGCGGACCAACAGCAGAAGCTCCAGATGATCGCCGATTCCGGAAAGGCGATGATGCGGCTGCTCAACGACATTCTGGACTTGTCCAAGATCGAGGCAGGCCATGTCACGCTCGCGCAGGACCGGGTCGACTGGCACCATCTTGCGCGCAGCTGTGCACGGCTGATCATGCCCCTGACCACCACCGCGGGTATCGCCCTCGAGGTAGAGGTTGCCGACACGGTCCCTCCAGCGGTGCTTGGCGATGGTCTGAGGCTGCGGCAAATCGTGCTCAACCTGCTCGGCAACGCGGCGAAGTTCACCGAACGTGGGTCGATTCGGCTCAGTGTGACGTGCGAAGACGGCATGATCGTCGTTGCGATCGCCGATACGGGTGTCGGGATCGCGGCAGACCGCCAGGGAGCGATTTTCCACGAGTTCGTTCAGGAAGATCCCAGCACTTCGCGGCGGCACGGTGGCACAGGGCTTGGGCTCGCGATTTCGAACGAGCTCGCGCAATTGATGGACGGCTCCATCTCCTTGTCCAGCACCGTTGGCGTCGGAACGACGGTCACGGTTCGCCTTCCGCTGATCGTTGCGCCGGCGGAGCCATCGGCGCCCCTTTCCGCGCCCGCAGAGGTGCCGATGCTACCTGCGGTCCCCGGCGCCCGCGTGCTGGTCGCGGAAGACCATGAGGTCAATCAGACCCTTATTAAGGCTATGCTAACGCGGCTTGGCTACCGTCCGGAGATTGCCCGCACAGGGTTGGATGCGATCGCGATGGTCGAAAGCGCGAACAGCGCGGGCACGCCTTTCGCGCTGATATTGATGGACATGCAAATGCCAGAACTGGACGGGATCGAAGCCACCAAACGGATTCGGGAATCCGGTATTTCAGCCGAAACGCTCCCGATCGTTGCGCTGACCGCGAACGCCTATGCCAGCGACGTAGAAAGCTGTGTCGCGGCGGGGATGCAGGGACATCTCGCGAAACCGGTCCAAATGGGTGCGCTCGACGAGATCGTGCGGCGTTGGGCGGTTCCCAGGCGTTCGCTCATCGTTCCGCCGGCAACCAATGACGACGAAGAACTTCAGGGGCAGTTCGACGCGCGTGTCCGTAAGTTGTTCGCATTGTACGACACGACGATCGCGCTGGAAACAATCGATACCGCGGCAATCGATGCGCTTCGCCATGCGCTCCACCAGGTTGCCGGAACTGCGGCGTTCTTCGGGCATGGCGAACTCGGGACGGTCGCGCGCGAAATCGATGACCAACTTGACGATCCGACCACGGCGCAGCGCGAAAGCGCGCTTCGCTCTGGTCATGCGCAGTTGCAGCGCATCAAGCGAACGGGGTAGCCGATGGCTCGCATCGTCATTGTCGACGACGACGAATTGATCTGCGCAATCGTTGCCCGGACGCTGACCCCGCTGGGACACACGGTGGTGTCGGTCCGCGACGGTGCCGATGCGCTCGACAGCCTGTGGGAAAGCGGGCCGGACCTTGTAATCCTCGACTGCGCGCTGCCCGGGAAGACCGGCCTGACGATCCTCGGCGAAATGCGGGCGTCGGCGATGTTCCGCGACTTGCCGGTGCTGATCCTTACCGCGCGGCGCAGTGACTGGCACGTTAAGATGGCGCTGGATGCCGGTGCGAACGCGTACGTTCGCAAGCCGTTCGCGCCCGAGGAACTGATCGCCAACGTCACCACGCTGCTGGCTGGCGCAAACGGTGCGGCGAAGGCGGCGCCGGCGCCCGTCGCGCTGCTCGATTGCGAGCGGCTGGTCGATCTGCGGGGTGCGGTTGGGGAAGCGGATGCGAACCGGCTGCTCGAAATGATGGTGCGCGACATCGCGGCGCGAAGCGAGGCGATCGCCGGGGCGCTCGGCGGGGGCGATTATGTGCGGGCCGAGCGCGAAGCGCATGCGCTGCGCGGGGCGTGCAATGGGATCGGCGCGCTCGAACTCGGGCTGGCGTGCCTTGCGATCGAACGTGGCGAATGTCGCACGAGCGAGAAGCTGCAAGACCTGGCGGTGCGGACCATGGCGGCGATCGAGGAAGCGCGCAGGACGCCCGCCCCCTGATAGGGCTCCAGATTTAAACCTTAAAAAACAGTATTATACGACACTCAGGCAGCGACATCCAGCGCCTGGAGCGCAAGGATTGCCTGCGTTCGGTTGGTCACGCCGAGCTTGCGGAAGATTTGCGCGAAATGCGTCTTTACGGTCGTTTCGGCGATCCCGAGTTCGTAGGCGATCTGCTTGTTCTGGCTGCCATCCGCCGCCGCACGCAGGACGCGGAACTGTGCCGGAGACAATTCGCCGATCCGCGACGGAACCACCGTCCCGGCGGGGTCCGGGTCGAGCATTTCGGCCGGGAACGCGTTGACTCCCGCAAGCAGCGAACGGATCGACTCGACCATCGCGCTCATCGGGGCGCTCTTGGGGATGTAGCCGCTCGCGCCCTCGCGCGCCGCGCGGCGCATGACCGCGGGTTCGTCGGTGCTGCTGACGATCGCGATGGTCGCGCGCGGCTGGAGCCGGCGCAGCATCAACAACCCGGCAAAGCCCTGCACGTCCGGGAGCATCAAATCGAGCAGGATCAAGTCAAACCGGCGTTGCTCCGCAACCGACACCGCTTCCGCGATCGTTCCAACCTTGACCGTGTCTGCGCCCGGCGCGACCTGTTCTGTCGCCATCGCAAGCGCCGTTGCGCACATCGGATGATCATCCGCAATCAATACAGCCTGAGCCAAAATGAAACTCCCCCGGATATATTACCCCTTATAGTCAATCCTTCCGCGCAAAATTGCAATCCTCTGCAATTGTTGCGTGACGACCCTCCGGTTGAACATGCTAACCGCGATCCATGCGAAGTGCCATCCGCCCGGTCCCCCGCGTCGCGCTGCTGATCACGCTTGCGACGCTTGTCGAACTGGCGGCGTTCTGGCCCGGAATCATGACGTGGGATGCGATCCGCCAATATGGCCAGGCGGTTAGCGGACGCTATGACGATTGGCACCCGCCCGCGATGAATTGGTTGTGGCACCAGCTGCGGCATGGCGCGGCGGGACCAGCGCCGATGCTCGTGCTGCAAGCCATGCTGTACGCAAGCGGGACCGGCTTGCTCGCAGTCGCCGCGCTGCGCCGGGGACAGCGCTGGGGGAGCGTCGCGATCCTGCTGCTCGCAGCGTCGCCGATCGCGCTGGTGTTGCTCGGCACGATCCTCAAGGACAGCCTGTTCGCGGGGACGCTGCTGCTGGCCGCAGGGTTGATCGCGGTGCCGTCCGAGCACCACCGACGGCCGAAATTCGCCGCCATAATCCTGCTGATTGCCGCCGCAACGCTGCGGTTCAACGCGGTTCCGGCCTGTCTGCCGCTGCTTGTTGCGCTCACACCACCGGCGTGGCGCCGATCGCCCGCGCGATTCACCGCGACGGCGGTGCTGGCGGTGGTGCCGTTGGTCCTCGCCCTCCCCCTCGCGAACGCGGCCTTGCGCGCACAGCGCAGCGGGGTGGAGCTGTCGCTGGTGATCTACGATCTTGGCGGGATCGGGCGATTCGCGAACGCGAACGTCTTCCCACCGACCGAGGTCGCCAACCCGATGGCGGTCAATCGCGCCTGTTACTCGCCCGTGTCCTGGGATCGCTACGCCTGGTGGGGAGAGGAGCCGTGCGCGATCGGATTCGAGACCGTGCAAGCGCCGTTACGCGCGCATCATGCCGCATATCGCTGGTGGTTTGCCGCGATTGTGGCGCATCCGCTGGCATATCTCGATCATCGGCTGGCGCATTTTGATCGCAATACGCGCTTTCTGGTGCGGGACGGTGACCTTCCCGGCCTGTCGCTCGCCTCGGATCCCAACCGCTGGGGCTATGCTGTCGCGCCCAACGCGCTGAACCGGGGGATCACCACGGTCGCGACGATGGCGCTCGCAACCCCGCTCGGCTGGCCGGCATGCTGGATCGCGCTGGCGTTCGGACTCGTCGTGCTGCGACCGACTATAAGCCAGCCGGGCGGCCAGCAGGGCGACGTCGCGTCCGCGCTGGCGTGGTCCGCGCTGCTCTATGCGTTGAGCTACCTGCCGCTCAGCGTCGCCTCGGAAGTTCGGTACCATTTCTGGACGATCACCGCGACGGGCGCGGCGGCGGCGCTGATGCTCGGTCAACGCGAGGTCTGGGCGGTCCCGCGCTGGCGGCGGGTCCTCGCGGTCGGCCCAGTCGCCGCGATCCTGCTCGGCAGCATCGCGGCGCGGGTCATGGGATAGAGCTTACTTTTTGGCGGCGGCAGGCTGCTGGCTCTTGGCGACGCCCTGAATCAGCTCCGCAGTCGCGATCTGCTTGGCTTGAAGCCCGCGCGCACAATTGGTCATCGTCTGGGCGATTTCCTTGCCCATCGGCTCCTTGCCGACCGCGATCACCGAGCTGCGGAACTGCGCGGGCGACAGCTTGGCGTCGATCCGGCCAAGATAATAGGCGACCGAAATAATCGCGACCTGCTTCTTCTTGGGGTCGGCTTCCTTCTCCGCGAAGACGTTGCTGACCAGCATGCAGCGCACGTCCGGATCGGCGGCCTGCGCGGTGGCGACGGCAGGAAGCAGCGACAGGCCAACGGCCAGCGACATAAGAATGGTTTGACGACGCAAGAATGTTCTCCGGACAAGCACATGGCGCAAACGCCATGCGAGCGTCGCGCTCTAGACTTGGACGGGAGGCACCGCAACGGCGCGACCGGCATCCGGTCCGGAACCAGCCAAGTCCAGCGACCGCGCGATCCCGGCATAAGACGAGCCGCATTCCGCCAAGGCGAGTGTCCGGAAGAATGCGGGGTCTATGCTGTCCCACGAGCCCCCAGATCCGTGGCGCAACACCAGAGTAAGAGGCGGATAGGCCGTTGACCGTCGCGGCCTACAGCGATCCTGCTGCAGTCGACGGTCCTGATCACGGATTTCCGATGTGTCATGGATTGACCGGCGGGCGCGCCGCCCGGACCGATCTTGATCTCTGGTCGGGGCGACAGGATTCGAACCTGCGACCCCCACACCCCCAGTGTGATGCGCTACCAGGCTGCGCTACGCCCCGACCGAGGGAGGCGCGTTAGTCCGAGAATGCGGCGGATGCAAGTCACTTGAACTGACCGAGCGGCAATAAGCGGTTCGCCAACGCCTGAACCGCGCGCGGATCGCGGTTCTTGAGGGGACCGATCAACTGTGCCGCGCGGCGTTGCAGGATGCGATCGAGTGCGGTCGGAGTCGAGCCACGTGCCGCGGCCTCGGCCAGCGAGGCACCGACCGGGTCGCCGGGGTCGATCGCCAGCCGCAACAGCGCGGCCAGCCCCGGAAACAGCGCACGCGGCCCGCCGAGCGCGACCGCGCGGTCGAGCGCGTCGAGCCCCGCCACCTTGCGCGCGCCAAGCGCACCGCGCGCGACCAGCCCACCGAGCGATTTCACCGCGCTCAGATGCCATGCGCCGAGCGCAGCCTGCGCTTCCGCATCGCGGGGGTTGCGCGCGGTGATCGCCTCGAACTGCGCCTTGGCGGCGAGCGCGTCGGACCGGCTGTTGGTAAGCTTCGCCCGGTAGCTCGTTGCCATCGCGCGCGTGAGCTGCGCCTCGACATCCCCCGGGCTTCGCATCAGCGTTGCAATCGCGGTGGCCTCGACGGTCGCGATCTGTCGCAGCGCTCTGTCCCGATCTGACGCAACGAACGCGGTTTGCGTCAGCGTCTCGCGACTGCTTTCGGCCGCGCTCGCCGGGATTGCCGCCGCGATCGCGCCGATCGCGACCACGGTTGCGAGAATCGCGACGGAGCGTGTCTTGATACGTTTCGCCAAAGCTTTTTCCGACCGTTACGAGCCAAACCGCCCGGTCAACGGATCAATCGCCCATCAGGGTCCGAGAAAAGCTGCCTTCCCAGGTCTTTACGCTCATATCCACGATACCGAGATCGCGCAGCGCGCGACCGAATGCCTTTTGGTGCTCGGCATGGCCATGCGCGGCCAAAGCATCCTCCGTGGTCCACCGTTCGGCAATGCGGATCACGTCGGGGTCGGCGACGTCGAACGAGAAGGCGTAGAGTTCGCAACCCTCCTCCTGTTCCACCCGCGCGACGTGGGCGACGAGCAAGTCCTTGATCCGGGCGGCATCCCCGGGAGCGGTCTTGATGTGTCCGAGGACGAGGATGGTCATGGTCGCGTCTCCTGAAGTCATGATCCGTTGCACCGGCGCGCGTGAGATGATAGCGCGCGCTGCTTGTAGCGGGACGTCTTCGTCCCGCAATCCCGCATGTCCCTTGTGTACAGGCGGGCCAGCTTTACCAAGGTAGCCCATGTTCGCCACCCCAGCATTCGCCCAGACCACCGGTGCCGCCGCCGGCCCCGATGGCTTTCTTTCGCTGCTCGTCAATTTCGGCCCGCTGCTGCTGGTCTTCGTTGCGTTCTACTTCATGATCCTGCGCCCGCAGCAGTTGCGCGCGCGCAACCAGGCGGCGGCGATCAACGCGGTCAAGAAGGGTGATTCGGTCGTGACCGCGGGCGGCATCGTCGGCAAGGTGACCAAGGTCGAGGAACGCTTCGTCGAGGTCGAGATCGCGCCGACCACGCGCATCCGCGTCGTCAAAGCGACGCTCGCCGAAGTGACGCCGCTCGGCTCCAAGCCCGCGAACGACTGATCCGATGCTCGATTTTCCCCGCTGGAAGGTCATTTCGATCTTCGCTTTCCTCGCCGCGCTGATGGCGCTGGCGATCCCGAGCTTCCTGCCCGAGTCGGTCACCGACAAATGGGGCGCGTTCCCGCATCCGCGGGTCAACAAGGGGCTCGATCTGGCGGGGGGCAGCTATCTGCTGCTCGAGGCGAATACCGACGAGCTGGTGAAGAACCGGCTCGAGGCGATGCGCGAGCAGATCGTCTCGCAGATGGCGGTCGGCCCGGTCATTCCGATCGGCGACATCGCCACCGACAACGGCAAGCTGAGCTTCATGCTGCGCAACGTGACGCAGCTCGATGCCGCGCGGGAACGGCTTAACAAGCTGACCGGCGGGGTCGGGCTGACCGGCCAGCGTGACTGGGACTTGCAGGTCGTCGATTCGTCGCGGATCGTGATGACCCCGACCGAGGCGGGCATCAACGCGTCGATCAAGGAAGCGATGGCGACCGCAACCGACGTGGTGCGGACCCGTATCGACAAGCTCGGCACCAAGGAGCCGACGATCGTCGGCCAGGGCACCAACCGCATCGTCGTGCAGGTGCCGGGGTTGAAGGACCCGCAGGCGCTGAAGGAGTTGCTCGGCAAGACCGCCAAGCTCGAGTTCAAGATGGTCGCGGACCAGACCTATGTGCCGGGCGGGATCATCCCCGCGGGCACGCAGGTCCTGCCCTATCCCGAGGGTGGACCCGGCGCGAAGATCCTCGTCAAACGCCAGGCGATCATCACCGGCGACCAGCTGCTGACCGCGAAACAGTCGTTCAAGCAGGAGGACAACGCCCCGATCGTCGACTTCAGCTTCAACTCCGAGGGTGGTCGCAAGTTCGCGGAAATCACGCAGGCGAATACCGGCAAGCGGTTCGCGGTGATCGTCGATGACGCGGTCATCTCGGCGCCGCGGATCAATACGGCGATCCTTGGCGGCGCTGGCTATATCGAAGGGTCGTTCACGGTCGAATCCGCGAACAACCTCGCGATCGCGCTGAGCTCGGGCAAGTTGCCGATCTCGCTGAAGGTGGTCGAGGAACGCACCGTCGGTCCGGATCTGGGTCAGGAATCGATCAACGCGGGCGTCCGCGCCTCGGCGATCGCGGTGATCCTCGTGATCGTGTTCATGGTGCTGACCTACGGTCGGTTCGGCTTCTATGCCGACTATGCGGTCATCATCAACGTCGTCGTCATCATGGGCGTGCTGGCGCTGCTCAACGGGACGCTGACGCTGCCGGGGATCGCGGGCTTCGTGCTGACGATCGGTACCGCGGTCGACGCGAACGTGCTGATCAACGAGCGTATCCGCGAGGAACGCCGGCGCGGTCGCAGCGTGATCCAGTCGGTGGAGCTCGGGTATAAGGAAGCCAGCCGCACGATCTTCGAGGCGAATGCGACGCATGCGATCTCGGGCGTCATCATGCTGATGCTGGGCTCGGGTCCGGTGAAGGGCTTCGCGGTCGTGCTGCTGATCGGCATCGCCACCTCGGTGTTCACCGCCGTCACCTTCACGCGGATGCTCGTGGTGTTGTGGATTCGCCGCAACCGCCCGACCGACATCAACATTTGATCGGCCAGACACCATGCGCCTGCTGAAAATCGTTCCGGACAACACCAACCTTCCCTTCGTTTCCCTGCGCAAATGGGCGTTCGGGTTGACGCTGCTGCTGTCGATCGCCGCGCTTGCGCTGGTGTTCACCAAGGGGCTCAACCTCGGCGTCGATTTTGTCGGCGGGCTGATGATCGAGGAGAAGTTCGCCTCCCCGCCGTCGCTCGACAAGCTGCGGACGACGATCGATAATCTCGAGCTGGGCGAAGCGCGGCTCCAAACGGTCGGCAACGACAATACCATCTCGATCAAGCTTCCCCCGCCCAAGAGCAGCGACGAAGGTGCGGCCAACCGCATCGTCCAGCAGGTCCAGGTGGCGATCTCGCGCGATTTCCCAGATGCGCGCTTCTCGCGGCAGGATTCGGTCAGCGGCAAGGTCTCGGGCGAGCTGATCTGGAAGGGTATCCTCGCGGTCGTGCTCGCGGTCGTCGGGATCGGGCTGTTCGCGATCTTCCGGTTCGAATGGCAGTTCGGCGTCTCGACGGTCGTCGCGATCGTCCACGACGTGCTGATGACGCTCGGTTTCTTCGCGCTCAGCGGGTTTGAGTTCGACCTCAACATCGTCGCCGCGGTGCTGACGATCATCGGCTATTCGATCAACGACAAGATCGTCATCGATGATCGCATCCGCGAGAACATGCGCCGCTATCGCAAGATGGACATGTCCGCGATCGTCGATCTGTCGGTCAACGAGACGCTGCCGCGTACGGTCATGACCTCGGTGACGATCCTGCTCGCACTGTTCGCGCTGCTGATCTTCGGTGGGCCGGTGCTGCGCGGGTTTACCGCGGCGATGATCCTCGGCATCTTCGTCGGCACCTATTCGTCGATCTACGTGTCGTCGTCGCTGCTGATCTCGCTCGGGCTGCGGCCCGATCCGAGCCAAGCCGAGCCGGTCGCCCCCGTGAACCAGCCCAAGACGCGCTGATGCAGATCGACCGCGCCAGCGGGACTGGTCCGGCGATCACCGGCTTCTCGCCCAACGGCTACAAGGTCGAGGCGGGGACGTTTCGGGGCGTGTACCGCGCGCTGACGATCACGCCCGAGGCGGTTGCGGAATGGGATGCACCCGCGCTCGAAACGCTGACGCCGGAGTCGCTCGCGGGCCTGCTGCACGTCGAGCCACGGCCCGAGTTCCTGCTGCTCGGCACCGGCGCGACGATGCGGCGCCCCGCCCCCGCCTTCGTCCGCGCGCTCGAGGCGCAGGGCATCGGCGTGGAGGCGATGGACAGCCGTGCGGCGGCCCGTGCCTGGGCCGTGCTGCGCGGAGAGGGGCGCTGGGTGGTCGGCGCGCTCTATCCGCTTTGATCGACTGACTCGCCGCGCTATTGGTTTCGCAGGACATGCGTTTGCCGGACGGTAGCTCCCTGGCGAGGCGCGAGAAGGTCGGGACCGTATCGATGAAATCGCTTGCCGCCATCCTGCTGGCTACTGCCGCCCCGACCGTCGCGACGGCGCAGTCCCCAGCCCCGGCCACCACGCAAGCCGCCCCCACATACACCAACCCGGACGAGTGGCTGTGCCGCCCCGGCCGCACCGACGCCTGCTCGGCGAACCAGGACGCGACGATCATCCGCGCCGACGGGACTCGCACGATCGAACGCTTCGACGCCGACGAGCACCCCAAGTTCGATTGTTTCTACGTCTATCCGACGGTTTCGGCCGACCCGACCCCCAATAGCGACATGGCCGCCGGCCCCGAGGAAGTCGCCGTCGCAACCAGCCAGGCGGCGCGCTTCACCAAGCATTGCCGCGTGTTCGCGCCGTTATACCGCCAGATGACGCTGGTTGCGCTGCGCGAGGCGCTGCAGGGCAAGCCGATGCCCGACATCCGCGCGCGCGCCTTCGCCGATGTGAAGGCCGCGTGGGAAGAATATCTCGCCTATGACAATCACGGCCGCGGCGTCGTCCTGATCGGCCACAGTCAGGGTGCGGGGCTGCTCAAGGACCTGATGGCGCGCGAGATCGAAGGCAAGCCGGTCCAGCGCCAGATCATCTCGCTGATCATCCCCGGCACCAATGTCGCGGTTCCGATCGGCAAGGATGTCGGGGGCGATCTCAAGTCGACGCCCATGTGCCGCAGCAACAAGCAAAGCGGCTGCCTGGTCAGTTACGTCAGCTTCCGCGCCGATTCCCCGCCGCCCGAGTTCAGCCGCTTCGGGTCAGTCGACCAGCCCGGAATGACCGCCGCTTGCGTCGATCCCGCCGCGCTCGACGGGCAGTCCAAGCCGACCGACGCATATCTTGGTGCCGCGGGGGCCGGAATGGGCAGCGCGCGGCAAGGCCCCTGGAGCCAGGACGGGGCACCGGTCACCACCCCCTTCGTCAAGGTCCCCGGCCTGATCAGCACGCGCTGCGTCACCGCCGGGCGGTTCCGCTATCTCGCGGTGACGACCAATGCCAACCCTGCCGACAAACGCACCGACACGATCGTCGGCGAGATCGTCCGCGACGGACGCCCGCTCGCGGCCTGGGGGCTCCACCTCATCGACATGCCGGTCGTGATGGGCGATCTGGTCGAACTGACCGAGGATCAGGCGAAAGCGTGGCTGGCGAAGAACCCGCCCTCACCCGCGGGCTGACACGATCCCCGCGAGATGCGCGTGGAGCGCGGCGGCGTTCGCCGCCCAGGTGAAACGCGCCGCGCCACGCCGGACCGCGATCGGATCGATCGCTTCCGTCAGGACGGTCGATAGGCCGGAAGCGAACCCCTCCGGGGTGCGCGCGACGATTCGCCCATAGGCGCGATCGGTCATCACTTCGTGCGCGCCGCCAGCGTCGGCGATGACGATCGGTGTCCCGCACGCGAGCGCCTCTACCCAGGCGTTCGCCAACCCTTCCGATTCGGACGCGAGCGCCATCACATCCGCCGCCGCGAGCAATGCGGGGAGGTCCGCGTGCGGGACGGCGCCGAGCAACCGGACGCGGTTGCCAAGCTTCCGCGCCGCAGCCCGCGCGGCGAGCGCCGCCCGCTCCGGGCCGTCGCCCACGATGATCAGCGTGGCGTTGGGCAAGTGGGCGAGCGCGTCGATCACGATGTCATGACGTTTGCGCGGGATGAGCGCGCCAAGCGAGACGATCAGCGGACCGGAGACGCCGAGCGCAGCCTTTGCCGACGCTCGTGGCCGTGGCGCGAATCGGTCGAGGTCGACGCCGGTGTGGTGAACGCGAATCCGGTCGCCCGGCATGCCGAGCGCGATCATGTCGTCGCGCATCGCCTGCGAGACCGCGAGCATCCCGTCCGCCGCGCAGCCTGCGGCAAGCACGCGCTGTGCGGTGGACCGACTGCGCCCCCAATGATGGATATCCGCGCCGCGCGCCTTGATCGACACCGGCACCCCGAAATGCCTGCCGAGCGCGATCGCGGCGGGGCCGTCCGGGAAGAAGAATTCGGTGTCGATCACGTCGAACGCGAAGTCGCGGCGGATCGCCCGCAGGACCGGGATCAACGCGCGCGTTAGCGCGGCGGCATGAAACCGACCGCCGGTCCCCGGGATCGTCAGGAAGCGCGGGCGGCGCACGTCGAGCCCGCGCCACGTCTCCTGCCGCGGCAAGTCGACCAGCCCGCCGAAACGCGCATGTACCGACAGTGGCCACGGCGGCAAGCCGACGGGGGCAACGACGCGGAGGTCGACATCGTCGCGCGCCGCCAGCCCGATCGTCTGGCGTTCGACGAACACCCCGAAATTGGGGCGCGTCGCATCGGGGAAGAGGGTCGACAGGGTCAGGACGCGCAGCATGCACCGTCGCTAGCGCGCTTTCGATAACGAAAGGTGTGCTGCCTGCCCCTTTGGCGATCGCCTGGCGGTCCCGGTCGCGCCGGGACCGCTGGCTTAGCCTTCCAGCTGCCGCAGCAACGTGCGGACCGAGCTGTCGATCTCATGGTCCTTGTCGCGCAGATCCTCGATCCGGCGGACCGCATGGATCACGGTCGAATGATCCCGCCCGCCGAATTTGCGCCCGATCTCGGGGAGCGACCGCGTGGTCAGCCGCTTCGCGAGGTACATGGCGATCTGGCGTGGCCGTGCGACGACAACCGCACGGCGTGCCGAGACCAAATCGATCGGCTTGATTTCGAAGTGCGCGGAGACCGCCTTCTGGATCTCGTCGATCGTGACCCGGCGTTCGGCCCCGCGCAGCACGTCGCCGAGGGTGGCGACCGCGAAATCGAGGTCGATCTCAACGTTGCTGAGCTGCGCATATGCGACGACGCGGTTGAGCGCGCCTTCGAGATCGCGGATGTTGGCGGTGATCCGCGATGCGAGCAGGTCGAGCACCGGCGCGGGCACGCGTGCATTGGGCATGTCGACAAGCTTGCGGTCGAGCACGCGCCGCCGCAGCGCCAGATCCGGCGCCTTGATGTCGGCGACGAGACCGCACGACAGCCGCGAGGTGATCCGCTGCTCGACACCGTCGAGGCCCTGCGGGCAGCGATCGGCCGAGATGACGAGCCGCTTACCGGCACCCATCACTTCGTTCATCGTGTGGAAGAATTCTTCCTGCGTCGCATCCTTGCCCGCGATGAACTGGAGATCGTCGATCAGCAGCAGATCGGCGGCGCGCAACCGCGTCTTGAACGCATGCGTCTCGCGCGTGCGGAGCGCCTGGACGAATTCGTACATGAACCGCTCGGCCGACATCAGCAGCGCGCGCGCGCCGGGGACCGCCATGAGATAGGCGGCACCGATCGCGTGCATCAGGTGGGTCTTGCCCTGCCCCGTGCCGCTGTGGAGGAACAGCGGGCTGAACCGCGGTGCCCCCGGCTGCGCCAGTGCGACCGCCGCATTGTACGCGACGAGGTTCGACGGATCGACCACGAACCGGTCGAAGGTGAACCGCGGATCGAGCGACGGGCGCTCGATCGTCGGCACCGGGTCCGCCGGTGCGATATTGGCGGGTGCGGGGAGCGTCTCCACCGTCACCACCTGTGCCGAGCGTGCGAGCGTTTCGATCGAGACGCTGCGCACCGCCGGGATGAGCACGCGGAATTCGTGCAACAACCGGTCGGCGTAATGATTCCGTACCCAATTTGTCATGAATGCCGACGGCAACCCCAGACGCACCGCGTCCAGATCGCTTCCGGGAATCAAAACGATCGGCTTCAGCCACTGGTCGAACAACCGTACGCCCGAAGACTCGCGGAGATTCGTACGGACCGTGGCCCATGCCTGCGCAACCATGTCGTCCTGCGTCTCGCTGGCGCTATGGTTGTTCGCGATCGCTACCCCCTGCCCCAAAGATGCCACGACAAAACCCTTCCTTCGCCCCCCGGCCAAACCAGCGGGGCGTTACTGTAAAACGGACAAAAACCCCCACAGCCGGAATCAAGTCCGCCTGAACGTGCCATTCGAATTGAGTCGCGAGACGATCGTCTGCGCGGTGAGGGACCAGTTATGAAGAAGCACCCGAGTCTATCAATCCCTGCCCCAGTCAGATTTCTGAAATAATCAGGATTGACTCGGATTCAGCCAAGGATTCACGTCAGAAATCTTACAATCCTTTGAGATTGCTCAATTTTTGATCGTTACACTTCCGTGAAGGTTATGCGAATCGCGGTAAATGCGGGCTTTCCCAGAACGGGACGGCGCAGGTTCTTGCGATGTTCTTCCGGGCTGGAAAATACACCTTTCGGACGATGCCGAAAGCACGACAAAAAGCCCGCCGGACAGGGTCCGGCGGGCGAATTGATTACGCGAACGAAGGGTTCAGGCGAGCGCGGTAAGGCGCTTCGTCAACCGTGCGAACTTCCGCGACGCGGTGTTCTTGTGCAGTACGCCCTTGGCGACGCCGCGCATCAGCTCGGGCTGAACCTGCAGCATCGCAGCAGACGCTGCTGCCTTGTCGCCGGACTCGAGTGCCGCTTCGGCCTTCTTGACGAAGGTGCGAATGCGGCCAACGCGGTTGCCGTTTACCAGTGCCCGTGCAGCGTTGCGACGGATACGCTTTTTCGCCTGTGGCGTGTTCGCCATGAAGCCCTCTGACTTTAGAAATAAGAAAGGGCGGGAGATGTCTCCCGGCCCCGGAAGCCGCTGCCCTTACCGAGAAGGATATCGTCGGTCAATCACTTTGCGCAGGATTAGCGCTGACAGGTGGGGCACCAGAAGGTCGACCGCCCCCCTTCGGCATAGCGCTGGACCAGCCCGCCACAGGCGCAGGGCTGCCCTTCGCGGCCATAGACCGCGAACTGCTTCGAAAAATATCCGAGCTCGCCATCGGGCTTGGCGTAATCGCGCAACGTCGATCCCCCCGCCTCGATTGCCGCCAGGAGAACGGTGCGAATCGCGGGCACGAGTCGCTCGAGCTTCGCGCGCGAGACCTTCCCCGCGGCGCGCTTGGGCGAGATGCCAGCGAGGAACAGCGCCTCGCACACATAGATGTTGCCCAGCCCCGCGACGATCCGCTGGTCGAGCAGCATCAGCTTGATCGACGCGATCCGGTCTTTGAGCATCCTGTGCAGATACGCAGCGGTGAGATCCGGCCCAAGCGGTTCGGGTCCGAGCGCGAGGAACGCCGGAAACGCCGCGAGCGCCGCGGTCGGGACGAGATCGACCGAACCGAACCGTCGCGCATCGTTGAGCGCAAGCCGGTGCCGGGCGGTTTCGAGAATGAGATGATCGTGCGTCAACAGCTCGACCGGATCGACTCGCCAGCGCCCCGACATGCCGAGGTGGAAGATCATCGTGTCGCCGCGATCGGTATCGATCAGCCCGTATTTCGCGCGGCGACCGAGCGCGGTGACGGTCGCGCCGGTCAGGCGTTGCCCGAGATCCTCGGGGAAGGCGCGGCGCAGGTCGGGGCGGCGGAGCTGCACCGCGGTAATGCGCTGCCCCTCGAGTACCGGGCGCAGGCCCCGCACGGTGGTTTCGACTTCGGGCAATTCTGGCATCGCAATCAGCTAGGTTGCGTTTGCCCGCGCCACAAGCACTGGCTAGAGCGGGCGGCATGAACGATACAGTCTCCTTCGGCTACGAAGACATCCCCGCCTCCGAAAAGACCGCCCGCGTCGGCGGCGTCTTCTCCAGCGTCGCCTCACGCTACGACATCATGAACGATGCGATGTCGGGGGGCATGCACCGCGTGTGGAAGGACCGCTTCGTCCGCCGTCTCAAACCGCGTGAGGGCGAGCAGATCCTCGACATGGCGGGCGGCACCGGCGACATCGCCTTCCGTATCGCCGAGTCCGGCGCGAGCGTGACGGTTGCGGACATCAACCCGCAGATGCTCGAAGTGGGCATGGAGCGCGCGGCCAAGCGCGGGATCGACGGGTTGGTGTGGACCGAGGCGAACGCCGAGACGCTGACCTTCCCCGACCGTTTCTTCGATGCGTACACGATCGCGTTCGGGATCCGGAACGTGACCGACATCCCCAAGGCGCTCCGCGAGGCGCACCGCGTGCTGCGGCGGGGCGGGCGGTTCTTCTGCCTCGAATTCTCGACGACCGTGTGGCCGGGGTTCGCGGACGTGTATGACGCCTATTCGCACAAGGTCGTGCCGCAGCTCGGCAAGCTGCTCGCGCAGGATGCGGACAGTTATCGCTATCTGATCGAATCGATCCGGCGCTTCCCCGACATGCCGACCTTCGAGCGGATGATCCGCGATGCGGGGTTCATCCAGACCGGCGTAGAGCCGATGCTCGGCGGGTTGGTCGCGATTCACCACGGCTGGAAGATTTGATGGGGCCGACTCTCAAAGCCCCTCCCCTTCAGGGGAGGGGTTGGGGTGGGGCCGTAGCGGGCGCAGCCGCCCAATTCGGCGCGACCACCCAGCACTGCCCCACCCCCGGCCCCTCCCCTGAAGGGGAGGGGAGCAAAGCATGACCGCGCCTGCTGTTCATCTGTGGCGCTTGCTTCGCTGGGGTCGCACGCTTGCGCGCCATGGCGCGTTGCAAGGGATCGAACGTGATCCCAACACCCCTGCCCCCGTCCGTCGTCTCGCCCGGATCGCGCGGTTCGGGGCGCGCGTGCCAAAGGTGCCGCGCTATGCCGATGCGCTCCAGGCGATCGGCCCCGCCGCGATCAAGCTCGGGCAGACGCTCGCGACTCGTCCTGACATGGTCGGCGATGCCGCCGCGCTCGACCTGATGCGGTTGCAGGATGCGCTGCCCCCCGTCCCGTACGAGACGATCCACGCCGCGCTGACCCGCGCGTTCCAGCGCGACCCCGCCGAGCTGTTCCAGTCGATCGAGCCGGTGCCCGTCGGCGCCGCGTCGATCGCGCAGGTCCACCGCGCGGTGACGACCGACGGCCGCACCGTCGCGATCAAGGTGCTGCGCCCGGGCGTCGAAGAAGACTTCACCCGCGCGATCGACACTTACGAATGGGCCGCAGCGCAAGTCGAGGCGATGGGCGGCGAACTTTCGCGCCTGCGCCCGCGCCTGACGATCGAGACGTTCAAGCGCTGGACCGCGCGCGAGCTCGATTTGCGGCGCGAGGCCGCGTCGGCGTCCGAACTCGCCGATTCGATGCAGGCGGAGCCAGACTTCACAGTTCCCAAGATCGACTGGCAGCGCACCACCGGCAAGGTGCTGACGCTCGAATGGATCGACGGTATCAAGCTGTCGAACCGGCCTGCGCTGATCGCGGCGGGCTATGACCTGCCCAAACTTGCCGACACGCTCGTCCACGCGTTCCTGCGGCAGGCGATCGCGGAAGGATTCTTCCATGCCGACATGCACCAGGGCAATCTGTTCGCTTTGCCCGGCAACAAGATCGCGGCGATCGACTTCGGCATCATGGGCCGGATCGACCGGCGCGCGCGCGTCTGGCTGGCGGAGATCCTCTACGGGCTGATCACCGGCAATTACAAACGCGTCGCCGAAATCCATTTCGAAGCAGGCTATGTGCCGTCGCATCACAACGTCGCCGAGTTCGCGACGGCGCTGCGCGCGGTCGGCGAGCCGATGCGCGGGATGGCGGTGAAGGACATGTCGATCGGGATGATGCTCGACGGGCTGTTCAACATCACGCGTGACTTCGACATGCAGACCCAGCCGCATTTGCTGCTGCTGCAGAAGACGATGGTGATGGTCGAGGGCGTCGCGACCAGCCTCGATCCCGAGATCAACCTGTGGGATGCCGCCGCGCCGTTCGTGCGCGAATGGATCCGGACCGAACTCGGGCCGGAAGCCGCCGTCGCAGACCGGATCGTCACCGATCTGCGCACCTTCGCCCGCCTGCCCGACCTGATCCGCAACATCGAGCGGCGGTTCCCGGATCCGCCCGGCGCGCCGCCCGAGCCGCCCTTGCGGCATATCGAGATCGTCCGCTTTGGCGGGTGGCGGTACGCGGTCGTCGCGATCGTCAGTGCCGCCGCGAGTCTCGGCGCCGGGTGGATGCTGTGGGCGTAGCCACGCCCCCGCCGGTCACGACTCGCACACCGCTGTGGCTCACGCTGCCGTCGCGCTTCAACGCGCTGACGCGGGTACAGGCGCTGTGGACGCTGGGCCTGCTCGCGCTGTTGCTGACGGCGACGCTGCTCGCGCTCGCGGCGCCCGGCCCCGGGGCGGGACATGACGGCGCATCGGTCGCCGACGTGCAGGGCGAGGTCGTCCCGTACGAAACGATCGTATCGGGCATTCGCGGCGGCGGGGATTATTACACCGTCACCGCCAACGCCTTGCGGCGCGGCGCCTATCCGCTGCGGCCGTTCCTCACCTTCCGCCTGCCGGGGCTCGCGGTGATCGAGGCGCATGTTCCGCCGCTGGGGATGCAGGCGATCCTGTGGGCGCTGATCGCGGGGACCGCCGCGGCGCTGTTTCTGCGGTTGCGCCCAGCCTTTATCGGACCGATCCCGCTCGCCTCCGCGATGCTGTTGCTCGCCGCCGGGATGGTGGCGTTCGTCCAGAACGGGTTGATCGCGGTTCACGAAGTCTGGGCCGGGCTGCTGATCGCGCTGTCGCTCGCGCTGCGGCGCGACGATCGCTGGGTTGGCGCAATTTCGTTCGGGCTGATCGCGATGCTGATCCACGAAACCGCGGCATTGTATGTCGCGATCATGGCGATCCTCGCGCTGCTGGAAGGCAACCGGCGTGAAGCGTTCGGTTGGGGCGCGACGCTGTTGGTGCTGGCGGCCTCGCTCGCCTTCCACGCGCACGCCGTGTCCGAGGTGGTTCGGGTGACCGATCCAATGGCGTCCGAGGGGGCGGGATTGCTCGGCTTCGGGTTCTTCGTGCGCGCGATGACAGTGTCGACCGCGCTGGCCGCCCTGCCCGTCGCGCTGGCCGCGCCGCTGGTGGGGCTTGCGCTGTTCGGCTGGGCCAGTTGGGCGGAGCCGCTGGCGCTCCGCGCGCTGACGGTGTTCTGTGGTTATGCTGCGTTGCTCGGGGTGTTCGGGCGCACCGACACCTATTATTGGGGGTTGATGATCGCGCCCCTGCTTCCGATCGGCCTCGCCTTCGCGCCGGATGGTCTTCGCGATCTGGCGGCGCGCGCGCGGGACCGTCGCCGGATCATCGTCAAAAGGCTGGTGCGATGAAGATCCTGCTGATCATCGGGGGCGGCATCGCGGCCTATAAGGCGAGCGAACTGATCCGGCTGTGCCGCAAGGCCGGGATTTCGGTCAAATGCGTGCTGACCGCGGGGGGCGCGCATTTCGTGACGCCGATGACGCTAGCCGCATTGTCCGAAAATCAGGTGCATACCAGCCTGTGGGACCTGAAGGACGAGGTCGAGATGGGGCACATTCAGCTCAGCCGCGAAGCCGATCTGGTCGTCGTCGCGCCCGCGACTGCGGACTTGATGGCCAAGATGGCGGCGGGCATCGCCGACGATCTCGCGACGACGCTGCTGCTCGCAACCGACAAGCGCGTACTCGCCGCGCCTGCGATGAACGTACGCATGTGGCAGCATCCCGCGACCGTGCGCAACGTCGCCACGCTGCGCGGCGACGGCGTGACGGTGCTGGACCCCGACGAGGGTGCGATGGCGTGTGGCGAGTTCGGCCCCGGACGCCTGCCCGAACCCCCTGCGATCCTGGCTGCAATCCAGCGGATGCTTGGCACCTGAATGGCGGACGGAATGACCCTTGCGGGACGGCACGTGCTTGTCACCGCCGGGCCGACGCATGAGCCGATCGACCCGGTGCGGTATCTGGCCAACCGCTCGTCCGGAAAGCAGGGGTTCGCGATTGCGGCGGCGCTGGCGGCGCTCGGTGCGCGCGTGACGCTGGTGGCTGGCCCGGTCACCCTGCCGACTCCCGAGGGTGTCGACCGGATCGACGTGGAAACCGCGCTGGAGATGGCGGCGGCGGTCGAGGCGGCACTGCCGGTCGACGTCGCGGCGATGGTGGCCGCGGTGGCGGACTGGCGCGTCGAGGGCTCTGCACAGAAGATAAAGAAGGGCGGTGAAACGCCTGTCCTGCGATTGGTCGAGAATCCGGACATTCTTGCGACGCTGGCGCGCAGTGCGCAGCGCCCGACGTTGCTGATCGGCTTCGCGGCGGAGACCGAACGCGTCCTCGAACACGCCTCGGCGAAGCGGGAGCGCAAGGCCGTCGACTGGATTGTTGCGAACGACGTATCGGGGGACGTGATGGGGGGTGCCGCGAACACGGTGCACCTGATCACGCAGACCGGTGTCGAGAGTTGGGAGCGCATGCCCAAGGATGCGGTTGCTTCCCGGCTAGCAGAGCGGATCGCCGCAGCCCTGGTATAAGACTCGCGCTGCCGCCGTCCCCGGTCCGGGACGACGGCAGCATGCGATCGGCTTAGTGGCCGACCTTCTTCTTCAGTTCGTCGATCATGATCGACGCATCGGCCTTGCTCAGGTCCGCGCTCGGCGCGTCGACCTTGGCTTCTTCGGCCAGCGTGGTGAGGTAGGACGCCTGCGCGCCCGTCATTGGATCGCCGCCCGAGACCCAATCGGCTGGATCCTTCTCGGTGTTCGAATCGGGATGTTCGTCCAGTTTCGGGTTGTGGAGCGTCTCTTCGGCCATGATGGGTCTTCCTGTGTTTCTCGTATGTTCTCAACCCGCAAGCGCGTTTCAGGTTCCGCACATCGTGCCTAGAACGCCGGACTTTAGGCGAGGAAAGATCGACGCGGGTTCGCGCGGCGGCGAACGCGCGCTAAGGGTGACCGCATGACGACACTTCCGATCACAATCCAGTTGAAGACCCTTCCCCACGGCGAAGGGCTCCCCCCGCCCGCCTATGCAACTGAGGGCGCCGCCGGCATGGATGTCGTCGCGGCCGAAGCGGCGACGCTGCAACCTGGCGCGCGCGCGGCAATCGCGACGGGCTTTTCGATTGCGATCCCGCCGGGGTTCGAGGTGCAGGTTCGTCCGCGCTCGGGGCTTGCGCTGAAGCATGGCGTGACCTGCCTCAATACGCCGGGAACGATCGATTCGGACTATCGCGGGGAGGTGAAGGTGATCCTGATCAACCACGGACAGGACGCGTTCGAGATCGCGCGGGGTGACCGGATCGCCCAACTCGTCCCCGCCCCGGTCCAGCGCGCGAGGCTGGAAGCGGTCGACGTTCTGGACGATACCCAACGCGGCACTGGGGGTTTTGGATCGACGGGACGATGATCGCTGCACTTCTCCTCCAGGTTGCGGAGGCGCCTTCGGGGCCCCCGCCGCTGCCCTCGGATTGGTCGGCGCTGCCGACGCTGCCCTATGTCGCGCCGCGTCAGGCGACCCCGCAAGTCACCGCCTTTGTCTCGCGCGAAATTGCTGCCGGGCGCTGTGTCGCGCAACGGCCGGCCGACGGGCATTATGTCCTGCCGGTCGAGGTCGCGACGCTGGTCGGCGTCGATGGTAGCGTCCGGCGCGTCGTGCCGCATGCGATCGCCTGCCCGACGATCGAACAATATGCCGCTGGTCTCGTATCCGGTTTCGCGCGCGGCAACGTCGCGCAGTTCAAGCCGGCCGCCGACACTTGGTATCGCACCACCATCGTGTTCGACTGGCACGGATGACACAGGCAGGGATGACGCCCCTCGAAGACGCCGAACTCGACCGCTACGCCCGCCACATCGTCCTGCGTGAGGTCGGCGGCGCGGGTCAGATGCGGTTGAAGGCAGCCAGCGTCGCGATCGTCGGCGCCGGCGGCATCGGCAGTCCGGCGATCCAGTATCTCGCTGCGGCGGGCGTCGGTCGGCTGGTGATCATCGACGACGATCATGTCGATGTGTCGAACCTGCAACGCCAGACGCTGTTCGGCGACGCGGATGTCGGCGTAGCGAAGGTCGCCGCCGCCCGCGCCGCTGCGCTGCGGATCACGCCGCACGTCGCGGTGGAAACGCGCGGGGAACGGCTCGACGCCGGGAATGCGGCGACGCTGCTCGCGGGCGTCGACGTGGTGCTCGACGGGACCGACAGTTTCGCGACGCGCCTCGCGGTGGCTGATGCCGCGCACGCCTTGCGCATCCCGCTCGTTTCCTCGGCGGTCGGGCAGTTCGAAGGGCAACTCGGCGTGTTCCGCGGCTGGGAGCCGGACAAGCCGTGTTACCGCTGCTTCGTCGGCAGCGCGCAGGACGCTGCGGGCGACACCTGCGCCGAACAGGGCGTGATCGGCGCGATGACGGGGGTGATGGGCAGCCTCGCCGCGCTCGAGACGCTGCGCAGCATCGTGGGCTTCGGGGAGGACAGCGCGGGCAAGCTGTTGCTGGTCGACGCGCTTGCGTTCCGCTTCCGGACGCTCACACTCCCCAAGGACCCGGGATGTTCGTGCTGCGGTTAGCCTGACTTTAAGCGATGGAGGATTAGGGGCGGAGCATGATCGAACCCGCTCCCCTCCGCCGCCCGCGCAAAGTCCTCGTCATTTTCGGCACCCGCCCCGAAGCGATCAAGTTGTTCCCCGTCGTTGCCGCGCTGTCGGCGACGCCGGGGTTAGTGGTGCGGACCTGCGTGACGGCGCAACATCGCGAGTTGCTCGACCAGGTCCTGTCGATCGCAGGCCTTGTGCCCGATGTGGATCTCGACCTGATGGAACCCGGCCAGTCGCTCGACCGGCTGACCGCACGGCTGCTGACGGCGCTTGGCGACGTGATGGATGCCGAGCAGCCCGATCGCGTGATCGTCCAGGGCGATACCGCGACCGCGATGGTCGGGGCGCTCGCGGCCTATTATCGCAAGGTGCCGGTCGCGCATGTCGAGGCGGGGCTGCGCTCGGGCGACATCTACCATCCGTGGCCGGAGGAAGTGAACCGCCGGATCGTCGCCCCGATTGCGGACCAGCATTACGCCCCGACCGAAACCGCCGCCGCCGCGCTCCGCCGCGAGAACATCGACCCGGCGACGATTCACGTGACCGGCAACACCGTGATCGACGCGCTGCACGCGACCTGCGCCAAGCTCGCCGCCGATCCGTCGCTTGCTGCCGGCCTCGACGCGATCGCCACGCGCTTTGCTGGCAAGCGGATCATCCTCGTCACCACGCATCGCCGCGAAAATTTCGGCGGCGGGATGGAGAATATCGCGCGCGCGCTCGCCCGGATCGCGCAGCGGGACGACACCGCGATCCTCTTCCCGGTCCACCCCAACCCCAATGTCGTCGCGGTGATGGACGCTATGCTCGGCGACCGGCCCAATATCGCGCGGATCGATCCGCTCGATTACCCGCACTTCATCCGCGCGCTCGATCTCGCGCATATCGTGCTGACCGATTCGGGCGGCGTGCAGGAGGAAGCGCCCGCGCTCGCCAAGCCGGTGCTGGTCATGCGCGAGACCACCGAGCGCCCCGAAGGCGTCGAAGCGGGCACCGCGCGGCTGATCGGGACTGATTCCGACCGCATCGTTTCCGAAATATCAACGCTCCTCGACGACAAGCAGGCGTATCAGGCCATGGCCCGCGCCCACAATCCGTTCGGCGACGGCCATGCGTCCGCAAGGATCGCAAAGGGTGTCGCCAATGGTTTCGGATTCTGAACTCAAGGTCGTCGTCGTTGGCCTCGGGTATATCGGCCTCCCCACCGCCGCGGTGATCGCCCGGACCGGCGCCAAGGTGCTGGGGCTCGACGTTTCCGCGCATGTCGTCGAGACGGTCAATTCGGGGAAGGTCCATATCGAGGAAGTCGACCTCGATGGGCTGGTCTCGGGCGTCGTCGCGCGCGGATACCTGCGCGCCTCGACCGAGATCGAACCGGCGGACGTGTTCGTCATCGCGGTGCCGACGCCGTTCGCGGACGATCATGCCCCCAACATCGGCTATGTCCTGCGCGCGGCGACGACGATCGCGACGGTGCTCAAGGCGGGCGACGTGGTGATCCTAGAATCGACCTCGCCCGTCGGCACGACCGAGAAGGTCCGCGACCTGCTCGCGCAGCTGCGCCCCGATCTCAAGGTGCCCGGCCGGACCGGCGAAAGCGCCGACGTCGCGATCGCTTATTGCCCCGAGCGCGTCCTGCCGGGGCGGATTCTGGTCGAGCTGATCGACAACGACCGCGTCATCGGCGGCATCACCCCGCGCTGTGCACGCAAGGCGCTGCAATTCTACCGCCGCTTCGTCCGTGGCGCGTGCGTCACCACGACCAGCCGCGCGGCCGAGATGACCAAGCTGACCGAAAACGCGTTCCGCGACGTCAACATCGCCTTCGCCAACGAACTCAGCCGCGTGGCGGACACGATGGACGTCGACGTGTGGGAAGTGATCCGCCTCGCCAACCGCCATCCACGCGTCAACATCCTGTCGCCGGGCCCGGGCGTCGGCGGGCATTGCATCGCGGTCGACCCGTGGTTCCTGGTCCATGCCGACCCCGCCAACACGCCGCTGATCCGCACCGCGCGCGAAGTAAACGACGCGAAGATCGACTATGTGGTCGATCGTGCCGAGGCGATGGTCGCAGCCAATCCAGGCTTGCGGGTCGCGTGCCTCGGGCTCGCGTTCAAGGCGAACATCGACGATTTTCGCGAAAGCCCCGCGCTCAAGGTGGCGACCGCGCTGGCGCAGCGCTTCGGAGATCGGCTGTGCGTGGTCGAGCCCTATACCAACGCCCTCCCCGCCGCCTTTGACGGGACGGGCGCGCGGCTGGCCGATATCGATACCGCGATCGAGACGTGCGGGATCATGATCGTGCTGGTCGACCACGACGTGTTCAAGTCGGTGCCGGTCGATGAGCGCGGCGACAAGATCGTCTACGACACGCGCGGAATCTGGCCGGACCAGCCGCGGAGCATCCCCCGCGAACCGATGCGCCTGGCAGGGTAACCGTGACACGTCCCTCCGGTTGAGGGAGTGTCAAACCCTAGTCGGTCAGCCTGAAACCGCGAACGTCTCCGCGGCAACGTAGGCGCTTTCGGTTTCCTCGATCCAGCCGCCGCCGATCACCCGGTCACCGCCATACAGCACGGTCGCCTGTCCCGGCGCGACGCCATATTCGGGCGCGTCGAACACCACCCAATCGCCGTCGCGGCGTGCGGGGACCGGCTTGGCGAGCGAGCGGACTTTGGCGGTCAGTGGACCGTCATAGTCCCCGCCCAGCCAGTTGATCCCGCTCAGGCGCGCCGCGCGTACCGCGAGCGCTGCACGCGGGCCGACGACGACGCGGCGAGCCTCAGCCTCCAGCCGGATAACGTAGAGCGGCTCGGGCGTACCGCCGATCTCGAGCCCGCGGCGCTGGCCGACGGTGAAGTGGATCAACCCCTTGTGCCGCCCAAGCACCCGGCCCGCGGCATCGACGATCTCGCCCGCGGTATCCGCCTCAGGGCGAAGCTTCTTGACCAGTCCGGCATAATTCCCGTCAGGCACGAAGCAGATGTCCTGGCTGTCGGGCTTGCCAGCAACGCCGAGGCCGAGTTCGGCCGCGATCTCGCGCACGCGCGGCTTGGGCAATCCGCCGAGCGGGAAGCGGAGATAATCCAGCTGTGTCTGCGTCGTCGCGAACAGGAAGTAGCTCTGGTCGCGCGCCGGATCGAACGCCCGGTGCAACTCGGCGCCCGCCTTTCCCTCGACGCGGCGGACGTAATGCCCCGTCGCAAGGCAATCCGCGCCGAGATCACGCGCGGCGGTGAGCAGATCGGTGAACTTCGGCCCCATGTTGCACTGGATGCACGGGATCGGGGTGCGACCGGCAAGATAATCGTCGGCGAACCGGTCGATCACCTGGTCGCGGAAGCGCGTTTCGTGATCGAACACGTAATGCGCGATCCCCAAACGGTCGCACACCGCGCGCGCGTCGCGGATATCGCGCCCCGCACAGCACGATCCGGCCCGCCCGACTGCTTCGCCGTGATCGTAGAGTTGCAGTGTGATCCCGATCACTTCCGCCCCCGTCCGCACCGCCAGCGCGGCGACGACCGAGCTGTCCACGCCGCCCGACATTGCGACAACGATGCGCTTGCCCGCGCCATCGGGGCCCAACTGAAAATCTGCGTCTGTCATGATGCGGGGGAGATAGGCCTTTCCCGCGCAACTTGCAAAACCGGTCCGAATTCTAACGGCAGCTTTACGCGCCCTTTAGAACCTGTGGCGTAAACACCCGCATCGCCCCTCGTGGAAGTATGTGTGGACCTCAGCTTTTCCAGATTTGAATCGGACGTGCATGTCGTGGCCTTGTCGCCCGAGCTTGCCGTTCTGATGGTCGGGGTGGCGGCACGACAAGCCGCGAGCCCGACCGCGCTGGCACAGGCCCGGTTGCCCCGCATTCACCGCAGCGATCCGTTCACACCGACGCACGGCGCGTTCAACCTCGCGGCCTGGGATATGGTCGCCGCGCGAGACGAGCGGAGGAAAGCGTGAACCCGCTGTTTACCGAGACGCTTTAGCCAGCGTTCAAGTCCAGTGCCTTATGACCGTAACAACTTCGCTGATAGGGGCCACCGCCCCGAGACAAGGTCTTGTAAGAATGATCGAGAACCAAAAGATCCGCCCCGCAAGAGTGATCGGTCCGCTCGGTGAACCCCTGACGCTCGAATCCCTGCCCCCGCCCGAGACGACCCGCTGGGTCGTGCGGCGCAAGGCGGAGGTCGTGGCGGCGGTGAACGGCGGGCTGCTGTCGGTCGACGAGGTTTGCGAACGCTACGGTCTGACGGTCGAGGAGTTCGCCGGATGGCAGCGCGCGATCGACCGTTCGGGGATGCCGGGCCTCCGCGTGACGCGGATCCAGCACTATAAATCATTGTACGAACGTCAGCAAAAATACTGATTTACGTTTCAGCGCGGCTTTGCTCGATCCGGGGCCGGAACAAAAATCAGGGTTTGTGAGTCTTGTCTCCGTCATCCCGGACATAACCGGGCAACGGAGGGTAAAATGGTTGGACTTATTGTTTGGCTCGTCGTCGGTGGCGTGTGCGGTTGGCTTGCCAGCATGATCATGCGTACCGATGGCCAGCAGGGGATTATCCTCAACGTCATCGTCGGCATCATCGGTTCGGTGATTGCATCGTTCCTGTTCGGCGCTGGGATCAACCAGGCGATCACGATCAACACGTTCATCTATTCGCTGATCGGTGCAGTCATTCTGCTCGCGATCGTGAACCTGGTGCGTCGCGGTACGGTTCGTTAAGACGACAGTCCAACCGGATGATCGGGCCGCTGGGGAAACCCAGCGGCCCTTTTCATGTCCGGCGTTCGCGGGCGCCGGTTACTTCAGCAGAAAGCGCACCGAGACGGTAACGCTGACTTGCGTTT
Organism: Sphingomonas echinoides; assembly: GCF_029623395.1. Taxonomy (GTDB): domain Bacteria; phylum Pseudomonadota; class Alphaproteobacteria; order Sphingomonadales; family Sphingomonadaceae; genus Sphingomonas; species Sphingomonas echinoides_A. Next base: position 62,556 of record NZ_JAPYKK010000012.1, read on the forward strand.
CACCCGCGGCGATTGGCGTCGAATCGCTTGCCTTCATCGCGCGCGCCATGGCGAAGACCGGCGGCTGTGGGTTCGACCCGTCGTTCGTTCCATTTTCGCTGATCGTGACGATCCGCACCACGCTCATGCCGGCGGCCTTGGCGTAGAGCTCGGCGCGCGTCCGCGCGATTTTCACCGCATCGGCGCGTGCTTCGTCCAATGCGGCTTCGGGCTTGTCGAGCGACAGCGTGGGGCCGTCGATCTGGTTGGAGCCCTGCGCCACGAGTGCATCGAGGATCGCACCCGACTTGGCGACGTCGCGGAAGCGGATCGAGACGCTGTTGCTTGCTTGATAGCCGGTCACCGCGGGGGGCTGGCCCTCGGTGTAGCGATATTGCGGATTGAGCGCGACGCTTGCGGTTCGGATGTCGCGCTGTGCGACGCCCGCCTGCTTGAGCGCGGCGAGAACGCGCGTCATGCGCGTCGCATTCTCGGACAGCGCGGCGGCGGCGGTCTGGCCCTGCGTCACGACGCCCGCGCGGATCGTCGCCACGTCGGGAACGCGCTCGGTACGCCCTTCGGCGGACACGTCGAGCAGCGCACCGTCGGGCAGGATCGTCGGTGCGACCTGCGCCATCGCAGGGGTGGCCATGGCCAGAACCGCCGGAACCAGCAGCATCATCTTCGAACGCATCGTCTTCTCCCAGAATAACGGGCGCAGGCGCCCGGTCGGGACCCTGTTGCCAGCTTTGGATGAAACGAGCGATGAACAATCGTTACGCACGGCGCGCGAAACGGTCAGCGATCCCCGAGGATTGCGGTGATCGCCTCGGCCACCCCGTCGTCATCGTTGCTGGCGACGACATGGGTCGCCTTGGCGCGAACCGCTTCCGGCCCCTGCCCCATCGCGAAGGACACCGCAGCACGCGCGAACATCGGCAAATCGTTCGCCTGATCCCCGAACACCGCGATCTGGTCGAGCGGAACCGCAATGGCATCGGACAGCGCGGACAGCCCGTCGCCCTTGTTGCCGGTGCGCGGCGTCACATCCAGATAATAGGTCTGCGACTGCACGATCGTGGCGCTATCCGCGAAACCGTCCATCCGCTTGCGCAGGTCGATCAGCAGCTCGGGATCGTCGCTGACGAAGGTGACCTTGTCCGCGCGGTCGAACAGGTCGGAGAAGTCGGACGTCACGATCGGGTCCTGGTTGGACGCGCGCTTTTCGCTGTCGACATGACCGCCGACAGCGGTGCTGGCGTACCACAGGTCGTCCGCGAACACCCAGGTGTCGACCGCGGCATCCTTCGCTGCGGCAAAGATCCCCTCGACCACGGCGCGGTTGATCCGGTCGGCCTGCAGCACGGTGCCATCGCGGCGGAAGACGGTGCCACCGTTAAACGCCCCCATCGGCCAGTCGATTTCCAGCGCCTCGGCGATCGGCATCATCCCCGATCGTGGTCGTGCGCTGATGATGCTGAAGCCGATCCCGGCGGCGCGCAGGCGCGCGACCGCGTCGCGCACCCCCGCCGTGACCGCCTTGCTGCTGTCGACCAGCGTGCCGTCGACGTCGGACACGACCAGCTTGATCGCGGGGGCCGTGCTCATTGCGGCATCTCGACATGCCCGCCGAAGCCGAAGCGCATCGCGGACAGCAGCTTGTCCCCGAACGTGTGGTCGACCCGGCTGCGATACCGCGCGAACAGCGCCGCGGACAGGACGTTGACCGGAACCGCTTCCTCCATCGCCGCCTGGACGGTCCAATGGCCCTCGCCGGAATCCGCGACAGAACCCGAGAAATGCTCGAGCATCTGGTCCTTGGCGAGCGCCGAGGCCGACAGATCGAGCAACCACGACGAGATCACCGACCCGCGCCGCCACACTTCGGCGATATCGGTCAGGTTGAGGTCGAACCGCTCATCCTCGGGAAGCTTGTCCGACGACTTGCCCTTGAGCACGTCAAAGCCCTCGGCATAGGCCTGCATCAGCCCGTATTCGATGCCGTTGTGGACCATCTTGACGAAGTGCCCGGACCCGGCTGGTCCGGCATGGATATAGCCCTGCTCGGCGCGCGGGTCGGCCGTCGCCACGTCGCGTTCGGGGGTGCGGGGAATCGTTCCCATACCGGGCGCGAGCGCGGAGAGGATCGGGTCGATATGGTCGACCGCTTCCTTGTCGCCGCCGATCATCATGCAATAGCCGCGCTCCAGCCCCCACACGCCGCCGGACGTGCCCACGTCCACATAGCGGATGCCCTTTTCGGCGAGCATCTTCGCGCGGCGGATGTCGTCCTTGTAGAAACTGTTGCCACCGTCGATCACGATATCGCCCGACTCGGCAAAACCGCCGATCGTGGCGACGGTCTGTTCGGTCGGCTCGCCGGCGGGGAGCATGACCCAGTAGATTGCCGGGCTGTCGAGCTTACTCCGCATGTCGTCGAGCGACGTCGCCCCGGCGGCGCCATCGCCGACGAGCTTCTGGACCGCGGCCTCATCCCGGTCGAACACGACGGCCTGATGCCCCGCGCGCATGATCCGGCGCGCGATGTTGCCGCCCATACGGCCAAGGCCGATGATACCGATTTTCATGATGCGCGCACTCCAGGATGGGATCAGATATGAGAACGTCCGCCCCGGGGGCTCCCCGGGACGGACGCGTAAACGCCTAAGGACGTGTTAGGCTGCAACCGGATGCTTGGCAGCGATCGCGCCGAGCAGATCGTCGAACGCTTTGGAGAAGGAGGCCACTCCCTCGTCCACCAGTTCGTCGGTCACGCCGTCGAGATCGAGCCCGAGCCGTTCGGCTTCGGACAGGACATGACGCGCACCGGCGATATCCTGCGTCAGCGTTTCAGCCGCCGTACCGCGGAGGCGATAGGCGTCGAGCGTCTTGGGCGGGATCGTGTTGACCGTGTCCTTGCCGATCAGCGTGTCGAGATACAGCGTGTCGGGATAATCGGGATTCTTGGTCCCGGTCGATGCCCACAACAGCCGCTGAACCTGCGCACCCTTGGCGGCGAGCGCCTGCCAGCGCGACGAGGCGATGAACTCTTCATACCATGCGTACGCCAGCTTCGCGTTGGCGATCGCAACCTTGCCCTTGAGCGGCTTGGCTTCGTCGCCACCCACTCCCGCGTCGATCTTGTCGTCGATCTTCGCATCGATCCGGCTGACGAAGAAGCTCGCGACGCTGGCGATCTTGTCGATCGGCTCACCGCGGGCGGCGCGCTTCTCTAGACCCTCGACATAGGCTTCCGCCACCGCCTGATAGGCACTCTGCGAGAACAGCAGCGTGACGTTGACGTTGATCCCCGCATCGATCGTCGCTGCAATCGCGGGGACGCCAGCCGGCGTGCCCGGGATCTTGATCATCACGTTGGGCCGGTTGACCGCCTTCCACAGCTTCTGCGCCTCGGCGATCGTCGCGTCGGTGTCGTTCGCCAGATAGGGCGAGACCTCGAGGCTGACATAGCCGTCCTTGGCATCGAGCCGGTCATAGACCGGGCGGAGCGTGTCCGCCGCAGCCTGAATGTCGAGGATCGCGAGATGCTCGTACCGGTCGATCGTCGGCGCGTCGGGGTTGGACTTGTCGTACGCGGCGAGCTCGGCGTCATACGCGTCGCCATGCCCCATCGCCTTTTCGAAGATCGACGGATTGGAGGTCACGCCGGTCAGCGCGTCCTCGTCGACCATCTTCTGAAGGCTGCCCTCGGCGAGGAACTTCTTTTCGACGAAATCGAGCCAGACTGCCTGGCCGAGTGCCGCCAGTTCGTTGAGCTTGCCCATCACTTGGTCTCCCGCAGTTCGTTGGCGATCTTCACGATATTGTCGACCGTGAAGCCGTATTTGTCCTGAAGCTTGGTGATCGGCGCGGACGCGCCGAACGTCGACATGGTGACCGTCTTGCCATCGAGCCCGACATAGCGATCCCAACCGATCTCGCCCGCCATCTCGATCGCGATCCGCGCCTTCACGCTCTTTGGCAGGACCGATTCCTTATAGGCCGCATCCTGGAGCTCGTAGCGATACCAGCTCGGCATCGACACGACCCGCGAAGCGACACCGTTTTCCTTGAGCTTCTCGTGCGCGGCGACCGCGAGCGAGACTTCCGAACCGGTCGCGATCAGGATGACCTCGGGGTTTTCGTCGCCGTCGAGGACATAGGCGCCCTTCTTGAGGCCATCCGCGCTCGCATATTTGGTGCGGTCGAGCGTCGGCAAAGCCTGACGCGACAGGACCAGCGCGGTCGGGTGGCTGGCATCCTCGACGACAGCGCGCCACGCGGCGGCGACTTCGTTCGCGTCGCCCGGACGGATCGTGTCGAGCCCCGGGATCGCCCGCAGCGTCGCGAGATGCTCGATCGGTTGGTGAGTCGGGCCGTCTTCGCCGACGCCGATCGAGTCATGCGTGAACACCCAGACCGAGCCGACTTCCATGATCGCCGAGAGGCGGATCGGTGCGCGCATGTAATCGCAGAACACCAGGAAGGTGGAGCCGTAGCCACGCAGGTGCGATAGCGTCATGCCGTTGACGATCGAACCCATGCCGTGCTCGCGCACGCCAAAGTGGAAGTTGGTGCCGCCGTAATTGTCCGCCTCGAACGAGGGCGCACCCTTGATGTCGGTCTTGGTCGACGGCGCGAGATCGGCGGAACCTCCGAGCAGCCACGGCAGCTTTGGCGCGATCGCGTTGAGCACCTTGCCCGACGAATCCCGCGAGGCGACGCCCTTGGCGTCCGCCTCGAACACCGGGATGTCTGCGTCCCAACCGTCGGGCAAGCTGTCCGACAGCATCGAGTCGAGCTGGTTGGCGAGTTCCGGGTGCGCCTTGCGGTACTCGACGACCTTCGCTTCCCATTCGGCGCGCAGCGGTGCCGCGCGGTCGAGCATCGACGCCTTGAAGCGCTCCGCGACGCCGTCGGGGACGAGGAACTGTGCGTCCTCGGGCCAGCCGTACGCCTGCTTGGTCAGGCGGATGTTGTCCGCGCCGAGCGGCTCGCCATGGGCCTTTTCGCTGCCCGCCTTGGGGCTGCCATAGCCGATCACCGAATGGACGACGATGAAGGTCGGCTTGTCGGTCGTCGCCTTGAACGCGTCGAACGCGGCGGTGAGCGCACCGACGTCATTCGCATCGTCGACGTGGATCACGTTCCAGCCATAGGCCACGAAGCGCGCGCCGACGTCCTCGTCGAACGCGAGCGCGGTGTTGCCCTCGATCGAGATATGGTTGCTATCGTAGATCCAGCAAAGGTTGGACAGCTTGAGATGCCCCGCGACCGAAGCCGCTTCGGCGGTAACGCCCTCCATCATGTCGCCATCGCCGCACAGCGAATAGACGTCGTGATCGAACAGCGTGAAGCCCGGCTGGTTGAACCGCGCCGCGAGCCAGCGCTCAGCGATCGCCATGCCGACCGAATTGCCGCAACCCTGGCCGAGCGGACCGGTCGTCGTCTCGACGCCGGTGGTGTGGCGATACTCAGGATGGCCCGGCGTCTTCGAATCGAGCTGGCGGAACTGCTTGAGATCCTCGAGGCTCAGCGCCGGCTTGCCGGTCTTGTTGCCCTCGGCATCGATTTCTTCGATCCCGGCGAGGTGTATCAGCGAATAGAGCAGCATCGACGCATGGCCGACCGACAGGACGAACCGGTCGCGGTTGGGCCAGTCGGGCGTGGTCGGGTCGTAGCGGAGGAATTTGGTCCACAGCGTCTGGCCGACCGGCGCGAGCGCCATCGGAGTGCCGGGGTGCCCGGAATTGGCCGCCTGGACGCCATCCATCGAGAGCGTACGGATCGTATCGATCGCGAGCCGATCGGCACTGCCGTCTTCGTGGACACCGGCATCGGCGGTTTGGATCGGGGTATCAGCCATGGAGCAGGTTCACCTTGTTGTTGCGCCCTGAACGCTTCCGCGTCGGTCGGGTTGCCGGAATGGGTGGGGTTTAATCCGGAGCGCGTCTGCGTTCCAGTCGCGTAACGATGCCATGGTCAGCGATATAGGCAGCGGAAACTTCAGAGAGAAACAGGCCGTGGCCGAGCCCGCCCGGGATCTGCGCAATGTCGGCGGCGAGGCGGACATGGTCCGTGTCGAGCGGAAAGTGACAGTCCAAAACGGGGTTTCCCTGATCGGAGACGAACCCCGCGCGCGGGACGACCGTGCCGCCGAGCGCGACGAGCCGGGCGGCGACAAAGGCTTGCGCGAAGGGGAGGACTTCAACGGGAATCGCGGCGGCGCCAATGGCCGCCACCCGCTTGGACGAATCGGCGATCACGATCATCCGCGCGCTGGCGCTGGCGACGACCTTCTCGCGCAGCATTGCCCCGCCGGCGCCCTTGATCGCCCGGAACTGCGAATCGATCTCGTCGGTACCGTCGATCGTCAGGTCGATCCGCGCGGGCAGATCGATCAGCGCGATCCCAGCCGCACGCGCCAGCGCTTCGCTCGCCAGGCTGGTCGCGACCGCACGAATATCGAGCCGACGCTCGCCGAGCGCGGCAATCGCAAACGCGGCGGTCGACCCCGTACCCAGCCCGACCACCATGCCCGGCTGGACCTCTCCTATGGCAGCGAGCGCAGCGGCGCGTTTGTCCGACTCGTTCATGCCGCACGCCTTAGCATCATGGTCGCGCGCGGGAACCCCGCTCACCCGCTCAGGTCATATTTCCGCTGGCCCCCCGCCGCGCCACAGGGCAAAGCCCGACCCCATGTTCGAAAAGATCCTGGCCACGCTCGCCACCTTCACCATCTGGGTCATTTCCAGCGGGGGCTATGTCGGCATCGCCCTGCTGATGGCGATCGAGTCCGCCTGCATCCCGCTGCCGTCCGAGATCATCATGCCGTTCGCGGGGTATCTCGTCTCGGTCGGGCGGTTCAACCTGTATTGGGCGGCGACCGCGGGCGCGATCGGGTGCAACCTCGGGTCGATCGTCGCTTATGAAATCGGCAAGCGCGGTGGACGCCCGATGGCGGAACGCTGGGGCCGCTACGTGCTGATCGGGCCGGGCGAGCTCGACACCGCCGACCGTTTCTTCGCACGGTTCGGCGGAATCGCGGTGCTGATCGGCCGGCTGCTCCCGGTGATCCGCTCGTTCATCGCCTTTCCGGCGGGCGTCGCGCGGATGCCGCTGATCCCGTTCCACCTCTACACCTTCCTCGGATCATGGCCGTGGTGCTTCGGGCTTGCCTGGGTCGGCATGAAGCTCGGCAACAAGTGGAACAGCGACCCGCGCGTCAAGGCGGCGTTCCACAGCGCCGATCTCATCATCGGGATCGTGCTGATCGCCGCGATCGCTTTCTATATCTGGCACCGTGTCCGCGGCTTGAAGCGGCACTGAGGCATACCGACATCCTTTCGCAGGGGCGCGCGTAGCTTCTCCGGTCACGCCGGGGAACGCGCGCCCAGTCGAAAGGTCCGCCACGATGCTCAAGCCCGTCCTCTTCACTGCCGCCTGCGTCGGCGCGGTCGCCTTCGTCTTTGCCGGTGGCGCCGCGCAGGCCGAGCGCGCGGTTCCGATCCCTGCCGCCGTTGCCGACGTGACCGGCGCGACCGGCCCGCAAACCGCGGTGTTCGCGGGGGGCTGCTTCTGGGGGATGGAAGCGGTGTTCGAACATGTGAAGGGCGTCCGCCAGGTCACTGCGGGCTATGCGGGCGGCACGCGCGACACCGCGACCTACGACCAGGTCTCGACCGAGACGACGCGCCACGCCGAGGCGATCCGCGTGGTCTATGATCCGGCGAAGGTCAGCTATGCCACGCTGCTGCGCGTCTATTTCTCGATCGCGCACAATCCGACCGAGCTCAATCGGCAGGGGCCGGACAGCGGGATCAGCTATCGCTCGGCGATTTTTCCGCAGAACGCGGCACAGCGCGGGGTAGCGACGGCTTACATCGCGCAACTGGCCAAGGCGCGCGCCTTTCCGAAGCCGATCGTGACGAAGATCGAGACCGGTGCGTTCTATCCGGCAGAGGCGTATCACCAGAATTTCTACGACCGGAACCCGAACCACCCATATATCGTGACGTTCGACAAGCCCAAGGTCGCGGCATTCCGTGCGGGGTTCCCGCAACTGGCGAGCTGATCGAGGCGGCCGTCCCGACGACAGTCGGGGCGGCTCCTTCAGATTGGTTTTAGGCCGCTACGCCGCCAGTCGGAACCGCAACAGCCTATCCTGGATCGGAATGAGCGCCTCGGCCCCCTTCCCCACCGCGCGGACGATCTCGGGGTGCTGTGCGTCCAGCCCGCCGGTCAGCGCACCGAATGCGGGCAGGATCAGCTTGGTCGGCGTCGTGACGAAACACCGCCGTGAGACATTCTGCCCGCGCACGCGCAACCGCAGTTTGGGGTGGAAATGCCCGGAGAGTTCGGGCCGCGTCTCGGCAGGGTCCGCCTCGTGCCGCAGGACCAACCCATCGACGACGGCTTCGTCGACCACCGTGCCGCCGCAGCGATCGACCATCCCGCTGTCGTGATTGCCGGTGATCCACGTCCAGCGCGTTGCGCCGGTCAGCGTCCGCAACTGATCCTGCGCCATCGTCGGCAGCCGATCGCACCCGCCATCGTCGTGGAAACTGTCGCCCAGGCACCAGACCTCGCGCGCGCCGGTGGCGGCAAGATCGTCTGCGAGTCCGCTCAAGGTGACGAGCGAATCGTACGGCGGCAGCATCTGCCCGCGCTGCGCGAACCAGCTCGCCTTTTCGAAGTGCAGATCGGCGACCAGCAGCGCCGTGCGGTCCGGCCAGAACAAGGCGCCGCTACGGAGTGCTAGGAAATCGTGACCGGCGAACGAAAAGGGAACCATGTCCTTGCCCATGCCGCAAAGCCTTGCTTCATGCAACGTTCACGAAAGCGCTTGCGCTCCGTGTCCACAAGCGTAAAGCGCGCCGTCCTTTCCGGCAGGTCGCCCAACCCATTATGTCCGCTGCCACCGCCACTTCCACAGCTTCCCCGTCGCATGGCGCGACCCCGCATCCTGCGCTGTTTGCGCTGACGATCGGCGCGATCGGCGTCGTTTTCGGCGATATCGGGACAAGCCCGCTCTACGCGTTCCGCGAAGCGCTGGAGCTGACGGGCAAGGACGGCCTGGAAACCGGCGAGATCCTTGGCGTGCTGAGCCTCGCAATCTGGTCGCTGATCCTCGTCGTCACGGTCAAATACGTCGTCTTCCTGATGCGCATGGACAACCAGGGCGAAGGCGGCGTGCTCGCCCTCACCGCGCTGGCGCGGCGTGCGCTCGGCAAACGATCGCTGATCGCGCTCGTGCTCGGTTCAGCGGGGGCATCGCTGTTCTATGGCGATGCGATCATCACGCCCGCGCTGTCGGTGCTGTCCGCGGTCGAGGGACTGAAGACGATCCCGGGGCTCGAAACCGCCATCAACGAGCAAGTGATCCTGTCGATGACGATCGTCATCCTGATCGCGCTGTTCGCGATCCAGAGCCGTGGCACCGCGAGCGTTTCGAAGCTGTTCGGGCCGGTGTGCTTCGTGTGGTTCCTCGTTCTCGGCGGTCTGGGCCTCTGGCATATTGCGGACGAACCCTCGATCCTGCGGGTCGTCTCGCCGCACTATGGGGCGCTGTTCCTGCTCGACCACGGCGTCACCGGGCTGTTCGTGCTCGGTGCCGTTTTCCTGACCGTCACGGGTGCGGAAGCGCTCACCGCCGACATGGGGCATTTCGGTCGCCTGCCGATCCGCATCGGCTGGTTCGCACTCGTCTTCCCGTGCCTGATCTGTAATTACCTCGGCCAGGGGGCATTCGCGCTCAATGCGCTGGAAGCCGCCAAGGCCGCGGGCCAGCCGTTCCACAATCAGGACTGGTTCTTCCTGATGGCGCCCGCGTCGATTCGCCCGGGCCTGATCGTGCTCGCGATGGCGGCGACCGTGATCGCCAGCCAGGCGGTCATCACCGGCGCCTATTCGCTGACGCAACAGGCGATCCAGCTCGGGCTGCTACCCCGGCTCCGCATTCGCCAGACCTCCGCGACTCAAGCGGGACAGATCTATTTGCCTTCGATCAACTGGCTGCTGCTGTTCGGCGTGCTGGTGCTGGTCGTGCAGTTCCGCACCTCGTCCGCGATGGCGGCGGCGTATGGCATCGCGGTGACGGGCACCATGGTGGTGACCACGCTGCTCGCGTATATCGTCGTGCGGCATCGCTGGAACTGGGGCCGTCCGCTGGCGCTTGCGGTGATCCTGCCGTTCCTGACGCTCGACCTGATCTTCTTCGGCGCAAACATCCTGCGCGTGATCGAGGGGGGCTGGGTCCCGCTGGTCGTCGCGAGCGGTATCGGGCTGGTGATCTACACCTGGAACCGCGGACGCGGGATCGTTCGAGCGTTCGAGGCGCGGCAGAGCGTCCCGCTCGCCGATCTGGCGGCTGCGCTGGGGAAGCGTCCGCCCGAGCGGGTCGAGGGGACCGCAGTGTTTCTGACCGCCAACCCCGACAGCGCGCCCGGCGCGTTGCTCCACAATCTGAAGCACAACAAAGTCCTCCACGAGAAGAACCTGGTCGTCAGCATCCGCACCGCCGACCGCCCGTCGATCGCTCCCGAGGAACGCGCCGAAATCCGCCCGGTGGATGCGAACTTCACGATCGTCGTGCTGACCTATGGATTCATGGAATCGCCCGACGTGCCGCGTGACCTCGGGCTTGAGGCGACGTCGCACAAGAAGACGCTCAACCCTGCGAAAACGAGCTATTTCATCGGTCGCAACACGATCAAGCCAGCCGCCAACCAGGGCATGCCGCTGTGGCAGGACCGGATCTTCATGTTCCTTCAGCGGAACGCCAGCGACCCGACCGAATTCCTGCGGATTCCGCCGGGCAAGGTGCTGGAATTGGGCGAACAGGTTACGGTCTGAGGGGAGGCCCACCGCCGCCCTCTTCGCGATGCGATCAGGCGATCGTCGCGCGGTCTCCATCCAGCACGAGCCGGAACGGAACTGCCGGCGTGCCACCGAAATGACGCCGCGCCTCGTCGATATCGACCGGGTTTTGCGCAAGTCCGGGACGGTCTACGAAGCTTAACACCCGTAAATCGTCGAGGACCAGCCAGCTATACGCCTGGAGCGGGGCTTCGGTCGGATTGCCGCAAACCAGCCCGCTGCCGTTGAGCGGTACCCACGGCCCAGCAAAGCGATCCGCGACCATCCCGTACAGCCCGGTCGGACCCGAGGGACCGTCGCTCGCGAACACCTTCCGCTGTGTGACCCAGAAACAATAATAGTGCCCGTGGTGATGGACGATGTGCGGGCGTTCGAGTTCGTTGTTGAGGCCGTCGGCGGTGATCAGCGGGGGCTGGAGCCGCCACTCCCCCTGCTCGCGCCGCGCGACGCCGACCGCGCCGTTCCACGGGGATGTGGACTGCTGGAGCGACGCCGCGAACAGGAGATATTCCGCGCCGTCGGCCGGATCGCGAAACCACGCGGGATCGCGGAACGCCTTGATCGTCCCGATCCCGCCGCCGCCGGTCATGTCGCGCGTATAGGTCACGCCGTCCGCCACGACCGACTCGATCGGCGTCGTCCAGCCCGACAGCTGCGGCACGCCATCCTCAATCGTGAGTGCGGCGCTGGTCTCGAACAGGCGCTGGTCGAAACTGGGTTCGGCCTCGCCGCGATGACCAGCGGCGGTGAAGTACAGCGTCACGCGGTCGTGCGCGGGCGAGACGATCGCCGACCCCGACCATTCGCGACTCCCCGGCGCGAGGCCGTCTGGCAACAGATCGCCAAGATCGCGCCACCCGTCCGCCGTCTCGTGCATCGCGCGGATCCGCGCGAGCGCATGGCGCGATTCAGGATCGGGCAGCACCGGCGCGGACAGCAGCATCTGCAAGGCGCCGCCAGCGATGTCGGCGACGCTCCCGTCACGTTCCTGTACGGGCCAGTAATCCCACAGGTCGAAACCCGGCAGGATCGGGGGAAGTTCGTTCGCCGCGATCGCGGGCACTTGCACAAACGGCTGGTGCGCGATCGAGGCGACCGCATCGCGGGACCAGATAGTCGTCATAAACTGCTACTCACTGGGGAGGAAAAGCGCAGTCGGCCCGGGCGCGCTACAGCACGCCCGGGCCGTCCGGTTCAGAAGTCGAGCTTGACCGCGGCGGACACGGTGCGACCATTGATCGACCGTGCCCGAACGATCCCGTTGGTCGGGATCGACGCTTCCTCGGCTTCGGTAAAGCCCTTTGTGTCGAACAGGTTGTTCGCGTTGATCGACACTTGAACGCGCTCGACCGGACGCACGCTGAGGAAGGCGTTGACCTGGGTGAAGCCCGGCAGCTTCAACTGGTTGGTGTCCTGCGCATAGCTCGACGTCGTGCCGATCGCGCTCGCGCCGAGCGTGAACAGCCCGGTCGTATATTGCGGGGTCACCTTGTAGACGAACTCGGCCTGCCGCCGCGGACGGTTGCCGATCACCGCGGGGGTGACGTTGTCGCTGATGATCTTCGCTTTGGTGAACGTGCCATTGGCCGCGAGGCTGAACCCGCCGATGCGATAATTGCCCTCGAGCTCGACACCGTACGCGCGGTACGTGCGATCGAAGAACGCCCGACTGGTCGCCTCGAAATTCTGCTCGGCGGTCTTCGCCCAGAACGCGGTACCATACAGGTTGAACCCGGCGTGGCTGTACTTCACCCCGCCTTCCGCCTGCCGGACGAAATCAACCGGCCGCGCGCCGGGCTGAAGCCGGCCCGAAACCGAGCTGACGTTGTTCGGGTTGAACAGGAACCGGTCAGCGTTCGCACGACCCCCGCGGCTGTAGCGCGCGAAGATCGAGAGGTCACTCGCCAGGCGATAGTTCGCGCCGAACGAATAGGACGCATAGTGGAAGTTGTAATTGACCGGCTGCGGGTTGTTGATCGGCAGGATCGTCGTCTGCGTCTCGGGGTAGGAAATCGTGCCGTTGCCGTCGACGTCGAAGCTTGTCACCGGGCCATCGCCGACCACGAAGCCGCGCGCGCTGCCGGTGTCGTAGCGAACGCTGGCGTCGACGTTGAAGCCGCCGCCAGTATAGCCGATCGACGCGAACGGCGCATTGGTGTCGTAATCGACATTGTAGCTGCGGCGGCAGCAATTGCCGAAATAGGACGCGCCGTAAGCAACCAGGCCGTTATCGGTCCGCGACAGCCCGGTTGCGGTCTGCACGTTGAGCAGCGCGGCGTTGTTGCCTTGCGCATCAAGCAGATAGGACGACCAGGTCCAGTCGATGTCGATCGTCTGGCGCGACTTGTAGAAACCCGCCGAGAAGTCGACCGTCCCCGCCCCCGCGGCGAACCGGCGGTTGACCCGCAGGTCGTTGGTGATGTTGTTCAGGCTGTTGAGCTTGGAATTGAACAGCACGACCCCGATCGCGTTCGAGGTCGTCGGGTTGGCGTAAAGCTGCCCCGCATTGGGTCCGTTGGCATAGCTCAGGATCGCGCCCGGGCCACCGATCGCATTGGCTAGGTTCTGCGCGGTGTCGACGCTAGCCGGGAACGGCGAGATGAACCGACCGGAAATGTCCGAATAGCGGAACTTGTCGCTGACCTTCCATCCGTCGGCGACCTCGAATTCGGTTTCGAAGCCAACCGCCTTGACGACCGGGTGCATCCCGTCGCGAATATCGTCGACCTCGCGGTTGTTGGCGCCGTCGAGCGTGACCGCACGCGTGAAATAGATGCTGTGGATCGTGTCGCTATTCGCGCTGAGACCCGGCAGCGAGGTGTATTTCGGGTCGCTGTTGCTCCCCGTCACACGAACCGGGCTCGGCAGATAGGCGATGGCGCGATCGTCCAAGTATTTAACGTTCAGCCGGAAAAAGCCGCGATCGAAGGTCTTGGTGATGTTGCCGCGGATCTGGCCACCCTTGTTGCCGTCATAGCCCGCGCGCCGTGGCCCTTCCCCGACGCGGTAGAAACCGCCGACGTTGAAGCGCAGCGTATCGCTCAGCTTGCCACCGTAATCGGCGTCGATGCGGTATTCGCCATAATCGAGCCCGACCGTTCCCTGGATCGAGCCGCCCTCCTGCTCGCCGGTCTTGGAGATAAGGTTGATCACGCCGCCGGGCGAATTGGAAGCGAAGGTCGAGGCCGACCCGCCACGCACCGCTTCCACGCGCGCAACGTTGAAGTCCGCGCGCAGGAAGATGTCGGTGTTGGCGAAGGCGATGTCGCCATATTCGAGGATCGGCAGGCCGTCTTCCTGCAGCTGCAGGAACTTGGCGCCGCCCGACGCGACCGGCAGGCCACGCACCGCGATGTTGGCGTTGCCCTCGCCGCCCGACGATTCGGAGCGGATACCGGGCAGGCTGCGGAACAGTTCGGCGGCGGAGCGGGGCGCGGCCTGCGCGATCGCGTCGCTGCTGATCGAACTGACCGAGACCGAACTGTCGAGCCGGTTCTGGCCGCGCGCGACCGCGGTGACGATGATGTCGTCGCCGCTCGCTGCTGCGGTATCGGTTGGCGTATCGATCTGGGGTTCGGCGGGCGGGCTGGCCGCTGGCGCTTGCTGGGCATAAGCCGGGGCGGCGACCATCAACGCGGTCGTCGCAAGGAAAAGGGTGCGCCCTTTCAACATGTCACTCTCCTGGAACGGAACGGCCGGTTATTCGGCTCGATCCGGACCTAATCCCGTCTCGCAAACGATTGCAAGCACAATTTGCAATCGTTTGCGCAAACAGCTACAGCGCGTTGCAGGACGGCAACAGTTCGTCGACGGGGAGAGTGAGACGTGACCAGCGTATCGGCCGGCAAAGTGCATCTGTCGTTCGCCCGTATCCTGCAGATGAACCTCGGTTTTCTCGGGCTGCAATTCAGCTTCGGGCTGCAGCAGAGCAACATGGGGCCGATCTACAGCTATCTCGGCGCGGACGAGGGCAGCATGCCACTCCTCTGGCTCGCGGGGCCGATGACCGGGCTGATCATCCAGCCGCTGATCGGCGCGATGAGCGACCGCACCCGTACCCGACTCGGGCGGCGCACCCCCTATTTTCTCGTCGGCGCGATTCTGTGCAGCCTGTGCCTGCTGGCGATGCCCTACAGCCGCACGCTGTGGATGGCGGCGAGCTTGCTGTGGGTGCTCGACGCCGCGAACAACGTCACGATGGAGCCGTATCGCGCTTATGTCAGCGACCGGCTCGACGAGACGCAACGCCCGCTCGGCTTCCTGACGCAAAGCGCGTTCACCGGACTGGCGCAGACGCTGTCTTACCTCGCGCCGTCGCTGCTGGTGTGGTGGGGCATCAACAAGGACACGCTCGACAGCAACGGGATCCCGGAAATCACGCGGATCAGCTTCCTGATCGGCGCGGTGCTGTCGATCACCACCATCCTGTGGTCGGTATGGCGCGTCCCCGAACTGCCGCTGACCCCCGAGGAAGACGCTGCGATCACCGCCGACCCGTTGTCGTTGCGCTCGACCCTGAGCGGGCTTGCCGCAGCGATCCGCGACATGCCGCCGACGATGCGCCAGCTTGCGGTGGCGATGCTGTTCCAGTGGTTCGGGATGTTCTGTTACTGGCAATATGTCGTGCTCGCGCTGGCGCGCGGCGTGTTCAACACCAGCGACCCGACCAGCGTCGGCTTCCGCGACGCCGGACTGCTCAACGGACAGCTTGGCGCCTTCTACAATTTCATCGCCTGCGTCGCGGCCTTTGCGATGGTGCCGTTCGCGCGGCGCTTCGGCGCGCGACCGATCCACGCGGTCGCGATGGTCGCCTCGGGGTTGGCGATGATGACGATCGCGTCGACCGGGTCGATCCCGCTGCTGATAGTCGCGATGATCGGAATCGGGATCGGCTGGGGCAGCCTGATGGGTAATCCCTATCTGATGCTCGCCAACGCCATCCCGCCCGAGCGGACGGGAGTGTACATGGGCATTTTCAACATGTTCATCGTCATCCCGATGATGATCGAGATCCTGTTCGTGTGGCTCGCCTATCGCCCGTTGCTGGGCGGCGATCCACGGAACGTGCTGCTGCTGGGCGGCGGGATGATGCTGGCGGCGGCGGTGGCGACGTGGTTCGTCCGCACGCCGGATACGCGCGCCCGCCCCTGATCAGGCGGAGGCGCGCAGGATCAGTTCGGGCGGCATCGCCACCGACTGCACGTCCTCGCCGGCAATCCGGCGGAACAGCAGGTCGACCATCGTCACCGCGCCGCGCGCGACGTCCTGTCGCACCGTCGTCAGCGGCGGATTGGTGTGCATCGCGATCACCACATCGTCATAGCCGACGACGCCGACGTCCTGCGGCACCCGCTTCCCGCGCCCGGTCAGCGCCCGCAAGGCGCTCATCGCAATGACGTCGGACGCGGCGACGATGCCGTCCGGGGAAGCGTGGCTCGCCAGATACGCCTCGATCGCGCTGTACGACGCTTCGCTGGTCAAATGGACCGGCAGCAGCGCCGCCGGTTCGATTCCCGCCGCCGCCAGTGCCTGCTGGAACCCGGCGTAGCGCGCGGCGAATTCGGGCACGTCGGTATTCCCAAAGAACGCCAGCCGCCGCCGCCCCTGCGCGAGCAGATGGTCCGCGGCGAGCCGCCCGCCCGTGACATTGTCGGTGCCGACGGTGGTCTGCATCCGGCCGGGCATCGTCGCGCCCCACACGACCACCGGGCGATAGCGTTGCGCGACACGCTCGATCGCGTCGATCTGGTTCGACTGGCCGACCACGATGACGCCGTCGACGCGCCCGGCATCGACGATCGCATCGAGCCAGCGATCGTCGTTCGGAATGACGCGCGACAGCAGCAGGTCATGCCCGCGATCCGCGATCGCATCGGCGAGCGGCCCCAACAGGCTCATGAAGAACGGATCGGAGAGATGCTGTTCGGCCTCATGCCCGAGCGGCAGGACCACGCCGATCGCACCGGTCCGCCCGAGGCGGAAGTTGCGCGCGGCCTGGTTGACCTGGAAGCCATGTTCACTCGCCAGCGCGACGATGCGTTCGCGCGTGGCCTTGGCGATCACGGTGTTACCGGAGAGCGACCGGGATACGGTGGCGACCGAAACGCCCGCAAGTTCGGCAAGTTCGGCAAGAGTAGAGACTGTTGACGTTACGCCCATAAGTGAGTTGTGCCGTGATCCGCGCGAAACGCCAACGGTTGTTGTTGTGAGCCTTGGGTGCGTTCCCGAACCGGGACGCGCAGTTGCCTCCACGATCCTTTCGCCGAACGGGCGGTGGGGAAGCCTTTAGCCTCCCCACCGTCCGGTCAGAAGGTCACGCGCCCCCCGAGCGACAGCACGACGGCATGCGCATTCCGCAACAGGCCGTTGGTGACGACGGGCGTCTGCGCCGGGGTTCCGGCATAGGCCGCGGTCACGCGGTCGATCGTCGTGTCGCTGAAGTCGACATAGCTTGCCGCCGCGTCGAGCGCGATGCGCGGGGTCAGCTGGTAGCTGCCGCCCGCTGCATAGGTCCAGCGGTTGGCATCGGGCACGCGCGCGTCGCGCAAGCCGTCCTGCGTCGGGGTGATCGTCCGTTGGAGACCCGCACGCACCGTCGCCTTGGGGCTGAGCGCATAATCGACGCCGCCCGCGAGGCTCCAGCTGTCGCGGTAATTTTCGGGCAGCGCGACGTTGAGCGGCGCGCCGAGCCGAATCGCGTCGAACTTGCTCCAGTTATACGCGACGACCTGCGCGTTGAGCGTCAGCGCGTTGGTCGCCTTGAGACGCCCCGCGACCATCACCTGCCCCGGGGTGCGGAACTTCGCCTGCACGTCCGACAGCGACGTGTTCGACGCGGCGAGCGGACCGACCAGATTGTAGATGTTGAGCTGGCCGGTCAGCGTATGCTCGATGCTCGACTTGTAGCTGATCCCGACGGTGGCGATGTCGTTGTGGAGTTGGACGCCCGCGGTCCAGCCGAAGTCCCAGCCGTGGCCCTTGAGTGTCTGCGTGCCGTCCGGAAGGGATGCAAGGACGTTGGGGAGCTGGTTGCTGAGGAAGGCGTCGGTATATTCGACGTTGAGCGCGCCGCCGACCCGCAGCCAGTCGGTCAGCACGATGCCGACCGAGGGCTGGATGTCGATCGTCCGCAGCCGCGTCTTGTCCGCGCTGTAGCGCGCCCAGCTGTTGGCGTCGTAATCGGTGGTGAAGCTGAACGGCGAGGTGACCGCGAGGCCGACCGCGATCCGGTCGTTGATCGGATAGGCGATCGCGCCGCTCGGCAGGACGCCATTGTTGATCGGGTCGCGCGACACGCCATTGCCACCGACCGGCGCGAACGCCTGCCCCGGGCGGCGGATCAGCGTACCATTGTCGATCACCTCGCCCTTGGGCAGGATCGCGGTCGCGCTGACCGCGGCTTCGGCATTGGTGATCCCGGCGATCGCGGCCGGATTCCACCATAGCGATGCAGGCCCGGTATCGGCGGCCTCCCCCGAAAACGCACGGCCCGCACCGCGCGCGGACTGCGCCTCTAGGTAGAAGGCGTCGGCATGCGCGACGCCGGTGAACCCGATCGACGAGACAAGCGCGGTCGCGCCCAGCAACGGGGCTTTGAAACGAATTGGCATTGAGGTTTCCTGTACTGGTAAGCGGAGGAGGAAAGCGTCAGCGCACGCGCGTCCAGGTCTGTGTCTTGCACAGCGGGAAGAAGACGCAGCCGCGCAATTTCAACTGGTTGGCACCGACAGGCGTGATCTTGCCATTGTAGGTCTTGCCGTCGTCGGCGTTGTAGACCTGACCGTTGCTCCACACGCCATCGGTGTCGGGCTTGAAGCCGGTCAGGAACAGCATCCCTTCGATCGGGCGGCTGCGCAGGGCGGCGTTGGAATTTCTGCTGTCCTTCATGCCGGGATTCGCGCGGAGCGCATCCGACGTCACGATCCGCCCACAGATCGACGCGCCGCAGCGCGCGATTTCGACGATGGCATTGTGGGTTTCGGTCTTCCAGCGACCGATCACGGTATCGGTGGCAACCGGTGCACCGGCAAGCAGTGCGCTGATGATCAGCAGAGACATCCTCGATCCTCTCCAACCTGCCCGTCGACCCGCTGGGGCACGGACGTTTCGGTATGGACGCCACATCTGTGCGGTCGTCCGTCGTCGTTCGGCCCCCGTCTTATGCGCGAGCCCGATGCCGTATACGGCATGTCCGACGTCGCCTATAAGGATGAGCAGCAGCGTCAAGCATTCTTGCATCGAGAAAGCGCGATGCTGCGTGAAACGTGACACTTGGGCAACGCCTTAGGTGACGTTCCGGACGGTTCCGCGATCCGACCGAAACATGGCGTTTCCCTTATCGTCGCAAATCCGCGACACTCACGCCCAAGACGCGCGGCACGCCGCCTTGCCCTTCCGGGGCGGGTGCGCGCCCTCATCCCTCGACGCGTCATTGGAGGAGCGGATTGGAAGACCGGCAAGAGCTGACGGGAATCAACGCGGTCGCGCGGATGCTCGACATCACGCCACGGACGTTGCGCTTCTACGAAGACCGCGGGCTCATCACGCCCGGACGAGTCGGTGCGATCCGCGTCTATACCAAGCGCGAGATCGCGCGGATGCAATTGATCCTGCGCGGCAAGCGTCTCGGCTTCACGCTGGCGGACATCACCGAGTTCCTCGACCTGTATGATGCCGACCCGCAGCATGTGGAACAGATGCGCGCGCTGGCGGAACGCTGTCGGGAACGGATCGACCGGCTCGATGCGCAACGCGACGCCATTGCGGAAACGCTCGGCGAGCTGGAGAAGATCGAAGCGCAAGCGCTCGACCGGATCGCCAAGGCGTCGCGCGGTGTGCCCCCCGGTCTGCGGGCTGTTACCGGGTGACCGCATGCGACGTCGGCTTGTGTCCAACGCCACCGTCGCGGTTTGTAAAATAGGTCGCAATCGCCGCAACATCGGCAGGGGGTAGTTTGGCAAGGCTGCGTGCCACCGCCGCCATCGGCCCAGCGGGCGCGCGGTGACGCGGGCTGGTCCCACCCGACAGATACGTCACCAAATCCTCGTGCGACCACGCCGCCGCACCCCGAGCCGGGGGGAGCGCAGGTGCGGTCCAGCCGTCGCTCCGCCCGCCCGTATAAGCCAGCGCCGTCTTCTCCGCGCCAAGGATGTCGCGCGGGGTATGGCATCCACCGCAATGCGCCACCGCTTCGGACAGATAGGCACCGCGGTTCCATTCTGCGCTGCGTTCGGGGTCGGGAACGAAGCGACCGGGCCGGAAGGACACCCCTTTCCACCCCGCCTGCAGCGCGCGGACGTTGAGCGGGAACGGGATCGTCGAACTTTCCTCCCGCGCAAAGACCGGGGTCCGCGTCATGAAATAGGCGTAAAGCGCGGCGACGTCGCCGTCCGCGAGCTTGCTGAAATGGCCATAGGGGAAAACCGGAAACAAATGCGCGCCGTCCCGCCGGACACCCTGGCGCATCGCGCGATCGAACGCCTGTTCGGACCAGTTGCCGATCCCGGTCTTCGGGTCCGGCGTGATGTTGGTGGCGTAGACCGTTCCCACAGCAGTTTTCATCGCATAACCGCCCGCATAGGGCTGACGACCGCGGACGGTATGACAGCGCGCGCAATTCCCGGCACTGGCAAGAACCGCGCCTTTGGCAACCAGCGCCGGAGCGAAGCGGGTGGCATCCGGCCGGGGAATCCTGGCGATCGACGGGCGCCATGCGAACACCCCAAAACCCACCGTACCGAGCGCCGCGATTCCGATCACAAAAATCATGACACGTCTCAGCATATTAGCCACGGTCCCATCGATACGCCCTTCGTGGTGGCATGCGGTGCGCCTTGCATCTACCTGCGACGGAGGAACGTCCAGCGTTAGATGCTCCCCGCGTTCGAAGCGCAGCGGGAAGATCGCGGATAGTGCGGCAGAAGGGTTTCGACGGTTGACGACAATGGACTGGAATATCGAGCAAAACCGTGACGCTACCGAAAGCGGTTCGCGTGAGAGCGCTACGCCGTCCGTGTGGGCGGCGCACCAGCAGGACCTTGGCGCAATCGAACGGCAAGCCCGCCTTCGCCGGCTCCAGCCGCGCAGCGGAACCGATTTCTCCTCGAACGACTATCTCGCGCTGTCGGGATCCGCTCGGTTGCGCGACTCGGTCGCCGCCGCCTTGGCGCGTGGCGTTCCAATCGGTTCGGGCGGATCGCGGCTGCTGCGCGGCAACGACCCCGAGCATGAAGCGCTGGAGACCGAGGCGGCGGCGTTCTTCGGCAGCGAAACCGCATTGTTCTTCGCGAGCGGCTACGCCGCCAATACGGCGCTGCTCGCGACTTTGCCGCAACGGGGCGATCTGGTCGTCCACGACGCTTTGGTCCACGCGAGCGCGCACGAAGGCATGCGGCTGGGTCGCGCCGAAACCCGTGCGGCGACACATAACGATGCGGACGCGGTCGACACGGTGATCACGCAGTGGCGCGCGACCGGCGCGACGGGGCGCGCATGGATTGCGGTCGAGAGCCTGTACAGCATGGACGGTGATCGTGCGCCGCTCGACGATCTGCTCGCGGTCGCGACGCGGCATGACGCGATGCTGCTGATCGACGAAGCGCATGCGACCGGTGTGTTCGGGCCGGACGGACGCGGTCTGGCGGCGGCGCTGGAGGGACGCGAGACGGTCATCACGTTGCGGACGTGCGGCAAGGCGCTCGGCAGCGAAGGCGCGTTGCTGTGCGGCCCGGCGGTGGCGCGCGATTTCCTCGTCAACCGCGCGCGCGGCTTCATCTTCTCGACCGCGCCCTCACCGCTGATGGCGAGCGCGGTGCGAGAGGGGCTACGGATCCTGGCCGACGAACCCGCGCGGCGGTCGCGGCTGGCGGCGTTGATCGCGCATGCCGAACGCGTGCTTGCGCCGTGCGGCGTGACGCCGACCGGATCGCAGATCCTGCCGCTGCTGATCGGCGACGACGCCGCGACGATGCGCGTGGCGGCGGCGGTCCAGGCGGCGGGGTTCGACATTCGCGGGATTCGCCCGCCGACCGTCCCGGCGGGCACCGCGCGGCTGCGGATTTCGCTGACGCTCAACGTGGACGAGGCCGCGATCGACCGCCTCGCCGAAACCTTGCGGGAGATCCTGCCATGACCACCACCACCCTCGCCCCCACCGTCATCGTCACCGGGACCGACACCGACGTCGGCAAGACCGTCTTCGCCGCCGCGCTCGCGGGGGCCATGCGCGCGCACTATTGGAAGCCGGTGCAGGCCGGGCTCGATCCCCGGAGCGACGCCGACAGCGTCGCGGCCTTGTCCGGCTTGCCCGTGTCGCACATCCTGCCCGAAGCGTATCGCCTCGCCACCCCATGCTCGCCACACCGCGCGGCGGCGATCGACGGGGTGACGATCGAGCTCGACCGGCTCGCGCTCCCCGCAGTGACCGGGCCACTGGTCGTCGAGGGCGCGGGCGGGGTGCTGGTACCGATCACCCCCGATCTGCTGTTCGCGGACCTGTTCGCGCACTGGGCCCGCCCCGTGGTGCTGGTCGCACGCACCGGGCTGGGGACGATCAACCACAGCCTGTTGTCGATCGAGGCGCTGCGTGCGCGAGGCGTGCCGATCCTGGGCGTTGCGTTCATCGGCGATTCCGAACCCGACAGCGAAGCGACGATCGCCCGAATCGGCAAAGTCACCCGGCTGGGCCGCTTGCCCCGGCTCCAAACGCTCGACACGACGACGCTCGCCGCCGCGTTCGCCGACCATTTCGACCTGGCGGCATTCCGATGAGCGTCTCGCCGATCTGGCACCCGTTCACGCAGCACGGGCTGGGCGAGCCGATCCCGCGCGTCACCCATGCCGAAGGCGCGATCCTGCACACCGCGGATGGGCGGCGGATCGTCGACGCGATCTCATCCTGGTGGGTGACGACGCACGGGCATTGCCACCCGCGCATCATGGCCGCGATCGCCGAGCAGGCGCAGCGGCTCGACCAGATCATCTTCGCCGGCTGGACGCATGACCCCGCGGAAACGCTCGCGCGCGGACTGATGGCGTTGCTGCCGCCAGCGCTGACGCGCGTGTTCTTCTCGGACTCGGGCTCGACCAGCGTCGAGGTCGCGCTCAAGATGGCGCTGGGCTATTGGGCCAATCGCGGCGCGCCGCGCGACCGGATCCTCGTGCTCGAACACAGCTATCACGGCGATACGATCGGCGCGATGTCGGTCGGCGCGCGCGGGGTGTTCAACCAGGCCTATGGCGCGTTGCTGTTCGACGTGGGGACGATCCCCTTCCCCGCCGCGGGGCACGAACAGGCCACATTGGATGCGCTAGAGGCAGCCTGTCGGCAGCAGCCCGCCGCGTTCATCGTCGAGCCGCTGGTGCTCGGCGCGGGCGGGATGCTGTTCTATCCCGCATGGGTGCTCGCCGAAATGCGCGCGATCTGCGCGCGACACGACGTGCTGTTCATCGCGGACGAAGTGATGACCGGATGGGGCCGCACGGGCACGCTGCTGGCGTGCGAACAGGCGGGCGTCGTGCCGGACATCCTGTGCCTGTCGAAGGGCTTGACCGGCGGCGCGGTCCCGCTCGCCGTGACGCTCGCGACCGACGCGATCTACGACGCGCATTTCTCGACCGACCGATCGAAGATGTTCTTCCATTCGTCGAGCTACACCGCCAACCCGATCGCCTGTGCGGCAGCAAACGCGAACCTCGCGATATGGCGGGACGAGCCTGTCCGCGCGCGGATCGCCGATCTCGCGGCGCGACAGGCACGCCACCTCGCCGCGCTCTCCGGTCACCGCAACATTCGCGGCGCGCGGACGCTGGGGACGATCACCGCGGTCGATCTGGTCGATCCGGCGGGCGGCGGGTATCTGTCCTCGCTCGGTCCCGCGCTGCTCAAGCGGTTCCGCGACGCGGACCTGCTGCTGCGTCCGTTGGGGAACACGGTCTATGTCATGCCGCCCTACAGCATCACGGATGCGGACCTCGACCGGGTCCACGCCGCTATCGGCACTGCGGCGGACGCGCTCGGGTGATGCGCTAAAGCGTTCCCCTTCCGTTCGTTTTGTCCTAACAGGCGCGGATGGAGCCGCCGCCCCGCAAGATCATCCATGTCGACATGGACGCGTTCTTCGCCTCGGTCGAACAGCGCGACGACCCGTCGCTCCGCGGCAAGCCGATCGCGGTCGGCCATGCCGCGGCGCGCGGCGTCGTGGCGGCGGCGAGTTACGAGGCGCGGGTGTTCGGCGTGCGGTCGGCGCTCCCGTCGGTGACCGCGCTGCGGCGCTGCCCCGATCTGGTGTTCGTGCCGCCACGGTTCGACGTTTACAAACAGGTCTCGCGGCAAATCCAGGCAATTTTCCGGGAGTATACGCCGCTCGTCCAGCCGCTGTCGCTCGACGAGGCGTATCTCGATGTCACCGCCAACGTGCAGGGCCTGCCGACCGCCTGGGCGACCGCAAAGGCGATCCGCGCGCGAATCTTCGAGGAGACCGGGCTGACCGCGTCGGCGGGCATCTCGTACAACAAGTTCCTGGCGAAGCTGGCCTCCGACCAGCGCAAGCCCAATGGCCAGTTTGCCGTCACGCCCGACATGGGCGCGGCGTGGGTCGAGACGTTACCAGTCGCGCGCTTCCACGGAGTCGGCCCCGTCACCGCGAAGAAGATGCAGGCCCTGGGCATCACCACCGGGGCCGATTTGCGCGCGAAGCCGATCGCCTTCCTGCGCGCGCATTTCGGTAATGCCGCCGACTGGTACCACGCGATCGCACGCGGCGAGGATCATCGCCCGGTCGATCCGGACCGGATCCGCAAATCGTCGGGCTCGGAGACGACGTTCAACCGCGACCTGCTCGACCCGGTCGAGATCGAAGCCGGGGTGCGGCAGATGGCGGAAGACGTGTGGGGCTGGTGCGACAAGGCGCAGGCGTTCGGCCGGACGGTGACGGTGAAGGTCAAATACACCGATTTCCAGCAGATCACGCGCAGCCGCACTTATCCCGGCCCGATCGACACCGCCGAGAAACTGCACACGGCCAGCACCGACCTGATCCGGTCGGTCCTCCCACCGGCCAAGGGCATCCGGCTGGTCGGCGTGACCGTGTCGACTTTCGATTCGCTTGCCGACGGCCCCGTCGCGCTGCCGTTGTTCGGCGACGACGCGACTTGAGCGCGGCTTAGAACAGCCAGTTGCTCCATTGCCCGACCGCGACCCAATCCCGATCGCGGCGCTTGAACGCGTAGGTCGTTCCCCAATGCTCGATATTGATCGTCACGAACCCTAGGTCGTCCATCCACACCGGATCCGAAACGGCGTATTTCAGATAGCATTTGCGCGACAGCCGGACGAACGGCCACCAGCGCGCATCGACGCGCGGGTTGTCGAAGCCACCGGGAAAATCGACCGTCCTGGTGTGCCCCCTGCGTGACTGCACCATGGCGGCATTGTTGAGCTGCTGCTGCTCGAGGAAACCGAGCGCGGGGGTGGTGTTGGTGGGGTCGGGGATGTGCGAGGGCTTATCGACGATCGTGTCCTGATAGATCTGCCGCGTCGTCAGCGCCTCACTCGACCGCAGCGGCACGACGTGATGCCACGCCAGCGGGCGTCGCGACGGCGCCGGGGCGACCGCCATGGTCGCGAAGATCGCCAGCGGCTTTCCGTTCGTGCGATTGTCGACGCAAATCACGTTGCCATCGTTGGTCAGGATCTTGAGCGTTGCTCGCACGAGCTTTTGCGAATCATCATACGGTGGTTTGGGCGCGCCCCCGCATCCCCCCAAACTCAATACGGTAGCGGCAGCGACGCTGAGGAGGATCGGGCCGCGAACGGTCCCATGCGGTCGAATCACGAGCAAGCCACCGAAAGGTTCATTTCCCACCCCGTTTTGTCTGTCTACCCAACGGCATGCTTGGGCACCGAGCGTGCCTTACCCTAAATGAAACCCGTCCCACAGCGGGAATCACCATGATGAAACAGGTCGCAATTTTGCTAGACGATGCTATAGATCCGTGATGGCTGAGCAAGTATCCGAATTGAACCGCGGCGAAAACACGGCCCGCACCGTTACGGTCGGCGCGCTGAGCGTAGTATTCCTGATTGCTGCCGCAGCACCGCAGAATACACGTGCAGTCTTCATCACCGATGGCGGCCTGCCCAAGGCCTTCACCGCGACCGTTGATTCGGATGGTCCCGCACGCCGTGCCAGTTATCTGTCGGGTCTGGCTGGACCGCGCGGTCCCGCGGCCACGCGGAGCGGCAATCCGCCGGCCGATCGCGGCACGCGCCGCGCCGAATATCCAGGTGTAGCGTTCGCGCGCGGCCTTCCCCCCGTATCGCCCGCTGGAGGCACGGTCGCCGACCCCAACGCCATCCCGTTTGTACAGGATGTCGTTGCGGATGTCGCAACCGGAAGCCCCGCGCCCGAAGGAGCAGGACAACCGTTCTCCCCCGTGATTGCGCAGGCCGTCACCGGCGCGCCCGGATTCGTTGCAAGCCCTGGCGGCGGCACACCCGGAACCGGCGGCACCGGCGGTACACCAGGAACGGGCGGTACGCCCGGCACGGGCGGAACGGGCAATCCAAACACGGGAACGAACAATCCCACCCCCGTATCCGCAGTTCCAGAGCCGTCGACGTGGCTGTATCTGCTCGGCGGGTTCCTGATGATCGGCGGCGCTCTGCGGCGTCGGCGTAGTGGCCCCTTGTCCGTCGCAAGATCGCGCTAAAGCCGGAACCGGCCCGCGCCGCGCGATCGCCCGTTCGGAACTTCAGTTCAGTTCTAGCGCGTTGCCGGATATGGTGACCGGCCCCAGCTGCGACAGAAGGTCCTGACCGAGCAGCGAGACCTTCAACCCGCGCCGCACGACCGCTGCATCGACATCCGTAATGCGATGTCCGGCAATCGCGACGTGATCGAGTGTGATACGATCGATCGCCGAAGGCCCAGCGGCGGTTTCCATCATCGTATGTCGCGCCGGTCCGCCAAACGCCGCGCCGACGCGGGTCGCGTCTGCCGGCGTCAGGACGACCATGGTCGCGCCGGTATCCAGCAGGAAGCGTACCGCAACTCCGTTGACCCGCGCGGTGACGTAGAACAATCCATCGCGCGATCGGCGGAAGCGCCGTTGCAGTGGCGGGGCCGCATCATCGTCTTGCGCACTCGCGGCGGGGACCGCGGCACGCGCGACATCGCTCAGCGGGACCACCGCTCGCGCCTGCACGACGGGCGCGTGCGCGGTAAACGACAGGCCAGCAAACGCCAGCAAGCCGAAGACGCCGGGGAGCGCAAGGATGGGCTTGAGCAAGAACACACGGTCTCAATGCCCGAATGAGCCTAAACAGCCGGTGCGCGGACGTGGTTAGTGTTTCGTTAAGCTTCCGCGACCTCCACCGTCGCGGTCCGTTCCCGTCGGATCAGGCGGCGGCGCCGGAACCACTGGGCAAGCGCGGCAATACCGATCAGTAGCCCCGCCACGCCGAATTCGGCAATCCACACGATATACGGCCAGCGCATCGTCGCCGCCGAGCGGAACAGCACATAGTGCGTCGGGACGACGTGATAGCCTGCATAACGGTACAGCCGGTACAACTCCCCCGGCAGACCATCGGCGACCAGGATCCCCTGACGCGCGCTCACTGCCGCGGCCTGTGCGGATCCGTCGGTCGGCGACAATTCGATGAAATACCGGATGTCCGACGGATCGGCGCCCGGATCGGTCATCGGCGCGAAACGGACATTACGACGTGCCAGCCACAGATCCTCGTCGAACGCCGATGTCCGGGTGTAGACGATCGTGCCGTGCAGCTCGGTCAGGCCCTGCGTGGGAACCATCGGGATCGTGGTACTCGCGGTAATCCGCTGCATCGGCCCTTGCGCGCTGGGGAGCATCACCATCATGATGAGCGCGATCACCGCTGCGATAAGGCACCCGGCGGCCGTGAGCAGCAGGATGTTCAGAAAGATCGTCGAATCATGGATCGCCCGCGCGAGATGGTTCTGCGCGGCAACGGCTTCGGCGTTCAGGTTTGTCGCGCGAACCGCCTTCCGCCGCCGACGAGTGAACAGGAACGGCAACGGGGCCAGGAGCAGGATGAAGATCAGGAACGTCAGCAGCGGATGATACACGCCGAATTCGTTGAACTGCCATTCGGCGAGCAACGCAACCACGCCGCGATACGTCCCCGACTGCCAGGTAAAGAACCCGACCACGAGGACGATCCACAGCGCCAGCAGCACGTGCGACGGATTTTCCCGCACCGATTTCAGCCGTACGCGCATCCTAGATCCTTCTCATATCGCGAACGCTTCACGATCAGTCCATAATGCGGCGGACGACTGTGTCAAAACGGGATTGTCGCAATATGCGGCATCCGTCGAGAGACGATCACGTCCCCGGAAAGGACAGACGGAGAGTGTCACGGTTCGAAGGGTTTCCGACAAAAGGCGCGTAATCTTCCCGCCCTCCTAAATCATGGCATTGCTCATTCTAGATCCTTCTCGACGCAATACCACCTTTAGAGCATTAGAAATTGCGGCCGCTCGCACCTCCTTCTCCAGAACAGCCAACACCGTCTTAATATTTCATCAACTTTTCGTCGGCCCGCTGGCCTGGGCGGCGGATCGATTTGGGGCTGTCCACCCCTTGAGTCGGCAGCCTGCTGACGAAATCCGCTTGATTTCACGAACTGCGCCGTGCCGTCGACCGGCACGGCGCGGCACGATCACGCCTTGGCCGCATCGACATCCGCGACGATTCGGACGGGCACGGACTTGCTCGCGGGTGTCTTGGACAATTCGTCGTGGTGGCTCATCGGCACCAGCACGTTGCATTCGGGATAATAGCCCGCCAGCGTCCCACGCGGGATCTTGTACGCGGTCAGCGTGAGACCGCCGAGCTGCCGATCCTGCCCATCGTCCACGTCGGTGATCAGCCGGATCTTCTGACCGTCGCTCAATCCGGCTTCGGCGATATCCTCCGGGTTCATCAGCAGGACGTCGCGTGTCCCCTCGATTCCGCGGAAGCGGTCGGAATAGCCGTAGATCGTCGTGTTGAACTGATCGTTCGAGCGCAGGGTGATCAGGCGGAAACGCCCGGGCGCATCCTGGAAGCCGATCGCGTTGAGTTCGCCCGGCGTGGTGAACACCGCCTTGCCCGATTCGGTCTTCCACACTCGCTCATGCGCCGCATTGCCGCGATAGAACCCGCCCGCTTCATACATCCGCTGGTTGTACGCGCGGAAATCGTCCGGGTAGGTCTGCTCGATCAAATCCCGCACCAGCCCGTAATCCGCGGTCCACGCGTCCCATTTCAGATGCTCGCTCGGCGCCAGTGTCGCCTTGGCGATGCCGGTGACGATCGCCAGTTCGCTCATCACCTTGTCCGAGACAGGCGTACGATGCCCGATCGACCCGCTGATCATCGAGAAGCTGTCCTCGGTCGTGATGGTCTGCGGACCGCTCGCCTGCTCATCTTCCTCGAACCGACCGAGGCACGGCAGGATGTACGCGAGCTTGCCCGGAAACAGATGGCTGCGGTTGAGCTTGGTCGACACCATCACCGTCAGGTCCTGCGACGCCCAGGCTTGCTCCATCCGCTTCTGATCGGGCACCGCGCGGACCAGATTGCCACCGAGCGAGATGAACGCGCGGACCTTGCCCTCGAACAGCGCCTCGCTCGCCTCGACGATGTTCATGCCATCCTCGGCTGGCGGGTCGAAGTGGAACAGCGCCTTGAGCTTGTCGACCGGGACCAGGTGAACCTTCTCGGCGATCCCGACGGTGCGTTGCCCCTGGACGTTGCTGTGCCCGCGCACCGGGCAGCACCCTGCCCCCGGCCGCCCGATATTCCCCCGCAACAGCAGCAAATTGACGAGCATCGCCACGTTGGTCGCACCGTGCGCGTGCTGGGTCAGCCCCATGCCATAGACGCCGATGACGTTCTTGGCGGCAATATAGACCTGCGCAGCATCGCGGAGCGCCGCTTCGCTCAGCCCGCTTTCCTGCTCGATCTCGGACCAGGCGACCGCACGGCAGCGGTCGAGGAACGTATCGAAGCCGGTGGTGTGCTGCGCGATGAACGCGTGATCGATGACGTGCGCGGCACCGGCGGCCTTGGCGGCATCGTCCGCCTCGACCACGACCTTGCACATGCCGAGCATCGCCGCGATGTCGCCGCCCGCCTTCAACTGATGGTATTGATCGGAGATTTGGGTCTCCTTGCCGGTCAGCATGGCAGCAGGACTCTGTGGATCGACGAACGACACCAGCCCCTGCTCGACGATCGGATTGAACGTCACGATCTTCGCGCCGCGGTCCTTCGCGTCCTTGAGCGGATGGAGAAAGCGCGGGCTGTTGGTCCCCGGATTCTGCCCGAAGAAGAAGAACGCGTCGGCCTGCTCCAGATCGTCCCACACGATCGTCCCGACCGGCGAACCGATCACCTTGGTGAGCCCGACCGACGTCGTTTCGTGGCACATGTTCGAGCTTTGCGGCAGGTTGTTGGTGCCATAGGCTCGCGCCAGCAATGCGTAGAGATACGATGCCTCCAGCCCGGCATGGCCCGAGGCGTAGAACACCGCGCTGTCCGGATCGAGCGGCTTGAGCACCCCAGCGATCCCGGCAAACGCCTCCTCCCACGTCGTCTCGACATAGCGGTCGGTTTCGGCATCGTAGCGAAGCGGATGCGTCAACCGCCCGGTCATCTCCAGATCATGGTCGCGCCACGACCGCAACTCGGTGACGCTATGACCCGGCTTGGTCCAGAACGCCGGACCACACCGCGCGCTGGTCGATTCCCACAAAGTCGCCTTCGCGCCGTTTTCGCAGAATTCGAACGCGGAATAATTGGCGGGCTTGGGCCAGGCGCACGACGCGCACATGACGCCTTTCGGCTTGTTGAGCTTGCCCAGCGACGCGAGCGATGCGGGGTTCGACCATGTTTCCCCGAACACGCTGGCGATCCCGCGCAGCGACCCCCAACCGCCGGCCGGACCCGGCGAATGCGGCAGATCGTCGGGAAGATCGGCAATCTGCGAAGGTGTGTGGGACATCTTGTGGTCGGACATGGTCATTCCCATCGCTCGCGGCCCGATCGCGCGACGGGCCAAGTGTAGCATGATGCCAGCGAAGCGAGTGGCGAACGACTTCGGTTCCGAACGAAGCCGACGCTTTTTCCGGGCGTTGCAAATTTCCGCGATGCTTCCACCGACGCGGGCCGTGCGTTACGTCGGGCGATGCCCGAGACTATCGCAACCCGCGCCGCCGCACCCCTCCTCGAGACGCTATCCCCGGACGGCGAGCGCACCCGCTCCCGACGCGGAATTGCCGAGGAAGTCGCGGTGGCGATCGAGCTGGATGGCGTTGGGTTCGCGGTGATGATGGCGACGCCGCATGATCTGGAGGATTTCGTCGTCGGGCTGCTGCTTGCGGAGGGCGAGATTGCCGCAGCGGACGACCTGTCGAGCATCGATGTCGCAGCGCTAGATATCGGCGTGATCGTGCGGGTCGACCGCGTGCGGCCGGACCCGGTGTCGGTGATGGAACGGATGCGCCCGCGCACCACCGATTCCGCCTGCGGGCTGTGTGGGCGCGACAGCCTCGACCGTGCGCTCGCGCCATTGCCGCACGTCACCGCGCGAAGCCTGGCGGACGCGGCGGCGCTCTTCGCGGCGGCTTCGGCGTTGCGCGATCACCAGCCGCTCAATCGGGAGACGGGCGCAGTCCACGCCGCCGCGCTCGCGGGAGCCGACGGGGCGATCCTGCTGGTGCGGGAGGATGTCGGCCGGCACAATGCGTTCGACAAATTGATCGGTGCGATGGCGCGGGACGGGATCGGCTGGGACGGCGGGTTCGCGCTGCTCAGTTCGCGCTGTTCGTTCGAACTGGTGGACAAGGCAGTGCGCGCGGATTGTCCGCTGCTCGCGACGATCTCGGCGCCCACCGCGCTGGCGCTCGACCGTGCGGCGGCGGCGGGGCTGACGCTCGCCACGCTGGTGCGATCCGATACGCTGACGCTGCAACTCTGCCCCGCCTCCGCGCCCGGACTGGTCGCATGACGGTGCTGGGCGCGGTGCTGGCAGGCGGGGAATCCCGCCGCTTCGGCAGCGACAAGCTCGCCGCGCGCCTGGGCGACCGCACGCTGCTCGATCATGCGATCGCGTGGCTGACGGCGCGGACGGACGCGGTCGTCGTTTGCGGACGCAGCGTCTCGGATGTCCCGAGCCTGGCCGATCGCCCCGCCCCCGGGCTTGGCCCGCTCGGTGGCCTTGCGGCGGCGTTGCATCATGCCCAGCGGCATGGCCATTCGGCAGTGCTGTCGATTCCGGGCGACACGCCTGCACTGCCGGCGGACCTGTTCGAACGGCTCACGGCGATCGGCGCGCCGGTGTTCGTCCGTGGATGTCCGGTGATCGGGCTATGGCCCTCGTCCTGCGCCGATGCCCTCATCGCGCGACTGTCGGGCGCGGACGATCGATCGATGCGTGGCTGGGCGCGGACGATGGCCGCGCAGGCGCTGGCGCTGGAAGACCCGATCCCGAACGTCAATTTCCAGGGCGATCTCACCGCCTTGCGCGGCGCCACCAGCGGATAGGATCCGCGCTCAGAACCGCAGGCACGGCACCGATGCGCCGACCGGCAGCGCGCGTCCATGCGCCGGGCGCGCGACGAGTCGATCGGCGGACGCCAGCATCATCTGCCCCAGTGCGTCTGAGCCCCGATCCAGCACACGGACGCCCCCCGCTTCTGCCGTGGCGCACAGAAACGCCTCGCGCGCCCCGGTCGACACAACCGGCGCAAGCAGCGGCATCGGCTCCCACGCGAGGGCTGCCGCCGGGTCCTCGCCCGCCAGCCGAAGGAGCAACGGCGCAAGCAGCAACCGCGCAACCGTCATCGCGGCGGTCGGGTTGCCGGGCAGCGCGAGCAGGTGCGTTTCGCCGATCCGCCCGTACCACGTCGGTCGGCCCGGACGAATCGCCAGGCCATCGAACCCGAGCTTGAGCCCGAGCGGCCCAAGCGCGTCCTTGGTCGCATCGCGCGCGCCGTGCGCCGCGCCGCCGACCAGCACGATCACGTCGGCGCGATCGCGCATTGCCGATACCGCCGTGAGAAACACCTCCGAATCGTCACCGATTCGCACGGAATCGCCCGGACGCCCGCCCCAAACCGCAGCAAATGACAGCAGCGCCTGACCCAAAACGTCGGGAGTTGTGTCGCGCGACGCCGCGGCATCGCCCGGTGCGACCAGCCCCGCCCCGCGGACCAGCACGCCGACGCGGGGCCTGCGTCGGACCACCACCGTCGCAACGTCCGCCGCCGCAGCGGCGACCAGCGCGCGTGGACCAATCCTGCACCCCGCCGCCAGCGCAATCGCCCCAGACCGCAGATCCGACCCCCGCGCCCGTATGCCCGACCGTTCGAGCGCTGCACTATCCGATTCGACCCAACCGTCCGTGACGATGGCGCGTTCGATCGGAAGAACGCACATGGCCCCTCCGGGCAACGGTGCACCAGTAGCCACGCGCATCGCCTCGCCGCCGGACAGCACAGTGGTGGACGTATCGACGATCTCCCACCGCAGTGGCGCGCCAAGGACGGGATCGGCGCCCAGGGCATAGCCATCCATCGCTGCCGCATCGCGGCGCGGGATATCGATTCGTGCCCGAATCGGCTCGGCAAGACTGCATCCGTCGGCATGCGCAAGCGGGCGGACTTCGACGCCCAACGCAACCGCCGCAGTCACCATACCATTGGATGTCTCGGCCAAGGTGGCACGGACGTGGGGAGCGCGAAGCAGTGCTGAAAAAACGGGGGGCGGCATAGCGTTATCTTACCCCGAAACCCATCCTTCCGCGAGCGGAGTGACGGGCACCGACCTTTTCTTGGCGGACGGTTCACCTGCTATTAACAGGATTTGGTCATGATTACCGGACATTACAGGGGATGCCGATCATTCATGATCGATCGCCCCCAGATGAAGGATTTCGCGCATGCAATATCTGTACGGGTAAGATACATGGTTTGACGTACGGGGCATGTTGCTCTCCGTTCGCGTGAGAGCGTTAACCGATCGCCCCTAGCGACAGACCCCCGGACTGCAGTCTCTGCATTCCTTCAACAACGCTGTTGATGTTACGCAACCGACCGATTAATCGATGCGTCCGCCTGTCCTGAGGGTTTGTGCGTGGCGCGAAAGAAGTCCCGCGGGAACAAGCAGTTCGCGGGTTTTCCCTGTTCCACGCCTTGCTTGCACCGGAGTCTGCCAGAGACATGCTGCAGAAAGCAGACGGCGAAACTGAATTCCAACGCCTACATGCCGGGGCGACACCCATATCCAAACAGACGCGTCGGTTCCAACTGTACGTGTTGCTGGCGGTGTTCGACGTCGTCGCGATCCTGCTCGGCTTCCTGATCGCGGGATTGCTGCGGTCGGAGCCGACGTTCGGCGAGAACGGCCTGCGGCTGGCGATCCTCGTCACGCCGATCTACGGTCTCGTCGCGCTCAACGGCAACGCCTATGGCTATCACGTCCTGCTCAACTGGAAGCGCGGGATGGCGAAGGCCGTCGGCGCGTTGATCTTCGCGATGGCGGCGGTGTTGTTCGTCGCCTTCTTCTCGCGGGCGTCGCTCGAATTTTCGCGGCTGGTGTTCGCGACCGGCGCGTTCCTGGCGATCGTCCTGCTCGGGATCGGACGCTACAGCTTCAACAGCGTCGTCAAGCACACGCTCGGTTCGGTGATGCGCACCGAACTCATCATCGTGGACAATTGCGATCTACCGCCGCTGGGCGACGCGTGGGTGATCGACGCGGCCGCTTACGGCCTGCGCCCCAATTTGCGCGACCCCAACATGCTCGATCGTCTCGGCACCGCCGTGCGCGGCGCGGATTTCGTGCTGGTGTGCTGCGCCATCGAGGATCGCGCGGCATGGTCGCTGTTGCTCAAGGGGACAGACGTCCAGGGATTCGTGCTTGCGCCCGAGTTCGACGAGGCGGGCGCCAACCGGATCATGCGGTACGAGGGCCAGAGCGTCATGCAGGTCGCCTCCGGCCCGCTCGACGTCCGCAATCGCGCGATCAAGCGTATCATGGATCTTGCCGTCACGGTCCCCGCGATCATTGCGCTGTCGCCGCTGCTGCTGACCGTCGCCTTGGCGATCAAGCTCGACAGCAAGGGACCGATCCTGTTCCGACAGCAGCGGCTCGGCCGGTCCAACCGGTTGTTCTCGGTGTTCAAGTTCCGCTCGATGCACGTCGCGGATTGCGACGCCGACGGCAACCGCTCGATCACGCGGAACGACCGCCGGGTGACCCGCGTCGGCGCGCTGATCCGCGCGGTCAGCATCGACGAACTGCCGCAGTTGTTCAACGTGCTGCGTGGCGAGATGAGCCTCGTCGGTCCACGCCCGCACGCGCTTGGGTCGCTTGCCGGTGAGCAGCGTTTCTGGGAAGTCGACCAACGCTACTGGCACCGGCATGCGCTCAAGCCCGGGATCACCGGGCTCGCGCAGGTCCGCGGCCTGCGCGGCGAGACACGCGAACGCGACGATCTCGTCAAACGGTTGCAGGCGGACCTTGAATATCTCAACGACTGGACGCTCGGACGCGACATTGCGATCATGCTCGCGACGTTCCGGGTGATCGTCCACGACAAGGCCTATTGACGCCGGATTCCCGGCGTCGGCCGCTACCGCGATCGACTGTAAAATTGCCGATGTCTTCATCACGGTTATGAGGCTATTTACCTGTAGCGCCGTAACTAGACGAATTGGCAGATATCCGCCCTGTGCCGGCGACGACATGGGGATTGGGAGGGAAACACTTGGAAACGCCTTACGACTGGATGACGCTGGCCATTTTTGCCGGACTTATCATTCTTTTCTTGCAACGTTCTACCGCGGAGACGCCGAGCGACAAGATGATCCACTACGCCCCCCCGGCGATCGGCTGCGCGGTGGCAAATTACCTCGGCAATCATGAGCAGCATGCGCTGGCGGTCATCGCGATCGTCGCGATCCTTGCCTATATCTGGTATGTTCTCAAACCCTTGCAGCGCACGTGAGCGTTGCTCGGTAATGTGCCGGAGGGTCCTCCGTCGCATGTCCGGGCATCATAACGATTGCTTGTCCTATCTGCCCCCATTCGGTGTTCCCGATTCGGGTCGATCCTTCCCAAATTGCTCTCGCCGAGGCACCGCGTGATGTTGACCACAACCGCTCCCCCCGACATCACGACGCGGCTCCGTTCCTGGACGCCGGCGATGGTGTTCCTGATCCTCGCTGCGCTCGCGTTCACCATTCCGACGATGCTGACGGTGGCACAGGAAAGCTGGAGTACCGAACAGGGCGCGCATGGTCCGCTGGTGATGGCCACCGGGATCTGGCTGGTGCTACGCGAACGGCACCGCATCACGGCGGTGGCGCGACCCGGCAACCTCCTGCTGGCGATAGCGATCCTCGTGCCGCTCCTCGCCCTGTTCATCCTGGCGAGGATCACGTCGATCATCGAGATCGAATCGATCGTCATGTACCTCAGCCTGGTCGCGGTGTTCTACGCGCTGTTCGGCGGCGCGGCGGTCGGTGCGGTCTGGTTTCCGCTGGTCTATCTGCTCTTCGTGTTTCCGCCGCCCGATACGCTGTTCGCGGCGATGACGCAGCCGCTCAAGATCGCCATTTCGGAATGGTCCGTCGATATCCTTTACCTGCTCGGCTATCCCGTCGCAGGGTCGGGGGTGACGATCCAGATCGGGCAATATGAGATGCTGGTCGCGGCGGCCTGTGCCGGCCTCAATTCGCTGATCAGCCTGACCGCGCTGGGCCTGTTCTACACCTATCTTCGTCATAGTTCGAACTGGCGCTACATGCTGTTGTTGGTGGCGTGCATTGTGCCGATCGCGGTGCTTGCCAACCTCGTGCGCGTGCTGATGCTGCTGCTCATCACCTATCACTTCGGCGAGGCCGCCGGTCAGGGCTTCTTCCACGAACTGGCGGGGATGACGATGTTCGTCACCGCGTTGCTGAGCATCTTCGTGATCGATTGGCTCTTCACACCGCTGCGCCAACGTTGGGCACCCGCAGGACACCTCGCATGACCGAATCGATCATCGACGCACCCGGGGCGACGGCTTCGTCCGAGGTCGCCAACTTGCCCCGCCGCCAGATCCTGGCGGGGGCCGCGCTGCTCGCCGCCGCGGGTGCCGCCTTTGCCCTGAAACCCAGAACAGTGCTGCGCACGCTCGGCACCGCCAAACTGGACAAGCTGGTGCCCCACGATTTCGACGGCTGGCATTTCGAAGCGTCGAGCGGGCTGGTGCTGCCCCCGGCCGACCAGTTGCGTGACAAGCTTTACAGCGAGTTGGTGACGCGGGTCTACAAACGCGCCGATGGCAGCACGATGATGATGCTGATCGCCTATGCCGGATCGCAAGATGGCACGATCCAGGTCCACCGCCCCGAGGTCTGCTATCCGGCAAGCGGGTTCCATCTGACCGACATCGAAGATCGCGACGTCACGCTTGCGCCCGGGGTCGACATTCCGACTCGTTTCATCGTTGCGGAAACCGAGTTGCGGACCGAGCAGATGATCTACTGGACTCGCCTGGGCCATCTGTTCCCGCGCAAATGGTCGGAACAGAAGCTCGCCGTGGTCGAGGAAAACCTGCGCGGCATCATTCCGGACGGTGTTCTGGTGCGGATCTCGACGATCGGCGAAGGCAATGCCCGGACGAGCCTCGACCAATTTGCGGCCTCGCTCTACCGCGCCGTCGGCCCGCGGATGAAGTCCGTGCTCGTCGGCCCGGCCTGACGTGGACTACCAGTACAACCGCCTTTTAACGAACCACAAAAGGGTAACAGAATGATGCGCAACAAGACCATGCTGATCACCGGGGCCGGTGCGCTGCTCCTGCTCGTCGGCGGCTGCGACAAGAAGGTCGGCGGCCAGGTGGTCGCCGTCGTCAACGGCGAAGAAGTCACGCAGCAGGAAGTCAACGCCGAGTTGCAGGGCGCCAACATTCCCGCCACCGCCGACCGCAAGGCGATCATGGCGCAGGTCGTTCAGCAGATCGTCGATCGCAAACTGCTGGTCCAGAAGGCCAAGGCGGAAGGTCTCGACAAATCGCCGAGCTATCTCGAACAGCTTCGCCGCGGCGAAGACGCTTTGATCATCAACCTGCTGACGACCAAGGCCGCCAAGGGCGTTTCGCTCCCCGATGCCACTGCCGTCGACAAGTTCATCGCGGATAACCCGACGCTGTTCAGCCAGCGCAAGCGCTACACGCTCGACCAGATCTCGTTCCCGCAGCCGAGCGATCAGGCGGTGCTCCGCCAGCTCGAACCCGCGCATTCGCTCGAAGCGGTCGCGGCCACGCTGTCGGCAGCCGGGATCCGCTTCACGCGCGGCACCAACACGCTCGACACCGCGATGCTGGCTCCGGCCGTCGCGGCCAAGATCGCCGCCCTTCCCGCGGGCGAACCGTTCGTGACTCCGGACAAGGGACAAATCGTGGCAAGCGTGATCACCGCGACCACGCCCGCACCGACCGCAGACGCCCAGGCGCGTCCCGCGGCGCTCGAGTTGTTGCGCCGCCAGTCGCTCGGCAATGCGATGCAGAAGCAGTTGGAAGCCGCGCGTGCGTCCGCGAAGATCACCTATCAGCCCGGTTTCGCGCCGCCCAAGACGCCCGCAGCCGGTGCCACCACCACGGCCCCCGCTACCGCGCCCTGACCCGACCATAATCCGGGCCTTCGCAACGGAGGCTCGGGTTCCTGTGCCGTCTACCCCCGTGACGCAGGCGTCGTTACTCCGCCGTCACCGCGACAGCGGATCGTCGGACAGGTGGAAACTGGCGACGACTGCATCTGCCCGCGGGCTGATCCGCGCGGCGCGCGCCATATCTCGCAGGACGGTCGACGCTGCTTCGCGCTGCCCATTCCGCTCGATTAGCATTTTCGCGAGCCGAGCTGCCGCCCGCGTCGAGTACGGGACCACGCCCAAGGCCTCGCGCAAATTACTCTCGGCAAGATCGGGCTGGTTCTGCTCCAGCAGAATATCGGTCAGCGCCAACCGTGCGGTGATATTGCCGATGTCGTCGGTAACCAACTGCCGGGCATCCGACAACGCGCCCCTGTAGTTCTTCGTTGCCGCACGGAACCGGGCGCGCGCGAGCAAGGCACGCGGCTGCGTGGCGTCTACGTCCAGAATGTCTTCCAACCGCCCCAATGCGTCCTGAACCGCACCGTTCAGTCCGATCGCGAACGCCATGGCGGCCTTGGCGTTGGAGTTGCCAGCGTCCGGGGCGCCCTTCGGGACGGCTGTCCCCAACACGCGCAGTGCCAGGTCGGGTTGCCCGGTCTCGTTGGCGAATTGCGCGAACGTCGCGCGAATCTCGAGCGAATCCTCCTGCCCGCCGAGCAGAATCTGCTTGGTCGACAACGCGTCGCGCCCCTCGTCCAGCCACATCTCGAGGATCTGGGAAGCGAGGGCGATATCCGTCGGATGCTGGCGCAGGAGCGGCATGACGAAGTCGAACGCGCTGTCGGGGCGTTGCGTCTGATACAGCCAATCGGCGTAATCGAGCTGCATCCGGGTATCGGACGGATTGGCGTTGGCCAACCGGGCGAGAGTCCGTTGATACCCGTCGCGATTGCCGTTCGAAAGATACAGATCCCGCAAGAAGACCAGGCGCGAGGTGGGATCACCCATCGTCGCAAGCGATTCCTCGATCAGCTTGGCGGACGCAGCATTATCCCCCTTGTAAGCGAGCGCCTGCCCCTTGAGGATCAACGCGCCGACATCGGTTGGGCTGATGGCGAGCACGCGGTCCGCGAACGCCATCGCCTTTTTCCAGTCTCCGCGTTGCAGCGCGGCGCCCCCTTTCATCGTCAACGGCAAGGAATCGTTGGGATTGATGACGAGCAACTGATCCGCATAGCGATCGACCTTGTCAGGCAAACGAACGGTCAGCCCCAGCTGGCACAATTGCCGAAGCGCTTCGAGATTGCCCTTGTCGAGTTGATAGACGTTTTCGAACGCATTGAACGCGTTACCGAAGTTCTGCGTGGCGAGTGCAATGCGCGCCGACGTCAGCCAATAATCGCTGACATCGTCGCGATTCCTGATCGCCGTATCGATATTGCGTCGCGCCGCAGCGAAGTCTCCTTGCTGCAGTGCGGTATCAGCCAAGGCCGCTGCTTCCGCAGCGCGCGAGTCCTTCGTCGAACACCCGCTCACCCCCCCGACGAGGAGAAGCGACGCGGCAAGCGCCGCTGCGAACCGTGCAGGCAAAGGCTTCATTGCAGGAAATCATCCGATGATGCGTAAGGTTAGGCCACGTCGACCGTGCCGGGGCCGGACGCGCGTTGTCAATGTCTTCATCTGGGATGGCCGATACAGCAATCACCAGTCGCCCTATAAACGCGGCGTTAAGGCTGCTTTCACTAGCGTAGTCTAGTGCAGTTGCGCTAGGAACGACAAAACCGGTGAACAGGGAAATTGCTATGATCTTTTCGGGACGAACCGCACGTCATTGTGCGGCGGTGGGACTTCTGGCGCTTGCGGTTCCAACCGTTGCGCAATCCGCACCGAACGCGCCGACACAGTTGCGTGCATACCGGATCAATCCGGGCGACGAGATCGAGATCTACGTTTGGGGCGAAGAGCGCCTGCAGCGCGTCGTCAAGGTGCTGCCGGACGGCACCTTCTCCTTCCCGCTGGTCGGGCAGATCGACGCGCTGAACAAGCTGCCGGCCGATATCGAGACGCTGGTGTCCAAGGGTCTGCGGTCGCAATATCGCGATACGGTTCCGCAGGTCACGGTTTCGGTCAAGGCGCCGACGGGCTTGCAGTTCAGCGTCGCCGGCAAGGTGAAGGCAGCCGGTGCCTTCACTGCGGGCCGGTACGTCAACGTGCTCGAGGCGTTGGTCATGGCGGGCGGTCCCGCCGACTTCGCCGATGTCGGCAACGTCGCGATCCTGCGCAAGTCGGGAACCGGGCTGAACGTGATCAAGGTCCGGCTGACCGACATCCTCAAGGGCAACCCCAGCGGCCGCGACCTCGCCGGTCTTCCGCAGCTGGAAAGCGGTGACACGGTGATCGTACCGTGAGGGCGCGTACCTGTCTTGCGCTGTGTGCGATTACCGCGGCGACCCCTGCGTTCGCGCAAACCACCGAAACCCGGTTGAGCGCGGACGTATCGAGTTCGCTCGGCTATTCGAACAATCCCTTCGCGACGACAGGCTCCAATACGGGTGCAGGATTCGTGCAGGTCGACATTCGACCGCAACTGCGATTCCTGCGCGAACGCAGCGTGCTCACGCTCAACGTCGATGCAAACGTGCAGCAGTATTTCAGCCGCTACACGCGATCGGACAATTACTCGGCCGGGGTGGACTATGCGTTCGTTCCGTCGGAGCACATCCGTGCGCATCTGAACGCAAGCGCGGCAAGTTCGCTGGTCGGATCGACCAATGATCTCTCGAATCGCTTCGTGACGGTGAATCCGATCGGCAGCACCCCAGGAACCGGCAGCATTGCCGATCCGGTAAACCCGCTTCCGATCGACACGCTCCCCGTCAACAACGGCACCGACATCGGGCTGTTCGGAATCGGTGCGCGGCGCCGCTCGCTCAACGCCGGCGGCGACGTGACCGCGACGCTCTCGGCGCGCGACGTCGCCACCGCGAGCGCGTTCATCATCGATTCCCGCTACTCCAACACACAGGCGACCGGCGGCGGGTTCAACGCGCTCGGCGACTATACCGGCTACGGTGGCTCAGTCGGATACAGCCGACAGCTCAATGCCTATGTCCAGGCGGGTCTTCAGGGAACGGCGTCGCGTTACGATTATTCGACCGTCGGCGGAGACACCACCGTCTATTCGGTGCAGGCGACGACCACCGCACGGATCAACGAATATTGGACGCTGGACGGTGCTCTTGGCATCTCCTTCATCAATCGCGAGATCGGCGGCGCGCAGACC
Organism: Sphingomonas echinoides; assembly: GCF_029623395.1. GTDB lineage: Bacteria > Pseudomonadota > Alphaproteobacteria > Sphingomonadales > Sphingomonadaceae > Sphingomonas > Sphingomonas echinoides_A. Next base: position 104,371 of record NZ_JAPYKK010000012.1, read on the forward strand.
GCACTGTCGGGCAGGCTCGCCTTCTGCCGTCGCGGCATCCGCTCGGTCTATTGCCTGACCGCCAACCGCGCCGTTCTGCCCACCGGCACGCTCGGCACGCAAATCTCGACCTCGGCCGGGGGCAGCTATTCGTATCGCCTGACCGAGCGCAGCAACATTCACGCATCGGCAGACTACAGCAAGAACAGCACGCCCGGGAACGGGATCGGCACCGGGATCGGCGTGATCCCCGGAAACGGCTTGCTCTTCGGCAACGAGTATCTGCGTGCGTCGGTCGGCTATGATCGCCAGCTTCGCCAGCGCCTGCGTCTGATCACCTCTGCCAACTACCGCAAGATTTTCGGCGGCAACTCGAAGCGTCCCAGCGATTTTGGCGGGATGGTTGGCGTTGCAGTGCGCCTCGGGGACATTCGATGAACGACGAACTCGATCTGGCACAGGGCCAGGAGTCGGACACATCCTCCAACTTCATCGGCAGCCTGCCGGTCATCCTGTGGGAGCGGCGCTGGTTCGTCATCGTCCCCTTCGTGATCCTGAGCATCGCTGGGATCGCGGCGGCCTTCCTGCTCCCGCGCTCCTATCGGTCGAGCGCGACGTTGCTGGTGGAATCGCAGAACCTGCCGAGCGACACGACCGCGGCAGCGGGCCCGGGCGACACGGTCATTGACCGCCGCATGGCCAAGATTCGCCAGCAGATCCTCAGTCGCCCCGATCTCGTCGGCCTGATCCAGGCGAACAACCTCTACAACGCGTCGGCGCGTGCAGAGCCATTGTCGGCGTTGGTCGCGCGGATGCGCGATGCGACCGGGCTGACCGCGGTCAATGCCGACGTCGGCGGCGGCGGCAAGGAGGGGTCGATCGCCTTCTCGCTGACGTTCGACTATCCGACCGCACCGCAAGCGCAATTGGTCGCACAGACCTTCGTCGACCGGCTGCTCAAGCTCGACGCATCCCAGACGCAGGAAGAAGCGCAAACCAATGCGCGGTTCCTGGAAGACCAGGAGGCCAACCTGCAGGCGCAGGTCAGTGCGATCGAGACCCAGATCAACCGCATCACCGGCCAGAACGGCGCCGCACTTGCGGCTTCGAACATGGGCGTGAGCGTGATGACCAGTGGCGGCGACTATGACGGTCAGATCGCGTCGTTGCAGCGCCAGAACGCCGAATTGCAGGCGCAGGTCGGTAAGCCCGCCGTTGGACGGGATCCCAACGTGATCGCCGCCCAGGCGCAGTTGGCAGCCGCCCGCGCGCAATATTCGGACGACCACCCCGACGTAAAGCTTGCCGAGAGCCGTCTCGCAGCCGCAAAATCGACCGCGTCGGCGTTCCAGACCAACAGCGTTTCGTCTGTGGTCCAGCGCCAGTTGCAAGCAAACAACTCGGCGATCGCGCAGTTGCGCAGTGCGAAGTCCATGACGGAAAGTCGCGCGTCGACGATGGCGGCGGCGCAAGCCCGTGGGCCGATCATCGCGCAGCAGGTCGCGCAGTTGCAGGCGCGTGCCGACGTGCTTCGCGTCAACCTTGGTCGTGTCCAGACCAACCTGCTCAACGCCCGGTCGGTCGTGAAGATTTCGGACGAACAGCGCGGCGAGCGGCTCACCCTGATCGACCCGCCGGTCACGCCTGATACCCCGACGCAGCCGAACCGCCCCATGCTGATCCTGGGTGGCATTTTCGGCGGCCTCGCGCTCGGTGTCGGTCTGGCGCTGTTGTTCGAGCTGATCGCACGACCGATCCGGAGCGTCGGGACGCTTACGCGCCTGACCGGCGCTCCCCCGCTCGCGGTTATTCCGGTGATCTCGAAGAAGGCCGCGCGCCGTCGTTCGAACGCCCCCAAAGCCGCTGCTTAATCTGCGCCTTACCTCTTCGACATAAGGTACCCTATGCCGCGTTCCTGGAACTCCTCGACCACCGACGGTGCCGCGCCGGATCTGGTGTTGTCGCCCGAAAGCATTGCCGAGCCGATCGAACAGTTTGATTCTCCGCGGCGTGGCGTGTTCGGCTTCAACAGCCGTGATCGCCGGTCGCGTCCGTTCAACCTGCTCCGCTCGCAAGTCGTCAAGATCATGCGCGCGAACCAGTGGAAGGTGATCGGCGTCACCTCGGCCACGCCGCGCGTCGGCAAGTCGTTTATGGCGGCCAACCTCGCGGCATCCTTGTCGCGTATCCCGGGCACGCACACCTTGCTGTTCGACCTCGATTTGCGGCGCGGGTCGATCGCCGAGATCTTCGAGATCCCTGAAGGCGTCGGCATCAACACCTTCCTGGCGGGTGAAGTCGATTCGCTCGACGCCGCTTCGCGCGAAATCACCGGTACGGGGCTGACGGTGTTCCCCTCCTTCCCGACCGAGCACAGCTCGGCCGAGCTGCTCGCAGGGGAACGGTTGCGCACCCTCGTCTCGGCGATGCGCAAATTGCCGGACGACGTGATCTGCATTTGCGATCTGCCGCCCGCCTTCGCCAACGACGACGCCTCGATCGTCCTGCGCGAAATCGACGCGTATCTGATGATCGTCGAAGAGGGCAAGACGACCGCCCGCCAGGTCAAGGACACGCTGGAAATCCTTCGTCCGGCGCCTTGCATGGGCACCGTGCTCAACCGCTACAAGGGCGGAGTCGGCGGCGACGATTATGGCTTCGGCTACGGCACGCAGCGCTATTACGACGCCTATTACTCCTGATCGGATCGGCCGCGGCCGGAACCGGACAGGACGTCGGCAACAGGGGACGGTCGTGCGAAGTGGAAATCGAATCGGGGGCGATCGCGCGTCCGGTCCCAATCGGAGGATCGGGTGATGGGTCCGTTCGACGTGCTCGCTACGGTTGCGCTGGCGCCGGTCGCCTTGATCGACGCCGCATTCCTGCTGGAAACCGGGCTCGGGTTGCGTTCCGACTATAGCCCCCCGCCCCCTGCGCGCGACAAGCGCGTGGTGGTGCTGGTGCCGGCGCATAACGAGGAACGCACGCTCGCGGCTTCGGGCGCCGGGCTGGTCCGGTTGCAGAACGCCTCCACGCGGGTGGTGCTGATCGCGGACAATTGCAGCGACGAGACCGCCGCCGTCGCCCGCGGCATGGGGCTTGAGGTGATCGAGCGACAGGACGCCGTCCGCCGCGGCAAGGGCTATGCGCTGGCGTTCGGGCGCGATCATATCGCCGCGTCGCCGCCCGACGTGGTGGTGGTGGTGGATGCCGATTGCGAGATCGACCCCGCCGGGCTCGCGCGACTCACCGACAGCGTGATGGCGACGGGTCGCGCCGCGCAAGCAGCGTATCTGTTCCGCCCCGCACCGACCGCACCCCCCGTGGTGCAGATTTCGAACTTCGCCTTCTTCGTCAAGAATCGCATCCGCCAGCGCGGGATACGGCGGATCGGCGGCGCGGCGATCCTCACCGGATCGGGCATGGCGTTCCCCTGGGCGCCTTACGCCGCGCTCGACCTGGCGACCGGAAACGTCGTCGAGGATCTCGCGATCGGGATCGGCCTGATCGAACTCGGGCAGCCCGCTACCTATTTCGACGGGGCGACCGTCCGCTCGGATTGCAGCAGCGACGACGGATCGAGCACGCAGCGAGCGCGGTGGGAAGGCGGCTTCCTCGCGATGGCGCGACGCCACGGGCTTGGGCTGCTCGGATCCGGGATCGCGCGGCGGAACTGGTCGCGGTTCTGGATGGGGGTGCATCTGTGCGTCCCGCCTTTGTCGATGCTGCTTGCGGCGAACGTGGCGATCACGCTGGTGCTTGCGGTTGCTGCGGTGCTGGGCGTTTCGCCCGTTCCGTTGATCGTCGCGGTGCTGCTGCTGGGGCTGCTGGGTGCGGTCGTCGTGTTGGCATGGGCGGGCGAAGGTCGCATGCATCTGCACCGCGACGCCGCGGTTCGGTTGCCCCGCTATCTGGTGTGGAAACTGGCGATGTACGCCCGGCTGCTCACCGGGCGCCAGCGCGTCGCCTGGACGCGAACCGAACGGATCGATCCCTAAGGCGGGTCCGGGGCGCTGACGCCGTTCGGGTCAGCGACCTTTCTGTCCCAGCCCAAACGGCGGGATCACCCCCGCCGTGCCGCCATCCAGGCCGGCGGCTGATCGATCGGGTCGTTCCACCGGGCAACGTGCGGTTGCAGGTCGGCTTTGCTGGGCAGCATTCCGTGCCGCAACAGATCGCGTCCTTCGTTGGCGACGGGCAAGTGCTGGCCACCAAGACCGATCGCGCGCCGCAACAGATACACGCCGTGCCCCGCGATCCAGAAACCGTTCGCCAGCGTCGCTCCGGTCCGCCCGTGGGTGCGCGCGTACATCCGGCGACGCGCTTCGTACCAATAGCGCGGCAGCGGCGGCAAGGTCTTGGCCGCCTTGCGTTCGTAATTGACCCCGGTCGACGCACCGCCGATGTGGCGGACGCGGCTGGCGGGCTCGTGCCGGATCGTCCAGCCCGCCTTACCCAGCCGGGACATCAGCTCGACTTCCTCGAAGTAGAGGAAGAAGCCGGTATCGAACAAGCCGGACTGCTTGAGCGCGGTCGCACGGAACATCGTGCTGGCCCCCGTCACCCAGGCCGCTTCGCCAGGTTCGGTAACCAGCATCGGCTTGATCCCGAGCACGCGCCCGAGCGTGTTGACCCGCGACCCGCGGACGAGTTCGCGCAGCGGCGACATGGTGCCGAACGCCGACCCCGATTCGCTGCCATCCGCATTGAGCAGCAGGCTGCCGACTGCGGCGCAGCGCGGATGGCTGTCGAGCACCTTGCGCAGCTTGGTCACCGCGCCCGGTTCAACTTCCGTATCGGGGTTGAGAACGTGGAGATAATCGGGCGCATCGGCGGATTGCAGCAGCCGCTGGATCGCCTGATTGTTCGCCCAGCCAAATCCGCCGTTGATCGGCAGTGCGAGCAGCTCGACCCACTCCGACAAGGCCGGATCGGCAACGCCTGCGCGGATCACGTCGGCGGAGGAATCCCCCGATCCGCCATCGACGATGACGACACGCAACCCGGGGTTGTCCGCCCGGTCGGACATCACCGCGCGCGCCGCCGATAGGGCGAGCTCCGGCGTCCGATAATTGACGATGATGACGGCGACCTTGGTCGCTGGAACGGCGTCGCTCATCGGACTTCCCTCATGCTGATACTCTTTGCCGGGATCCCGACCGCGACTGCGCCGGGCGCGACGTCCGCCAGCACCACCG
>NZ_JAPYKK010000013.1 GCF_029623395.1 Sphingomonas echinoides
CCGCCAGCCGCGCCGGTGGTTCCGCCTGCCCAAGCCCCAGCGGCGCAACCCGGCGTCCCGCCCCCCGCCATCGCCTCACCGCGCCGGACGATCGATGCCGGCACCGCGCGCGCGGCGGTCATCGGGCGCGATGTCGCGCTGGCGATCGCGCGCCATGCCAAAAGCGACGGCGGGAATACGCTGACGATCCGGCTCGATCCGGTCGAACTCGGGCGAGTCGAGGTGCGGATGCAGATCGACGCAACCGGCAAGCTGACCGCCACTGTCTCCGCCGAGCACGCGAGCGCGCTCGACCTGTTGCGGCGCGATTCCGCCATGCTCGCGCAAACGCTGTCGCAAGCCGGGGTGCAGGCCGACGCCGGCAGTTTCCGCTTCGACACCCAATCCGGCGGCAACGGTGCGGGTCCCGGCAGCGGCAGCGAGCGCGGATGGGTCTTCGCCGCCCCATCGCGCAGCGCCGACGACGAACCGGACGACAGCCGCAGCGCGCCGTCCCCCACACGCCCGGGCCTGCGCGCCAGCGGGCGGATCAACCTCGTAGCTTGAGGACGCCCCGATGACCACGACCACCGCCGCCACCGCCGCCGCAACCACCCCAACGGCACCATCGTCCGCGCTGACGAAGCTGACCAACGACTCGACCACGTTCCTGAAGTTGCTGACGACGCAAATGCAGAATCAGGACCCGCTCAAGCCGATGGACACCTCCGAATATACCCAGCAACTCGTCCAGTTCTCGCAAGTCGAACAGTCGATCCAGCAAAACCAGTCGCTGAAGGACATCCTTGCCAAACTGTCGTCCGCGGATCTGTCCAACGCCGCCGCGCTGATCGGCCATGTCGCGAGTTTCGACAGCAGCATCGCTGGGCTGGGTTCGACCGGCGACGCCACTTGGCGCTTCGCCGCCGACCGGACGCCGCAAACGATGCTCGCGACGATCAGCGACGCCAACGGCAATACGGTCACGACGCAGCCGGTCGATCCCGCAAGCGGACAGGTCCGCTGGAACGGCACCGACAGCCACGGCGCACGTGCCCCGAACGGTACCTATACCTTGTCGCTCACTGCAACCGATGCCGCCGGGTCGAGTATTCCGGTGACGATCGCGGCGGAAGGCATGGTGAGCGAGGTATCCGTCGAAAACGGCAAGCTGACATTACTGGCGAATGGTCAGCACTACGCCGCCGACAGCCTCGCGCGTCTTGCGGCGACCAGTGGAGCTTAGACCTCCTCCGAATAGCTTACACTGTTCGTATCATAGATTTGCACTCTTTCGATCCGTATACATCGGGTGCGTCTTCGCTGTTCCCCTGTCTCCAGCACATATTGGCCGATCGTGATCATGTGGTCCGTAAAATCCGACGGAAAAAGGCTGTCCGGCCAATCCCCGCGCGATCCCGCACCGGACGACGGCCTTTGGCGACTCCGGCGCGAACCGGTGCCGCAACGACGGCTCCGGCACCGCCGTAGTCGCACCCGGCCACGGCCATGAAAACAGGACGTTAACGCCTATCGTTTAGCGGAATATGTGTCGGGGGTTTTTCGCAATGCCGTTTTCCAGGATCCATCTGCCGCCGGGCGAGCAACCGCTGGTCGTCGCGACGCTGCTGCACTTCCGCCGGCAAGTCCCGTGGATGTACACACTGCTGATCATCAACGCGGTTGCGTTGGCCTATACGCATGCGAACCTCGCCCCGCGGTGGCTGACCCACGCCATTCCGGCGATGCTGATCCTGCTGATCGCCTCGCGCCTGTTCCGCTGGCTGATGCCGCCGACCCCCGACATGCTCACCGAAAACGGGGCACAGCGGGTGATCCGGCAGTCCACCATCCTCGGGTCGGTCATGGCGGTCGCGTTCGTCGCCTGGGCGCTGTCGCTGGGCGCCTATGGCGGCCCGTATGAGCAAGGCCATGTCGTCGTGTTCGTCGGCACGACCGTACTGTGCTGCCTGTTCTGCCTGACGCACCTGCCCGGGGCCGCCGCCGCGGTCGGCACGCTCGTCAGCCTGCCGTTGGTGACCTATTGCCTGGTCAGCGGGAATCCGGTGTTCGTCGCGGTCGGCATCAATCTCGCGCTGGTCACCGTGGTGTTCCTCGTCATCCTGCGGGATGCGCACAAGGTGTTCCAGGGCCTCGTCATGTCGCGCAATGCGCTGATCGTGGAGCGCCAGCAGGCGCAGCGGTTGAGCGACGAGAACCAGCAACTCGCGCATACCGACCCGCTGACCGGGCTCCCCAACCGCCGCTTCTTCTTCGGCGCGCTGGAAGCCTTACTGGCCGCACGCGGGACGGCGGCGGATTCGGCGGAAGTGGCCCCCTTTTGCGTCGGCGTGCTCGATCTCGACCGGTTCAAGGCGATCAACGACACCTACGGCCACGTCTATGGCGATCGCCTGCTCGATGCGATCGGGCATCGCCTGGCGTTGCGCGCGGGCGGCGCGGTGACGATCGCGCGGCTCGGTGGCGACGAATTCGGCGTGCTGTTCGACGGACCCGCCGAACAGGCGGAACCCGCGATCGCGGCGCTGTGCGCAGCAATCCACACGCCCGTCGCGATCGACGGCATGGAAGTGACGCTCGGGTGTTCCGCAGGGATCGCGGTCTATCCCGAAGCGGGGACGACCGCGCACGCGCTGTTCGACCGGTCTGATTACGCCCTGTACCACGTCAAGGCGCACCATCGCGGCGGATGTGCGGTGTTCTCGCCCGAACAGGAAGCGCTGATCCGGGTCGAACAGCGCGTCGAGGCGGCGTTGCAGGTCGCCTCGCTCGAACGCGAGCTGGAGGTCCATTACCAGCCGATCTTCGACACGCGCTCGATGACGATCAGCAGCGTCGAGGCGCTCGCGCGGTGGCGGTCTCCGGTCCTCGGCGAGATTGCCCCCGCCACCTTCATCGCGGCGGCGGAACGCATGGGGATCATCAACCGGGTCACGCTGATCCTGTTCGGAAAGGCACTGGAAGGGCTGGCCGCGCTCCCCGATCCGATCGCCTTGTCGTTCAACCTGTCGGCCCAGGACCTGATGTCGCCCGCGACGATGCGCGAGATCGTCCGGATGATCGTGGCGACCAACGTCGCGCCGCGCCGGATCGTGTTCGAAGTCACCGAGACGTCGCTCGTCACCGACATGGCGACCGCACGCGAGGCGTTGCAGCGGTTGCGCAGCTTCGGCGTGCGCACCGCACTCGACGATTTCGGGACGGGCTATTCGAGCCTGTGTTCGCTCCACGAACTCCCGCTCGACATTCTGAAGGTCGACCGCACCTTCGTTACCGGCATGGCGACCGGATCGGGCCGCAACATGGTCTCGGCGATCCGCAACCTCGCACAGTCGCTGTCGCTCGAGTGCACGATGGAGGGGATCGAGACCGAAACCCAGCTGATCGAGATATCGCTCGCCGGCTACCGCTATGCGCAGGGGTTCCTGCTCGGCCGTCCGATGCCGATCGACGCGCTGTTGATGACGATGCGCGAGCAGACGATGCAACTGCCCGAAGCAACGCGGCTCGGCGTGCGCGGCGCCGCATAAGGTCGAACTGGGCTGCCCCTACCCTCTGCCCCTTACTGTCGAACCGCATCGCGCCGACCGCAGCTGCGACCCCCTTGTTCACTCCGAAAAGAGGGCCGTCAGCGCGCCTGATCGAAAGCCGCGCATTCTCCTGTTGCACCGCACCGACATTTTCGTATACGTTATATAAAGTTCAAGCGAGAAAGGTCGAGACGCAATGTCGGTTGCATGGAAGGGTGTTTTTCCCGCGGTAACGACGCAGATCCGTGAAGACCTCTCGGTCGATTTGGCGGACACCCAGCGCGTCGTCGATGATCTCATCAAGGACGGCGTCACCGGCGTGATCGCGCTCGGAACGGTCGGCGAGAACAACTCGTTCGAATATGACGAAAAGGTCGAAGTGCTGACCGCAATCGTCGAGGCAGTCGCCGGGCGCGTGCCCGTCATCACCGGCGTTTCGGAATATGACACACGCCGCGCGGTGCGCTACGCCAAGGCCGCCGAAACCGCGGGCGCGGACGGGCTGATGCTGCTCCCGCCGATGGTCTATGTGCCCAAGCCGCACGAACTCGTCGCGCATTTCAAGGGCGTGGCGGACTCGGTCGGCCTGCCGATCATGCTCTACAACAATCCCCCGGCGTATCGGACACTGATCGACAATGACGTGCTTGCCGCCTTGGTCGATGTCGCCAACATCGTCGCGGTCAAGGAATCCGCCCCCGACACGCGCCGCTTCACCGATGTGAAGACCGCGTTCGGCGACCGCTACGTGCTGTTCGCCGGGCTCGACGACGTCGCGCTCGAGGGGCTGTATCTCGGCGCGCAGGGCTGGGTCTCGGGCCTGACCAACGCCTTCCCGCGCGAATCGGTCGAGCTGGTCAACGCCTTCGCACGCGGCGACCATGCCAAGGCGATGGAAATCTATCGCTGGTTCATGCCGCTCCTCCACCTCGATGCCGAGCATGACCTCGTCCAGTCGATCAAGCTCGCCGAGCAAGTGATGGGCCGCGGCTCCGAACGCGTCCTGCCGCCGCGCTACCCGCTGATCGGCGCACGCCGCGCCGAAGTGATCGCGATGGTCGAGAAGGCCGCCGCCACCCGTCCAACGCTTGCCCCCCCGGCACCCCTCGCGTCCCCTAAAGCCGCCTGATAGCCTCCGCCGATGCGCCATACCTTCTTCTGCATCGACGGCCACACTGCCGGAAACCCCGTCCGCCTCGTCGCGGGCGGGGCACCGCTCCTGAAGGGGGCCTCCATGTCGGAGCGGCGGCAGGATTTCATGACTCGCTTCGACTGGATCCGCACCGGGCTGTGCTTCGAACCGCGCGGGCATGACATGATGTCGGGCGGGTTCCTCTACCCGCCGACGCACGGCGATACCGACGTCGGCATCCTCTTCATCGAGACGAGCGGTTGCCTGCCGATGTGCGGGCACGGTACGATCGGGATGGTGACGTTCGGGCTCGAACACGGGCTGATCCAGCCCGCCGAGCCGGGCCGATTGCGGATCGAAGTCCCTGCGGGCGTGATCGACGTCGCCTATGAGACGCAGGGTGACAAGGTCACCGCGGTGCGGATCACCAACGTCCCCGCCTATGTCGCGGCCAAGGGCATTCAGGTCGATGTCGACGGGATCGGCCCGCTGACGATCGACGTCGCCTACGGCGGCAATTATTACGCGATCATCGAGCCGCAGGGCGACTACACCGGGCTCGACGCGATCGGCGCGGCGCGCCTGATCGACCTCAGCGGCAAGATCCGCGACGCGGTGCGCGCGGTGTACGAACCCATCCACCCGCTCGACCCGACGATCCGCGGCGTCAGCCATATCCTGTGGGCGGACGTCCCCCGCGGAGACGGCGCGGATGGCCGCAACGCCGTCTTCTACGGCGACAAGGCGATCGATCGCTCGCCCTGCGGGACCGGGACCTCGGCCCGGCTCGCGCATCTCGCCGACCAGGGCCGGCTCGCCCCCGGCGACCGTTTCGTCCACGAAAGCTATATCGGCAGCCGCTTCATCGGCCGGGTTGAGGCAGCGACCACGCTTGGCGACCAGGCCGCGATCATTCCGTCGATCGAGGGATCGGCGATTGCCACCGGCTTCAACACGATCTGGATTGATCGCAGCGATCCGTTCTGGGAAGGTTTCCAGGTTACGTGAGCCGCGGCGTCGCCAGCAGCTTCGTCCCTTCCATCGGAGCTGACCGTTCATGAGCATCGTCGTCCGCACTCTGTCCGAACAGGTGTTCGAGATCGTCCGCGAGCAGATCGTTACCGGAAAGCTCGCCGGCCACACCCCGATCCGCCAGGACGCGCTGGCGAGCGAACTCGGCGTCAGCAAGATTCCGCTGCGCGAAGCGCTCGCGCGGCTCGAACAGGAAGGGCTGCTGACCAGCCATCCCAATCGCGGCTATGCGGTCCAGCCGATGTCGGCGGCCGAAGCCGACGACATCTTCGCGCTGCGCCTCAGCATCGAACCCGCCGCCGCTGCCTATGCCGCCACCGTCGCCACCGAAGCGGACCACGCGATCGCGCAGAGTGCCTTCGAGGAACTCGACAGCGCCGCGAGCGACCGGCTTGCCGAAGTCGCGATTCGCAACCGTGTGTTCCATACCGCGCTCGTCCGCCCGGGGCGCCGGTTGCTCACCACGCAAATGGTCGAGCGGCTTGCGATCCTCGCCGAACGCTATGTCGTCGCGCACCTCCAGCCCGCCGGGCGCGAGGATCGCGCGCATCTCGAACATCGTGGGTTGCTGGATGCCTGGCTCGCTCGCGATCAGGCGCTGATGACGACGTTGCTCGCAAGCCACATCCAGTCGACGCTGACCGATCTCCGGGGCCAGCTCGGCACCCAAACGAACTGACGGAGACTGGGGATGGGGACTATGTTCGGACCGCGCAAATCATTTGAGTCCCCCGTTTCCGACAAACATAGCCTCGCCAAGACGTTGAGCTGGCCGCATCTGATCGCGCTCGGCGTCGGCGCGATCGTGGGCACCGGAATCTATACGCTGGTCGGCGTGGGGGCCGAACGCGCCGGGCCCGCCGTCATTCTCGCCTTCGTCATCTGCGGGATCGTCTGCGGGTGCGCGGCGCTCGCCTATACCGAACTCGCCACGCTGATCCCGGCGGCGGGCAGCGCCTATACGTTCAGCTATACAGCCCTCGGGGAGACCGTCGCCTGGGTCGTCGGGTGGAGCCTGATCCTCGAATATTCGCTCGCCTGCTCGACCGTCGCGGTCGGCTGGTCGGGCTATCTGGTCGGCTGGATCGAGGCGGCGGGGGTGCATTTGCCACACGCGCTGCTGGTCGGGCCGCATGGCGGCGGGCTGATCAACTTGCCCGCGGTCGGGGTCGCGCTCGCGGTGATGGGGATGCTGATCCTCGGCACGCGGCAGAGCGCGACGCTCAACATCATTCTCGTCGTCATCAAGCTCGTCGCGCTCACGCTGTTCGTGATCTACGCGCTGCCCGCGTTCAACAGCGCGAACCTCCACCCGTTCATGCCCTACGGCTTCGGCTCGGTCGAAAGCGGCGGGCACAAGCGCGGGGTGATGGCGGCGGCGGCAATCGTGTTCTTCGCCTTCTACGGCTTCGATGCGGTCGCGACCTCGGCGGAGGAGACCAAGAACCCCAAGCGCGACCTGACGATCGGGATCGTCGGCTCGATGCTGGTCTGCACGGTGATTTACATGGCGGTCGCGATCACCGCGATCGGCGCGCTCCCCTTCACCGCGCTCGCCAATTCGCCCGAGCCGCTCGCCTTGGTGCTGCGCCAGCTGGGCGAGCCGTTCGCGGCGCAGCTGATCGCGCTGGCGGCGGTGATCGCGCTGCCGTCGGTCATCCTGGTGATGATGTACGGGCAGAGCCGGATATTCTTCGTGATGGCCCGCGATGGCCTGCTCCCGCGCGGGCTCGCGACGGTGAGCAAGCGCACCGGCTCGCCGACGCTGATCACGCTGCTCACCGGCCTGTCGATCGCCGCGGTCGCGGGCTTCTTCCGGCTCGACGAGATTGCCGAGCTGGCGAATGCGGGGACGCTGATTGCGTTCATCTCGGTCGGTGTGTGCCTAATCGTGCTCCGCCGTACCGCGCCGCTGATGCCGCGCGTGTTCCGCTGCCCGGCGGCGTATGTCGTGGGGACGCTGACCGTGCTGGGCTGCCTGTATCTGCTCGCGAGCCTGCCGACATCGACTCTGGTGCGCTTCGTCGGGTGGAACGTGATCGGGCTGGCGCTGTATTTCATCTACGGCCGTCGCCAGAGCAACATCGCAAAGCACGGCGCAGCGGCCGCGATCTGACCCGTGCTCCGGCGCAAGCCGGAGCCCAGGGTTACTGAGGACCGCGCTCACCCCACACGCCCGTCATCCTGAACTCGTTTCAGGATCCAGCCCTCCACGAGTCCGGACCAAGCCCGCCGCACGGTGGATGCTGAAACAAGTTCAGCATGACGGCAGAAGGGGAGAGGCGAGCGCCAAGAACGATTCCGTTTCCTTGCAATAGCGACTAGGCCAGCCCCATGCCCGCGCAATTCCCCTGGCAATTCGGCTCAGTCCTTCCGTGGCTCGACCTGTTCGGGATCGCCGTGTTCGCGATCACCGGCGCGCTCGCCGCGATCCGGCACCGCCAGACGCTCGTCACCGCGACCTTCTTCGCGCTCATCACCGGCACCGGCGGCGGATCGGTGCGCGATCTGCTGATCGGCGCGCCGGTGTTCTGGGTGCATGACCGACTCGTCGCGGGAACGTGCCTCGCGGTCGCGGTGCTGGTGTGGACGACCCCGCAACGCTGGTGGAAGGGCACCGCGCTCGACTGGCTCGATGCGGTGGGCCTCGCGGCCTACGCGGTGTTCGGCGCGGCGAAGGCGCTCGCGTTCGGCATCCCCCCCGTCCCCGCCGCGCTGATGGGCGTGGTGACGGCATGCATCGGCGGCGTCATCCGCGACGTGCTCGCAGGCGAACCGTCGATCCTGATGCGACCGGAATTGTACGTGACCGCGGCGGCGCTGGCGGCGGGGCTGTATGTCGCGCTGGTGATGGTGGGGGTATCCCCCAACCTCGCCGCCCCGATCGCCGCAGCCTGCGGATTCGCGCTGCGCGCGGCGGCGATCCGCTTCAAGCTCGCGCTCCCCGCCTATGGCGACCGCTAGGCCGTTTCCTGCGGAACCCTCGTAACCGGCCGCGCGCTTTCCTATTTCCCTATCTGGCGCTCCCATCAGAACAGAAGTAGAACTCGCCTTATGCTGACTCATATTTCCGTGCGCGGCGCGCGCGAGCACAATCTCAAGGACGTGTCGGTCGATATCCCGCGCGATACGCTGACGGTCATCACCGGGCTGTCGGGGAGCGGCAAGTCGAGCCTCGCGTTCGACACGATCTACGCCGAGGGCCAGCGCCGCTACGTCGAATCGCTCAGCGCCTACGCGCGCCAGTTCCTCGAACTGATGCAGAAGCCCGACGTCGACCATATCGAGGGCCTCTCCCCCGCGATCAGCATCGAGCAGAAGACCACCAGCCGCAACCCGCGCTCGACCGTCGCGACCGTTACCGAGATCTACGATTACATGCGCCTGCTATGGGCGCGCGTCGGCATCCCGTACTCCCCCGCGACCGGCGAGCCGATCGCCGCGCAGACCGTCAGCCAGATGGTCGACCGCGTCATGGCGCTCCCCGAGGGCACGCGGCTCTATCTGCTCGCGCCAGTCGTGCGCGGGCGCAAGGGCGAGTATAAGAAGGAGCTGCTCGAATGGCAGAAGGCGGGGTTCACCCGCGTCCGCATCGACGGCGAGATCCACGAGATCGACGAAGCCCCCGCGATCGACAAGAAGTTCAAGCATGACCTCGAGGTCGTCGTCGACCGCCTCGTCATCGGTCCCGACATCGCGACGCGCCTCGCGGAAAGCTTCGAGGCCGCGCTGAAACTCGCCGACGGGCTCGCTTATGTCGACCCCGCCGATCCGGTCGAAGTCCATACCCCCAAGCAGGAAGTGCTCGGCGACAACGCGCCCCCCGGGCGCATCGTGTTCAGCGAGAAGTTCGCCTGCCCGATCTCGGGCTTCACCATCGCCGAGATCGAACCCCGGCTGTTCTCGTTCAACGCCCCCCAGGGCGCGTGCCCGGCGTGCGACGGCTTGGGCGAGAAACTGCTGTTCGACGAGGATCTCGTCGTCCCCAACCATGCGCTCAGCATCAAGAAGGGCGCAGTCGTCCCCTGGGCGAAGTCGAACCCCCCGTCGCCCTATTACATGCAGGTCCTCGGCAGCCTCGCGCGCGAATTCGACTTCAGCCTCGAAACCCCCTGGGAAGACCTGCCGGACGAGGCGCAGCGCACGATCCTGCACGGCACCAAGGGCAAGCCCGTCACGCTGACCTTCATCGACGGCAAGAAGTCCTACGACGTCAAGAAGCCGTTCGAAGGCGTGATCGGCAACCTCAACCGCCGCATGCTCTCGACCGAGAGCGCGTGGATGCGCGAGGAACTCAACAAGTACCAGAGCGCCGCCCCGTGCGAAGTCTGCCACGGCGGCCGCCTCAAGCCCGAGGCGCTCGCGGTCAAGATCGGGATGCGCGACATCTCGAGCGTCACGCGCCTGTCGGTCGTCGACGCGCTGAAATGGTTCGAACAAGTCCCCGCCGACCTCAGCGACCAGCAACGCGCGATCGCCGAGCGGATCCTCAAGGAAATCCTCGAACGCTTGGGCTTCCTCAACAACGTCGGGCTCGATTATCTCAACCTCGATCGCACCTCGGGCACGCTGTCGGGCGGTGAATCGCAGCGCATCCGGCTCGCGTCGCAGATCGGCAGCGGGCTGTCGGGCGTGCTCTACGTGCTCGATGAACCGTCGATCGGGCTTCACCAGCGCGACAACGACATGCTGCTCAAGACGCTGCGGCGTCTGCGCGATCTCGGCAACACCGTGCTCGTCGTCGAGCATGACGAGGATGCGATCCGCACCGCCGATTATGTGATCGACATGGGGCCGGGCGCGGGCGTGCGCGGCGGGCATATCGTCGCGCAAGGCACGTTCGAGGAAGTCCTCGCCAACGAAAACAGCATCACCGCGGATTATCTGTCGGGCCGGCGCGAGGTCGCGGTGCCCAAGACCCGGCGCAAGGGCAATGGCAAGAAGATCACCGTCCACAACGCCACCGCCAACAATCTGAAGGGCGTCACCGCGAGCCTCCCGCTCGGCACCTTCACCTGCATCACCGGGGTCAGCGGCAGCGGCAAGTCGAGCTTCACGATCGACACTTTGTTCGCCGCCGCATCGCGCACCCTGAACGGCGCGCGGATCGTCCAGGGCAAGCACGACAAGATCACCGGCCTGCAATATCTCGACAAGGTCATCGACATCGACCAGTCGCCGATCGGCCGCACCCCGCGCTCCAACCCCGCGACTTATACCGGCAGCTTCACCCAGATCCGCGACTGGTTCGCCGGGCTCCCGGAATCGCAGGCGCGCGGCTACAAGCCCGGGCGGTTCAGCTTCAACGTCAAGGGCGGGCGCTGCGAGGCGTGCCAGGGCGACGGGCTGCTCAAGATCGAGATGCACTTCCTCCCCGACGTCTATGTGACGTGCGACGTGTGCCACGGCGAACGCTACAATCGCGAGACGCTCGAGGTGAAGTTCAAGGGCAAGAGCATCGCCGACGTGCTCGACATGACGGTCGAGGACGCGGTCGATTTCTTCAAGGCGGTCCCGCCGATCCGCGACAAGATGGCGATGCTGCAGGAAGTGGGCTTGGGTTACGTCAAGGTCGGCCAGCAGGCGACGACGCTCTCTGGCGGCGAGGCGCAACGCGTCAAGCTCGCCAAGGAACTGTCCCGCAGGGCGACCGGGCAGACGCTGTACATCCTGGATGAGCCGACGACGGGGCTGCATTTCGAGGACGTGCGCAAGCTGCTCGAAGTGCTCCACCAGTTGGTCGAGCAGGGGAATACGGTGGTCGTGATCGAGCACAATCTGGATGTCATCAAGACCGCGGACTGGGTGCTGGATCTTGGGCCTGAGGGTGGGGTCAAGGGCGGCGAGATCGTCGCGCAGGGGACGCCGGAGGTTGTGGCGAAGGCTAAGGGGAGCTTTACTGGGAAGTATTTGGCGCCGTTGTTGGGGAAGCGGTCGGCGAAAGCGGCAACACAGTAATGGTGCCTGTGCCTAGCGATTGCTTCCTACACGATTTGGAATCGATAGGAGCCCCGCACGGGCGCAAGCGTTGGCGAAGTTACGATGGCAAGCGATTATACGAGTGGGATTCACAGCACGGCGAAGTTGAGGTATATACGAAACGTGGTTTCCATATTTTCGTCGGTGACCCCGTAACCGGGTCACCGATCAAGCCTGCGGTAGAAGGAAGGCGGATTGATGTTTGATTTCTCTCGCTCCTTCATGGAGCAGGCACTGAACGGTGAACTGTTCCCCGATGAGATCGAAGCGTTCATCGAGCGATGGCACGAGGGCGGCACAGGAAAAGAGCTGCATGACTATCTTGGCCTCTCGTGGGACGAGTTTAGTTGGTGGGGGATGGACGCAGATCAGATGCCCTTGATAATAGCGGCTAGGCATCAAAATCGCTCTTTTCTTGACGCAGCCAACGATAATATGTTTGAGCAGCGTTTAGCAGCACGATCGGATCAAACCGCCAAGATAGCGCGCTTAAGTGCATGGCTATCAGAGCGCGGCACACTGCCTGAGTGATGCGTCCTGAAGAGAATCTTGCGAAAAGGTTGGTTTGGCGGCATAGTTTATCTCCTCGTATCGATGTTATGCACCTTGCTAGTCTTTACGCCACGGTGGAGGTTTGTAGGTTTCCCGTCGATGTTGACGGAGTTAGCCTGTTTCTTAAGAACAAGCAGCGCAGACCTCACATACTTGTAAGTGAAGCATTATCTCCACGACGGCAGAGATTTACTCTTGCTCATGAACTTGGGCATGTTCTGATACCTTGGCATCTTGGGTCTATTGTCGATGAGACGGATCTGATCAATTCGATCGAGCGCTCGACGTATTGGGATCTTGAAGGCGAAGCCAATCGTTTTGCGTCGGAATTACTGATTCCGACAGACTGGATGCAAAGCATAGTCGCAAGTACGTCTGATGCAGCAGCATCAACTAGGATAGTAGTAGAGTCAGCTGACGTATCAATTCAAGCAGCCACGGTAAAACTGCTAAACAGCCTTCCAGCCGGATATGTATTCGCTAGAGTTCACGCAGGCGAAGTGACTTGGTCCGGAAATAGCATCGGCACTTTGGCAAGTCGCGTGCCGTACGGACCAGTTGACGTTGATTCACTGTTTCCGGCTGCGGAACAGCATAGCTGGGCGGCCGGAAGCGACGGATATTATCATTGGTGGCAACTTAAAGACGCTTTGCCACTTCCGGATATTGAGGAAGGCGATGACTGGCGTCTGCTACTGCAACAGATATTAGACGACATACCCCTTTTCGATCCAAATAAACTCAGATCATCGATCCACGGTGTCATAGCCGCAGCAAATGGGAGTGTTAGGGAAAATCGTTCCACTGAACGAATATATGCTGTGTGCCTAAACAGATTGGAAGGACGGGCTAATGACGCGAGCGGCATTCAGCAAGTGATTAAGCACGCCCTATTCAGTAGATTTTTGGTTGCAAAGGTCCGGGACTTTAGAGTGTGAATAATCGTGCATGAGCGATAAAATAATCGTGCATGCGCTATAAATAGTGTTTGTATTATCACTACCCTGCCGCCTTCAGCAAAGTCACATTGCTCGCCCCCTTGCCAGACCAGCCCTTTTGACATGAACGTGGTCGGTTACGTCGGGGTCGAAGCACAGCACTTACCGCTTGGTTACGGCGCGCTGCAGCGGGCTGCTTCGCATGACGCCGTTAGGGCCAAGATAACCCGTCGCCGGGCGGACCACCGCCCCGCCGACCGACACTTCCGCCACATCGAGCAGATCGTCCGTCAGCTCGGGCGCATCGTCCGCTGGCTCAAGCCAACCGGGATCGGAATCTCGCGCGCTCTCGGTCATTGGCCTTTCTTATCACAAGGAGCCGTCGTCCGCGCGGGGGAAGCAACGCCAAGACTTCCCGACGCATGCCCTCCCACCCCCGCCGTCACCATGAACTCGTTTCAGGGTCCACCGCTCCACAGGGGCGGTCCGAGCGTGTTGCGCCGTGGATGCTGAAACAAGTTCAGCATGACGGAAGAAGGGAGATCAGCGCCGTCTCGGCGAAGCGCGCGCGCGCCCCGCGTGGGGTCGCGCTTGGCCGGGTCGAAGCTGACCTCCACCTGCCCTTCATGGAACTCCGAAAAGGCGAGAGTCAGCCGACTGCGCACCCTTCGCCTCAGAAGCTCCCTCCCGGATCAGCGCCCCGCCATCGCCGCTGTCCTACACGCCCCCGAAAGCCTAAGCTCCCGCCCGCTCTTTGACACCACCGCGCCCCAAGATTTCGCCCGCACCACCGGGCGATCCGCACCCCGCGTCCGCCCGACGCGCTACCCTTCCACAGCGCCCGCCGCCCCCGTCGCCAGCACCGACCGCCGCCGCGAATAGCCGAAGTACAGCGCCGCCGCCCCGCCCAGCCACACTGCGAACAGCAGGTACGTGTCCTTCGGCAACCCCGCGATCAGATACAGGCAGAAAGCGGCGCTCGCGATCGGCAGAACAGGGTAGAAGGGCACGCGGTAGCCGCGCGGCAGGTCCGGGCGGCTGCGGCGGAGCAGGATCACGCCGATCGACACCGAGGCGAAGGCGATCAGCGTCCCCATGCTCGTCAGGTTGACCAGCACGTCGAGCGGCACCAGGGCTGCGAGCAGCGCGACCCCACCCGCGACGACCCAGGTGTTCTGCCTAGGCACCTGCCGCACCGGGTCGACCCGGCGGAAGAAGGCGGGGAGCAGCCCGTCGCGGCTCATCGCGTACAGGATCCGCGTCTGGCCGTAGAGCACCACCAGCGTGACGCTGAAGATCGACGCGATCGCGCCGAGCGACAGCGCGAGCGCGGGCCACGCCGCCCCGGTCAGAGTGTGGAGGATCACCGCGAGCCCCGCCTCCTGCCCCTTGAACGCGGTCCACGGCTGCGCGCCGACCGCGGCGACCGAGACGAGGATATAGGCGGCGGTGACGATCAGCAGCGACAGGATGATCGCGAGCGGCAGATTGCGGCGCGGATTGTCGACCTCCTCGCCCGCGGTCGAGACCGCGTCGATCCCGATGTAGGAGAAAAAGATCGACGACGCCGCCGATCCGATCCCGATCAGCCCGCGTGGCGCGAAGGGGTGGTAATTATCGACTGAAAAGTGTGCAAAAGCGACGCAAACGAACAGCAAAAGCACCGCAATCTTGAGCAAAACGAGCACGGAATTGACTGTTGTCGACTCCTTTGCGCCACGCAGCAGCAGCGTCAGGCACAGTCCGACCAGCACGACCGCGGGCAGATTGACCACCCCGCCCGCCCCCGGCGGCCGCGCGATCGCATCGGGAATTCTCCAGCCGGTGGTGAGGCTTAGCGCCTCGTTGCAATATTGCCCCCACCCCACCGCAATCGCCGAGGCCGACACGCCATATTCGAGCAACAGGCACGCGCCGATCAGGAAAGCGGCAAATTCTCCCATCGTTGCATAGGCATAGGAGTAAGAAGACCCCGCCACCGGCACCGCCGACGCGAGCTCAGCATAGCAAAGCGCGGTCAGCGCAGCGGTAATCCCGGCGATCACGAACGACACGCTCACCGCCGGCCCCGCCTCGGGCACCGCGGTGTTGAGCGCGACGAAGATCCCCGTCCCGATCGTCGCGCCGACGCCGAGCATGGTCAGCTGGAACAGCCCGAACTTGCGCCCGAGGCCGTGGCTATGCCCTTCTCCGGCCACGATAAAGTCGGCGACGGGCTTGCAGCGGAACAGCGTCGTCCACAGCGATGGGTTGGTCAAGGCGGCGGTCCTTCATGCCCGGGCTGGGATGCCCAAGCCGCTCGCATAGAAGCGTTTTCCCCGCCGCGAAAGCGCAGCCGCTACCCCCGCTTCGCCGCGATATAGCGGTTCACCTGCTCGTCGAGCACGTCGAGCGGCAACGCCCCTTGGCTCAGCACCGCCTCATGAAAATCGCGGATATCGAAGCGCGGCCCCAGCGCCTTCTCCGCGCGCTTCCGCAGCTCGGAGATTTTTAGCTGGCCGATCATGTAGCTAGTCGCCTGCCCCGGCCAGTTGAAATAGCGATCGACCTCGCGCGCGATGTCCTTGTCCGCCACCGAACTGTTCGCCTTGAAGTACGCGATCGCCTGTTCGCGGGTCCAGCGCTTGGAATGGATTCCCGTATCGAGCACCAGGCGGATCGCCCGCCACACCTGGAGCGACAGCATCCCGAACCGCGCATACGGGTCCTTATAGACCCCCATCTCGTCCGCAAGTCGTTCAGAATACAGCCCCCATCCCTCGCCATAGGCGCCGTAGAAGCCGAACTTGCGGAACTTCGGCAAGCCCGTCAGCTCCTGCTGCCGCGCGAGCTGGAAGTGATGCCCCGGCGCGCCCTCATGCGCCGCGATCCCGGCGACCTGCACCTTCTGCGTCTGGTTCATGTCGACCAGATTGACGTAATAAATCCCCGGCCGCGACCCATCTGCCGAGGGCGGGTTGTAGAAGGCGGTCGACGCAGTCCCCTCGCGCCACTTTTCGACCGCGCGCACTTCGAGCGGGATCTTGGGCAAAATGCTGAAGTAGCGCGGCGCGACTTTCATCACCGATGCGATCACGGCGCGCGCATCGGCAAGATAGGTTTCGCGCCCTTCCGCGGTGTTGGGATATTTGAACCGGGGTTCGGTGCGGATGTACGCGAAGAACTGTTCGAGCGTCCCCTTGAAGCCGACCTTGCGCTTAACCGTCTCCATCTCCTGCCTAATTGCCGCGACCTGGCGCAGGCCGAGGGTATGGATCTCGTCCGCGGTCAGGTTGGTCGTGGTCGAACTTTTCAGCTGATCGGCATAATAGGCCGCGCCATCGGGCAAGCTCCACGCACCGAAATTGCCCTTGGACAGCGGCTCGATCGCGTCGAGCGATGCGAAAAGCGTGTCATACCCCTTGCGAAACGGCCCAGTCAGCGCCGCAGTCGCGTCGGCAATCAGTTTCGTCTTGGTCTCGGCGGGCGCATCGAGCGCGCCGACCTTCTTGCGGAAGTCGGCGAGCAGCGTGGAATCGGGCCCGCTGTCGAACGGCGCTCCGGTGATGACCGCACGCGCATCCGCCCGCGCAGGCGCGAAGTTGACCTTGTTGGGAATGATCCCGGCGGCCGCCTGCGCGCGCATCGTCGCCGACACTTCGCGCATCACGCGCTCGGTCTCGCGCAGCCGGGCGATGTACGCCTGCGCGTCGGCGACCGTATCGACCTTGTGGTTGTTGATCAGCAAGACGGGGATGTCGCCCGCCGGGCTGCCATTGGTCGAGACAGGAAAGCGCAACTTGCGGAATTGGAACGACTCCCGCCCCCGCGCGACCTGATATTCGAACAGGCGATAGCTGACCCGCGCGCTCTCGCCGAATTGATCGGGGCGGAAACGGGCGTGGAGGTCCTGCAACTGCCGTTCGGATAGCGCCTGCGCGCGCACCGCGGCCGCGTCGGTATAATCGTCGAGGCGATCGTAATGCGTCTTGAGACCGAGCTGTGTCAGCGATTCCGGGCTGAGATCGAGTTGCGCGTCATACGCCTGGTCGAGGAATTGCAGCAGCGCCGCGTCCTGCGCCTGCGTCGCCGCCGGGGCCTGTACCGGACTGGGCGCTTGCGCCTGGATCAGTGGAGCGGCGGACAACAGCATGACTGCAAGGGCAAGACGCATCGAGATTTTCTCCTGAGGACGCGCCTTGTCGCGCGCCGGTGATCGCGGCGCAATCGGCCAACACCGATGCCACTGGCGTTGGACGCCCCTTAAAGCATCGTGCGTTCGACTGCCTTGCGCCAGCCGGCGATGAGGTCGGTCCGCAGGCCGTCGTCCATCGTCGGCACGAAACGGCGCTCGCACGACCAGGTGCTGGCGATCGCATCGAGATTTTCCCAAACGCCCGTGGCGAGCCCAGCCAGGAAGGCCGCACCCAGCGCGGTCGTTTCCACGCCGACCGGGCGTTCGACCGGTGCGACCAGCACGTCGGACAGGAACTGGCACAGCCAGTCGTTGACCGCCATGCCGCCATCGACGCGCAAAGCTGGTGAATCCGGGTGCGCGTCCGCGCGCATCGCCTCAATCAGGTCGCGCGTCTGATAGGCGACTGATTCGAGCGCGGCGCGCGCCAGATGCGCCTCGGTCGCATCGAGCGTGAGCCCGCAGATGAGACCGCGCGCATCCGGATCCCAATGCGGCGCCCCCATGCCGACGAAGGCGGGCACCATGTAGACACCGTGGTTGTTCTGCACCCGCAGCGCCATGTCATGCGTGTCGGACGCGCGCGTGATGATCCTGAGCCCGTCCCGCAGCCATTTGACCGCGGCCCCGGCGACGAAGATCGCCCCCTCCAGCGCATAGGTCGGCACCCCGTCGAGCCGGTACGCCGTGGTCGTCAGCATCCGGCTCTTCGATCGGATCGGCTCGGTACCGATGTTCATCAGCGCGAAGCAGCCGGTGCCATAGGTCGATTTGGTCATCCCCGGCTCGAAACACGCCTGGCCGAACAACGCCGCCTGCTGGTCGCCCGCCATCCCGCCGATCGGGATCGCGCGCCCGAGGATCGACGGGTCCATTTCCCCGAAGATGTGCGCATTGTCGAACACGTCGGGCAGCAACGGCGCCGGGATGCGGAACAGCCGGAGCAATTCGTCGTCCCATCGCTGCGCCGCGATGTCGAACAGCAAGGTGCGCGATGCGTTGGTGGGGTCGGTCGCATGCACCTTTCCGCGCGTGAGCCGCGACAGCAGGAACGTGTCGATCGTCCCGAATGCCAGATCGCCGCGCTCCGCAGCATCGCGCGCGCCCGAAACATTGTCGAGGATCCACGCGAGCTTTGTCGCGGAGAAATAAGGATCGATCAACAAACCCGTCTTTTCGGTCACCATCGCCTCGGCCCCGTCGGCCTTCAGCTTCGCGCAGACGTCGGAGGTACGCCGATCCTGCCACACGATCGCGCGGTGGACCGGCGTGCCGGTCTTGCGATCCCACAGCGCGACGGTCTCGCGCTGGTTGGTGATACCGAGCGCCGCAATGTCGGCAACGTCGATCCCTGCCTTGGCGACCGCCTCTCGCAGCATCGCGACCGAATCGCGCCAGATATCCTCGAGATCATGCTCGACCCAGCCGAGCGCGGGATAATGCTGCGCGAACTCGCGCTGCGACACGGCGATCGGGGTCGCGGTCGAATCGAACACGATGCAGCGCGTCGAGGTCGTGCCCTGATCGAGCGCGACGATATAGGGGGCCGTCATGCGATGCTCTCCATGGCTCGTTCGTATCAGTGTGGTTGGTCCATCCGGGTCCAGGCCGGATCCGGCACTAGCGTGGCGGCGACCTGTCGCGACGGAAGGAACGGGCGGATCAACCACTGGTAGACACTGGCGCCCGCAACGCCGCCGCAGAACGGACCCGCGATCGGCACCCACCAGTAATTGAGCGGTGCGGGAAAGGCGGCGGATCCCCATCCCGTGAAATAGCAGAACAGCCGCGGACCAAAATCACGCGCCGGGTTGATCGGCCAGGCTTCGAGATAGCCCCCGGCGCCCCCGATCATCGCGACAAGCAAGCCAATGATGAGCGCACTTGAATCCGCGCGCGGCGCTTGGGTGTTATATTCCTCCGTCACTGCGAAGATGCCCAGGACGAGGATACCGGTCAGCACGATCTCGTTGAAGAACGCGCGCACCGGAGTGATACCGTCTCCGGGATGCGTGAAGAACACGCCAGCGGCACCGCCCGCCTCGCGCGTCAGGCCGTGAGACTGGTTGAAGCTGTCGATCACCGGCCCGTACATCATGTAGACAAGCGCCGCACCGATGATCGCGCCGATCACTTGCGCCACCCAATAGGGCACGATCTTGCGTTTCGGAAAATCACGATAGATCGCGAGGGCCAGCGTGACCGCGGGATTGGCATGCGTGCCGGACACGGCTCCGGTGACGTAGATCGCGATCGTGACCGCCAGCCCCCAGGTGATGCAGACGCCCCAATACGCCGTCTTGTAGGGGCTCGGATCGTACAAGGTGAACATCGCCGCGGCCGAGTTGCCGATGGTGATGATGATCGCAACCGCGATGCATTCCGAGATCAACTCGCCGATAAAGGCCTTTGTCACAGCCATTGTCCCCTCCCAAGGACCTGCTGTGTCGCTGCATATCGCCGCGCCGTCAATCGCATCCGGCCCGGCGCGGTGAAATGGCGTTCGTCCTCTGGGGACCAGCGCCGGGCTGGTTCGCATTCGTTTCAATGTCGCACCATGCTGGACGTCGTATTGCGAGCGTCATCGACGCCCCCGACACTGGCGTTCCATTCTCCCCCGAGACGATCGAAATCGCCCCCCCTAAGTAATTTCCGACGCTGATATCAGACTGCACCCTCGCCTATTTCACAAATGCCGATCCAGTCGAAGGCATTCGATTGGACGACCATAACCGCATTTCGCGAAGGATGCGGGATCAGCAGCGTGCGGACCGATGGAGGCATTTGTGAATAATGATGTCGCCGGGAGGAGCTCCGAAATTCGCGTTAGAAAGGCTGTATTTTCATGACCTATCAAAGCGTCAATCCGTTCGACGGCAAGCTCGTCCAGACGTTCGAAGATCTCGAAGACGCCGAGGTCGAACGCAAGATCGCTGCGGCGCATGCGTGTTTCCAGACGTGGCGCAACACGTCCTTTGTGGACCGCGCGAGGATCATCGCGAAGGCTGGCGAAATCCTCCATACCCGCGCCGACGCGTTGGCCCGGATCATGACCGGCGAGATGGGCAAACGCATCGGCGAAGCGCGCGGCGAGGTCGAATTCAGCGCGCGGATCATGGCCTATTATGCCGCGAACGCGGAACGCTTCCTCGCCCCGGTCAAGCTTCATCCCACCAATGGCGAAGCGCATATGGAGAGTAGCCCGATCGGTGTGATCTTCTGCGTCGAGCCGTGGAATTTCCCCTATTACCAGCTCGCCCGCGTCGCCGGGCCGCACCTGATGGCGGGCAACACGATGGTCGTGAAACATGCCGCGATCGTACCGCAGTGCGCGATCGCGTTCGAACAGGTGCTGATCGAAGCGGGCGCGCCGGTCGGACTCTATACCAATCTGCTTATCAGCCATGCCCAGTCCGATACCGTCGTCGATGACCTTCGGATCAGGGGCGTCGCGCTGACCGGGAGCGTCGGGGCGGGGCGCAGCGTTGCAGCGCGCGCGGGCAAAAACCTCAAGAGCTCGTCGATGGAGCTTGGCGGCAGCGACGCCTTCATCGTGCTGGAGGATGCCGATCTCGACGTGACGATTCCGTGGGCGGTGTGGGGCCGGATGTATAATACCGGCCAGACCTGTTGCGCGGCCAAGCGCTTCATCGTGGTCGAAAGCATGGCCGACGCGTTCCTCGAACGGTTCACGGCGGCGCTCGCCGCGCTCGAGGCAGGCGATCCGCTGGACGAGAAGACGACGCTCGGTCCGCTGTCGACCGAGCAGGCGCTGCTCGATCTGGTCCGCCAGGTGGACGGCGCGGTCGCGCACGGTGCCAAGCTGGCGCTGGGCGGCAGACGGATCGATCGTCCCGGGTCGTACATGGCACCGACCATCCTGACCGATATTGCACCGGACAACCCTGCGTTCCGGGAAGAATTCTTCGGGCCGGTCGCATCGTTCTTCCGCGTGAAGGACGAGGAGGCCGCGATCGCGCTGGCCAATGATTCAGACTTCGGCCTCGGCGGATCGGTGTGGACCAAGGATGTCGCACGCGGTCGGCGGGTCGCTAGCCGGATCGAAACCGGGATGATGTTCATCAACAATCTCGACTGGACCGACGCCGAACTGCCCTTCGGCGGGATCAAGGATTCCGGTTACGGGCGCGAGCTGGGCGACATGGGCATCCAGCAGTTCGTCAACAAAAAGCTGGTCCGCACGCACGACGTCAAGGCGCCTGCCTGACCGCCCCCGCAGGACACCTTCCCCTTCGACCGTCAGCGCCGCCGGAAGGCGACCGAGGTCCTCCCGTTCTGGAAAGAGATGCTATGATCGCCAAGACCATGCACGCCGCCGTCGTCACCGCCTTCGGCAAGCCGCTGGAGCTGCAGGAATGCCCGGTCGCCATGCCCGGACCCGGCCAGATCCTGGTCAAGACCGAAGCCTGCGGTGTCTGCCACACCGATCTCCACGCCGCCAAAGGCGACTGGCCGGTCAAGCCCAACCCGCCGTTTATCCCTGGGCATGAGGCGATCGGCATCGTCGTGGCGCTCGGCGACGGAGTCACGATCGTCAAGGAAGGCGACCGGGTCGGCGTGCCGTGGCTCTATTCCGCCTGCGGTCACTGCGAGTATTGCCTGTCGGCGTGGGAGACGGTCTGCGCCGAGGCGCTGTTTGGCGGCTACACCAAGAACGGCGGCTTTGCCGAATATGTACTGGCGGACCCGAACTACGTCGCGCACATCCCCAAGGGACTGAGCGCGACCGAAGCCGCACCGCTCATCTGCGCGGGCATCACGACCTACAAGGGCCTCAAGGAAACCGAAGCCAAGCCGGGCGAGTGGGTCGCGATTTCGGGCTGTGGCGGGCTCGGTCATCTTGCCATCCAATATGCCAAAGTCATGGGTCTCAACGTCTGTGCGGTCGATATCGACGACGGCAAGCTCGATCATGCGCGGCGGCTCGGTGCGGACCTTGTGGTCAACGCTAAAACCCAGGATCCCACCGCGATGCTCGCCGACGCGATCGGCGGCGGGGCGCACGGCGTATTGATCACCGCGCCGTCGATCACCGCCTTCAAGCAGGGCATCGCGATGACGCGCAAGCGCGGCACGTGCGTGTTGGTCGGCCTGCCACCGGGCGAGTTTCCGACGCCGTTGTTCGACGTGGTCGCCAATTGCATCACGGTTCGCGGATCGTTCGTCGGGACGCGCAAGGACATGGCCGAATGCCTGCAATTCGCCGCCGACGGCAAGGTCAAGGCGGACATCGAATTGCAACCGCTCGCCGCGATCAACACCGTCTTCGACCGGCTTGAAAAGGGCGACGTCCCTTCGCGCGTTGTCCTCGACTTCCGCGGCGGCTGACCCGCCCAACGAGACAGCGACACTCTGAAAAGGCATTTTACATGAGCACCCATATTTTCGTCGGTGGCGGCATTGCCTCGGTCGCCGGTGCCGTCATCCTGATCCGGGACGGTAACGTTGCCGGCAAGGATATCGTGATCCTTGAGGAAAGCCATCATATGGGCGGCGCGTTCGACGCGCACGGCAACCCCGAAACCGGCTACTTCATGAGCGGCAGCCGCATGTTCGAGGCGATGTACCGATGCACTTTCGATCTGTTCGGCTCGATCCCCTCGGCAACCGACCCGACGATTTCGGTGACCGAAGAAACCAAGCGCGCCGCTGCCAGGATTCCGTGGGACGCCAAGACCCGCTTGGTCAACCGCGACGGCAGCATTCCGGACGCGCATACCATGGGGTTTACCGAACATGACCGGATCAACCTCGTCACACTGATCGGCGAACCCGAAGGACTGCTCGACGGCAAGCGCATAACGGATTGTTTCACGCCCCATTTCTTCGAAACGAATTTCTGGCTGGAATGGTGCACGTTGTTCGCGTTTGAACCCTGGCACAGCGCCATAGAGTTCCGCCGGTATCTCCGCCGCTTCGTTCACCATTTCTCGACGATCGACGTGCAGCACGACATCTACCGCACCGCGTACAACCAATATGACAGCATGATCGCCCCCGCGATGACATGGCTGGCGGCGCACGGCGTACAGGTCCGCCACGGCGTGCGCGTCGAGGATCTTGGTTTCGCCGCGGGCGGCGACGCGATCACCGTTACGAGCATCGCGACGCTCGGTGCGGACGGCCCTGGGGCAATTGCGATCGCTCCAGGCGATCGGGTATATGTCACGAACGGATCGATGACCGCGGACAAAACCTTCGGATCAATGACCGCTGCACCAGGGATCGACACGAGCAACCATTCAGGCGCGTGGAATTTATGGGAGAAACTTGCGGAAGGGCGGCCCGCCTTCGGCAACCCTGCTGTGTTCAATGGCGATATAGCCGAAAGCGCCTGGATCTCGTTCACTGTCACGGTGCGCGATCCGCTCTTTCTGGAGTTGATGGAACGGTTCAGCGGCGGACCGGCTGGTACTGCAGGGCTAATCACGTTCAAGCAATCGAGCTGGTTGCTCACATTGTCGATCTATCATCAGCCGTTCTTTCCGAACCAGCCCAAAGACGTCGCAGTGTGGTGGGGGTATGGCCTCTTCCACGATCGCCCGGGAGATTTCGTGAAGAAGCCTATGGCTGACTGCAGCGGTGCGGAGATTTTGGAAGAAGTGCTCGGCCATCTCCGTTTCGCCGCCACGGACAGTGCCGCAGTGCTTGCGGCGTCGATCTGCATTCCCTGCGCGATGCCCTATATCACCAGCCAGTTTAGGGTCCGCAAGGCGGGCGACCGGCCATTGGTCGTGCCGGAAGGATCGACCAATCTGGCATTCATTGGGCAATATGCCGAGCAACCGGATGATGTCGTTTTCACCGTCGAATATTCTATCCGCAGCGCAATGACCGCGGTCTACACCCTCCTCGGCCTCGATAGGGCTCCACCCCCGGTATACAAAGGTTTGCATAGTCCACAGGTCATTGTGGACGCGATCCGGACGTTGCATCGGTAACGGCACCCGTTAGAGGCACCGTGCTATCCGCAATAACGCGGTACCTCTTACGGCGCCCGAAATAGACTGGTGCCGTTTCTTCGAGACCTCTCGTCATCTCGCATTTCGGCAAAGCTGGTGTCGACGTAGGGCATCGCTATAGACGGACATCGGACGGTTGGAGGTTCAGATCGAAGCATGGGCCGCAAGCATTCAAGACATGAGCCCTATGGCGATGAGGACCGTGCGGCAGAGGACGCGCCCGCGGCGGCGACCATCTGCTGGCTGTGCGGCCGGCCGACGGGCAAGACCATCGTCTGGCACCATCCCGTACCCAAAAGCCGCGGCGGGCGGGACGTCGTTCCGATGCATGCGATCTGCCAACAGACGCTGACGGCAAATTTCACCAACGCCGAACTCCAGCGCGCCGGGATGGACGTGGAAACCCTGTTGGCGAACCCCAACGTGCGCAAGTTCGTCGACTGGGTGGCGAAAAAGGACCCGGACTTCACCGCGACCATCGCCAAGAAGCAGCGATGAGCGACGCTGCGAAACCGTGGGACGCGGCACTGGTGCGGCAATGGCTGGAAAGTCGGTTCGACGCGGCCAAGCTAGATCAGGCCGCCGCGGACCGGCGCGGCTACGACGCGCAGGACGATTACGACAAGGCGGCCGCCGAGGAATGGGTCTGCCGCACGCTGAAAGCCGATCTTTGCGTGAACGACCAGGCCGCACTGGCGGCCCGAGTTAAACAGCTGATCGCACAGGACGAATACCGCATGACCGGCATTTACGACGACGTGCGCTTCGAACGCAACGTTCGCGGAACGCTCCGCAAGATCGCGAAGATGACCAAGAGCAACAGTGGCTTCGACAACCGGCTGCGCTACCAATAAGCGCTGTCGGCGAAACCGTTCCTAGCGCCGTCGTTTGGGATAGACCGGTGCGACCACATTCTCGGACGCCAGCTGCCGCCACCGATCGAACCGCTCTACGGTAAGCGTCCCGTCCGCGATCCCTGCCTGCACCGCGCAGCCAGGTTCCCCGCCATGCGCGCAGTTCGAGAAACGGCAGTCCTGTGCCGCGAGGATGAAGTCGTCGAATACCTCGGCGATGCCATCCCCCGCGTCAGCCAGTTGCAGCGCGCGCATTCCGGGCGTGTCGAGCAGCCACCCGCCCAGCTCCAGCCGGTGCATTTCGCGGACCGTGGTGGTGTGGCGGCCGGTATCGTCACTGGCGCGGATCGCCTGGGTGGCGATGCTGTCCGAACCACGCAAAGTGTTGACGAGCGTCGATTTCCCAACGCCGGACGACCCGAGCAGCGCGACCGTCTGGCCAATGCCGCAATAGGCGGCGAGCCGCGCCGCGTCGGCGGGTTCACGACCGTTGACGGTTTCCACGCGCAGTCCGGGCTCGATCGCCCGGGCCGCCGCCGCATATTCTTCCGGGGTTTCGGTCAGGTCGGTCTTGGTGAGCACCACGACCGGTGCCACGCCGACTTCACGTGCCAGCACAAGATAGCGTTCCAGGCGCGCAACGCTGAAATCCTGGTTGCACGAGGCGACGATGAACACGGTGTCGATATTCGACGCAATCATCTGCTCCTTGCGCGGGTCACCCGGCGCACGTCGTTTGAACAGGTTCATTCGCCGTAGCACGCGGACGGGATCCGACGTAGCGTCATCGACCAGTACCCAGTCGCCGACCGTCGGGTGATCGTCGGACGGCAGGGCGCCAGCGATATAGGGCGTGATCGAACGCTGTCCGACCGCGTCAGCAACGACGATCTTGCCGCGGTGGACCGCCATCACTCGGACGGGATGACAGAGTTCTGCTTCCGCATCCGAAACTTGCTCGCTGAAAAACCGAGTCCAGCCGAGCACCTCCAAAGTCTCATCCATCGATTTCATATCGCAGCGGCAGCATCTTTCTCGCTAACCCGTAAAGCGGGGTTGGGGCGTGGGGGAAGTGGTAGTCTCCGCTACCACGGTAGGCCATCAGATCCTACCAAGCTCGTACGCTGTCCGACGCGACTGTCCGTCGTTTGCAATCGCGCAGTCTCGTATTCCTCTAGGATCGATGCGGAACGGTAGCGCTGCAGCGGGCATGCTCATGCGGTGAATTACGCGATCGAGTGCCGCTCCAGATGCTCAAGGGGAAAGATGTTTCTTGAAGCCGCCCCCGCTCCGTTTTGCTCGACGCTGCAATGCACGACGTATGGACAACACAAGTTTGACAATCAAAACAGCCCATTAGGCAAGCCCGACCATTCGTTAGTATGATAATTATTAATTAAATTGCGAAAAATAGCTTTAGCGCGTTACTGCTTCTATCACTGCGTACCCAAGCGTATTTTTTGGAAAAACCATGCGCTACCGTGACGCTTTGAAATTTAGCCACAATCGAAATTCAGTTTCTTTTACGAAGAGGGAAAACCCCCTCGATGAAAATGGCGTTTTGCAAAACAGTGTCTCGCTTCTTTTACTTTTAGAAATATTCTACAGCATTCTGGTATTGCTCAGCGGTTTTACTGATAGAATAGATATCGAATTTTTAGCTCGCTACGATTCTTTGGCACACCCCCTAGCAACGCTCGGTTACGCTGCGATGTCTGCAGCGCTTTTATCAGAAATACGATCTAGGCATCAGATTTCTAACGTTTTTGTTATCGCAACAGTAGCCGTACTGGTCCTGATCGCCATCGAAGATAGCACCGGCATCTCGGTCCGCATCGATCCAGGGAAGTTCCCGGAAGCGGTCGCGACAGTCGAAGCCAGTCCCGGTGGCGGACCCTATATCGTGACCGTTGCACCATTAATCTTATTGGCCATCGCCACTGCAATGGCTTGGCGCCGGGGTCGGCGCGCGACACAAATCGTCATCACGACGGCCAGCATCGTCCTGGGCATCTCTATCCTTGCCGTTTGCATTTCCGTCCTGGGAAGCGTTCGAACCGATCCCGTGGCGGTCCGCTTCCTGCCCTCCGTACCGGCTGCCGTTCAGGCGAGTTTCCTGGCGATCGCGCTCTTGCTGTGGCGGGGAAGATTCGGATGGTCGGATCTGCTCAGTCTGGACTCGGCGCAGGCGGGAACAATGCGACGCGTGTTCCCGTACGTCATCCTGATTCCTGCCTTGACGGCGCTTGTCGAAATTACGCTCGATCATAGTGGAACCGTACCGCCAATCGTGCTCGATATTGCGGGCGCGGCTGTCAATATCTTCGTACTGGCGCTTTTGATCTTCTGGTCGATGTCTCGCATCTCGGCGGAGCATGAAGCCCTTGCCGAAATCACCCACGCCATGGCCTCTGCCCCCATCGCACTGACGTCGCTGACTGGCGAGATTCTTCATTGGTCGCGGGGTTGCGAGGAATTATATGGCTGGTCCGGCGAGGACATGATCGGTCGCTGGAAATACGAAGCGTTGCAATCGGTCGATACAAAACGCGCCTCTTCACTTCGCCCGGAAGATCAGCACGACGCGGAGCGGGAACTCGTCGAGCGTCGCCGCGACGGATCGGCCGTTCATGTCATCGAGCGGGTTCGGCGCGTTTGCGTTCCAGGACGCGCGCCGATCTGGGTCCAGTCGATGACCGACATATCGGCGCGCGTTGCGGTCGAAGCTGCGCTATTCAAGAGCGAGACGAACTTGAATCTGGCGTTAAGCGCACACGAAATAGGGGCATTCGACTGGGAAATGGCGTCAGGAAAAGTCACTTTTTCGCCCGGCGCGGAACAGCGGCTCGGCTTCAACCCAGGTGAAATCGAAACGCTGGCGGGGTGGGCAGCACGGGTCGATCCCATCGACATGGCCGCAATGTCCGAAACGATCGCCAGCGCTGCCAGGACTCATGAGGAGCGAGTCAGCTTCCACTACCAAATCCATATCCCAAATGGAGGGGTCCGCGCGATCGAGGGGTCCTCTCGCTGCCTGTATGATAATGACGGTCGCTTGGAACGGACGATCGGCGTCCTGCTCGATGTGACCGATCGCGACGAGCGCGAAAAGGCCCTGCGCGCGCAGGAAGACCAGCTTCGCTCGGTGCTGGAAACCGTCCCCTCGCCCATGGTGATCTTCGACGCGGCCGGGACGATAAAGGCCTTCAGCGCCTCTGCCGAACGCATGTTCGGCTATCCCGCCGGAGAAGCAATCGGCCTCAATGTCGAGATGCTGACGTCAAGTTCGCTGGGCGATCAGCAGGAAGGCCTGATCTCTCGCTATCTGGCCACGGGAGAAAAACCCATCCTAGGCGAACCGCGCGTGCTGTGGGTGCTGCGGCGTGATGGGACCCCGGTACCGGTTGAACTGTGGCTCGGGGAATCTCAAGGTGGGCAGCAGCACCTGTTCACCGGCTTCTGCAAGGATCTTTCGGAGCGGTACGCGGCCGAGGAAGACATGTCGGATATGCGCGACGAGCTGCTCCATATATCGCGCGTGAGTGCGATGGGCGAAATGGCGACCGGCCTCGCTCATGAATTGAACCAACCGCTGGCCGCCGCCGTCTACTTCCTGGCATCGGCTGATCTGCTGCTCGCTGATTCCGCCAATATCGAACGCGCGCAGGCGTTCATCCGGATGGCCAGCGAGCAGGCGCTCCGGGCTGGCGAGATCATCCGACGCATGCGGACTTTCATGAGCAAGGAAGATGTCGATGCGCAGATGGTCGATGCCAACGCGATCATCGAGGATGCGGTTTCTTTGACACTGGCCGCCGGCAGGACATTCGGCATCCGGTTTCAATACGAACTCGATCCCGCAGCGACGACTGTCCTCGCGGATCGCGTGCAAACGCAACAGGTTCTCGTCAACCTGTTGCGCAATGCCATCGAGGCGCTGGCTAAATCACCCATAGGCCAGCGCATCATCACGATCACTACCGCTCTGGTGGATCCGGACATGGTCGAGTTCAGTGTCGCCGACACTGGCCCGGGCATGAGCGCGGCAGTGCTTGATCGCCTGTATATGCCGTTCGTTTCGACCAAGGGCGGCGATGGCATGGGCGTCGGCTTGTCAATCTCCCGTCGCATCGTCGAGGCGCATCGCGGCACTTTTAGCGCGGAAAACCAGGCCGGCGGTGGTGCAATCTTTCGATTCACGCTTCCAAGAATAAGCCAACACAGCAGGGACGATGCATGACGACACGTAGCATATACATTGTCGACGATGACGATTCCGTCCGTGCCGGGCTGCAAGGCCTTCTGTCGATGCAATCCGACGTCCTGCTTCTTCCTTATCGCTCGGGTGACGCCTTTCTGGCCGACATCGACACGATGCAGCCCGGGTGTATCCTGCTGGACTATAATATGCCGGGTACCGATGGCCTGGGTGTCCTACGCCAGATCCAGCATCTGAAACCGAAATTCGGGGCAATCATTTTGACGGGCCAAGGAGCGACCGCGATCGCGGTACAGGCCTGGAAGCTGGGTGCGCTCGACTTTCTCGAGAAGCCGTGTGATCCGACCGTCCTGCTCGATGTGGTCAAAAGTGCGTTTGCGACGTTGGAGCACGATCAGCACTCGGTTGCGCTGGTCCAGACCGCACAAGCGTCTATTGCGAAACTGACGACCCGAGAGAAAGAGGTCCTCGCCCGACTGGTCGAAGGCTGCGCCAACAAGGTCATTGGCCATGAACTCGACATCAGCCCACGCACGGTAGAAATCCACCGCGCCAACATGATGGACAAGCTCGGCGTGCGCAGCCTTTCGGAAGCGCTGCGGATCGCTTTCTCAGCGGGCCTTATTCCTGCCGACTGAGGAAGTTGACGGGTTTCGCCTGCCACTGCCGAATAAGGTCGGGAACGGCCCAAACCGCTTGGTCGCGTCCGACAATGGCAATACCGTCGGCTTCACACGTGCCGTGGGGCATCTGGCCGAACGGCATGGCATCGACGATGATGATCAGTTCGCTGGACCAACATTGATCACGGAGTGTCTCCGCCCATTCCCAAGGCTGGGTTGCAATGAGCACTTCACCAATGACGAGAATCGCAGCCCGTCGCACCGCTTCACTCAAGGCTGGATCACGATGATCTGCACAAATGATAGGCATCTCGCCAATCATTGCGAGTTGAGCCGACAACAAGCTGCGCAAACCCAAATCACCCATCGCAAGGATCAGTGGTCGCCGAGGATGTTTCAAAAAACGATTTTCATCAAACGGTCCATTTGCGGAGATTTTCTATTTAACCGGCCTCAGACCGTCCCTAAGGGAAAGTACATAAGCGGTTGAAGGTATCAGGCTGGGCAGTGCTGTGTCTTCCTGGGGGGCATCCAGCACCCGTCCTAGAATTCGGTGGCAAGATCGAAATAGGCATAGTGCGTGCTTCCGGTCGAAGGAGCATTCGAGGCCTGATGCAGGAACCGCCCCTTCGCGAGCAGCGCAACGCCGGTATCCATGCGGAGCCGCTTAGGCACGACCCAATAGCGCACCCGCCCCTCGATCTGAACACCGGCATGCCGGCCTGATTGGCCGCTTCGATCGCGCACCCCGGTCGAGGAGAAACTATCGTTAGCGCTGTCCAGCCATAGTTCGCGTAGCATCACGAAACTGTCCAGTCGGCGCGACGGCTTGGCCTCCAGTCTGATGCCTGGCGACACAAGGTTGCTCCGCCCGATCGGGCCGTAAAGGTCGACCGGCCCGAAATCGGCACGGCGCGCGCCGAACAAGGCATCGAAACGGCCATATTCACCCGGCGCGCCGCGGTCACCGCTCGCGCGATCGAAATGGAGCGAGACGCGCGGACTCCAGCCTATAACGAACGTTCGGCCGAACTCGGCGTGTACGAAATAGGCCGACACGGAGAGATCACTGCGGTCGGTGGTGGCAATGGTCGCTCGCGCCTTCCCAAATTGATAAGCGCCCTCAACATCGACATCGAACTGGCCGCCAGGGATACGCAGCAATCGCCCCCCGACCGTGATCAGACGACGATTGCGCGTACTCAAATTTGGAGAGTCCCGCTCGGCCAGCCGGTAGCCGTACAGCTCGCCGCTGACATCATGCAGGAGTCGCCCCTTGACGTAGCTTGCCCCAAAGAATTGCTGATCGGTGCTTTCCCGGTCCCAGCGGATCGCATTGTCGTGGATCGCGACGGTTTCGGTTGGCAGCCTCGTTTGGGGCATTGACCAGAACGCGACCAAACGATCCTTTCCCGCCCCATGCCAGTCGAAGTTGAGCCCGGTATAGGAATTGACGGTATTGGGAAAATCGGTGCGGCCCACGAGACGGCTCGACCCGATATCGAGCGTGAAGCGCCCCCCGGTGAGCGCCGCCTTCGATTCAAGTCCGAAACGACCGTCCATCCCAACCGCCACGAACGCCTGCGCCAGTTCGACCGCATCGACTTCCGTACTACTTGTAGAAGACGTGTTTTTCTCACCGTAACCGCGGGCATCGATGATTTCCCCGCCGATGCGGATCGGACCACGCTTGTAAGCAGCGAATAATGTCGTTCGCATTGACCACAGGAAGTCCGAAGTGGCGCGCGCCGGTCGGAACTGACCGTCGATCGCCTCGACGCGGGACCGGACGGATCCACTTATCTCCAGGCTGGCAGGTGCACCAAGGGCGGTCAACAACGGGCCGGGCGCGGTGGGTTTGGCCGCACAAGGCACTGCCCATACCATGCCAGCTGTAGCGAGCAGCCAAACGGACCGGCGACAGCGCATTGGCTCATAGTGCGCAATCCGAAATTGGAACATCTCTTGGTCGCCTCGATACAATGGACACAGTCCATTATAGGACGAGCATGAACGCATTCGATGCGTCCACATTTTAGTCCTTGACATTCGTCCGCATGCTACCAGCCAGCAGTCACGGCCACGGCTTGGCAGATCCGGGTTTTCGGTGTCAGCGCAGCGCCTTCCGGCCTCAGTAGAACGCAGGCGATCCCCGACGTAATACTAGATACTCGGGACAACCCGCCGTCGGCACGCAGAAATTATCCAGCGGCAAACTGCGAGTAGGACAGATCATCCTACAATGAGTGATCCGCTCGTGGGGTCCGCCCGTGGGCTGATACGATTGCTCGGTCGGAGACCTGTATGTCTTTCACGCCTTTTTTCGGAGCACCGATTCGATTCCGGCAAGGTGTGCCGCGACCACGACGCTCATGACGGCATCACGACCGGGACCGACGACTGGATCGTGGTCCCATCGCAAAGCCGATCCTCCTCTCGACGTGCCCGGCACCGCCTGCTGCCAGATCTCAAGGAATGCTTCATGAAACTGTTAGAGAACACCAGAATCACGACCAAGATCGTCGCCATGCTGGCGATGCTGGGTTTGTTGACCATCGCCGTGGCGTGGGTCGGCTCAAGCCAGATCCGCAATACCGATGCCGTCTATTCGGCTCTCACCAAGCAGTTGACGGCAACAATTAAGCTGACTCAGGTCAACCGGCGCCTCTCGGTGATGACCGGCTCCGCGTATCAGTCGGTGGCGTACGATGGCGCCAGCGTACTGGCGAAGGCAGCCGGGGTAGCCGAGAAGGAAGCGTATGAAAGTGCGCTGCCGCGGATCGCCTTTGCCGAAAAGATTTTCCCGGACAAAGCGGCTGATTTGGCCGATTTCGGCTCTGAACTATCAGCCCTCCATCAACTGACCAACGAAGCGGTCGCGCTTGGCATGGCGAATAAAAACGACGCTGCGCTTAAGGTGGTGCAACAGGCCGATATCGTTGCAACCCGGTTTTCCAAGAAGCTCACCGCGTTCAACGAAGCCCTTATTGCCTCTTCCACGGCGACGTCCGATAAACTCAGCAACACTGCACTGGCAACCTCGTGGATGGTGATGGTCGCCAGCATCGTCGGCACAATCGTCGTCATGGGCTTCAGTTTCCTGGTGGCGCGCGCCGGAATTACCCGCCCGCTCGAAAATCTGCGCGGAACCATGGCGCGTCTCGCCACGGGGGATACGAACATCGAGGTGATATGTGCCATCCGCGGTGACGAAGTCGGCGAGATGGCCAAGACCGTTGTCGTCTTCCGTGACGCTGCGCGCGACCAGGAAGCGGCCGCCGCTGCCAAGCTCGAAAACGAAGCCCAGCAACGCGATGTCGTCGAAACCGTATCGGCCAGCTTGGCAAGCCTTTCAGATGGTGATCTCACCGGCGATATTCACAAGCAGTTTCCGCACAATTTCGAAGACCTGAAAACCAACTTCAACGGTGCTCTGCTCAAGCTGCGCGGGTTGATCGGCGGCGTGACGCAAAGCGCTGATGGCATCCGCACCGGATCGAACGAGATCGCTCAGGCATCCGAAGATCTGGCGCGTCGCACCGAAGGCAACGCAGCCAGCCTGGAGGAAACGAGTGCCGCGCTCGTGCAGATCGATGGCCGGCTGAAGGCGACCGCTTTGTCCTCGACGCAAACGGTCTCACGGGCAGACCAGGCGATTGCCACGGTGGGCGGCGGTCGCGCCACAGCCGAGGAAGCGGTACAGGCGATGGGTCGCGTCAGTGACAGCGCCAAGGGCATCGACAGCGTGATCGAGGGACTCGACAAGATCGCGTTCCAGACACGCGTCCTTGCAATGAACGCTGCCGTCGAAGCGGGTCGTGCCGGTGACGCCGGTCGCGGTTTCGCGGTCGTGGCCGATCTGGTCTCGGCGCTGGCGATGCGTGCAGAAGAGGAAGCCAAGCGCGCTCGGGATCAGCTCACGCTGACACAGACGGACATCGTCACTGCGGTTCAGGCTGTACAGCGGGTCGACGGTGCACTTGCCAATATCTCGAGCGATGTCGGCGAAGTTCACAAGTTGCTCGGCACGATGGCGGACGATGCCGCGGCGCAATCCTCGGCGATCACGCAAATCTCGGCGGCGATCGGCGCGATGGACCAGTCGACTCAGCAGAATGCCGCGATGGTTGAGGAAACATCCGCCGCTGCCCGGAACCTTACTACCGAAGTCACCGCACTGTCCGATCAGGCCGCGATGTTCACAGTCGACAGTGGCTCGTCCGGACGTCGACCGCAGGTGAGTCAGGTCGTCCAGCCGATGCCATCCAAACCCAAGAAAACGGCCTCGGCGCCCTACCGCTCCCCCGTTGCCGCGCTTGCGGCGAATGGGAAGCACAGCGCGCCAGTCTCGGCCGGTGCGGATGACTGGAACGCGTTCTAAAGGAAAGGACGCCCGCCCCAGCGACGTGGCGGCAGGCACTCAAGTGCGACAATCGTACTGCAAAAACGCCCCATCTTCGCAGAAGATGGGGCGTTTTTGCGTTATCGAAAAACTATAGTATCGGACTTGTACCGGGCAAACAGCGTAGCGTGCCTGTGTGCCCCCCTCCGAAGACTCAACCCGGGTTGCAGGGCGGATGACCCACGTCCGATCCGGGGGATCTCGCCGTCGACGGTAGCGCAAGACACTACCCAGATCCCGCCGATTACAGATCAGCAATCAAGGAACGGCGGCGATCCATGCCATCGCACCGTACCGACCTCCCCCCGTCGAGGCGCCGCGGCGCGGACATGTCGGCAGCCATGTGCGCTGAACAAAGAAAAACCGGAGGCCGCATAGCGACGTCCGGCTTCTAGATTGATCAGAAAAATGGAGGACGGGCGTCGCGAGTCCATTTCGGACGACAGCGTTGGCTCCAACGGTCAGCGGAAACGATCAGTCAAACCGCCCTTATCGCCGCAAACACTTGGGGTGCGGCGGGCCCTCGATACGGGCTACACTCGCACGCCCAACCACGAAGGCCCGGGGTCCGGACCATGACTCCTTCGGTAAAAGCGCGGGACAAGGCTCAGTTTGGAGCGCCGACGCCTGTCAGCCCGTCGATCATGTCACGGTTGACCGCAATCAAATCATCGATTGATTCCCGACCAGCAACGACGTCGCTCGTGAACTGGTCGACCCAGAGCGCGAGCGAGATGATGCTCGCGCGCAAACCATCGGGCAGCGTGTTTCCGACCGTTCCACACACTGCAGCAAACGTCCCCCACACTTCACGATTGCGATGCAGAGCGGGCATCAACGCGCCCCGTACTTGCCCTGCATCCCTCGCCCGGATCATGTCACTGGTAATTTCCAGCATCAGCCGGCGTTCCGCCTGGCGAGGCGTTTCCACGATGGTACGCGCGCGGTGATAGGCGTGGAGCGACATAGCAATTCCTCTAGCTGATCCCCTATTTTAGCGGATTTTCAGCAGAAACCATATCCATGCACTGCTGAACTCTATCCTATAATGACAGGGACGCTGGTGCCGTATCGGGCGACCGGCACTGGCAGGAAGTCTATTGCATGAACGACACGATCCTTGCCGGCGATGTAGCACGCGCGCTCGATGGCCGGCCGGACATCCAGGTCCTGTCGCTCGACTGTTTCGATACGCTGCTGTGGCGAGACACCCACGCCCCGAGCGACGTTTTCCGCGCGCTCGACGGCCCCAACCCGATGCAGCGGATCTGGGCGGAGCAGCGAGCACGTACGGCGTCCTTGCTGCGGCATCGCCGGACCGAAGTCGGCATTGCCGAGATTTACGCCGAACTGCTGCCGAATGCCGACATCTCGGAGCGCGCGGCAATGGTTGCGCAGGAACTTGCTGCGGAGGCGCGGCATTGTTTCGGCTTCGCACCGGTCATCGCGCTGATGCGAACGGCCCGGGCGCGCGGACTGACGATCGTCATTGTCAGCGACACGTATCTGAATTCGACACAGCTCGGCACGTTGATTGCGCAAGCCGCCGGCGAGGAAGTGCGCGCACTTATCGATCGCATTTTCTGTTCATCGGAGTTGGGCGTATCGAAGGGTGACGGCCTGCTGGATCGCGTGGTCCAGCAATTGGGTGTTTCACCACAGCACATCCTGCACATCGGCGACAACCGCAACGCTGATCTCATCGGGGGGCAGAAAGCCGGCGTACAAGCGCTGCACCTCAGGCAATTTACCGCGACGACCGAGCAGCGGCTTCGGCTCGAAGCCGCGACCGGCGCGCTGATCCACGTCGGCACAACGGCCGAAGACAGGAACAGCCAGCCGCACCGCGCGACGATCGCGATCGGCGAACCTGGCGTCAATGATCCTGCCGAGCGGCTCGGCTACACGACCATCGGTCCACTGCTTCATGGCTTCGCGCATTGGATTGCCAGCGAAGCGGATACGCTGCGCGCAACGACGTCTGGCCAGGTGCATATGCTTTTCCTGATGCGCGACGGGCATCTGCCGAAGCTCGTATTCGACGTAGTTCACCCGGATGGAACCGTCAGCCACGCGACTGAGATTAGCCGGTTTACCGCAACCGCCGCGTGTTTCCGCAGCGAAGCCGATGTATTGCGCTACCTAGAAGCGGAGATCGTGTCGGATACCGAAGCGGTCCTGAAGCAATTGCTGTTCACCTCGCACGAGATTGTCGCGATCCTGCGCGACCTCCCGACCGGCGCCGGCGTTCCTGCGCTGGTCCGTGTCATCCGTACAGCCCCGCGCATGAAGCGCATCCTCGAGCGGTCGCGTGCCTTTGCAGACCGATTGATCCGATACCTGCGCGTCACCGTCGCCCCGACCGAGGGCGACGTGCTGATGCTCGTCGATCTCGGCTACAACGGATCGGTCCAGAACAAGATCGACGAGATGTTGCGTGCAAGGCTCACGGTCGGGGTCGCTGGCCGCTATCTGCTGTTGCGAGAACAGGACATGCCGGGGCTGGACAAGAGGGGTTTCATCGCTGCGGACCATTACGATGCCAACACGCTAGAGGCGCTGTCGGGCAACGTCGCCGTACTCGAACAGCTCTGCACCGCTGCGCAAGGTTCGGTGATCGATTATACGGTCGATGGCCGTCCCGTTCGCGCCGCCAACGCAATCAAAGGCGCGCAAAGCGCAACTCGCGACGCGGTCCAGGAAGGTACGATCCGCTACGCACGCGATAGTGCCGGGGCGATCGTAAGGCGGACCGATACGGTCGACATGGCGAGCTTACGCAGTTCTGCTGTCGCCGTGCTGGCGCGTTTAATGTTCCTGCCGATGCCGGAAGAGCTCGCGGTGCTTGCGCGATTCCAGCATGATGTGAACCTCGGGATCGACCATGTCGTTCCACTGTTCGATCCCGACATCGCCAGGCGCGGTCTGCGCCAGCGCGGCCTGTTCTACATGCGCGGTGCAGAACGGATGTATTTACCCGCGGAGCTGCACGGCGAGGGGCTCGCCGTCAAACTGACGTTGCTGGCGCACAAGCGCTTCGGCCTCGGTCTCAAATACGCCGATTTCATCGACCAGACGATCACCCTTCCCATCCTGATCGCAGATGGTCGAACGGTCGATACCGCCACGATCACCGCGACACCAACGCACGACGGCTATTTCGTTGCGCCGATCCCGATCGACGACT
The DNA here is from genome assembly GCF_029623395.1 of Sphingomonas echinoides. Lineage (GTDB taxonomy): Bacteria > Pseudomonadota > Alphaproteobacteria > Sphingomonadales > Sphingomonadaceae > Sphingomonas > Sphingomonas echinoides_A. The sequence goes on from NZ_JAPYKK010000013.1 coordinate 37,606, forward strand.
GCCGCTTGTCGATCGGGCTGCAATTCGGCCGGCTCTACGAATGGCTTCAAGTCGACAGCGTCGTGTTCATGCCGGTGGACCGGTTCCTCAGCGAGCGGCAGCGTTCCGGACTGGAGGAAGTTGTCGCCGTGCCCACGCTCGAAGGCATGGAGCAGGCCGCTCCGCATCTGTATCGATGTGAGGACGACGCGGCGTTCATGATGATCCCGCCGCCGTCGCGCCGCGATGCCCGCGCGATGATGCTTGCGGTCGTATTCCGCCCGATCGCGCCCCGCGCCGCCGCATCCCCCCTTGCAGCGACACCTTCCGCTGTCCTCACACAGGCTATTTCATGAGCAATTTGCTGATCCATTCCATGTCGGAATTTTCTGACCTGATCCTCGGTAGCCTTACGATCGCCGGGGCGAAGCACATCGTCGAAATTGGCGCGGAATTTGGCGGCATGTCGCAACGGCTTGCCGACCATGCCGCCGCAGCAGGGGGTCGGCTCACGAGTGTCGATCCCGCGCCGCGCGCCGAATTCATTGAATGGGCGCGGACCGCGCCAGGCGTGACCCATCTTGCCGCGCCGAGCCTCGATGTCCTTCCCAACATGCGCGACGTCGATGCCTGGGTAATCGATGGGGACCATAATTACTTCACGGTTTTGCACGAACTCGAGGCGGCTGATGCTGCCAGCAAGCGGGACGAAAAGCCGCTGCTCGTATTCCTGCACGACGTAAGCTGGCCCGCCGCGCGGCGCGACATGTATTATGCACCCGAGCGGATCCCCCAGGCCTTTCGTCATCCGCATACCTTCGGTGCCGGCACGATGCTGGATCGCGCCGACCTCGTTCCCGACCGGGGATTTCGCGGCGGCGAGGGCTGGGCGATGGCCGACCATATGGGCGGTCCCCGCAACGGCGTGCTGACGGCGATCGAGGACTTCCTTGAAGGGGCACGATCGACTGGTCGAAGCCTCGCATGGGCGCATGTCCCTGCAGTCTTTGGCCTCGGCATGGTGTTCGATGGCGATGCGCCGTGGAGCGCTGCCGTCGCGGAACTGGTTGCGCCGTTCCACGACAACACGTTGCTCGCCGCAATGGAGCTCAACCGGCTGCGCAATTACATGAAGGTCATCGAATGGCAGGATAACGCGCCATAGGCCGCGTGCCAGATAGAATTGTCCGCACCACACGCCTCACCACCCGCCTCTCCTATAATAAATATAGATATTGGCTAGTTCGGAGTGTCTCAGCGCGTCATGTTCAACGGTGTCGGTTTTCTTCTCATCCTAGGATGTGTCTTCGGCAGCTTCCTGATGTCGGGCGGCAAGATGGCCGTAATTCTGGAAGCATTGCCGCATGAATTGCTCGCCATTGTGGGCGCTGCGATCGGTGCCTTCATCGTCGGTAATTCAATGGCGACGGTGAAGCAGGCGGGCAAGGGCATCTTGCGCGCGTTCAAGGGCTCGCGCTGGAAACAAAGCGATTATCGCGACCTGCTCACGATGTTGTTCGGATTGCTCAGCACCTTCAAGAAAGGCGGCGCAACAGGGATTGAACCCCACCTCGACAACCCCGCCGAGAGCAAGCTGTTCATGCCGTATCCACGCCTTCTGACCGACCATCATCTGATCGAGTTCATCTGTGATTACTTGCGGATGATGACCATCAATTTCGAGGATCCTCACCAATTGGCGGAGGCGATGGAAAACGATCTCGAGAAGCATCACGCCGAAGAACTGATGCCGCAGCTAGCGCTGCAGACGATGGCCGACGGCCTTCCTGCAATCGGCATCGTCGCCGCGGTGCTGGGGGTAATCAAGACCATGGCGTCGATCGATCAGCCGGTGGAAGTACTCGGCGCGATGATCGGTGGCGCGCTGGTCGGCACCTTCCTTGGCGTGCTGCTCGCTTACTGTCTGGTCGGGCCGCTCGCCTCGAAACTGCTCAGCATCGTGGACGACGACTGCAAGCCGTTCACGATCGCGAAGACCGCAATCCTCGGCCATGCCCACGGGCTCCCAACTCAGGTCGCCATCGAGTGCGCACGGCGGATGGTCCCGTCGGACTTCGCACCTTCTTTCCAGCAACTCGAGACCACACTCGATGAGGCAAAAAATGACCTTAATGCTTTCCCCGCCTGACCCCTCCCTCGAGGTCGATGCCGAACCCGGCGTGATCATCCTGACCGGCCACGGCACCACCGTAACCGCCGACGCGCTGCGCACCCAATTCGTGATCGCGTCCGATTGCGCCGCGACGACCGCGATCGACGCATCGGAAATGCTGAGCGTCGGCCAGGCAGTGTTGCAATTGCTCATCGCCGCACGCCGCGACGCGGCGCTGAACGACCACCCGTATCATTTCACCGCCGCCAGTGCGGCTTTCACCGAACGCGTGCTCGGCTGTCAGCTCGCCGATGCAATCGGCCTCGATGCCGGAAAGGACATTTCCCTGTGAGCAAGCTCATCCTCACCGTCGATGACTCGGCCAGCATGCGAATGCTGCTCAAGACGTCGCTAACTGCGCAAGGCTTTCGGATCGAGAGCGCCAATGACGGCGCACACGGGCTGGAACGGATGCACGATGTGGTCCCCGACCTGTTGATCACCGACATCAACATGCCGAAAATGGACGGCTTCGAGCTGATCGAAGCGGTTCGCGCGGTCGCGCAGTTCCGTGGCACCCCGATCCTGGTGCTGTCGACCGAATTCTCCGACGAGAAGAAAACCCGCGCACGCTCCGCCGGGGCGACTGGCTGGATCACCAAGCCATTCGATGCCGAAAAGCTGGGGGCGGCGATCCGCCGCGTGTGCCCGTGAACGACGAACTCGACGAAATCCAGGCAATCTTCTTCGAAGAATGCACTGAGGGGCTGGCGGTCGCTGAACAGGGACTGTCCGCCATGGCCGCCGGTGATGTCTCGAAAGAGGTGATTGCGGGTGTGTTTCGCGCCGTCCATTCGATCAAGGGCGGTTCCGGCGCGTTTGGCCATGCCGCCTTGCTGGCCTTCTCGCACTGTTTTGAAAACGTGCTGGACGAGGTCCGCAGCGGCAAGATTCCAGCGACCCCAGACGTCACCAAGGTGATGCTGACCGCGTTCGATATCCTGGCCGATCATGTCGCGGCCGCGCAGGGCACTGCGCCAACCCCAGCCGACAGCGCGGCGCTGGCCTTGCTCGAGGAAGTACTTGCCACCAAGGCAGGCGCGGTACCGCCTGTCGCCGCCACCGCGGTCGTACCCGAGCCCGCAAGCGACCAGTTCGGCTTCACGCCCGTCATCGCACCGATCGAGGATTTCGATCCGTTTGGGTTCGAGCCGGTCGAAATGGTGCTGGACGATCTTGAAGACGCCGTACCGTTACCCTGGACGGTACGGTTCGGTCCATCGCGTGCTGCGCTTGCCAACGGCGCCGAGCCGTTGCTCAGCGTCCGTGAAGTCGAACGCCTGGGCGGCGCGATCGTCTCGGTCGACAGTTCGGCGCTCCCGACGCTGCGCGAGCTCGATCCGGAAGACAGTTATCTCGTCTGGATCCTGTCCGTACCGGGCACGATCGAGGAAAGCGCGATCGCCGAATGCTTCGATTTCGTAGCACCGGATTCGCTTGTCGAGATTACCCGTGATCTCGCGCCCGTCGCGGCAATCGCGGAAGCGCCCACAAAGGTCGAGACACCCCGCCTGGTCCTGGTGGAAAAGGTCGACGTGCCGGTTGCGATGGCGACCACCGCCGCGCCACCCGAAGCACGCCCGATGGATGCAATCCAGCAAACCATTCGCGTCGACCTCAACAAGCTCGACATGCTGCTCAACCTGGTCGGCGAACTGGTGATCCGCGGGTCGATCCTGTCGGATCGGTTGTCGCCGGTCGATCAGGAACGAGTCGAACTGCCAGAACTGGCTCGGCTGACTCGCGAGATCCAGGACAATGTCATGTCGCTGCGCGCGCAGCCAATCCGACAGGCATTCTCGCGTGTGCCGCGCATGTTGCGCGATCTGGGCGTCGAAACCGGCAAGCAGGTGATCCTGGAGATCAGCGGCGAGACCACGGAAGTCGACAAGGGCGTGATCGAGAAGATCGGCGATCCGTTGACCCATATGATTCGCAATGCGGTCGATCATGGAATCGAAAGTCCAGCTGAACGGATCGCCGCGGGGAAACCTCCTGAAGGACTGATCACCCTGTCCGCGGAGCAGAAAGGTGCGCGCATCTTCGTGCGCGTCAGTGACGACGGCAAGGGTATCGATCGCGTCCGCGTCAAGGCGAAGGCAGTCGAAAAGGGCATCATCCCGGCCGATGGCGTCATGTCTGACGAAGAGATCGATCAGCTGATCTGCGCGCCCGGTTTCTCCACGGCGGAAACCATCTCGAGCATTTCTGGTCGAGGCGTCGGGATGGACGTGGTGCGATCGAACGTCGAAGCGTTGGGCGGCCGGGTGGACATCACCTCCGTACCGGGCGCCGGTACCAGCTTCACGATGATCCTCCCGCTCACGCTTGCAATCCTCGACGGGATGATCGTGCGCCTGTCCGGACAACGCTTCGTCCTGCCGCTCGCCAATGTCATCGAGACGGTCCGGCCCGAACCCGGCCAAGTCCGCGCAATGACGCCGAGCAGCGAAGTGATTGAACTGCGCGGCGCCTATCTCCCCGTCAAACGCCTGACCGATCTGTTCGGTTTTGTCGGCGAAGACCGGCGCAGCCCGGAGGAATCGCTCGTCATCATCGTCGAGAGCGAGACCGCCGGGAATGTGGGCCTGATGGTCGATACGATCGACGACCGGCGCGAGGTGGTGATCAAAAGCCTTGAGCAGAACCTCCACCCGATCCGCGGTCTCGGCGGCGCCACCATCTTGGGGGACGGCTCGATCGCGCTGATCCTCGACATCGACGCGCTGGTGTCCTCGCCAGGACAAATGGTTTCGAAATTCCCCCTGAAAGGATTGGCGGCATGAGCACTCTAAACACTCCCGACGAACGCAAGATCGTCACCTTCTCGCTTGGGCAGCAGATGTTCGGCATCGACATGAAGGCGCTGATCGAAATTCGCGAATGGGAAGAGCCCACCCCGCTCCCCAGCGTGCCGGCCTACATCAAGGGCGTTACCAACCTGCGCGGCACGGTCGTTCCCGTGGTCGGCCTGTCCGAGCGTCTCGGGTGGACGCCCAGCGTACTGCATTCACGCTCCTGTATTCTGGTCGTAACGATCGCGGGCAAGCAGGCCGGCTTCCTGGTCGACGAAGTCGCCGACATCATCTTGATCAAGGCGAGCGAAATCCAGCCGGCGCCCGAAGTCGAGATCGGCGAACAGAACGTCATTGCCGGTCTGATCCAGGTCGCGCCGCGGGCGCAGGAAGGCGCCACGATCGTCGAGGGTGCCGACATGGTGCTGTTGCTTGATCTCGATGCGCTCAACCTGACGCGTCACCTCGATCTGGCCGCGTGATGCAGGACGTCGCGCCACGCGTGGATCCCGGTGGGCTGAAAGCGTCGGTCTCGGCCGAACTCGGCAGTGCCGAGTTCGCCGTGATCGCCCGGATCATGCAAACCGATGCCCGCATTCACTTGACGACCGCCAAGAGCACGTTGGTTCAGTCGCGATTGAGCCGTCGGCTTCGCGACCATGGGCTGACGACCTTCCGCGACTATGTGCGCCTGGTCGAAGCGGATGCCACCGAACGCGCGGCAATGATTGTCGCACTGACCACCAATCACACGCATTTCTTCCGCGAAAATCATCACTTTGAACATCTCCGCAACACCACGCTGCCATGGCTGCAGGATCGTGCGCGCCGTCAGCCCGTTCGGATCTGGTCAGCAGGCTGCTCCAGCGGCGAGGAAGTCTATACGATCGCGATGTGCCTGCTCGGGCAGGATCGCAACACGGCGGGCTGGTTGCGCCAAGGCGACGTTCGCCTGTTGGCCACCGATCTGGCGCCACATGTCGTCGAAAGCACGCAGCGCGGCGTCTATTCCGCGGAGACGGTCGAGCCGGTCCCGGCGGCTTATCGCACCAGTTGGATGCGCCCCCACGGCGCGGACTTCGTGATGGCGGAAGACGCGCGGGCGCTTGTGACGGCGCGCGTTCTCAACCTCTTCCACGAGTGGCCGATGCGACAGCAATATGACGTCATCTTCTGTCGCAACGTGATGATCTATTTCGACGATGCGGCAAAGGCCGAGCTGGAGGCGCGCTTCGTGTCAATGCTTGCCCCCGGTGGGTATCTCTACATCGGCCATTCGGAACGCCTGATCGGTACCGCCGCAAACGGCATGACCAATTGCGGCCAGACGATTTACGTCAAGCATGGAGGAACGGCACAATGAGCGGTCCTCCCGTCAGGGTCCTGATCGTCGATGACAGTGCATCGATGCGGGCTGCGCTCAATCGTATTCTGTCCTCCGACCCCGAAATCGAAGTGGTCGGCCTTGCGCCCGAACCGAGCGCAGCGCGCGCCATGATCAAGGATCTCAACCCCGACGTTCTGACGCTCGACATCGAGATGCCCGGGATGGACGGCCTGTCCTTCCTCGAACGGATCATGCGGTTGCGGCCAATGCCGGTAGTGATGTGCTCGACGCTGACCGCCCGCGGAGCCGAAGCGACGATCGAGGCGCTGCGGCTGGGTGCGGTGGATTGCATTGCCAAACCAACCGGCAACCCGCTTGAGATCGCCCGCGACTCCGCGCGACTGTGCGCGACGGTAAAGGCCGCCGCGCGATCGACTGTGCGACGGGCGCCAGACGCGATCGTCCCGGTCACGTCGGGCGCTCCGGGATCGCTACGCGATGTCGTGATCGCAATCGGTGCATCGACCGGCGGGGTGGAGGCGCTCTTTTCGATCCTCAAGGCCTTGCCAGCCGATTTCCCGCCGATTCTTGTCGTCCAGCATATGCCGGCGGCGTTCACGCCGGGCTTCGCGGCGCGTTTGCACAAGGAATGCGCGCTGCGCGTCACCGAAGCGCAGGACGGCATCGCGGTCGAGCGCGGCAACGTTTATATCGCCCCAGGCGGGCTGACGCATATGGAGCTCATGGGCGGCGTTCACGGTCGCATAAAGCTTCGCGCGACCGATCCCGTGGGCGGGCATCGCCCTGCCGTGGATGTGTTGTTCCGCTCGGTCAGCCAGATTGGCGCCGCCGCAATCGGGGTGGTGCTCACCGGAATGGGTGCGGATGGCGCCGAGGGGTTGCTCGCGATGCGCACCGCCGGTGCCCGCACGCTCGGCCAGAGCAAGGAAACCTGTGTCGTCTACGGGATGCCCCGTGCTGCGTTCGCCTTGGGCGCGGTCGGGCGCGAAGTCGACCTGTCCGCAATGCCCGAGGCTATCCTCGGCGCTTGCCGCAAATAAGTTTGGGAGCGATCAATGCCAGCCGCAGCTGCAATCAAGGTGATGGTGGTCGACGATCAGACCAGCATGCGCGCAATGATCCGTCGGACCCTTCAGGATCTGGGGTTCAAGGATATTCGCGACAAAGCGGGGCCCGTCGAGGCGCTCGGTGCGATCCGCGCCGACCGCGTCCACCTGATCATATCCGATTACAACATGCCCGACATGGACGGACTCCAGTTCCTGGAAGAAGTCCGCAAGGATCCGGTGATCGGGAAAACCGTGTTCATCATGCTCACCGGCTCTGCCGATCGCGAGATCGTGCAGAAGGCGGCGGTGCTGGGGGTCAACAATTACGTCGTAAAGCCATTCTCCGCTGCCGCGCTCAAGGAAAAGATCGAGCGCGTCTTCGGCGAGCTGACCTGATCCGATGCGACGCGTCTCCATCATCCAGGGTGAAAATCACGTTTCCGGAGAACCCGACGTCGTCATTTCGACGTTGCTCGGGTCGTGCGTCGCAGTGTGCCTGCAAGACCCGGTCAACCGGGTCGGCGGAATGAACCATTTCCTGCTCGGCGAACCGGGCAAGGACGATATGGTCCACCACCGCGACATGGCCCGCTACGGCGTGCACGCGATGGAATTGCTGATCAATGAACTCATGCGCCGTGGGGGCATACGGTCGCAGTTGCGCGCGCACCTGTACGGCGGTGCCAACATCATCGCGGGACTGGGATCGATCGGCAGCAGCAACGCCGCCTTCGCGCGGCGTTTCATGGAAACCGAAGGCATCGCCATCGGTCATTGCGATCTCGGCGGCACCCAGGCGCGCAAGGTCGAATTCGTACCCTACGAAGGTAAGGCGCGATCGCGATCTGTCGCGGAAATCCCCAAGATCATCGCGGCGCCAGTCATCCTTGCCAGCAACGATGGCGATCTTGAACTCTTCTGATGCCTTCGCTGTCCCCCATCCCTTTCCATACTCCCGAACAGGCCCTTTAGAGCATGGCACATATCGATGACCTCGCCGCTTCGCTCTACGTCGCGATCGCGGCCGAAATCCGGGACATGCGCGTGCTGATCGAGCATCTCGCGGACACCCTCGTGTCCGACGAGGCGTTTGCCATGGCCTATATGGAGCAACTCCAGACTTTCGATCTGGTGATTCAACGGGCCGACGAAAGCGCCGATCTCATCGACCGCATGGCGGGTGGATCGGGGTCGCTGGATGCGATCAGCAAGGTCCGCCTTGGTGCGGTGCAGGAAAAGCTGCGTTCCGCGCTGTCGATCGCCGCCTGATCCGCGATGGCCATTCCTCCCAAGGCGAACCAACGCCCGATCATCATCCGCAAGGTCAAGAAAGGCGGTCATGCGGCGCACCACGGCGGCGCGTGGAAGGTTGCCTATGCCGATTTCGTGACGGCGATGATGGCGTTTTTCATGCTGCTCTGGCTTCTCGCCAATCCCGACAAGGAACGTTTGAAGGGCTTGGCCGAATATTTCTCGCCCGCCTCCGCCAACAGTTCCCCCTCGACGACGCTAACCACCAACCCGGGCGACCAGCCCGGCCTCGGCGGTCGCACGCGGCGCGCGCAGGCCGATAGCAAGGCCACAACCGGCCAGCCCTCCGCCGAAAGCGCGAAGAGCGGGATCTCGCGGGGCGGCACCGCCAACATTCCGGACGCCTCCATGCGGGTGATGGCGCAGGAAATGCGCGTCGCGCTCGAGGCGGCGCCGGCGGCACAGGATGCCAAGGACAGCATTCGCGTAGAACCCGAACGCGACGGGGTTCGCATCAGCTTGATGGACACCGCGCAGCGATCGATGTTCGTCGGCGGCACGGCAGTGCTCAACCCGTTCGCCAGCGCGATGCTCGGGGAGGTCGCCCGCAAACTTGCGAAATCCGGCGCGCAGATCGCGATCGAAGGCCATACAGATTCGCTCGGAGGCCAGAGCGCGATGAACTGGCGGCTATCCGCGGACCGCGCACTGGCCGCACGGTCGGCGATGCTCGCGGCGGGGCTCACCCCGGACCGGTTCGCCGAAGTCGTCGCCTTGGCGGGGACACAACCGATCTATCCCGGTGAACCCGGCCGAGCCGAAAATCGCCGGATCACGATCGTTGCGCTGGGGGCGGCACCGACGCTGCCCAGCGATTCCAGCTTCAAATTCTGATCGGAACGAAGGTGAAAGCGGCTTTCCTCATCCCCTTGCTCCTCGTGGCCGGCGTCGGCCTTGGCGGCGGGACCGCTTTCGGCGTCCACCAGTTGCTGCCGTCTCCGGCGACGGCGGCCACCGCGCCGGTGAAAGCCGCCCCGGTGTTCGTACCAACGGGAAAGATCCTTGCCCCGCTGGTCTCCACCACGGGGCGCTTGTCCGGCTACGTCTCGTTCGAGGTTCAATTGGAAACCGAAGAAAGCGACGCGGCTTTCGTAACGGCACGTCTGCCGCTGCTGCTGGATGCGATCAACATGCGCACCTTTCGAGCACCGATGGCGAGCGGGCCGGACGGCATGCTTCCGGATCTCGCGGTGTTCCGCAAACTGGTGACGGCCTCCGCGAGCGAAGCCTTCGGCATGAACAAAGTTCGCCGCGTCGTGATCATGCAGGCCACACCAGCGTGATGGCTCACCTTGCCAGCCATCATGACATGACGGGGAGGAATTCAGAGATGATGGATACGCCGCGACCGGCCCCAGCCGACTTCCCGAAACGCGATGATCGGCTGACGACGATCCTGCTCGTCGCACGGCTGTCCACCGAAAATTGGGACGATCTGTGTCGCATTCGGAACGTCTCGTCCGGCGGCATGCGGCTCGAGACCCGGGCGGCACTCGTGACGGGCGAGCGCGTCGGCATTGACTTGAAAAACGGGAACGCCGTCGCTGGCGTCGTTGTCTGGACCGATCGTTTTGAAGTTGGCGTGCAGTTCGATCAGCCCGTCGACATCGTTGCGCTGCTGGCGCCCACCGCACAATCGCCTCGGTCGCTGCGCCTGTCCGCGCGGTGCCCGGTCGTGCTGCGACTGGACGGCCATATCGTGCCAGGTCTGCTCCAGAACATTTCGCAGGGCGGCACGCGGGTCGTTCTGGCTACTCCCGCTCGACTCAACGATGGCGTGGTTGTCGTCATTCCCGGGCTGAAGTCACAACGCGCGTCAGTGCGCTGGATCGCACCGGGAACGGTCGGCCTGGCGTTTTCGGAAACGGTGGCGTTCGCCGATCTGTCGCACTGGCTGGCGCAGCAGCACCGCTTCAGCGCCACCAGTTCAGCGCCGCTTAGCCCGAACCGCCAAAGCTCCTGATCAACGACCCGGCGACCAGCGCCCATCCATCGACGAGAACGAAGAAGATGATCTTCATCGGCAAGGCGATCGTCGGCGGAGGCAACATCATCATCCCCATCGCCATCAATACAGCGGATACGGCGAGATCGATGATCAGGAAGGGCAACAGCAGCAAGAAGCCAATCTCGAACGCGCGCCGCAATTCCGAAATCATGAACGCCGGCATGAGCGTCGTCAGCGGCACCTGCGCGCGCGCGACCGGTGGCTTGCCCGACAGGTCGGCGAACAACTGGAGGTCGTCGTTGTGGACGTGCTTCAGCATGAACTGGCGGAACGGTTCGGACGTCCGCACAAACGCCTGTTGCTCGGAAATTCGACCGTTGGTGTATGGGTTGACCCCCTGCTCCCAGGCTTGTTGGAAGGTCGGTGCCATCACGAAGAAGGACAGGAACAGCGCGAGACTGATCAGCACCGGATTGGGCGGCACACCGGGCGCGCCGATACCGGTCCGCAGCAGCGACAGCGCCACCACGATCCGTGTAAACGACGTGACTGTCATCAGGATGCCGGGCGCGAGGCTCAGTACGGTCAGCATCATGATTAGCGTGATCGCCTGACCGGAGACCGACCCCTTGCCCATCGTGACCGATGCGGTTTGCGCAAGCGCGCTGGACGGGATCGCGAGGGTCAGCGCAAATAGCAGGAGAGCGACTTTACGCATGAGGCTTGTCCAGGGGCGTCAGGGGGAGCTCGGCGCGGGGCGGAGCCGGGTCGTCCGGCGGGGAAGCGATGGGGGGTGTCGGCGTGACGGCGCGGCGGATCATCGCCTTCAGCGCGGCGCCCTTCGGCGCGGCGTGATCCCGGACCCGTTCGACCAACGCCGCAAAGCTTTCCCCGGCGGCGGCCACCTCGGCACGAAACTGCGGCGGATCGTGCGGCAAGGCGGACACCGCCGCCTGATGTGCCGCGAGATCGACCGCATCGCGCACGAAGCCGCTTTCGAGCATCACATGGCTTTCGGGTGAAATCAGAATGAGATGTTCGTGTCCGTCGCGGCGCAACAAGACGACAGAGCGGCGTGCGTCGATCGGCAGCTTTTCGACGAGTTCGAGCCGACTGACCCGCATCATTCCGGTGCGGCCAGGCAAACGGATGTCATAGCGGCGGACCAGCCAGAGCGCACCGGCCAGCGCCCCCAGCACCGTTCCGAGCCCGCCCAAAGTGCGCAACAGCGCGAGCAAGTCCATCAGCTCCGGACCCGCTGAACGACATCGGTGATCTCGAGCGACATCTGGTCCCCTTCGACCAGCACCCGTCCCTTCGCGACCAGCGCGTCGTTGACATAGACCAGCGTTGGATCGTCATGCCCGCAATCGAGCGGAATCATGGCGCCACGCCCCATCTTCAGAATCTGGCGGATCGGCACCTGAGCGGAGCCCAGCACGATCGACATATCGACGTAGATGCTTTCGAGAACGGACATACAACGACACTCCTTTCTCTAACTTATAGGAAAATCTTTCCGGTTTTCCGGGTAGCTAGGCAATTTTTGCCTATAACGAAAAGGAGGCCGACGGGGCCGCCGGAGCTGAACCATGAACTTGAAGTCGTCTATGGAGGTGTCCGCATCGGGACTGCGCGCGCAGTCGCTACGCATGCGGGTCATCGCGGAAAATCTCGCGAATGCGGACTCGGTGTCGCGCACCGCCGGCGGCGATCCCTACCGTCGTCGGCTCCCCAGCTTCAAATCGGAGGTCGACCACGAGACCGGCGCAGCCGGCGTGCGGGTCCAATCGATCCAGTCGGACAAGAGTGCGTTCCAGCGTGTCTATCAGCCGGGCAGCCCGGCCGCCGACGCGACCGGTTACGTCAAGATGCCCAACGTCAACGCACTCGTCGAGAGCGCCGACATGAAGGCCGCGCAGCGCTCCTACGAAGCCAATCTGAGTGCGATCGAAGCGGCCAAGAGCCTGACGATGCGCACCATCGACCTTCTCAAATAAGGAGTTGATTCATGTCGATCGGAGCATTTGACGCAACCTCGGCCTATGGCCGCGTCCTTGGCGCGACCAAGCTACCCAAGATCACCGAAGCCGAAACAACCCCGGGCGCCGGCAGCGGTTTCGGCTGGATGATCGAGAAACTCGTGACCGACGCAGCGGGCAACATGCGCAGCGCCGAGAGCGCCAGCGCCAAGCAGGTTGCGGGCAAGGGTGACCTGATCGACGTGGTGACCGCCGTCGGCGCCGCCGAAACCGCGCTCGACACTGTGGTCGCGGTGCGGGACCGGATGGTGAATGCCTATTCCGAAATTATGCGCATGCAGATCTGATCCGCCATGACGCCGTTCGACGCGATGGAACTGGCGCAAGCCGGGATGATCCTGGTGCTGACGATCGTCGGCCCGATGCTGCTCACCTCGCTGGTGGTCGGCGTCGTGGTCGGCCTGTTCCAGGCGCTGACGCAGGTTCAAGAAATGACGCTGACCTTCGTCCCCAAACTGCTGGCGATCGGCGTGGTAATGCTGCTGTCGTTGCCGATGATCGGCCATGCCTTGTCCACGTTCATGGCGCAGCTTTGCGACCACATCGTCAGCGGCTGAGATGGAGGGGTTTCCCGCTGAGGCAAGCGCCTTCTTCATCCTGTTCGCGCGCGTCGGCGCAGTGCTGATGCTATTGCCGGTGTTTTCCGAAGACGCGATCCCGGGCAAGATCCGGCTGATGCTCGCGCTGGGCATGACCGCCGGTCTGTGGAGCCTGCTCGGCTCACGGATCGCGCCGATCGCGCAGCACAGCACCGCCCTGCCCGGCATTCTCATTGCCGAATTGATGACCGGCCTTGCGATCGGCATGATTATCAAGATCATGTTCCTCGCCGCCGCGATGGCGGGGTCGATCATCAGCCTCCAGGTGGGATTGTCGTCGGCGCTGATCAACGATGCCGCGCAAGGCGGACAAGCGTCGGTCCTGTCCAAGCTGATGAGCGTTGCCGCTGCGGTCGTCTGCATGGGCATGGGCGTGCACCATTTGTGGATCACCGCAATCGTCCACTCCTACACCGTATTTCCCGTCGGCGGCCTGCCACCGGCAGCCGATTTCGCGCAGCTTGCGATTCTCACGATCGGCCGATCGATGACGCTCTCGATCAGCCTCGCGGCGCCGCTGTTGATCTATGGAATCGTGTTCAACATGGCGCTCGGCCTCTCGGCAAGGCTGGCCCCTGCGATCCAGATCTTCTTTATAGCACAGCCGCTCAACCTGCTGCTCGGCATGGCGCTGTTCGCGACGCTGATCGGTTCGATCCTGACCGCCTTTTCAGCCGCGATGGTCGCTTGGCTTCACACGGGTTGGGTCTGAGCCGTGGCGGACAAGGATCAGAAAACTCAGGATCCGACCCAGAAGAAGCTCAGCGATGCGCGCGCCAAGGGCGACGTCGCTACATCCACCGAGATGCGCCACGCGGTGATGTTCGTCGCCGCGATCATCGTCGCCGGGGGAATGGGCAGTTGGACACTTGCACAATTGGGGCCGATGCTAGTGCGGCTCTGGGGCAATGCCGACGATTATCCGCTGAACAGCGACGGCGCGCAGGCCTTTGTCACCGGAGTCCTGATTGCGGTGTTCCGCGCGATGATGCCGATCCTGGGCTTGTTGTTCGGGTTCGCGCTATTGATCCTGTTCGTCCAGGGCAGCCCGACCCTGTCCTGGTCGCGGGTGAAGCCGAAGTTCTCGAAACTCAACCCGGTCGCCGGCTTGGGCAAGATGCTCGGGAAGCGTGCCCTGATCGAATTCGCCAAGACGCTCGCGAAATTCGTGGCGGTCATCACCGTTGCGACGATGGTGGTGCGGCCGCACCTCGTTGCGCTCGACCAGTTGATCGGCGCCGAACCGCTGACGATCGCGGATACGGCAGGCGCGATCGTCAGCGCGATGATCAAGACGGTCGGCATTCTGGTGGGACTGCTCGCACTGTTCGACTTCGTCTATCAACGACGCGCCTTCATCACCCGCATGAAAATGTCGCTCCAAGAGGTGAAGGATGAGCACAAGCAAAGCGAAGGCGATCCCAAGGTCAAGGGCAAGATCCGTGCGATCGGCATCCAGCGCGCACGCCAGCGGATGATGGCCGCGGTACCGACCGCGAGCGTCATCGTGACCAACCCCACGCATTATGCGGTTGCCCTCAAATATGACCACGACGCGATGGCCGCGCCCGTCGTAGTCGCCAAGGGCATGGACGAAATCGCGCTGCGTATTCGTGATATCGCCAAGGCGGCCGGCGTACCGATTGTCGAAAGCCCGCCGCTTGCCCGCGCGCTTTACGCCAGCGCGGTCATCGACCGGCCGATCCCGACGGAGCATTTCAAGGCCGTGGCCGAGATCATCGGCTATGTGATGCGGCTTGCCAAACGGCGCGTCTGACGACACCGTCCCCGCCAGCAGCACGCAGCGCCTTCAGACGATGAATTCGTGTTTTGCCAGCTCGATCCGGACGCGCAGCTCCAGATCCCGGACGATCCCGGCGAGCTGGGGGTCCTCCGGCGCGCGCTGTTCGGCCGACCAGGCCGCCACTTCCTGCAACGGTTCCACCGCCGGCAGACCCGCTGCCAAGGCCGCCTCGAGCCGCTCCAGCGCGCGCAACCCACGATCGGCGTCGACCGATACCCGCCGCCGACGATCGATCGACGGCTCCACGGTGGCAAGCGTCACCAGCATTTCCACACTGACCGGTTGGGCCGCTGCCGCGGCCGGGGTGGGCGGCAGCACAGCCGCCTCCGCCGTGGCAAATTGCGCCACCTTCGGCAAAGCCGTCAGGAGCAAAGTCTGGATCGGCGGCGAAAGACCGGTGATGCGCAAGGTTTCTCCTGTCCGGAACGCGAAAGAAGCTCCTTATTATCCTATAAGAAGAGAAGTGAACTATTTCCACCAAACCAGGATGTTTATGCGCATTGCTTGTGTTTCGAGGCGGGTTCCGGTGCTGCTGTTTGCTCCATTGATGGCCCCATTGCTGGCAATGCTCGTGCCGGTTGCCGCGCTGGCCGCACCGCGCATCAAAGACATCGTCGACGTCGAGAACGTCCGGCCCAACCAGTTGGTCGGCTATGGCCTCGTCGTCGGCCTGGCCGGCACCGGTGACCGGATCCGAAACGTTCCGTTCACAGAAGAATCGATGCAGGCCATGCTCGAGCGCATGGGCGTCAACATTCGAGGCACCCGGATGCAGACGCAGAACGTCGCCGCGGTCTCGATTTCCGCAACCATGCCGCCGTTCGCGCGCGCCGGGTCGCAGATCGACGTACAGATTTCGTCTCTGGGGGATGCCACCAGTCTGCAAGGCGGAACGTTGCTCGTGTCGTCGCTCCGCGCGCTCGACGGTGAGATCTACGCCGTAGCGCAGGGACCGGTAGCGTTGTCCGGGTTCAAGGCGCAGGGCGCCGGCGCAAGCATTACGCGCGGCGTCTCGACATCGGCGCGGATTGCCGGCGGCGCGATCGTCGAACGCGAAGTCAACTTCGCCTTCAAGAATGCTACCAGCCTGAAACTGGCGCTCAAAAATCCCGATTTCACGACCGCGCAACACATTGCAGCGGTCATCAACGCACGGTTCGGTGGCGCGGCCGAAGTGCTCGATCCTGCAACGGTCGAGATCGCGGCACGCGGCGGCTTCAGCGGATCGTTGATCAGTCTGGTCTCGGCGATCGAGAATCTCGAAGTGACGGTCGATCAACGCGCCCGGATCGTCATCAACGAAGCATCGGGGACGGTGGTGATGGGAACCGATGTCCAGATCAGTCCGGTTGCGATTGCGCAGGGTGGCTTGACCATCAGCATCTCGGAATCGCCGGTCGCCTCGCAGCCAGCACCGCTGTCGAACGGCACCACCGCGATCCTGCCCCGGACCAAGATCGCGGTCGACGACGGCGGCGGCAGGTCGCTCGCGCTCCTCACCGGCGGGACCTCGCTCAAGTCGCTTGTCAGTGGGCTCAACCGCCTCGGCGTCAGCCCGCGCGATCTGATTACGATCTTGCAGGCGGTCAAAAGCGCGGGTGCGCTCCAGGCGGAAATCGAGGTACAATGATGTCGGTACCACCAGCGGTGCAAACCAGTGCGGCGGCCACGCCGCCGCCCTCACCCAAGATCGCAAACGCAAAGCAGACCGCCGAGAAATTCGAAGCCGTCTTTCTCGGCCAGATGACTCAGCTGATGATGGAAAGCGTGGACGTCGGGGACCAGTTTTCCGGCGGGCACGGCGAAGCGATGTTTCGCGGAATCCTGGCCGAAAAGCTTGGTACCGAAATTGCCAAGAACGGGGGTGTCGGTCTGGCACCCGCCGTCATGGCGCAGATTATCAAGATGCAAGGGGGATCCGGCAATGGCCAGTGAGTTCATCGATATCATCCAATCACTGACTGCGATCATGGACGAGGAGACCGCGCGTCTCGTGTCACCGACCCGCCACAGCGATTTTGCCGAGATGGCAACGGCCAAGATCAAACTCGTTGCCTCGCTCGAAATTGCGACCGCTACGCACGATCGGACGCGCGCCGACTGGCTGGCGACGCTCGACGACGAAACACGCGACACGATGAGCGCGGCGATTCGAGAGCTTTGCGGATCGGCGGAGGCGAACGCGCGTGTCCTGCAGCGCCAGATCGATCTTTCTACCGAGATGATGGCCGCGGTCGCGACCGAAGCGCGGCGCCTGTCCGGCATGCGCAGCGCAATCTATGGCGCGAGCGGGATCGTATCCCGGGTCGAACTCGCGACGCCGATCTCGGTCAACGCAAACCTGTAACCGCGACGCGATTGCGGTCGACCAAGCCCGGTGTCCGGGACCTTGGCCGACCGTGTTTCACTGCCCGTGCCCGATCGCCGATTTCAGCAAGCCGATCTGCTTGCGATACAGGCTCGTCATCGTCGCGAAATCGGCCTGGATCTGGCCCATCTTGAGCAACTGGTCTTCCAGCACGACATTGTTGCCATCCGGCTTGGTCTCGGAAACGTCGGAATCGATGGTGATGCTCCCGTTCATCGGTTGACGCGCACCCAGCGCAGACATCCCGTTGCTCAACTGGATGCGCGGACGCGTGACGGCTGGCTTGCCGGTGTCCTGCGCGGACACGAGGCTGGAAAAATTGGGGGCTGGCACCTCGCGCGCCTTGAAGCCGGGCGTTTCGCTATTGGCGATGTTCTGCGCGATGACGCGCTGCCGATCGGACAAATGTCGCATCGCCTGGCCTATCCCGGCCAGCAAGGGGGGCGTCGAAATGGACATGATCAAAATCCTGTGAAGAACGTGCTGGCGCTGCCGTCGGCGACGGGCGTCAGCCGGTTGAGCGCTGCCTGATAGCTGGCAAGTTGCGCCTGCTGTGCGGGTGTCCCGGCCGAGTTGGGCGCCGCGCCGTTCGTCAACGCGACCTTGCCGGCGTCCCAATAAAGCGACCGATAGGCGGTCTGTGTCGTCGAGATCGCATTGTTGATCACGCTCAGCGTTGCCGCCGCGTCCTTGCTGGTCGAGACGTTCAGGGCCTCGGTCAGCGCGAGTCCGAAATTGCCGCCGGGTCGGACCTTCGGCGCATTCCTCTGGGGAAGCGGCGGGACCGCTAGGCGCGTCGGATCAAGGCCGAGTTTGCCAAGCGCGTCCTTTCCCTTGGCACCGGCGACGAGCGCGACCGACGATCCGGTCTTGGCATCGATGCGCAGCACCAAGGCGCCATTCACCGTCGCGGTGGCGACCGTTGCCTTAGAGCCCGTCAACCGCCGAATGCGATCGCCCAGCGTCGTCAGCGTATCGTCTGCCTGGATCACGATCTTCTTGGCGGCGCCCCCCTGAATGCGCAGCGAGAATTCGTCGCCTGCGCGCAAGCTGGTTTGTGCAACGAGCTTCTCGGACGTTTCCGGATTGAGCGCACCACGATGCAGACCGAGCGCGCCGAGCACGGTATCGTCTCCAACGCCAGCGGCAACGCGCACGGGCTCGGTCTGGAACGTCGCCTGGCCGAACTGTGTCACGCTTTGGATCGCACCATTGGTCGCATCGATCCGACCGACAAACCCGTCCACGCTGCCGCGCCGCGTGCCATCCATCGCCCCGGTGGTTCGCCCACCGACATACAGCGCACCGTTCATGAACGCCACGCTGTCGAGTTGGTCGTCTGCCCCGGTCGCGAGATAGGACGTCGTGCCTGCACTCAGCGCACTGTCGATGCGCGTAACAAACCCGTCGCGACCGCCCGCCATCGCATTGGCCTGGGCACCGGTCAGCGCCGTGCTCGTTGCCCCTGCGACCGCAATCGTGCCATCGGCTGCAACCGCAATCGCCCGCGCATCCGCGTGGCCTAACGACAGACTGGAGAGATCCGTGCCAAGTGCGGTCGCACTGATCCGGCGCACCACGGCGTTGCCATCATGGCTCGTCAGCGCAAGCACGTTCCCGTCCGCGCCGATTGCCAGCGCAGTGACGGACTCGCTGCCGCCCTCGTTGATCGTGCGACGCTCTTGCAGCCTACCGGCGGAATCGATCCGCGCAAGGAAGCCATCGCCGCCGCCGTTCGCCGACTTTCCGCCGACGAAAATGGATCCGTCCGCGCCTACCGCGATTGCATTGGCGGTGTCTGCGCCGGCGGCGTGGATCACGGTGGTGAACCGCTCGTCCCCCATGGCATTGTAGCGCGCGACGACCATGTCGCCATCCGAACTGGAACTGTCGAACGTACCGTTCACCGTACCGGCGACGGTAATGTCTCCGTTCGCGGCGATGGCGACGGCGGCACCCTGCGCGCCACTCGAGGCGCCGAGGCTGCGCTGCCAGACGACCGCGCCCTCGCTGCTCAGCTTTGTGAGGAACAGATCCTGGTTTCCGCCCGAGCGATTGGACTGAAAATCACCGCTGCTGGTGCCGACGGCATAGCTGAAGCCGGCAGCATCGGTAGCGATTGCCTGCGTGGTGGTGGTTGCCTGCAACGGCGCAACAGTAGCGGCACCGACGACCGGCTTGGCGGCCGTCAGCTTGGCCGTTGCGGTGGCCGCAGTGTCGATCCCCGCAATCGTGGCGATCGTCTTGCGCGTCATCGTTCCGGCAAGATCGTCGAACCGCAGGATCGTCGAAACCGCCGGCGCTCCAACCGCGGTTTGCCCGCTGGCGACCACAAGCGAGTCAGGCGCGCCGATCTGGTCGATCGAAACGCGTTCCGAGCCATTCGGCGCGTTGACGGCAAATCCCCACTTTCCCGAACTCTTGTCCGGCACGAACCGGACCAGCCAACGCGGCGTAACGTTGCCGTCCTTGTCGAGAACGACCGAGCCATCCGCATTGCGCATGGGAACCGCCGTGATTGCCGCGTTGATCGCATTGGAAACCGAATCGAGCGTTGGCGGCTGGACGGTGTTCGTCAAATCGACCGTGAAGGTATCGGTCGCGCCAGGCTTGTCGAGGGTAACGGTGAACTTCTCGGTCCCGGTCAGACCCGGGAGGGCCGCATCACGCGTCGCAAGAATGCCGGTACCGCTGAACTTTACCGGGTCCGACTTCGCAAGCGACACCGTTTCGGCACGACGTGTCGGCAACGCGAACGACAGTTCGACCTTGTCCGAACTCGCCTGCCCCAGAAACGTCTGAAGATCCGCGAGCCCCTTGCCGAACGCAGCCTGCAGCGATGCGCGTTCTGCCGACGAGGCAGTGGTGCGTGCCGCGGCGGTAGCAAGCAGCTTGAGCTTGTCGAGCGCCTTGTACGTCGTGAACGCGGTCTGGACGTCGGCGGACCCGGCGTTCGGCGTAGAAACGGTGTTATCGATAATCGTCGCCAGCCGCTTGATCGCGGAGACCTGGGTCGATTCCGGCGTGGTGCTCGCGGTTTGCTTCCAGGGCGGCGTCGTCGCCGCTAGGGTGAATTGCGCCTTGGCCTTGCGCACCGCCAGCGTATCGACGGCCGGCATCGCCCCGAAACCGGTATAACTATTGGTCCCGGAAAGCATCGACAAGGCCGCGAGGCCGTTGGAAAGATTTATCGCCACGTCATAACCTTCCCGGAGATTTGTCCGTCATACTCCTATAATAGGTGAAGGCCGGTCACGAGAACGCTTCATCGTTCACTTATTGGCGACCTTTTCCGTTACGACTGGATTTCGAATGAGTATGATGGCGCCGATCACCCAGCCACCCGAACTCAAGAAGTATTCTGGCCATGAGCGGGCCGCCGCGCTGATGCTTGCTCTCGGCAAGGAGCATGGCGCGCCGATCTGGGAGTTGCTGTCGAGTGACGAGGTGCGCGAACTATCGAGCGCGATCGCGCAGCTTGGCCGCGTCCCGTCGGCGGTGGTGGAGCATCTGCTGGTCCAGTTCTCGGGGGAAATCTCCAGCATGGCCTCGCTCCATGGGTCGTTCGAAACGACCGAGCGGCTGCTCGACGGGATCCTGCCCGACGATCGCGTCAAGGAAATCATGGAAGATATCCGCGGCCCCTCCGGCCGGACGATGTGGGATAAACTGTCCAACGTCAGCGAAACGGTGCTCGCAACCTATCTGAAGAATGAATACCCACAAACCGTCGCGGTGATCCTGAGCAAGCTGAAATCTGACCATGGTGCGCGCGTGCTTGCTGAGTTGCCCCGCGAATTATCGGTCGATGTCATCTTGCGCATGCTGCGGATGGATACCGTCCAAAAACAGGTGCTAATCGAAGTCGAACACACCCTAAAGAGCGAGTTCATGAGCAACCTTGCGCGCTCGCAACGACGCGATCCGCACGAAACGATGGCAGAAGTGTTCAACGCACTGGACCGCGCGACCGAGGAAGCGATGCTGACGGCGCTCGACGAGCGCGCACCCGAAGCTGCCGAGCGCATTCGTGCGCTGATGTTCACCTTTGAGGATCTTGGCAACCTGATGTTGCCGGCGATCGCCACAATCGTGCGCAACGCCGACAAGCGCGAGATGGCGCTGGCCCTGAAGGGCGCGCCACCGCCGATGCGCGAGCTGTTCTTCTCAGGCATGACCGACCGCGCCGCCAAACTGCTCAAGGAAGACATGGCAGGCATGGGCCCGGTCCGCGCACGTGAGTGCGAGGAAGCACAAAGCGCGCTGGTCCGGCTGGCAAAATCCCTCGCCGATCGCGGGGAGATCATGCTGGTCGACCCGAAGAGCGACGACACGATGATCATCTAGCGCAATTCGGGATAAGGTTGAGAGATGGATATTTCCTTCGGTGTCAAGCCGTTCGCCTTCGATCGCGTATTCGCAATGCCGCAGGCTGGCGCCCCCCTCCTCCCGGCGGACGCCGTCGAGCTGGTCATCACGTTGCGCGCAGAAATCGATCTGTTGACCACGCAGCGTGATACCTGTGCCGCAGTCGCACGGGCAGATGGCTTCGAACGGGGCCTCGCGCAGGCGCGTGAGGAAACAGCCGCTGCCATGCTGGCTGCGACCGATGCGATGCAGGCGTCGATCGAAGCGATTGAGGAGGAATTTGGCGCGATCGAACGGCGGCTTGCCACCGCCGCAGCCGACGTCGCGATGGCCGCCGCGGATGGTCTGGCGGCGCGTGCGCTGCAAATGGATCCCGCAATCGCGATCGATGAAGCGATCGCGCGCGTGCTGACGCAGGTTGCGCGCGGGCAGGAACTGCAGATCCGCGTCCATCCCGCGCTGGTCGACAAGACCGAAGAACTGATCGCCGGTCACCAGAGCCGCGAACGGCGTCGGCTCGCTCTTACGGTGGTTGCCGACCCGACGCTCGCAGTCGGCGATGCACTGATATCCTGGGAGCAGGGCGGGTTGGCGCTGAACGCTGCCGCGCGCCGTGCGGCGATCCTGAGCGAGCTTGGGCTCGATCAGCCGCTCGCCGTCGCCCAGCCCGTCTGACGGCAAGAATTTCCTACCCGGCAAAACTTTCCGTCGACCTATCCTATAATGAAGGATGGGGAATGTAGCCCCGCTGCATGAACGGGGATGACCTTGGACGGATTGCGAAACTTCATCGCCCAGCTCGGCACGCGCCGCTTGATGATGATGGGCGGCGTTGCGCTCGCGTTGCTTGGCGTGTTGGCGGCGGTCGCGCTGCGGGGCGGCTCGAGCGAGATGGGGTTTCTCTATACAGACCTTGATCCGGCCGTCGCGCAGTCGATCACCGCCAAGCTGACCGCGCAAAACATCCCGTTTCAATTGTCCGCCGATGGCAGCTCGATCATGGCGCCAAAGGATAAGCTCCCCGAACTGCGGATGGCGATGGCCGCCGACAAATTGAGCGGCAAAGTCGGTTATGACGTGCTGGACGCGGAACAGCCCTTCGGCGTGTCGTCTTCGCGCGCACGCATGAATGAGACGCGCGCGATCGAGGGCGAGCTCGAGAAGTCGCTCGAAAGCCTCGATAGCGTGGCCCGTGCGCGCGTGCACATCGTGATGCCCGAACGCGCCATGTTCGCTGCGGAATCGCGCAAGGCGACCGCCGCCGTCACCTTGAAGACGCGCGGTAAGCTCCCGGCGGCCGCCGTCCAGGCGATCCGTTATCTCGTGTCTTCCTCGGTTCCCGAACTATCGCCCGAACAGGTGTCGATCGTCGATCAGTCCGGTGCCCTACTCGCCCGTGCAGGCGAAGCCGACGAAGCGGGGGCGTCGCAGGCGGACGATCGCGAAAGCGGTATCGAAGGCCGCCTGCGCTCCCAGATCGAGGCGATGCTCGAGCCGATCGTCGGCGCCGGCAAGGTCCGTGCAGAGGTTTCCGCTCAGGTCGGGCGGGACCAGACGCGCGAGGAAACCAGCGTGTTCGATCCCGACAAGCAAGTGATCGGCCATCAGATCACGGTGGAAAGCGGCGACCAGAGCAACGAAAATGGCGCTAGCGCGTCAGGGGCCTCGGTTGCGACGCAGTTGCCGGAGAACCAGGGCACGCCCGCCGTTCCCGGAGCAACGGGCGACAGCCGCAAGTCGGCCCGCAACGAAACGTCCGAGGACACGACCTACGAGAACAGCCAGACCCATACCGTGACCGTGCGATCGCCCGGCAAGTTGAGCCGCCTGACCGTCGCGGTGATGGTCGATGGCGGTCGCAAGGGCCTGCCCGCCCCACAGATCGAACGGCTTACCCGGCTGGTCCAGAATGCGGTCGGGTTCGATGCCACGCGCGGCGACAGTGTGGTCGTAGAGAACATGACCTTTGCCGCCGTCGACACGCTTGCCGACACCAAGCCAGGCTGGTTCTCCTGGGCATCGAGCGACCAGTTGTTCGGGCTGCTCAAGCTGTTGGTGATCGGAGCGGTCGGCCTGATCGCGCTAAAGATGCTCCGCCCCAAGATCACCGCCGCGCAGCAGGCAGAGGAAGTGCGGTTGCTCGCCGCACAGGCGTCCGAGACCCAAGCGCTGGCCACACGCGCCGCCAATGGCGAGCCCGACGCCATGCTCCAGATCGAAGCGATGCGCGACGCCGGCGAGGATACCGCTTTGCTCGATCAGGAGATCGCGCTCGCGCAAGTCGACGGCCGCATCAAGTCGTCGTCGCTCAAGAAGATCGGCGACGCCATCTCCGGCAGCCCTGCTGAAGCGGCGTCGGTGATCCGCCAATGGATGAACACGTGATGGAGAGCTTCGAAACCATGGATACCGAACAGCACGACATCGTCACCGCGACCGAAGTCATGCCCGGCGAATTCCCGCCCCTGGAGGACTTTGGCAGCCCTGATAGCACCGCCAAGGCGGATGAGGGGCCAGCGAGCCTGGAGGCCGTCTATGACGTACCGGTAAAGGTACAAGCAGTCCTCGGACGCGCGCGGATCGCGATCGGCGAATTGATGCAGCTGAAGGCGGGAGCGGTCATCGAGCTCGACCGACGCGTCGGGGAGCCGGTCGACATCTTCGTCAACAACCGCCTGATCGCGCGCGGTGAGGTGGTCATGATCGAAAATTCGCTCGGCGTGACGCTGACCGAAATCGTTCGTCAGGAGCGCTGAACCGATGCACGCCACCGGCCCGATTCACTTGCTGCTCGTCGGTGCCCCCGGAAGCGAATTTAGCCTTGCCGCCGCGATGGCGCGCGACGCAGGCGCGCATGTCGCGCTGGCCGACTGCGCGAAGACCGCCTTGCTGATGCTGCGCGACGACGGTGGGGATATCGTGATGATCGATATCGCCGAAGACGTCGGGAGCTTCATTGCGCAACTCCGCTCGGAACGGATCGCCGTCCCCGTGCTGGCTTGCGGGATCGATGCGCCCGCGGACCGGGCCGTCGCTGCGATCCGCGCCGGCGCGCGCGACTATGTCCCGCTCCCGCCGCAGGCCGACTTGATTGCCGCGGCCATCCTGTCGGTCGCGCAGCACGGCACCCGCATGGTGGGCGACGACCCGGCGCTGGGCCGTGCCCTCGCGCTCGGCTTGGCGATGGCCCATTCGAATGCCCCGCTCCTCATCGTCGGCGAAGCGGGCTGCGGGAAGGAAATCTTCGCACGCGCGATGCACGACGCGTCCGGGAGACGCGGGCGCTTCGTTGCGATCGACTGTGCGAGCACCAGCACCGACATTCTCGAATCGGAACTGTTCGGTCACGAGGTCGGGGCGTTTCCCGGTGCGATCGCGCGGCGGCGGGGACGGCTTGAGGAAGCCTATGACGGCACGGTGTTCCTGCGCGACGTGGAAGCCTTGTCGCCCGCTATCCAGGCACGGATGCTTACGGCGTTGCAGGGGCAGCATGTCCATCATCCGATTGTCGAGCCGTCCGGGCTCCGCGCTCGGATCATGGCGAGTACGGCCGCCGATCTCGACATGCGCGTTGCCAAGGGCCTGTTCCAGGGCAATTTGCTCGCGCGCCTTGGCCTCGTGCGGATCGCGGTGCCGCCGCTGCGCGCGCGGCCGGGTGACATCGTCCCGATGGCGCAATATTTCGCTGATCGCTTTGCGCTCGCCAACGATGTTCCCGCACGCCCTTTCGGCAAGGAGGCGATCGGCCTGCTTCAGAAGCACGACTGGCCCGGCAATGTCCGCGAGCTGGAAGATACCGTTCATCGTGCGGTGCTGCTCAATCGCGATCCCAGCATTGCCGCCAGCGCGATCGTGACGATCGACGGCGCCAGCCTTGGCGCTGCCCCCGCGACGGTGATCGACCGCAACGGCTTCGTCGGCTGTACGGTCGAGGACATGGAACGCGACCTGATCCTCCATACGCTGCACCATTGCCGCGGCAACCGGACCTCGGCGTCGACGATCCTCGGCATTTCGGTGCGGACGATGCGCAACAAGCTGAAGACCTTCATCGAGGCGGGGATTCCCGTCTCACCCGCGCTGTGAACCGCCGGACATGACCGCAACCCTCAACACCTTGATCCGCCGCTTCGGGATCAACCGCGATCTCGCGCTGGCGGGCAGCGTCATCGCGATCATCGCGATGCTGATCCTGCCGCTGCCGCCCTTGTTGCTCGACATGGGACTGGCGCTGTCGATCACCTTGTCGGTGATGATCCTGATGACCGCGCTGTTCATCGAAAAGCCGCTGGAACTGTCCGCCTTCCCCACGATCCTGCTGATCGCGACGATGCTCCGGCTGGGGCTCAACCTTGCCTCGACCCGGCTCATCCTGGCGCATGGCCATGAGGGGAGTCATGCCGCGGGCGGCGTGATCGGCGCGTTCGGCGAATTCCTGATGGGCGGCGAGCCCGTGATCGGTCTTACCATCTTCGCGATCCTGGTGGTGATCAACTTCGTGGTCATCACCAAGGGGTCGGGCCGCATCGCGGAAGTTGCCGCGCGCTTCAGCCTGGACGCGATGCCCGGCAAGCAGATGGCGATCGACGCCGATCTGTCGGCAGGCATGATCACCGAAGTCGAGGCACGCGCGCGCCGGACCGAAATCGAGGCGGAAAGCGGTTTCTACGGCGCGATGGACGGCGCCTCCAAATTCGTGAAAGGCGATGCCGTCGCCGGATTGATGATCACCGCGATCAACATCGTGGTCGGGCTGATCATCGGCGTGGTCATCCACGGCGTCCCGATCGGCGAGGCGTTCCATACCTATACGATCCTGACCGTGGGCGACGGGCTGGTCAGCCAGATCCCGGCACTGATCGTCTCGACCGCGGCCGGCCTGCTCGTCTCCAAGGGCGGCGTCACCGGCAAGACCGGCACCGCGCTTGGCGTCCAGCTCGGCCGTTATCCAAAAGCGTTCGGCATGGCGGCGGTGCTGATGGGTGGCCTCGCGATCATGCCGGGACTGCCGTTCGTGCCGTTCGCTGCCTTTGCGGGGCTGTGCGGGTGGCTCGCCTGGAAAATGACCAAGCGTGCCGAGGCCGAAGCGACCGCCGAACGGATCGCCGAGGCTACAGCCGATGTGGCCGCGCAACATGTCGACGAACCCGTCTCGCGCACGCTGGCAATCGACGCGGTCCGGCTAGAAATCGGCTATGCGTTGTTGCCGCTGATCAACGATTCAAACGCCGAACCCCGGCTCGATGATCAAGTCCGCGCGCTGCGGCGGCAGATGGCGCTCGATTTCGGCTTCGTGCTGCCGTCGGTGCGGATCATCGACAACATGGCGCTCCGAGCCAACGAATATATCGTCTACATCAAGGAAACCGAAGCGGCGCGCGGCGAGATCAGGCTCGACAAACTGCTCGTAATCAACGCCGGTGGCGGCAATCTGGGCATCGTTGGCGAGGAAACGCGCGAACCCGTCTTCAACTTGCCCGCCTTGTGGATCGACCGCGCGCTTCGGGACGAGGCGGGCGTTCGCGGGCTGACGGTCGTGGATTGTGGCACGATCATCACAACGCACCTCACCGAACTGGTGAAGGACAATATCGCCGATTTGTTGTCGTTCACCGAAACGCACAAGCTGATCACCGAAATCCACAAGGATTCGGAAAAGCTGGTCGCCGAGATCGTACCCGCCAAGATCTCGATTTCAGGCGTCCAGCGGATCCTGCAGAACCTGCTGTCCGAGGGGATTTCGATCCGCGATATTCCGACGATCATGGAAGGCATCGCGGAAGCCGCACCGCTCAGCCATAATCTTACGCAGATGACCGAACATGTGCGCGGTCGGCTCGCCCGGCAGATCTCGGCGCAGCAGACGCGCGAGGGATCGATCCCGATCATCACCCTCTCGGCGCATTGGGACACGGAATTCGCCGACAGCATCATCGGTCAGGGTGACGACCGCCATCTCGCGATGGCGCCGTCGAGCTTGCAGGCGTTCATCGCCTCGGTCCGCGAAACGTACGATCGATTGGCGGCCGGCGGTGAAATCCCCTGCATGTTGACCAACCCCGCGATCCGCCCGTTCGTACGCTCGATCATCGAGCGCGTCCGGCCAGCGACCGTCGTGCTGTCGCAGAACGAAATCCACGCCCGCGCGCGCATTCGTGCACTCGGCACGATCGGCTGAAACCAGCTCTCGGCAGTATATTATCCTATAAGGAAATAGGCGGCGTGACGTTCCGCGGAAAGGATCCGGATGAACTTCGCCACGGCAGGATTACAAAAAAGCTGGCCACAAGGGCCGTCACGGGATCCTGCACCCTCGACTGTGACGTCGGACGGTTTCGCCAGCGCGATCGGTGAGGGGATGGCTTCGGGGACGCCCAGCGATGGCGCAATACGACCAGGCCCCCGCACGGCGACTGCCACGCAGGTTGCCGCGGCGAACACGGTCGTCGCCAGCACGCTTCCAGACGTTGCTTTGGACATTGCGTCTGGACAGTCTCCCGCAGCGACGCCAATCGTTCCGCCAGCCGAGACTCTCGCGGTGCGCGCTGCGCTGCTTTCGTCCGCAGCGCCCGCTCTGCCCAACATGCTGGCAGCCCAGACCGTCACCATTGCGGTCCAGCACGCCACGACGATCCCTGCCCCGATCGCGGCAAGCGTTGCGGTGTCTGTACCGCCCGCAGCCGACAGTGCGGTTGCCCCGCGGCTAGGGTCGGACTTCGGTCCCAGCGCGCCTCCCGAACCATTAGCCGAAGCCGCACCGCCCGTAACCACCCTCCCACGGGCTGCTGCAGATCAGGCGAAGGCAAATACGGACACGCAGAGCACCGGTATTGTCAGCACGGGATCCACACCCAGAACGCCGGCTGGAACTCCGCTTGCGGTGAGTCCGGACGTGCCCGCTGGCATGGAGCGCGGTGCAGGCGTTCGGGCGGCGACGACCGACACGCCCCTGGAGCCCGCATCGCCCGACGTCACCGAGGAAAAGCATCCGTCGCACACCATTGCGGTCAAGCCAGCCACGACCGATCCGACTGGTGGCACGTTTCCCATGATTCCGACGGCGCCGTCTCTGCCATCCGACCGGGCTTCACTTGCCACAGGGTCCGAGCAACTGGCCACGTCGGCTCGTGTAAGCCGAGACCGACCATCACCGCGCGTCCCCGACGCAGCGAAGCCCTCGATGCCGACGGTGACGACCACCACCGACACGGCGGTGCCGATACCGGTGCCCATGCTGTCAGTTCCCCTGGCGGTGCCGGTTCCGCCGCCGGCAACGGCGCTCGCCGGGTCCCGCATCGCGGACACGAGCGTATCGACACGGGACGCAGCGACACTCTCCTCGGCGGCCGATGCTGATCCGACAGGGTCCGCGACCACGGCATCGTTTACCGTGCTGCTTCCCGAAGCGGATGTTGGTGCGAGTCCAGCAGCGACGATCGTCGGCAATGGGACAAATGAGCCGATGCGCCCGGTCATCGTTCCACCGATCGCGACGCTCATATCCTCGGGCGCGCCGGCCCATGTCCCGACGATTTCGGCTCAGCCCGGGCACATCGGGCAGGACCTTGGGGTGGAGATCGCCCGGCGCATCTCGGTCGGCGGCGCCGAACTCGTCGTTCGCCTCGATCCGGCCAAGCTTGGCCGGATCGAAGTACGCATGTCCTTCGACGATCGCGGCGGCCTGCGGACGGTAATCGCCGCCGACAGTCCTGTTGCGCTCGACATGTTGCGCCGGGACAGCGCGGATCTCAGCCGTTCGCTGAGCGATGCCGGTTTCCGAAGCGATGGCCAGAGCCTCCGCTTCGATGGCGGCGGGGACCGCGGAAGCGGACAGTCCCGGTCTCCGTGGCAAATCGGACCCTCGAAACCGGATGAGCCCGACGGCTTCGGCACGACTGCCACATTCGAACAAACCCCCTACCGATCGCTGCGCACCAGTGGTCGCTACGACGTTATCGCATAGGAGCCGCGCACAATGTCTGTCGTTACCCCATCCACAAGCCCCACCTCGCAGACCCTGGCTACAGCGAATCCTCCCGCAACCAAGGGAATCGGCAGCGATTTCAGCATGTTTTTGAAGCTGCTCACGACGCAAATGCAGAATCAGGACCCGCTGAGTCCGATGGACAGCGCACAATACACCCAGCAGCTGGTGCAATATTCGCAAGTCGAGCAGACCGTGCAGCAGAGCGGTACGTTGAAGGACATCCTCGCCAGTCTATCGACCCAAAGCATGGCACAGGCATCGGGGTTCATTGGTCGCGAAGCGGAGTTCAATTCCGCCGTCTCGGGCTTGGGTGCCAAACCCGCGAGCTGGACCTATTCCGGGACCGGCGCGATGACATCGGGTACGATGTCGATCACGAACGCCGCGGGTAAGGTTGTCGACACGCGTACGGTCGAACTTTCAGGCAACAGTGGCAGTTATGGTTGGGACGGCACGCTCGCTGACGGCGGAAAGGCAGCAGCGGGTGCCTACACCTTGTCGCTGACGGCCCTGAACGCCGCTGGCGTTGCAGTCCCGGTCACGATCCACAGTGTCGGCACGGTTAGCGATGTCAACGCGCTAAACGGATCTGTATCACTCGGTGTCAACGGCGTGCCCATGCCGATGTCTGCGCTCGTCCGGCTCGCCGCGACGCCGTGAACGGAACGCGGATTGCCGCGCAAGATAAGGTCGAGCACTGCCGAGCCGTCGCAACGTCGTCGGGATCACAGGCACCGACGGATGCTGACCGCTACGGCAACGCTGGCGGCGTGCCGGTGCTTGTATCTCCGTCCCTCCGCGCATGATCCAAGAACTCATGAATGAACAGCACGAGCTGCGCGGCGGTGTAAGGTTTTTGAATGAAGGCGAACGCGGTAGAGCCTTCTTCTACAAGAGCATCGCTATACCCGCTTGTCAGCGCGACGCGCGTGTCGGGGTAGAGGCGCTGCACTTCGGCACCAAGTTCCAATCCGGTCATTCCTGGCAAGACGATGTCCGAGAAAACGAAGTCGTACGGCAATCGTGTCGTGCGCAATTCCTCGAGCGCGGCGTGGCCGTCTCCGACAAGGACGGCGGCGCACCCCATTTCGCCAATAACTTCGATGGTGAGCTTTCCAACCGCCGCATTGTCCTCGACCACGAGAACCCGTTCGGTGTTGCGATATGCCTCTGGCTCGGAGACGTGTGGCACCGGTGCCTCCAGCGGTTCATGCGTCAGCGGCAGCCAGAGACGGATCGCCGTACCCGTTCCGATCGTACTTTCGACCGTGACGTCACCACCCGACTGGCTGATGAAACCGAAGACCTGCGAAAGCCCGAGCCCGGTTCCGAAGACACCGGACTTCGTCGTGAAGAACGGTTCGAAAATCAACGGGATGTCGCCGGGCGGGATCCCACTGCCGGTATCTTCCACCGTAATCGTTATATGACCGCCTCCCCCGACGTTCCCCCGCTCTTCCATCGGATGTGGAACGTGTTTCACCGATATTCGAACCTCCCCCCGGCCGGTGATAGCATCCCGGGCATTCACGATCAGGTTGATGATGGCAGTATCCAGCTGGCCTGGATCGACCAACACAGGACAAGACACGACGGGTACGGAAAGCGTGATCGCGATGTTGGGGCCTACCAGCGATTGGCTCATGTCCATCAACGCTTCGACGGTGACCCGGCAATCCAAGGCCACTGGCTTCAAGGCCTGCCGACGCGCGAAGGCGAGGAGTTGAGCGGTCAAGCTGCTCGCGCGCTTCGCCGCGTCTGCAATGGCGGCGCAATAGACGGCCTGCGGGCTTTCGTTGCCGACGTGTCGCTGCAGCAAGTCGACATTGCCACGGATCACTGTCAGAAGATTGTTGAAGTCATGCGCGACACCGCCGGTCAGGCGACCGACCGCGTCCATCCGCTGCGCCTGCGCAACGGCCTCGCGTGCGCTGGCGATCGCGGTTTGCGCCGCCAGCCGCTCGGTCAGATCGCGCGTAACTTTGGCGTAGCCCAATATGGCACCCGCTTCGTCGATGATCGGGTCCAGCAAGACATCGGCCCAGAACCGCTCGCCCCCCTTGCGAAGCCGCCATGCTTCGATCTTGTAGGCCCCTGTCTCTCTCGCCAGACGCAACGCCCGTAACGGCTCACCCTGATCACGTTCTTCTGCGGTGTAAAAACAGGAAAAATGCTGCCCGATGATTTCGTCGGCGCCATAGCCTTTCATCCGTTCGGCACCACGGTTCCAGGTCGCGATGATGCCATCCGGATCGATCATGTAGATTGCATAATCTTCGATGGCATCCACGAGTAAGACGAAGCGTCGATCTCCGCTAATATGGGAAAGCCGATCTTTCGTAGTGACGGTACTTGCCATTTTCATGTGCCCTCGCGGTCAGCAGCCGCCTACCGAATCGGCAACCTGCCAGATGCAGCACAGTCGAAGAAAAAAACCTATCCTATATTATATTATTGATAAATCGTCGATTTTATTTTGAGTTACGGGCGGCCATCTGGTTCGTGTCTGGATGGACGAAGCCGTCGACATGTCAGACTTTCAGAAGATGAATGCCGCAAGGCGCGTCCGCCTCCAACGCAGCAAGGTGCAAGCAGCTCGATTATGAATGCAAAGGCCCGGCGCTGCGGAGACGTAACTGACGGTCGAGACCTTTCCCCGCCGCCCGAATATCATCGAACTTGCACGCATGAATTGCCTGCTCCGCCGTCAAGGGCTTGGACAGGAAATGCCCCTGGAGCTTCTGCACGCGGAGCGCACACAGCAGATCGTGCTGACCGGCTGTCTCAACCATTTCAGCGGTGACCGGGGCTCCGATCGCCAGGCATAAATGCAGGACGCCAACCAATAGATCGATCGCGCGCGGGCTTTCCATCAGCGGCGAGATCAGGCTGCCATCAAGCTTGATACCGTCGAACCTGATTTCGCGCAGATACCCGATCGACGCATATCCAGCGCCGAAGTCATCCAACAAGATGCGAACACCGCCGTCCTGCAACGCGCAAAGCGCCGCCCGAGCGGTCATAAAGTCGCTGAGCAGCGCGGTTTCTGTGACCTCAATCGATAAGCGTCCGGGATCGAACCCATGCGCATCCAACACCGCGAGCAATTGGATCGCGAGGGTCGGCGAATTCAATTCTGCACCACTAAGGTTGAAGGACAGGCCAATGCGGGGCGGCCAGGACGCCGCAGCGCGCAGCGCCATCGACAGCAAGTGAAGCGTCAGCGGCCCCGTCATCCGCGACTGTTCTGCGATCGGGATGAACTCGGCCGGAGAAATGACACCAAGGGTCGGATGGGTCCAGCGCGCCAACGCCTCGAACGCGTCGATGCGACCGGTCGCGGCGTCGATCACAGGTTGAAAATACAGCAGGATCAGGTCGGTTTCAGCCGGAGTGGCAAGCGCCTGTTCGATCTGCATCCGACGCCGGATGGGAACCTCCATGTCCGGCTGAAACAGACAAGTCGCGTCGTCCCGTCGACGCTTCGCCTCGTACATCGCAAGGTCGGCCTGGTTGATCAACGGCAACGCCGTGGTCACGTCGGGCCTGTCATACGCCATGCCCAGCGAAGCCTGCAGCCGGAACGTCTGACCGGCAAACACGAAAGGCTGGTCGAAGACCGCACCGATTTGGGCGGCACACCGTCGTGCATGCTCGAGACTGTCGACGCCGTTCAGGAGGACGGCGAATTCGTCTCCGCCCAGCCTTGCAGGCAGCGCATTTTCAAAGCCCAGCTGCTCGAACCGCCGGGCAGTCTCGCAGAGCAACGCGTCCCCGGTCTGATGGCCGTGCATGTCGTTGATGATCTTGAAATCGTCCAGGTCGATCATCACGATCGCCAAGGTTGAACGCGGAAGGGCGGACAGTGCCTGCTCCAATTCGTCGAGGAACCGCCTGCGATTCGGCAACCCTGTAAGAGAATCCCGATACGCCAGGTGGCTGGCCTTGGCCTTTTCCAACGCGATCTCGCTGCGCGAAGCCACTAGGCGACGGAGTTGCTGGTGTTGCCGATAGATCATGGCGACGATCAACGGGGCGATCAGCAAGATATTGGCCCCCATGCTAGTGAGAACCGTATCGCCCGTCAGCATCAAGGAGAACGAGATGGGGATCGTCCCGACCGCCACCACCATGTAGGCAGCGAGCGGAAAACTCGCCAGGCATATGGCGCAACAGATTGTAGAGAGTGTCGTGAACAGAGGGACATACGTCCGCGATTGAACGTCGCTCAAGCCGATGAGATGAGTCCAGGCATACAGGCCAGTGGTGATGGTTCCGGCCAGGAACAAAGTGATCATCATCGAGGCGCGGATCTCGGAAATCGTCCGTCTGGTTTTGCGCGTTCGCCTCCACGCCAACGTTCCCAACCGCACGACCATCACCAAGCCAATGAACGCCGGCATGACGAACACCGAGTTGCCGACCTTGGGTGTCGAGACAAAGACGAGAAACAGCACGTTGATGACGATGGTGAGGTACATCGCCGGAAGTTGCAGCCGAAGGATTCGAAACTGTTCGATCAGCAGGCTATCCGGCGATCTCCAATGGAACAGGCTGTCGAGAAAGCGCGCTAAAACCGATGAAGGGGCCGCGACTGAAGGACTATCCGGAAGTAACTCCTTCCGTTCGGGGATTGACGACACGACCATGCGCTCCACTCTTGTGCGCATCCCACGATAGCCGCCGCACGACGTGCGAATGATGGTACGCTTTAATTCATTATAGGAATGTTATCCTAGGCCGTCGTGAAATGCCGTGAGGAATTGGTACGCGTTGCGATGAATGGAACCAACCTTGCGACAGTAATGAGCGCGGTTTGACGTCAGGGAAAGACCGCGCTGATGACCGACGCAACATCTGCCGGATCAAGCTCGTCGATGTTGACCTCGACATCCGGACTGACGCTATATCCCATGGTCGTGCCGTTCCGATCGAAGGTCACGGTGACAAGTCGATACCCTTCCCCGGTTCGGATCGCAGCGACGCCACCGACGACAGGAACCCGGTCCGGATCGACGATAACGATCGCATTCGCGGGCAGACCGGGACCAAGCGTTGCACGGCACACCCGCACCCCAAAAGCACGCGGGCCTGCGCGCGCAGGCGCTTCGACGACGGCATCGGTAGCGGCGTCGCCGATCAGGCCGTTCGGCAACGGTGTGCCGATCACCCGCAGCATTCGTGTCTCAGCTGCGACTGTATTCTCCGTCACCGCGGGCGCGGGGGAACTTGGGGTGCGCGACGTGGGCTTGCCCGCTGCATCGGGGGCAGTATCCAGAAGCGACGCGCGCAATTCGGCGACGCGCTGCCGCGTGCGCAGCATCCGAACTTCCGGATCAGTGATCGCCTCGATGTAGCCGTCGAGATCGCCCCGCAAAAATTGTGCGGTAATCTTTTCCTGAAGCATCGTCCCTGTATCAACGCCGAACAGGCGATAGATCGCGCTGACGGTCGCTTCGTTCCAGCGATCGAGGGTTTTCTGCGCATTCCCGAGCCGCGACAGGATGACCGCGGGCAACCCGTAATCGCGGTCGAGCACGGCGATCGTGAGCGTCCGGTCCTGATTGCGACGCAGCCGCAGGGCTGCAGCCAGAAGCACGGCATTCCGTTCCTCCGCAATCTTCGCGGATCGTACGGCTTGAAAGGGGACGGCCCAGGCCGCGATGTCGAACGCAGCGGCGTCAACGTCGATCAACAGGTCGACCGGCGCAATCGCGAGGGCACCAGCAATGCGGACCAATTCATCCGGACGAGCGAAAATCTCTCCACGTTCGATTTTCGACAGGCGAATATAAGGGATTTCGGGAATGCGCTCGCTGAGCGCCATCAGCTTCTGCAGACCCTTGCGCTGTCGCTGGTCGCGAACGCGGTTGGGGAAGACGAACGCCCGATAGGGATCCGGCGTGATGCCGAGCATCGATCGCTCCGCTTTGCCCGACATCCCGGCCAATTGTTCGCCGCTGGTGGTCGACGGCGCCGTGGAGCGGGTTCGTGTTGTCATGGGGTCGCAATCCAGTACGGAAAAACGCGATGTCGACGACACCGGCCTGGATAGGTATAGGACAGCCAAGACAGATTCAATCGCGCCTAGTGTACAAAATTATTCGCAACCGGCCCGATCAGGCGTGACCAGGCTCCGTCGGGCGCAAACGGCAGGAACGTCGTCGTCGGGCATGTCCCTGACTGATGACGAGTCAGCCAGTCCGGCGACAGCGGCGATGGATGTTCCGACGAGAAGGCAACGCCCCCGCCATCGGTGAAGATGCCGACGATGGGAGGAACCGCGTACGCGGGCCAACGCCGGATCATTTCGCCCAGTAGAACCTTGGCCCCCGTCTGCATCGCGGCGAGCGACCGTCGCAGCGGATCCCGTCGATCGGCGAGATGTGCCTGTGCGAGCGTACCGTCGATCATCCAGAGCCGTGTTGTCAGGCGCCGGGCATGGTCTTCGGTGCTGGTGGTCGTATTCAACAGGATCGCGCGGTTGGCGCGCAATAGCGGCCGCGCGTGAAACGCCACGACGGCGGCGACATCGGCCAGGGCAACATCCAGGGCGGAAGCTCGATACCCGGTGCCCCCGCGCTCGCTGTCTTCGATTGGGAGCAATCGGCGATAGGTCATGCGGGGAGTCCTTGCTCAATGAGATAGCATGGCGTGCGCAGACATCGGCTGCGGTTGGATCCGCAACACTCCGCGGGGCATGTCTCGCCCCGCGGTGTCTGCCCGGGTCGGGTCAATGCCAGATCTGAACGCCTCTCGCATTGCCATCGGTACGCTCCGACTCCGCCAGCGTGGGCCGCACGGATGTCGCAAGCAGGACGTCGTTTGCCAGTCCCTGCGCCAGATTGTCCGGACGCGTGGTTATGGCGACGATGCTGGAGCGGGTGTTGTGGAGCTGCCCCGTGGCGGGCAGGATGGCTACGGCGGGCACGTCGCGAACGGGCGTGGCGCCACGGAGCGTGGAGCGGCTCGCGGGTTTGCGATACTCCGCCATCACCGCGAAGCGCGGATGGGTAGCGGCAAGTTCGCCGATCGCACGCGACGCACGCTTGGTAATCTGGCGGACACGTTCCTTGGTGATACCGATGCCAGCACCGAGTTCGTCGAGGGTGGTCGCATCGAAGACGCGGCGTTCGACGATTTCCCTGTCGCGCCCGAGCTTCTGCTCCAGCTTCTCGATTTCGAGCGGGCAGACACCGGACGTCCGCACGGGGCGCGGCGGGGTTGCCGAGGGATCGGACACCGCAACGCTTGCGACGCGCTTCGGGCGCGGACGCTTGCGCAACTGCTCCATGCCGGCGGAGCGCTGATGATCGATATACTCGCGAACGAGTGATTGCGTCGCGGCATGCGCCAGATAGTCCGACGCCGCCGCTTCGGTGCGGGCCAAGGCGCCTTCGTCCTCGATGATGGATCCGATCGTCGCTTCCTCGCCATCGGTCCCCGCGGCGACGGCGTGCAACGAGATCGTCGTCGCATCGACCTTCTTGGCCGACGGGCGCTGGTCGGTCATCAACCGGAAGCGCAGGCTCTGCAGCTCACCCCGGATCTGCCAGTTGACGAACGTCGTGAACATGGCCTTTTCGGGATCATAACCCTGAATCGCGCGATGGACGGCGATCGCGCAGCACTGTTCCGCGTCGTCCCAATGTCCGGCGAGACCATATTGGCGGATGAAATGGCGGATCCGCGGCGCAATCAATTTGAGGATCGAAACAAACGCCCGGTCGACGGTGGCGCGCTGGCGTGCGCTCGCAACGGCGTCGGTCTTGGGCGTGTTTTCGATAACGATGGAAACAGCGGCTTCCAGAGCAGTCGTGGTCTTCGACATGAGATATCCCCCTAACAGCGCGCTCGGCAGGCCTCGTACAAACTGCCTCCAGCGCCATTTCGGTTTAGCCGCCAAACCTTAATAGGATTGTTAATGTCCTATATGTGAAAATACCTGCTCCTATATATCTACACGCTCGGCGGGAACTGATTTGCCTGCCAGCGCAAGGCCTTCCGTTGCGAAGCGTGATGGTGTCACGTTGCGTTCGATATAATTGAGCAGCCACGACCGGTGCGCGGTTGCCGCGTCGCCGCTGTGCGCGATTCGCTGATTCGCGCTGGCGGCGCCGACCTGCGCGTCGAGCAGCAGCTTCGCGCGGCGGCTGTCGAGCCCGCCGCGCAGGAAGCGGATTGCATCGCCGGTGCCGAGGTGGTGGCCGAGGTACGCAACCTTGGCAACGTTGGCGACGTCCTCCCCGACCGCGACCCCCGCATGTTTGAGCTGGGTCACGCTGCGCAACGCGTAATCCGCGGTGGCGTTGATCGAGGCAGCGGCGTCATACCGTAGCGCGAGCAAGGCCGAGCGAGCGGCGGGGAGGACGCGGCCCGTGTCGCCGAGCCAGCCCTGGCGGGTGGCGACGTCGTGCAGCCACGTGCCGGCGCGCTCGGCCTCGCCTTGCCACGTGCCCCCGAGGAACTGGCCAAGGCCGGCGGCGCTGGAGCGGGGATTGCGCGATCCGGTCTTCCAGCTGCCATCGCAATTCTTGGCGGCTTCAGCATTTACGATCGCTGCGAGCGCCGCCGCTGGAATGCCGGTTCGTGCGGCGGCGGCATTCAACGCGCCGGAATAGCGATCATTGGGCCCTAATCCGGTCGCCGGTCCGCGCGTCGAATGCATCGGATCGGGCAACGCTCCAGTTTCTTCCGGCAGATCCTGCGAAGATAGCCCAGCCAGCCCGACCGGATGCGGCGGAGTGTACGCCGTCGTGGTCGGGGTCAGCAGCGACAACAGCGCGTCAAGATCGAAGTCCGGACACGCGGACGCGGTCTCGGCTTGTGCTTCGGTGGTGTCGTTGGTCCCCAGGGCGGCGCGCCACAGTCTGGCGGAGACGTCCCCCCGCGCCTGAGCGTAGAGGAGCGCAGCCTTGTCGGATGCGGGTAGGCGGCTTGGATCGCCGGAAACGATCACGTCTCGCGCCCGCCCTCATCGCGCGAGCGTCGGATCGCGGCCTGACGATGCGTGAAGCGGGCCGCCGAAAAGTCGTCGATCCGCTCCTGTTCGGCGCTCGCCGCAACGCGATCCGCTTCGGCGCGATAGCGGTCGGCGGCACCAGCGATCGCCCGCAGCGCACCATAGGCCTCGGCTGCCTCGCTGCGCAGGCGCGTCAGTCTGGCGTCGACCGAGGCGCGCTCGTGCAGCAATCCGGCACGCTGCGCGCGCATCCGGGCGACGAACGCATGCGCCGAGCAGGCCCATTCGGTCGCGGCCACCTGCGCCTCGTGGCGAACCGAGCGATCGATCGCCGTGCGGGTCTGCTCGATCACCGCGAGCTGATTGACCTCGACGCTGATCGAGACCTGCATCGCGTCCATTTCGCGCTGGCGCAGCCGCAGGGTTGCATCAAAGGGCGTGCTCATGCGGCATCCTCCAGAAGGGTAGCGAGCGCGGCGAAGCTGTGCGTCAGGTCGCCGCGATCCTGCTTGGTCTGCGTCAGCAACGCCTCGATCCCGGGCGCCAGCGTGATCGCCCGGTCGACATCGGGATTGGACCCCGTTTTATACGCGCCGAGCCGGACGATTTCCTCCATGTCGGCATAGGTCGACAGGATCGACCGGGCGGCGAGCCGAAGCGCGTTCTGGTCGTCGTCGAGCGCGCCAGGCAGCGTGCGGGACACCGACTTGAGGATATCGATCGCCGGATACCGACCGCGTTCGGCGATCCGGCGTGTAATCACGATATGGCCGTCGAGAATGCCGCGCACCGCATCGGCGACGGGTTCGTTATGGTCGTCGCCATCGACCAGCACGGTAAACAGCCCGGTAATCGACCCTTGGCCGGGAAGCCCTGGGCCAGCGCGTTCGAGCAAGCGCGGCAGTTCGGCAAAGACGGTGGGGGTATAGCCTTTCGTCGCAGCCGGTTCGCCGCTCGCCAAGCCGATTTCGCGCTGTGCCATTGCGAAGCGCGTCACAGAATCCATGAGGCACAAGACGTTGAGACCCTGATCGCGAAAGTGTTCGGCGACCGCGAGCGTGGTCCACGCCGCCTGGCGTCGCATCAGCGCCGGTTCGTCGGACGTGGCCACCACGACGACGCTGCGCGCAAGGCCCTCCGCGCCGAGATCGTCTTCGACGAACTCCTGCACTTCCCGGCCCCGCTCGCCGATCAGCCCGATCACCGCAACGTCACAGCCGGTCCAGCGCGCGAGCATCGACAGCAGGACCGACTTGCCCACCCCCGATCCGGCGAACAGGCCAAGGCGCTGGCCCTGGCAAAGCGGTGCGAAAATATCGAGCGCGCGCACCCCGGTACCGATCCGGCGGCCGACGCGGGCACGTTGCGCGGCAGGGGGCGGCGGCGCCTTGATCGGGCGCGAGTCCGGTCCGGCGGGAAGCGACCCCTTGCCGTCGATCGGTCGGCCCAGGCCGTCGATCATCCGGCCGAGCCAGGCATCGCAGGGTCGGACGACGAACCGCCCGGCGACGAGATCGGCACGCGCACCCGACGCGATGCCCTGCGGGTCGCTGAACGGGAGACAATGCGCAACATTGCGATCGAGTCCAGTCACTTCCGCCGCCACGCTACCGGTGGCGGCGACCACGGTGATATGTGATCCGATCTGTGCCGCCCCGGTGAGCCCTTCGACTTCGATCAAGGCGCCCCGAACCCCGATCACACGACCGAAACGCTGGTCGCGCGGAAGAGTGCGCACCCCGTGCGCGGCTGCGGCAAGCGCTTTCATCGCGGGGCTCAGGCGGCTTGCGATGCGGCGCGACCAAGCGCCGCCGTTTCATATTCGATCAGCATCCGGCAATCCGCCAAGGCGCGATAGAAATCACCGTTGGCGACCTTGCGGGCGAACCGGGCGCAGGCCGCCTTGGCATCGTGCGCCTCCAGTGCTATGATCAGATCTCGCAAGAACCCGACGATCTCGTCGTGGTGCACAGCCGCTCCGGCGGGGTCGATATACGCCATCATGCATGCGAAATAGAGCCGTTTTGCCGGCGTTATGGCGTCGTTTTGCAGCATAACTTCCCGACCGCGCAGCAGATTGACGCTGTTTTCTACGCACAAATCGGTTCTACCGACCGAGCGGATCACCGCGCCGTTGACGATCATCTGCTCGCCATCACGCAGGGAAATTCGAAGGGTCATCGCTTTGGTCCTACAGGGTGCATACCTTATTATAGGACTATCGCTGCGAGACACGTCGAACCCAGATAATTTGCGGGCCAATTGGGTTTGTTCGATATCGATCCTACAATTTAAGGGACGAGTGCCACTGGTGCTGCTCGTCCCTTCTTGTCGGAGAATATCCTTGAGCCTCTACTCCGCCCTGTATGCCGGTGTTTCCGGTCTGAGCGCGCAAGCCTCCGCGATGGCCAGCGTTGCCGACAACATCACCAACATCAACACGATCGGCTACAAGAACGCCGATACCCAGTTCCGCACGATGGTGTCCGGCGGCAAGACCAGCACCAGCGCCTATGCTGCTGGCGGGGTCAATGCCGTGACGCGGTCGCTCGTCTCCAAGGAAGGCGTGCTCGGCGCGTCGAGCAGTTCGACCGACCTCGGCATTACCGGCGCAGGGTTTTTCGTGACCCGCGACGGCACCGGGGCCAACGCCAACATCGCCTACACGCGGGCGGGCTCGTTCACGCCGGACGACCAGGGCTATCTGAAGAATTCGGGCGGATATTATCTGCAAGGGTGGCCGCTCGACGCT
Organism: Sphingomonas echinoides; assembly: GCF_029623395.1. Lineage (GTDB taxonomy): Bacteria > Pseudomonadota > Alphaproteobacteria > Sphingomonadales > Sphingomonadaceae > Sphingomonas > Sphingomonas echinoides_A. The sequence goes on from NZ_JAPYKK010000013.1 coordinate 79,091, forward strand.
CAGGGCGGCGTCGTGAACACCGGCAACCTCGGTGCGCTCGTCCCGATCCGCGTGAGCCAGCTGACCGGTACGGCAGCAGCGACGAGCAAGCTCCAGATGCGCGCCAACCTCGACTTGAACGCCACCGCCTTCACCGGGACCTATGCCGCGGGCGACATCGCCGCAGGCACGACCCCAGCACAATTCTCCCGCCCGTTCGACCTGACGGACGCGCAGGGGGGAAGTCACACCGTGAACATGGCATTCCTCAAGACCGGAACCAACACCTGGGTCGGGGAAATCTACGCCACGCCAGCCGGGGACGTGAACGTCGCGAAGGGCCTGCTCGCGAGCGGGACGATCAAGTTCAATGGCGATGGGACACTCAATCGCGCGGGTTCCAGCCCGGCGCTGTTCGCCGCGCTGACGCCGACCTGGACCAACGGTGCCGGCTCCGGGCCGATCAAACTGGGTCTGGGCAGCGATGGCGGTCTGGATGGCCTCACTCAGTTTGGCGGGGCCTCGTCGCTCATCTCCTCCAGCGTCGATGGCGGGTTGCTCGGCAGCGTCGCGTCGACGCGGATTTCCGAGTCCGGCGTGGTGAGCGCGGTGTTCGACGATGGCTCGTCGCGCGCGGTGTTCCAGTTGCCGCTCGCCAGCTTCCAGAATCCCGACGGCCTCACGCGCTTGCCGGGCAATGCGTACGGGGTTTCCGATCAGTCCGGCGGCGTCGCGATCAACGCGCCCGGATCGCTCGGCTCGGGCAAGATTTCGGCCAACGCGCTGGAGGCATCCACGGTCGATCTGGCGCAGGAATTCACCAACATGATCCGCTTCCAGCGGGCGTACAGCGCTTCCTCCAAGATCATCACCACGGTCGATGAGATGCTGCAGGAAGTGAGCAATCTGAAGCGATAAGCCAGCACGGGACGACCGGGCGGGAAATGGTTCCCGCCCGACAGGGGGAATAGCGGCGTGTCGTTGAACGAGATTTTGGGATCGGCAATGTCGGGACTGGCAGCGTCCCAAGCGGGATTGCGCTCGGTTTCGAACAACATCGCCAATGTCGGCACGCCAGGGTATGCCCGCGAGCGCGTGACTCAAACCACAGGCGTCACCGCGGGTCGTGTGAACGGCGTAACGATCGGCGAGCCCAGCCGGATCGCCGATCGCTTCTTGGAAGCAACCGTCTATCGCCGCGCCGGCGACATGGGATCGGCGGACGTCACGTCGTCCTATCTCGACCGCCTGCAATCGTTACTCGGGGCGCCGGGCGCGGAATATGGGCTGCCCTCGCGGCTCGATGCGATCAACGCTTCGGCGGTGGCGATGACGGGGACGCAGGCATCGGCACAGACCGTCGCGGGGTTCACCGCCAATGTCCAGGATGCGATCACCTCGATCGGCCAGCTCGGCTCGGACGTGGACGGGCTGAAAGCCGACGTCCAGTCCGAGGTGGTGCAAAGCGTGGATCGCATCAACGGGTTGCTGGTCCGGATCAACGATCTCAACGGCAGCGTCGCAAGGCTCGAAGGGACCGGGCACAGTTCGGCCGGGGTCGAGGACCAGCGCATGTCCGCGCTCGAGGAACTGAGCGGGATGATGAAGGTCACGGTGCGACAGCAGCCCGATGGCCGGGTCGCGATCGACACGGCTTCGGGCATCCCCCTGCTCGACAACCGCTTGCGACAATTGTCGATGCCGGAATCCGGTGGCAGCACGGCGCAGACGACCTATCCAGTGATCTCACTGCGGTTCGCCGACACCAACAACGGTCCGGGTGCCGCCACCGGCGACAAGCTGGATTCCGCTTCGGTCGGCGGCAAACTGGGTGGGTTGATCGACTTGCGCGATCGCGCGCTCCCGGCGTTCACCGAAAAGCTCGGCGTGTTGTTCACCGGCCTGTCACAGACGCTCAACGCCGTTTCGAACGCCGGCACCACGGTGCCCGCGCCAACGCAGCTGGCCGGTCGCCCTTCCGCAATGACGGGCGCCGACCGGTTAGGGTTCACCGGGTCGGCGGTCTTCGCCGTCACCAAGGCGAGCGGTGAACTGGTCGCGTCGACCACCATCGACTTCTCCGCCATGCCGGCGACCGCGTCGCTCGACGATGCCGTCGCAGCGATCAACGCGGGGCTTGGCGGCGCCGCTACCGCATCCTTTACCGGGGGTGTGCTGTCGATCACGGCAAGCGGCGGCGGCAACGGCGTGGTCATCGCGCAGGACCCGACCAAGCCGAGCGATCGCGGCGGAGTGGGGTTTTCGCAGTATTTCGGCATGAACGACATGGTGCGCAGCGCCGCCAGTCCGCTGGTACCGTCGGGATTCAAGGCCTCGGATCCGCACGGCTTCGCTGCGGGTCAAACGAGCGACATCGTGCTACGCGATACGTCGGGCCGGGCACTTACCAGTTACAAGATGACGGGCACGGTCGGCGGGACCTTCGGCGACCTGGTGACCCAGCTCAACGCCAGTCCGCTCGGCAAGTTCGGCAGCTTCGCGATGGACGACAAGGGGCGGGTCCAGTTCGCCGCCAACGCCAACGTCCAGGGAGCCACGCTCGCGGTCGCGTCGGATTCGACCAATCGTCTCGGGACGGGGCAGTCCTTTTCCAGCATCGTCCAGCTGACCGGCGCCAGCAGTGGGGTCGCCACCGCCGGGGTCCGACCGGATATTCTGGCAACCCCCGCCAAGCTGGGGCTTGCACGCTTCCAGACCGGCACGGCGATCGGCGCGAAGGCGCTGGGCGCCGGAGACAATCGCGGTGCCACGGCGTTCGTCGATCAACTCGCCGGTACGGTCGATCTCGGCAAGGACGGCATCATCTCGACCGGCGCACGCGCCGCCGGCCTGTTCGGGAACACCGGACTGGCGGCGTCGCAGGCCACGTCGTCGCTGGCCGACGCGACCGCGCGGCGTGACGATGCGGTCAACCGGCGCGACAGTTTCTCGGGCGTCAACATCGACGAGGAGCTGTCGAACATGGTCGTGCTGCAAAGCAGCTATTCCGCTGCAGCGCGCGTCATCACCACGGCAAGCCAGATGTACGACACCTTGTTGTCGATGATCAGATAGGAATTCCAATGTCCCGCGTCGCAACCATCCCGCTCCAGCGCACCATGTCCGCCGCGATCCAGCATTCCCAGCAATTGCTTGCCAACACCCAGCTGCAGCTCGCGACGGGCAAGAAGGCGTCCGATTATGCGGCGCTGGGGACCGAGGCGGTGCGCAACCTCTCGACCCATTCGCTGACCGCGCAGCAGGATGCCTATGTCAAGGCATCGACACGGGTCGGCACGACGCTGGCGCTGAACGATACGAATATCGGCGCGATCGACACGAGCGCCTCGTCGCTGAAACAGGATTTGCTCACCGCGATCGGGACGAAGCAGGGCGCGGGCTTGAACGACGCGATCACCGCGGCGTTCAACCAGTTCCGGGCGTCGCTCAACGCCTCGGACAGTGGCGCCGCCTTGTTCGGGGGCGCGCAGACCGATGCGCCGCCGTTCCTGCCCAACACCTTGGCCGATACGATCGCCACCCCGGCCTCGGCCGCCTTCGCCAATGACGGGATCAAGGCATCGGTCCGGCTGTCGGACAATGTCGACGTCCAATATGGGATTACCGCAAGCGATCTGGGCAAGGGTCTGTATGCGGCGTTCCAGACGCTGGCCGGTGCCGGGACGATCGGCACCACGCCGACCGCAGCGCAGCTGGACACCCTGACCAAAGCCGCCGGGCAGATCGACTCCGGTCTGACCGGCCTGCGCGCGATCAACGCCGAAAACGGGCGCAAGCAGGCGCAGACCGAGACGCTCGGTACGCGTGCAACCGATCGATCGCTGCTGATGCAGGACATCATTTCGCGCAACGAGGATGCCGACCTCGGGCAAGTCGCGATCGACCTCGCGCAGCAGAAGACGATGCTGCAAGCGAGCTATTCGGTCTTTTCCCAGCTCTCCGGGCTTAGCCTCGTCAGCTATCTGCGCTAATCGGTCCGCGGACCCACGGGTCAGCCCGTGGGTCCGCTCGGCGCCGGCGCCGCATCGACCAGATTGGCGATGTCGCCGGCCGGACTCGCCGACGGAATGGCGGACATCGCCGCGCTGACCGTGGCCGGGTCGATCGCGCCGATCGCGGCGGTCAGCGCTTCGAACGCCGCGGCCGTCGGCAACGTCCTGAACGCAGCGGCGTACCGGTCATGCAGCCGCGCCAGCGCATCCTCGCGGCCCAGCATTGCCAGCGCGATCGCATAGCGTAGCACCTTCGCCTGGACGACCTCGGTCATCGGTTCGGTGCCGGTCAGCGTCGCTTCGGTCACCGCAGCGAGAGATTTCCAGTCGTGCCGCTTCCAGTAGAGTTCGCCGCGGATCGCGAGGCCGTCGGGGACTTCCTGGAGTACGGCGAGCGCTTCGTTGGTCCGGCCGAGCTGATCGAGCGCCACCGCCTCGACGCGGTGGCGATCCCACAACATCGCGTCGGGATAGGCGTTGGCTTCGGTCGCGCGGATCGCCTCCAGCGCGCGCGCGGGCTTGCCGGCGAGGATGAACAGCGACGCCACCCGCGCCGACAACGGCCCCTGGGCGATGTCCTGCGTGCGGACCATCAGCTGATGGTCGAGCAGTTCGGCCGCGCGGTCATACAACCCCGCCGCCTGCAACCGATCCGCGAATTGCACGACGAGCAGGTCGCCCCCTGCCCCGGCCGGCGAAAGATCGCGATAGTCCCAGTACAGGCCTGCGATCTGATCGAGCGGCATGGGATTGTCGGGGGCAAGCGCGGCGGTGATCGTCGCCTGCAACTCGGTGACCAGCGTGCCGCGCCCGGGCCCACCGTCGAAATAGCGGAACAGCGTTGCACCCGCATCGAGCGTGCCACGCAGGTCGTGGTGCTCCCGCGCTACGCGATAGGATAACAGCAGCGCACGCCGTTCGATGTCGCCGCCGCGCCAGACGAAGCGAATGTGGCGCAGCTTGGCTTGCACGTCGCGCTGCGCGGTGCCCCGCGCGACCGCGTCCTCGAGCAGGCTGAGCTGGGAATCGAGGCGTTGCTCCCGGTCGCCCGACGTCGCCGCCCGCCCAAGCAGCAACGCTCCTTCGGCCGATTGTCCGAGCGCGAGTTCGGCGCGCCCCCGCAGCAAGTTGGCGGCCGGATCCGATGCGGCCAGCGCCTTGAGCAATTGCAGCGTCGCGGCGGGTTTGCCCAGCATCGCAGCGGTGCGTGCGATGGCCAGCAAGAAGGGCGCGCGCGCCGCGCGGTGCCGCGCGTTCAGCGCGGGCAAGGCGCATTGCACCTGCTGAGCCGCCTGCCCTGGGAGATTGCCTTCGGACAGCGCGAGCATCCGCCAGGCGCACGCCTCGGCGTTATTGGCCAGGGCGTCCGTGGAGAGCGCGGCGACGGCAGCCGCGGGACGGTGCAGCAGCGTCAGGGTAGCCCCCAGCGCAAGCTGGAAGGAAGGGACCAGAACGATATCGGGTTCGTCCTGCCGCATCACCTCGAGCACGCCCAGCGCCTCTGCCGCGCGGCCGAGCCCGATCTGGCTGCGGGCATAGGCCCAGCGCGCTTCCTGCCGGCCCGCAGGCGTCGCCGCGATCAAGCCGGCCCACGCCTGATCATGGCTGATCACGATCCAGCCACTCGGCGCGGTGACCGCCGGCAGATCGGAGAACTTCGGGGCGAAGGGGACGATCGCGCTCGGCGTACGAACGGGGACGATTGGGGCGATCGCGGAATCCGCGTCGGCATCGCTCTCGGACAGCGCGGGGTCGACCGCCGCCGCAACACTCGTCGGCGCGACCGGGCTAGGCACAGTGCCCGGCACCGGAGACGCTGCGATCAAGGCGGTCGTCGCGGCAAGCGTGAGCACGGACCGCATCAGTGCGTGCCCAGCAGGGGTAGCAACGTAACGGCGACGGCCCCCGCGATGCACGCGCTCAGGAACACCACTGACCATAACAGCGCATGCGATGTCGGCCCGGCACTATCCGGTGCCGCTGGCGCAATGCTATCGGCAGCGGGAGTATCGGCACTGCGGCGAGCCGGTGTGGCCGCTGGCCCCGCATCGACCACGCTGACGCGGCCCGGCCTCTGATCGCGGCTCATAGAATGTTCCTTCGGGAGTGTTCTCTTCTATTATAGGAGAAAGGGGCGCGGTAGCCGTGCCCCCGCGGCCGGAGTTCGAACCATCGCCAAAGCATGTCTCAAGGTCGTGGCGCTGGCAGCGCTCGCTTCGGCAGCCCGCGCGAGCGCGGTTGGCGCCCCCTCGCTCCCGCTGGAGCCGCACTTCGTCGCGATGCCCGCGATCGTCGTCCCGATCATCGGGTCCGACCGGATCGAGGGGTCGTTGCGGTTCAAACTGGTGCTGGCGGCAAACGATTCGGCAAGCCTCGAGCGGCTGACGGCGCGGTTGCCCGAGTTGCGGGCGGTGTCGGTCGCGGGCGCGATCGAATTTTCGCGGCTGTTCGCCTCACCGCAAACCGCGGTGGATGCACGGCGGCTCAGCGCCGACCTGACCGCAGCCTTGTGCGCCGAGGACCCGGGTATCGCGCGCGTCCTGATCGTCGAAGTCTCCGCCGAAAGCTGAGCGAGACGAGGCTTTGCACGGCGACGCAGGCTGGATCGCACGCCTGTTCCATAAACCACATTCGGTGCGACGGCCCCGCAATGCTGGATCCGTTCGCTCGCCAGCGATCCCCGCAAGCTTCCGCTGCCTGTCGTAGCGTCGGCGTTGGCCTCATCTATGCGCCAAGGCGGATCGTTACTACACCACCACGGAGAGCAGCGGAATTTGAGGAGGACGGGATGCTTCATTGGGCTTTGTCGGCCGCGGCGGGAGTGGCCACCGTGACCTCTGGCTCCGCCAGCCCGCCGCAATGCGTGCGTTCCGGTATCTACGTCCTGGACCGTGAACGGAGCGACGACGTGCAGAAAGCGATCACGAGCGGTGTTTCCGGCCTTCCCAACACCGACTACTTCTCACGCAGGCTGCGAAAGGCCAACACGGTTACAGATGAGATCAGAATCTCGAATTCCCCAATCCGGTTCTCGATCAAGTACGAAACCAGACCGCAGATTCTCGTTTTGAAAAGCGGGGAGCCGACGCAGTGGAAGCTCAACGATGGGCAGGTCTTCGATGTATCGGCAAAAGCCAACGGTGAAGCCGTTTTGCTGAAGTTCCACGCGGCCGACAACGAGCGGACCACGATATATCGGATCGTTGGACCCCAGTTTGTCGAAGAGACGACGATCATCAGTCCCCGGCTCTCCACGCCAATTCGCTATCAGCTCCTTTATAACCAAGCGAAATGCTAGGATACACGAGATGGAGTTTCTGGCGGACTGTGGGTCCCTAGCCAGCGCGGCTTGACGACCATCTCACGCCCGTCGGGCCGAATGGGATTTGCATCTCTTTGGCCGTGCCCCCGCCGATCCACTTGTGGCTCACAGCCCCGTACGTTTTGGCAGCTTGATCCCGGGGTAGTCCCTTGATCGGCGAACTTCTTTGCGCGCGAGCGACATGCTCAGGTCTGCCGCGCCCTTGGGCGTCATTGACGCGAGGATCATTGCGGTGGACCGATCGCGCATGCGCTGCGCGACCTTCATCTGCACGTCCATGTCGAGCTGTTCGAACACCATTGCGGCCTTGGCTGGCTTCATCGCCTGATAGATCTTGGCGAGATTATCATATTGCGCCCCTTCTACGGGTGCCCCGCCAGCGGTACCGGTGGCCCCGGCCGCGCCGGCGGGGGGGACGATATCGGCGGCCTGCTGTCGTGCGCGCAGATCGCTCTTGATCCGTTCCTCGGTGGCGCGAGCGGCCTGTTCGCGCAAGACCAGCGCCCGGTTGCGCAGGGTCGTCGATTGGTCCCGTGTCGCCATATCCTGCTTGATCGCCGTGCCCAGCCGAGTGGGCGGCGCTTCGGGCGTCGGGGAGGCCACGCCTACGGCATGGGTCACGGTCGAGATCGCCGCCGCGGCAGCGGTCAGCATCAGCAACGAAGGGCGGCTGATCATGCCGCCGTCTCCGCGACGGCCTGGGCTGGAGCGTTTGTCTGCACGGGCACTTCTGTTTCCAGCTGCGCGGTCTGCGTCGGTTCCACCTTGGTGACCTGAACCTTGGCGGTCAGCGCCTTGGACCTGGAAAGCTTAGCCGCCCCTGTTTTGGACGCCTCTGTCTTCGACGCCTCTGTTTTCGACACCCCCGCCTTGGACACCCCTGCCTTGGCCGGTGCTGTCTTGGCCGGTGCTGTCTTGGCCGGTGCCGGCTTGGCCGATACCGCCTTGGACTGGGCCGAGGCGCTTTTCGCGACTGCCTCGACGATCCGTTCGGCCACGGCATCGCCGATGCCCGCCATGACCGTCAGCTCCTCACGCATCGCGGTGCCGGTGGCGATGACGCGGGCGTTGGCGGCGCAGTCGGTGCGCAGGATCTCGCGAAGATCGGCCAGCACGACGCGCGCGCGCGCGGTCGAGGCGTCGAGCGCCGCGACCATTGCGGCGAACTCGTCGCCCTTCACTGCACGCAGGCAGCGCATCATGCGAACACTCTGGACGAGAACCGCGATACAGAAGAGCATCGTGATGATGTTGCTTAAAGTGGCGAAGCTCATCGCTTGATGTCCTTGAAAATGTCGGCGACCATCCGGACGGCGATATTGTTGCAGCGTTGCCCGATCTGCGCGCGGCCGAGCGTCACGCCGCCGCATTGGATTTCGAGGGCATCGTCGGGGGAGGCGTGCAGTCCGATCGTCTGACCGACCGCAAAGTCGCGGATTTCCTCAAGCCGCAGGGTCCGCTCGCCGAGCACGACATCGATCGAGACGTCGGTCTTGCGGAGTTCCGCCGCCATATGCGCTTCCCAGATGTTTCCGCGCCCGACCTTCTGGCCCATGAAGCGCTGGAGCAGCTTCTCGCGGACAGGTTCCATCGTGGCATACGGCAGCAGGATGCTGAACTTGCCGCCGCGCCCTTCCATGTCGACGCGGAAGGTGGCGACCGCGGCGATGTTGGTCGGGCCGGCGATCGCGGCGAAGCGCGGGCTCGTCTCGATCCGTTCGAGCACCATGGAAATCGGCGCGATCGGTTCGAACGCAGTTGCCAGGTCCGCCAGGGCCAGCTCGAGCATCTTGGACACCAGCGTCGTTTCGATCGTGGTGAACGCCCGCCCCTCGATCCGCATCGGCGCCCCGCCGCGACGCCCGCCGAGCAGCGCATCCACCACGGCGTAGATCAAGCTCGATTCCACGGTGATGACACCGTAATTATCCCATTCGGGCACGTTGAACACGCCGATCATCGCGGGCATCGCCAACCGACCCATGAATTCGCCGAAGCGGATCGAGGTCAACTCGTCGAGGCTGACGTCGATCGCATCGGACGTCAGGTTGCGCATGCTGCTCGCAAAGGTGCGGACCATGTGTTCGCACGCGACTTCCAGCATGGGGAGCCGCTCGTGGCTGATCACGTTGGATTCAATAACGGCCTTCAGACCGCTTTTCTTCGCAACCGGCGCGCTGCCGCCGAACAGGGCATCGATCCCGGCCTGATCGAACGCATCGCCGTCCCCGGCGAGCATCGTCGGGACCGGGATGTCCAGATCCATGAAATCGTCGCTCATTGCTGGACCAGGTCCTGGATGAGGATATCCTTGAGCTTCCCTGGCCCCAGCGCGGCGGTGGCGCGAACCAGCATTTCTTCCTTGATACGGAACACCGCAGCCGACCCGGCGAGGTCTTCCGGTCGCAATTCGCGCAGGAAGGGCTGGAACGCATCGACGATCAGCGGCAGCTTGGCTTTGATCTCTTCCCCCTTGCTTTCCGAAACCGGCACCAGCGTGAAACGGATCTTGAGGAACCGCGCGGCACCGTCCGCGCCCCGCAGGTTCACCACCATCGCGGGCGCATCGATATAGGTCACTTCGGCCCCGTCATGGGCTTCGGCGACCGGCTCGCCAGGCGCGGCGGCGCTTCTCGTCATCAAATACAGCGTGCCCCCGCCGCCGACCACGAGCAGCAGAATGACCGCTGCCGCGATGATCATCAGCCGCTTGCTGAAGCGCGGACGCTTGGCGGGCGGGACCACGACATCGGCGTCGATGATCTCACTCGAAGGCTCAGATGAGGACAACGGCGCGCCTTTCGTTTCGGGCGGGATCGGGAGAAACCGTCAACCACACGCCCTTCGGACAATTCCATTCTAATATAGGATAAGTGCGCGGCAATTTCTGCCTAGTGCGATCCGAACGACGATTTATCTGGAGTGCGCAGGAATGGATGTCTCCTCCTATGTTTTGCTGAGCCACGAGCAGGCGCTGCAGCGCCGTCTGGACGTGACCGCCAACAACATGGCCAACAGCAGCACGGTCGGGTTCAAGCGCGAGCAACCGGTCTTCCACGAATATGTCCAGAAGGGCGGCGACACGCACATCCCCGAAGCGGACACCACGTCCTTCGTGCTCGATTATGGCGCGATCCATGACACCGCGATGGGAGCGTTCCAGCCGACCGGCAACGCACTCGACCTGATGATCGACGGCGCGGGCTATTTTGGCGTGGAAGCCCCCGACGGCGGCACCGCTTTCACGCGCGCAGGCTTCGTCAAGGTGCTGGCCTCCGGCGATTTGGCCACCGCCGGGGGGCAGCGGCTGCTCGACGCGAACGGCCAGCCGATCAACGTCCCGCCCGATCAACAGGCGACGCTCAGCATCGGCAAGGACGGTTCGGTGATGAGCGGCGCGGCCGTGCTTGGCCGGATCGGCGTGACGGTCTTCGCCGACGAAGCCACGGTGTCACCGCGCGGCGATGGCCTGATGGCCGGCACGAACGGCCGGGTCCTTTCGGCTGCCGAGACCAAGCTGACCGCAGGCGGCGTCGAAGGCTCCAACGTCCAGTCGATCGTCGAGACGACTGCAATGGTCGAGGTCCTACGCTCCTACCAGTCGAGCCAGCGCCTCTCGCAAGCGATGGACGACATGCACAAGAACGCGATCGACCGGCTCGGACGCTTCACCTGATTGCGGCTTCCGCACTTCCTCTCCTGAAAGGTTTTCCATGCGTTCTCTCTCGATCGCCTCCACCGGCATGTTGGCCCAGCAGACCAACGTCGACGTCATCTCGAACAACATCGCCAACATGAGCACGACCGCCTTCAAGCGGCAGCGCGCGGAATTCCAGGACTTGCTGTATCAGCAGGTGTCCCGCGCCGGCGCCGCCTCCGGCAGCGATTCCAAATTGCCGACCGGGATCCAGATCGGCGCCGGCGTGAAAACCGGCGGGATCTATCGCATCGCCGAGCAAGGGGCGTTGGCGAAGACCGATAACCCGTATGATCTCGCAATCCAGGGAAAGGGGTTTTTCCAGATCACCATGCCCAGCGGGGAAACGGGCTATACCCGTGACGGTTCGTTCCAGCTTTCGGACCAGGGTGAACTCGTCACGGCGGATGGCTTTCCGGTCCAGCCCGGCATCACGGTTCCGCAGGGCGCGCTTGCGGTAACGGTGTCGAAGACGGGGGAAGTCCAGGTCACGCTATCGGGTACGCCGACGCCCCAGACGATCGGCCAGCTTCAGCTGGCGACGTTCGTCAACGAGGCCGGGCTCGAGGCCCTGGGTGGCAACAATTTCCTTGAAACCGCCGCCTCAGGGCAAGCGACGGTCGCGTCCGCCGGAGAGCCCGGTTTCGGAATGCTCACCCAGGGGTTTGTCGAACAGTCGAACGTCAATCCGGTCAGCGAGATCACCGCGCTGATCACCGCGCAGCGCGCGTACGAGATGAACAGCCGGGTGGTGAAGACCGCAGACGAGATGCTCGCCACCACCAGCCAGTTGCGCTGAAATGCGCTTGCCGCATGCGCTCGTGCTGGGATCGGTTCTCGTCGTTGGTTCGGCGCAGCTCCACGCCCAGACCGGGATGACGCCGCCCGCCCCGCTCGTGGTGGTTCCTGTGCTCGACCGCGCCATCGCCAAGGGCGATGTGCTCGGCGCGAGCGATTTCACCACCCGCGAAGTGCCCGCCGCGCAAGCGCGCGCGGTGGCGCTGGTCAAGGATGTGGCGGGGATGGAGGCGTCGCGCGCGCTTTCCGCTGGCGCGATCGTGCGAAGCTCGGACGTGATCCGGGTCCAGCTGGTCCGCCGCGGCGAGCCCGTCACGATCGCGCTGCGCGACGGCGGCCTGTCGATTACCGCGCAGGGGCGCGCGCTGGCGAGCGGTGCCGCGGGTGATTTCATCCGCGTCGTCAGCCTGTCGACCAATCAGACGCTGGACGGCGTCGTCGAGGCGACCGGCACGGTCCGCATTTCGGCGCGCTAACCCTGTTTCAAGGAACGATGATGAAGAAGATGGTCGTGTTGGTCGCCTTGGCGGCCGCGTTGTCCGGTTGTGGTGCGGTGGGCCATCTCAAGGCGGTCGGCAAGGCGCCAAAACTGACGGCGATGGACGAGAGCCCCAATCCCGCGGTCGAAGCGTCGCTGGGTCTTCAGGGTGCCGCCAATCGTGCCGGCGGACCGTCGTCGGCCCCGGTGATCGCGCCGCCGCCCAGCGCTTCGCTGTTCCGGACCGGCGGGGGGGCGTTCTTCCATGACCAGCGCGCCGGGCGGGTCGGGGATATCCTGACGGTGTTGATCAACATCGCGGACAAGGCTGCGGTCGACAACAGCACGACACGCTCGCGCGGAGGGTCCGAGAAAGCGGGGGTCAGTGCGCTGCTTGGGCTGCAGACACCGCTGGCATCGGTCCTGCCCGGCGCGGTCGACCCGTCCAAGCTGGTGGACACCAGCTCCACCTCCGCGTCCAACGGCGCCGGCAAGACCAGCCGCAGCGAGACGATCAACATGACGATCGCGGCAACGGTGGTGGGAGTAATGCCCAACGGCAATCTGCTGATCCGTGGCAAACAGGAAGTCCGCGTCAATTTCGAACTGCGGGAGCTGGTCGTCTCGGGAATCGTTCGCCCCGAAGACATCGCGCGCGACAACAGCATCCACCATACGCAGATCGCGGAAGCGCGCATCAGCTATGGCGGCCGCGGGCAACTGACCGACGCACAGCAGGCGCGCTGGGGACAGCAGATTTACGACGCGCTGTTTCCGTTCTGACCGGCCACCGTGCGGATCGTGGCTAACGCCGTCTTAACGCTAAATAAACCAGCCACTCAATTTTGATTGTCCAATATTTCTTTCCACAATGAGAGGCGAGCCAAGATAGTTTTTGGTTTGTCGCGGGCCAGCGCTTCTGGTCCAGGCTGCAGAAGCGGCCTTCTATCCAAGAAGGAATGATCATGGGCTTTTCGGTCAACACCAATACCGGCGCGATGGCAGCTCTCCAGAGCCTGACGTCGACGACCAAGGCGCTCAGCACCACGTCGAACCGTATCACCACCGGCCTTAACGTGGCATCGACCAAGGACGACTCGGCAGCGTACACCACTGCGCAGAGCCTCCGCAGCGATCTGGGTGGCCTGCAGTCGGTCTCGTCGTCCTTGTCGCGCGCCAAGAGCGTGACGGACGTCGCGGTTGCCGGTGCGGAGCAGATCTCGGACGTCGTCAACCAGATGAAGGCGAAAGCCTATCAGGCGGCTGACACCGGGATCGATCAGCCGGCACGTGACCAGATCAACAAGGACTTTACCGCCCTTCGCGATCAGATCACGACCGTCGTCAATGCATCCAGCTTCAACGGGACCAACCTGTTGAAGGCAAGCGGCGGGGCCGTTTCGGCGCTCCAGTCGCTGCAGGACAGTGACGGCGCGACGACCGGCTGGCAGGCTGACACGTTGTCGGTCGCCAACCAGGGTCTCGACCTCGGTGGTACGGTCGTCACGGTCGCAGCGAGCGGCAACATCAGCACGGCTGCTGCGGCAGCCACGATGGTCGATACGCTCACAACGACCCAGACCAACCTCGCCACGTCGCTCAGCAACCTCGGCTCGGCTTCGCGTAAGATCGATGCGCAGTCGACCTTCACGAGCAAGCTGTCGGACTCGATCGACGCAGGTATCGGCAATCTTGTCGATGCCGATCTGGCGAAGGAGTCGGCGAAACTTCAGGCCCTTCAGGTCAAGCAGCAGCTTGGCGTGCAGGCTCTGTCGATCGCCAACCAGGCACCGCAGACGATCACGTCGCTGTTCCGTTAAGGAGTGGCGACACCCCGGGTTCGCCCGGGGGGTCGAAGGAGAGGGCCGGGATGGTTTGCCATCCCGGCCCTTTTCGTCACGACGCGGCGGCGCATCTCCGTAAAGCCGCTTCGTCTCTCTGGTATCTATGAAGGAATCCGCGGTGTTTCCCAGAGTTCGCGAGATCATCGACGCCTTCGGTGCACGCTTGCAGGTGAGTGTGGAAGCGCATCCGACAGGATCTCTGGTTGTCTTCAACCGGCCCGATCGGCCGCTCTATCCCAGCGCGATGCTCGATGGGTACGGCGTCGAAGTCCTGTGCGGCTATATCATGGCCGCCCGGCTCGCGCTCCCCAACGGACTTCCTGACGAAACCGTCGACGGCCCCTTTCCGGCACGCTTTGCCTTGGCGCGCGGCGATCAGGTCACCTTGGTGATGCAGCAGCCGAACGAGCACCGGGGCTTCGAAATCCCGGCACCGTTCTGGGATCGTCTCTATGCCGAACTGTGCGTTGTTATCGCACACTCACGCGAACTCAGCCGTCGTACCGCAAGACGTCTCCAGTAACCGAACACATCTAATTTTTCATTCCTCTTCCTGATATTAGGGACATTCCCTCAGTATATTTAGCCAATATTATCCGTCTATTCCGACGCGATCAGGGCTATCGCGCGGCGATATCAGCCGCCCCTTGGCCCTTTCTGGGAGTTCTACGTGATGTTCGAAGTGTCCAACGATAGCGCCGTAGACCCCAAGCTCGCAGGAGCGGGTCAGCAACCGGAATATCGCATCAGCTTGACGTTATCCGTGCCGGATGCGGACGCGCTATGGGCTGCCGCGGCGGCGCGTCTGCTGGTTGCCCCGGGGATGACGCTCGACGACGTGGTCGACGTCATCGGCCCCCGCCAGGATCCCTCGGTCCTCGATTGCCTGACCGCCGTCGTCAGCCCGGACGCCATTCCAGGGTGCGTCCTCGACGATTTCTGGATCGATAGCCTCAAAGGCTGCCCACCGCGGCTGGACTCCGCCGTCACCCGTTCGGATTCCCATCCGGATGGGCACGCCTCGAGCAGCGACCAGCCGATGCGACGCATGCTCGTCCCCCGCAAGCTTTACCCAACACTGCACGTTTCCCGGTAAATCGCGGCGCGCGGGCGCACGACCGCAACGGGCTATGCCGAAGTTTCGGCGGCCATCCTGACGACGGCATTGGACGACCGTGCGTGCTGCCGACGATACGGCGTCGTACGGGGCCACCTGCGCTCACTCGCCGCGCGAAACCGACGTATCCAGAATTTGTCCGGAAACAGGGTGCCGCCTTTCAAGGAGGCGCCCTTTGCAGGCGTCATTAGCGGGTTCACGCGACACATCGACTTGCCCGCGTACCGACGCAAGGGTCAGCCCGTCCGTCCTGGTCGATTTTCCGGATGTGTAATCGTCCGTGTGACGGAACGCTGGCGGAGACGGAGAGATTCGAACTCTCGGTACGGTTTCCCGTACGACGCTTTAGCAAAGCGTTGGTTTCAGCCACTCACCCACGTCTCCAGGTCACGGCGAGGTGGCTCTATAGCCGCGCTAATCGCTGTGATCAACACCGCGTTTGCACGTCATCCAACGTGAAATCGACTCCGCCGGTCGTGGCGTTCATTGTGGTGTCATGTCATGGCGCGCTACGGTCGATGATGATGCTGGGGAGAATGACGATGCGCACGAGTTGGTTTGCAGTCCCGAAGGTCGGGGCCATGCTGGCGCTCGTGCTCGCAACGCTCCCGCTGGAGGCGCAGGTTCGCACGATCGATCCCAACCAGCCAATCGATTCCGACCTTACCCGGTCGGATACCGCCACGAGCACGCGCGCGCCATCGGCCAGCACCGCACGATCGGCGCAGACCCCGCAAAACGCCTATCCGGCCGACACCGGCACGCCCCCGCCCTATCCCCAGGCGGCCTATCCGGAACAGCAGACCGCACCGCCGCCATCGCCGCGCTACCCGGATCCTCCCGCGAATGGCACCGGCGCACCGCCCGCCAACCCAGCGGAGGTAGCGGCACAGGATGGCGCGCGCGCCGGCGCGGACGCAGCCGCAGCCCAAAGTCAGACTTTCCAGCAAGGGGAACTGCTTGCGGCCGCGGAGGGGACGTTCGGCAAGGGTGCAGCGGGTCTCGCCGGCATCCTTGAGCGGACGCTGAAGGAGCAGGGGCAACCCAACGCCTACATTTCAGGACGGGAAGCGTCCGGGGCGATCGTCGTCGGCTTGCGCTATGGCAAGGGTACGATGTTCCACAAGGTCGAAGGCGAACAGCCGGTCTACTGGACCGGCCCCTCGGTCGGCTTCGATCTCGGCGGCGACGCCAACAAGGTGTTCGTGCTGGTCTACAATCTGTACGACACGGCTGAACTGTTTCACCGCTTCCCGGCCGCCGAGGGTCGCGTCTATTTCGTCGGCGGGTTTGCCGCGACCTACCTGCGGCGAGGCAACACCGTGCTCATCCCGATCCGGCTCGGCGTCGGCTGGCGGCAGGGGATCAACATCGGGTACATGAAGTTCAGCAAGACGTCGAAGTGGTTCCCGTTCTGACCGGGGGGCGCGTGGCCGCGGTGACGTGGGTCGGATGATCCGGCCCATCCTCCGCGCGCTTCTTGCGCTGGCGTATATGGCGGCGGGGATCCTCCACGTCTTCGTGCCGGCGCCCTTTCTCAAGATCACGCCCGATTGGGTGCCCTTTGCCCCCGTCGTCATCATGGTGACGGGGCTGTGCGAGATTGCGGGCGCCATCGGCCTGTTCGTACCGCGCCTGCGCTGGTGGGCGGGCACGATGCTCGCGGCCTATGCGGTCTGCGTCTATCCCGCCAACGTGAAACACGCGTTCGATTACATCACGCATGGCACCGGCGGCCTCAGCCTGTGGTACCATATCCCGCGTCTGGCGTTTCAGCCGGTGATCGTCTGGTGGGCGCTGTTCGCCGGATGTGTCGTCGACTGGCCCTTTGCGAACCGGAAACCCGCCCATGACTGAACCGACCGACGAAATCCTGATCGATACGCCAGATGGCCCGATGACGTTTGCCGAATGGAAGAAAAAGCATCCGGTTCAGGTCCCGTCGCGCCGGACCAAGGGCAAGGATCTCCCGGTGAAAGTGAAGCGCTTCACCGAGAAGTGAGGCGATCCCGCATTTTCGATGGCACCACTGTGCGTTTCATCCGTTGCGCTCCCGAACCATGCCGGACCGGTGTGGCAAAATACGAAAGGAACCCCAGATGAACGAGAACACTTTCAAGGGCGAAGCCCAGAACGTCACCGGCTCGCTGAAGGAAGCCGCTGGCAATTTGACTGGCAGCTCGAAGCTGCAGGGTGAAGGCGTCGCAGACCAGATCACCGGCGGCGTCAACAAGGCGATCGGCGCGGCGCAGGACGCGATCGCGACGGGCCCGGGCCCGCTGATCAACCAGGCGCGCGACTTCGCCCGTGCAAAGCCTTGGGCGACCGCAGCGCTGGTCGGCACGATCGGCCTCGCGCTCATCAACACGCTGCGCGGCAAGAAGTAAGCTCCGAGAGAGGGGCCGGTCCGCCGGCCCCTCTCCGCATGCGCGATCAGCCGAAATCGATCGCTTCGAAACGGATTGGCTCGCCAATCGCGCTTTCGGCCAACGTCCCTTCCCACATCACCCGGTTGCCGCGAACGACGGTACCGACCGGCCGACCCGTCACCGTCATGCCAGTGAACGGCGACCATCCGCACCGCGACGCGAGCCAGTCCTGCTCGATCGTCCACCGGGCCTTCAGATCGACGATCGAAAAGTCCGCGTCATAGCCGACCGCGATCCGGCCCTTGCCGACGATGCCGAACACACGTTGCGGCCCTGCGCTCGTCAGGTCGATGACTCGTTGGAGCGTAGTGCGCCCTTCCGCGACGTGGTTGAGCATCAGCGGCAGCAGCGTCTGGACTCCGGGCATCCCGCTAGGGCTGTCGGGGTAGGGCTTCGACTTTTCCTCCAGCGTGTGCGGCGCATGGTCCGACCCCAGAATGTCCACGACGCCCTGTTGCAGCCACTTCCACAATCCGTCGCGATGCGCGCCCGAGCGAATCGGCGGGTTCATCTGCGCCAGCGTACCCAGCCGCGGATACGCTTCCTCCCCGGCGAGCGTCAGATGCTGCGGCGTTACTTCACAACTCGCGATGTCCTTGTTCTGACCGAGCAGTGCCAGTTCGGCGGGCGTGGTGACGTGCAACACGTGAATCCGCCGTCGCGCCGCGCGCGCCAGCCCGAGAATCCGCCGCGTGGCGAGCAACGCGCTTTCGTCATCGCGCCACACCGGATGCGAGGCCGCATCGCCCGCGATCCGCTCACCGGTGCGCGCGTTCATCCGCGCTTCGTCCTCGGCATGGATCGCGACGCGGCGATGGCCCGAGGCGAGCACCTCGGCCAGCCGCGCGTCTTCGGAGACGAGCAAGTCCCCGGTCGATGCCCCCATGAAGATCTTGACCCCCGCGGTTCCGGGCAAGCGCTCGAGTTCGGCAAGGTCGGCGGCGTTATGGTTGGTCGCGCCGACGTAGAACGCATGGTCGCACCACATCCGGTGATGCGCACGCGCGAGCTTGTCGCCAATCGCCTCCGCCGAATCGGTATTGGGCTTGGTGTTGGGCATTTCGAACACCGCGGTCACACCGCCCAGCACCGCCGCGCGCGCGCCGCTCTCCAGATCTTCCTTGTGGACCAGTCCCGGCTCGCGGAAGTGGACCTGCGTATCGATCACGCCCGGCAACACGTCGAGCCCGGTGCAGTCGAGCGTCTCGCCAGCGTCATCGCCCGCCAGCGAACCGAGCGCGACGATCCGCCCCGCCACCACGCCGACGTCGATCGACGCAGCGCCACTCGGCAAGTGCACCGTGCCATTCTTCAGGATCAGATCGTACGCTGCCATCACTGCCTCTTATGCAAAGCCCGATGGTGTCCTATCTCGTCAGGATGACCGAAACCACCCTTCCCGCGCCCTCAATCCCATTCCCGTCCGGCACCATGCTCGCCGATCGCGCGCTGTTGCGCGTTTCGGGGGAGGATACGCGGGGCTTCCTGCAGGGGTTGATCACGCAGGATGTCGCTACGCTCGATGCGGCCGCGCCGCGGTGGGGCGGGTTGCTGACGCCGCAGGGCAAGGCGCTGTTCGATTTCCTTTTATGGGCCGATGACGACGCGATCCTGATCGACTGCGAAGCGACCGCCGCCGAAGCGCTCGCCAGACGTCTGGCGATGTACCGGCTCCGCCGCGCGATCACGATCGAGCCCGTGGCGGGTGCCGTGCACTGGTCACGCGACACCGGCGAGGGTGTCGCAGACCCGCGGCTCGCGGACCTCGGACACCGCTGGCTCGGTCCGGTCGGCGATCCGGCGATCGGATGGCGTGCGCATCGCTTGTCGCTCGGCGTGACCGAAGGCCAGGCCGAGCTCGGCAGCGACCAGACCCTGTGGCTGGAAACCAACGCGCGCGAACTGAACGGCGTCAGCTTTACCAAGGGATGTTATACGGGACAGGAAAACACGGCGCGCATGCACCACCGCGCGAAGGTCAACCGTCGCCTCGTGGTCGCACCGCTCACCGAGGCAGGCGACCGAACCCGCGCAACCTATCCCGAGCTGGGATTGATGGTGGAGTTGCGCCGTATCGAAGCGCTCGGCGATGCGCTGGTCCCGGCGTGGCTGGGCGCTGCCCTTGCCACGCCGGACTCGGCGTAAGGCTCAGCGCCCGACCGCGCTGTACGCGAAGCCGGCGCGCTCGACGTCGGCGGACGGATAGACGTTGCGCAGATCGACCATGACCTTCGACGCCATGATCGTCGACAGCCGCTTGAAATCGAGCGCGCGGTAGATGTCCCACTCGGTCACGACGACGACCGCGTCGGCGCCGGTCGCGGCTTCATAGGCGTCGCCGCAATAGGTGATGCCCGGCAGCATCGTCTTGGCGATCTCCATCCCCTCCGGGTCGTGCGCGCGCACGGTGGCGCCCGCATCGAGCAGGCTCTGGATGATCGCCAGGCTCGGGGCGTCGCGCATGTCGTCGGTATTGGGCTTGAAGGTCAGCCCCAGGATCGCGACCGTCTTGCCCTTCGCGTCATTGCCGAGCGCCTTGATGACCTTGCGGCCCATCGCGCGCTTGCGGTTGTCGTTCACCTGGACCACCGCCTCGACGATCCGGACCGGCGTCTCGTAATCCTCGGCGGTCTTGAGCAGCGCGAGCGTGTCCTTGGGGAAGCATGACCCGCCATAGCCCGGCCCGGCGTGGAGGAACTTGCCACCGATCCGCTTGTCGAGGCCGATCCCGCGCGACACGTCCTGCACGTTCGCGCCGACGGCTTCGCACAGATCGGCGATTTCGTTGATGAAGGTGATCTTGGTCGCGAGGAACGCGTTCGCGGCATATTTGATCAGTTCCGACGTCCGCCGTCCGACGAACAGGATCGGGCTCTCGTTCAGATACAGCGGGCGATAGACCTCGCGCATCACGTCCTTGGCGCGATCGTCCTCGGTGCCGATCACGATCCGGTCGGGACGCTTGAAGTCGCCGATCGCGGCGCCTTCACGCAGGAACTCTGGGTTGGAGACGACCGCGATCGGGAAATCACCGGCCAGTTCCAGCAGGATTTCCTCGACCTTGTCGCCGGTGCCGACGGGAACGGTCGATTTGGTGACGACCACCACCGGACCGTCGATCGCCTCGGCGATCTCGCGCGTCGCGGCGAAGACATAGGTGAGATCGGCATGGCCGTCGCCTCGGCGCGACGGGGTTCCGACCGCGATGAACACCGCATCCGCGCCACGGACCGCGGCGTGCAGATCGGTGGTGAACTTCAACCGGCCCGCCGCGACGTTCGTCGCGACCAGCGTGTCGAGACCAGGCTCGAAGATCGGCATCCGGCCCGCTTCCAGCGCCGCAATCTTGGATGCGTCCTTGTCGACGCAGATCACGTCATGGCCGAAGTCCGAGAAACATGCCCCCGATACCAGGCCAACATACCCCGAACCGATCATCGTAATCCGCATTGAAAATCCCCTGAATGCCCCGGAACGCGCATCGCCGGGATGCTGCGCGGCAAATCGAAAACAGACCCTCACCAGCCACAGGCGTACCGCCAGACTGGTGTTTACCAGGTGCTACCCCGTTTAGCGCAAGAATGGGAAAAGGCTAGCCGCGGCGTCCCAGCCCGGGACGATAGTCCGTACCGATGCCCCGTTTCCGCACCGTCGACGCACAAAAAAAGGGGAGACCGGCCGTAGCCGATCTCCCCGATTTTCTCGTGCCGTAAGGCGTCGAGCTTAGTTGCCCGAACCCGGACCGTACGTGACTTCCACGCGACGGTTCTGCACTTCGCGAACACCGTCTGCGGTCTCGACGCGCGGACGGCTCTCGCCGAACGCTTCCGAGGTGATCACGCCAGCGGGGATCGAATGCGCGGTCAGGTAAGCCTGGACCGAGTCATCGCGACGCTGCGAGAGACCGACGTTGTACGAAGCCGAACCCGAACGGTCGGTGTGACCTGCAAGCATGACACGTGCGCTACCGCAGTTCTGGTACTGTGCGATCGCGTTGTCGAGAATGCCAGCAGCCTCAGGCGTGACGTCCGACTTGTCCCACTCGAAGAACACGATGAACGGACCAGGCGAGCAGACCGGTGCCGGCGGCGGCGGCGGAGCGACCGGCTCTGGCGGCGGCGGCGGAGCGACGGGCTCTGGCGGCGGCGGCGGAGCAGCAGGCTCGCCGAAGTTGTACGTCAGACCTGCGAGCAGGCTGTGCGTACGGAACTTGCCGTCGAACTGGCGACCCGAAACGTCGATCAGGCGGACCTTGTCGGCGGTGAAGAAGCGATACTTCAGCGACGCGTCGACGTGGTTGCTGATCGGTGCGCGAACACCGGCGATGCCCTGGTAGGCGAAGGTCGTGTCGCTGTCGTTCAGGAACTGGGTGTTGCCCTGAATGTCGTAGCGGCCCTTGACGCGTGCTGCACCAACACCACCGCCGACGAAGCCCTGGATGCCGTCATCGTCACCGAAGTCGAGCAGGCCATTGACCATAAAGCTGAGTGCCGAGGTACGGCCGTTTGCGCCGTTGTAGTTGCCCGGAGCGAACGTCGTGCCACCAACCGTGGTAGCAACCGTCGAACGGAACGCGTCGACTGCTGCCGACTTGTAGCCGACTTCGGCTTCAACGCGGAACATGCCGAGATCGTAACCGATCACACCATCGACGTCGTAGCCGTAGTGATGATCGACGTTGCCTGCGGTGTTCGCGCCGGCAATGTTGAACTTGATGTCTTCGACGATCATGCCGCCACCGTCGACACCGACGTACCACGACTTGTCGCGGGCGAGGGCAGGTGTGGCGAGAACGGTGGTCGCAAGCGCCATGGTAACGGCTAGCTTCCGCATAAAAAAACCCCTTCTTCTGGTTGTCACTCGGACAGCGCAAACCCTCTACCCAACAGAAGGTTTCCGCGCAAGCGAACAAATGCCGGGATCTGTTGCCGAATTGCCACAGCAATCGCCTGTCAGGCAACGCCAAAAATCAGTCCATGCTGCTGTAATACGGTGATAATTTCGGAAATCGTCTGTCGGGCGATAACATCCACCACGGACCCACCTGATGGTACCGCAATCGCGGGCTGGGGGGGGCCGACCGATTGCGCACCGGCGATGATCAGCCGGTTTGCGCGGGCGATTCCGATCTCCCAATGCCCAGTCCGATAGCGCGCCAGGCACTGGTCGGCGGAACTCCACGCCGACATGCCCTCCGTAGGCGCCACGAAACGCCACCCCCCGGCGGTCCATCCCGCAAGCGCCCCGCTCTGTCCCGTCCAGGCACCGGTCGGCGCGGAACCGACGATCCAGCATTGGCCTGGCAACGGCGCGGTCGGCGGAACCGTCAGCCCGATCGCCTCGACGATGGGTTGCACTGCAATATCGATCAGGGCGAGCGCTTCGTTATGCGTCAGCTCCTTTTGCGCCTGCCCTGGCTGCAACAACGGCAGCGCCAGCCGTGCGGTCGTTTCGTCGCTCATCGTGCTGTTCCTTCGACTCAGTTCATCCGGTGATCCACAATCGCGCAGGGGGCGATTCTCCGAGGGTTCCCGCCTGCCGCACGGCAATCATCGTCCCACTTCCACGCTCTGCGGCGCGCAGCAGGAAGGCCGGGGTGCCGACGAAAACACTGCGCGGCGCGGGACCGTCGTCGTCGATCGTCACACGGTAAGCCTCGCGTTCCTCCGCAAGCGGCGCGTCGATCCCGTCGGTCCATTGCCAGCCGTTTCTGCTGCGCCGCACCCAGGAAACGGCGACATCGCCGCCGCCGATTTCGCGCCCGCGCAACAATACCGGCGACGGCGGAACGACCGAGGTTCCCGTCAACGACAGGGTCGCGCTCGCCGGCCCGGCAAGATCGCCGACCCCGCTCGCAAGGATCCGCACCGATCCGCCGATCGCCGCCATCGGCAGGTCGATCGTCATCGCCTGCGACGGGGTCAGGATCGCGAACCCGTCGCCCACCGCCTGTGATCCGATCGCACGCTCGCTCCCGCGGCGTCCGCGCAGCAAGGACGACAGCCGCCACCGCGCCACGCCGATCTGTTCCGCCGTTCCGAACTGAAGGATCTCGTCGCCAACCAGCGCCAGGTTCGCGCCCCCCGCCAGCGCGGATGCGCTCGCGTTCAGCAACGCCATGTCGCCGTGCGCCAGATCCACCTCGAACCGGTTGATATCATCCCGCAAGCTTGCGGCGGCGATCCCCGGAAGCGTCGCGATCCGCCCGACCACGCCCGCAGCGGCGGTCGTCCCCGCAGTGATCCAGCGGACACCGTCGTCCACGCTGTACAGCACCGCCGCCCGCCGCCAGCCGGGCTGGGTTCCCGCCGCGACGATCGTGATGCGCGGCGTCGCCAGGAGGCTGTCGTCGAACGGCAACGTCTCGGTCACCGCCAGAACAGTCGATCCCGCCGCCACGTCGGGCGCGGGCAGCACGCGGCCTGGGCTCGCGCGCGCGGCGGCGGATGGTGCCGGAAGCCGCACGCAATCGAGCGTCACGACATGCCGCTCGAACCCCCAGTGCGTAACCCGCCACACGCCGCCGACCCCACGGATCGTGACGCGGGCGCCCGGCGAGAAAGCGATCGCGTTCCAACCCAGCGTCACGCTCCGCCGCTCGCGCCCGGCCTCGCCGCGCGCGAGCGTCTGTTCCGCGATCGTCTTGGCGGCGCCCGCATCCACCGCCGCGACGAGTTCCATCCGGTCTTCCCGCGTGCCCGGTCCCGGGCGCCGCGCGCGCTGCACGCCGATCTGAAAATCCCGCGCCGGATCGTAATGCGACACGGTCACGCCGCGCGCGACCGTCTCCAGCGCCGCGATGCTGCGGCCGTGCGCCGCATCGGACGCGCCTGCCGAGGTAACACCGTCGTCGTCGACCGCACCATCGGGGACAATCCCGCCCCGCAGCACCAGCCGCGCATCGCCCAGCGCGGGGGCAGGCGAAAACCACCCCCCGCTCGCCTGCGCGAGCGGTTCGATCGCACTGCGCACGCTGTCGCCATAGGCCGCGAACCCGATCAGATCGGGCGCGTCGAGCGTTCCCGTCACCGCGCCCCCCGCCAGATCCCGGATGATCGTCCCGATCGGCACCGGCCCGTCGTCCGCGATCACTTCGAAGGTCAGGGACGGGATGCGATTGCCAAAGTCCGCCAGTTGCAGATGCTCGAATACCGCATAGGCCAGGCCGCGATGCGCGGGCGTCAGGCCGCCCCCTTCCGCCGCCGCGAGCAACGGGTCCGCCGGCTGGTCTTCGCCTCCCAGGTGCAGCCGAAACCCGGTCGCGCTCTTGAACACCCCGTCGACCCCGCGCAGCAGCTTGCCGTCCGCCCAGATCCGCCCGACGCGCAGGATCGGCCGCGCCGACAGTGCCACCGCGAACGACACCGAATAGCTGTAGGCGGTCGTGCTCGGCTGCCCCTTGCCGCCACCGCTGCGCGCCGCGCTCTCGATCAGCTCGGTCGACCAGATCACGCACCCCCCGACCCGCATCGTCCCGAAGACACGCTGGAGCGGGGTGCCGTAGCTCGACGTTTGCACATGCAGCGCGGACAAGCGCGGCCCGCTGCGTCCCTTGGCCGGGAACAATACAGTGTGGTCGATCGCATTGCCCACCGCGGCGCCGATTGCCCCACCGATCGGCCCGCCGATCACCGACCCCACCGCCGTCAAAACGAGCGTCGCCATCGATCAGTCTCCCTCGTCATCGGGCAAATGCCAGCAGCCCAGCACGGCCCACGGCGGTGGCCCCGGTCGCTCGACCACCCGGCGCAGCATCGCATCGGCATGGACGATCCCGCCGGGAACGATCACCGCGAGATGCAATTGCCCGCACCCGCTGTCGAACAGCGCGATCCCGCCGGGCGCGAGCGTCGGGCCGTGCACGAACCCCGCGCTTTCGAACTGCGCCGCGATCTCCACAGCGCGGCCACCCCGCAAGGCATAGCCCTCAGGGATCGCCCCCACGTATCCCGCCCCCCGTACCGCGACCGCGACGACCCCGACGCAGTCGAGCCCGAACGCCGGATCCCGCCCCTGCAACCGGAACCGCGCGCCGATCGTCCGCCGCGCGTTTGCCACCACGGCGTGGTCGCGGCGCGTCATGCGCCGGGATAGCGCGTCAGCAGGTCGATCCCCGGCAGATACGGCTCTCCGCGAAAGTTCGGGGCGTTGCCGAACCGGGCGGCGCACGTCGCGAGGCTCTTGTCGCAGCCCTCGATCAGCTCGACCAGGTCGCCCGCGGCCACCGCCAGCGGCGGTTCGCTGCGCAGCGTCACGCTCGCGCCGTCCGATCCGGCGATCGCACTGCGCAACCCGCTGTTCGCGCCCCCGATCCAGCGCAACAGCCCCCCGCCATACGCCCCCGCGCTGGGCTCGACCGCGTCGAGCGTCAGCCTTTGGCCCGCGCTGGCGACGATGCGCAGCAGCCGCCGCCGCGCCGCCAGCGGCACGCGGCAGCGCGCATCACCCAGCTCGGCGCGGCATTCGGGGGAGGTCAGTTCGACCACCGGCCCCTCCAGCATCGCACCGGTACCGCGCAATTCTGCGGTAAACCCGCCGCGCTGCGTCTCCACCGCGCCGATCGTCCCGATCCCCAGCGGCACGCGTGCCGCGTCCGCGCCGGTCCAGTCGACCGCGAACAATATGACCCGCGCGCCGTCCCACCGCCCCGCGACCAGATCCGCCTCGGTGATCGCCGCGCTCGTCAGCGCGCCGGTGATGTCCATCGTGTCCGCGTCGAGACCATCGCTGCGCCGGATCGCGGACGGCGTCATCCCCGGCGCCGCGCGGTGGACGAGGCCGTCGATCGTCAGGTCGCGGTCATGATCGGTCAGCCCGAGCGCGATCCCGTCGCACCGCTCGATCCGCCAGCACAAGGCAATCGTGGTCAGCGTGCCCTCGAGGAAACTCATGCCGCGTCCTCGCGCACTTCGATCAGCGGCACGCTCGTCGCAGCGCCCGCCAGGAAGGTCGCGCGCGTCACGCTCAGCCGGTCCTCGGCAAAGCGCACGGGCACGTCGAACTGGAACCCCGCGGTCACCGCCGCCCCCACAGCGGGCGGATCGTCGAAATCGACCCATCCCCCCGCCGCAAGCGTGAAGCGCGTCGTCTCGCTCGCCGCCACCGCGACGCGAACGCTCCCCGCGACGGGCCGCGTGATCCGGCGCACCGCGTCGCCATACCGCTTGACCAGCGCGAACCGCACGGTCGTCCCATCCCCGGTGCCGATCCGCTGATCGAGCGGGGTCGGCACGCCGCCGCCAGAACTGGCATCGAACGGATCGCGCAGCCGGAACCCGCGCGCCGGCCCCATCCGCGCGCGGAAGAAGGCGAGCAAGGCGGCAATATCCGCCTCGGATCGCACCCCCGGCCCGACGTCGTAGCGTGTCCGCGCCTCCGCCCAGCTCGCGTTGCGCGCCTCATGCCCGCCCCCGCTGGTGACGATCGCGGTCGAGAATTCGGGGCTGACCTCCGCCTCGCGCCCGAGCGCGATCGGGAACAGCACGTCGTCGAACGGATCCACCGCATCCTCCTCCTGGTCGAAATGGACGAACCCGTCGCGCAGCACCTGCGGCAGGGCCCATAGGAACGTCCGCGCGGCCCCGCGTCGGCGCGCCGCCGCCGCCGCCGCCTCGATCGCGCGCCATTCGGCGGCCTGATCGGGTCGCAGCACGAAGCCCGAGAAATAATGCGTCTCCCCCACGGCATAACCGAGCCGCGCCTGCATCGCCGCCACGCCGCGCGCCGTCGCCGAAACATCGCCCGCGACGACGAAGTCGTAATCCTCGAGCTGCAGGACATCGAACGCGGGCCGTGCCCAGCTGAGCGGCACGTTGGCGCGCTTCGCCTTAGGCGTCGCGGTCGCCAGCACCGTCGGCAGATAGACCAGCAGATGCGTCTGCACGGCGGGCGCCACCGCGCGCACCGCCGCGACCAGCGCCGCGGTCGACACCGCCAACACGACGCCCGCCATATCGAGCAGCGCGCGCTCGCCTGCGGTGGTCACGCTCGCCAACGTCGCGATCTGCACCGGACTGCCGCCGAACGCCGCCCTCGCCGCGCCATCGTACAGGCAGGGGCGCCCGTCGGGCAGGACCCACCACCACGGCTCGCCGATCTGGAATTTGGGCGCCAGTCCCGCCACCACTGCGATCCCGACGAACGCCTCGGCCACCGCGCGCAGATATCCCATCGCCCCGCCATGCGCGGGCGACAGCAGCGTCGAGGGCGGCGACCAGCCGGTCTGCGCGGGCGTTCCATCCCACGCGCGCTGTTTCCAGTCGCCCCAGCAATAGGCGTCGAACAGTTCGTAGCTCAACGACCAGATCACGTCATAGCCAAGCCTGCGCGCGCCCTCCGCAAAGTCGCGGTGCCATGCCGCCGCCGCCACGTTGAGCGCCCCGCCCGCCAGTCCGACGTAAAACCCACCCGAATGCGCCCCGAGCCGCATATAGTGGCTCATC
This sequence comes from Sphingomonas echinoides, assembly GCF_029623395.1. Classification (GTDB taxonomy): domain Bacteria; phylum Pseudomonadota; class Alphaproteobacteria; order Sphingomonadales; family Sphingomonadaceae; genus Sphingomonas; species Sphingomonas echinoides_A. The sequence goes on from NZ_JAPYKK010000013.1 coordinate 107,210, forward strand.
CCGACATAATGCGTGATGCTCCCGCGATACCCGAGCAACAGCGCGTTGCGCAGCAACCGCGCGGGCGTGAGATTGTAGCTGTCGTCATAGCCGCTCGCGATCGACAGGCCATGTTCGGGAACGATCGCATCCCCGATCGCGAGCACCGCGCCCGATCCGTCGCAACTGATCCCGCTCAGTTCCACCCACGCCTCGACCGGGGCGCCCAGCGGCGTCGCCGCGCCCGCGACATACCCCGGCGGGACCAGCGAGACGAACATCCGGTCGACGTCCCCCGCCCACACCGGATCCGCCTCGCCCGGCAGCGCGAACCCGCCCGCGAGATCCGCGAAATCCAGCGTCACGCGCGCGTCCTCCGGCGTGCCCGTGGCGTAATTCCACAGCCGGACATACCAGGCGCGCGGCGCCCCGCCCGCATCGCGCCCCTCGATCGTCAGCACCGGGCCGTTGACCGCATCGAGCGCCACTACCCCCGCCGATCGCCAGCGAAACGCGAGCCGACAGCTGCGGAAATCCCGCGATGTCGCGTACCGCAGCAACGGATGGTCGTGCGTATCCTCCGCGTCCCAGATCACCCCGGCGAGATCGCCCTGCGTATAGAACACCGCATCGACCCGCAGCGCATCGGGCGCGGTGGTGGTCACGGCGGCCATCATCGGCCGCGGGAAGTCGACCGTCCAGAACCGCGGATCGAACCGCGAGATCACGCCCTCCGCCTGCACCGTCCGCCTGGTCGCGAGCCAATAGGCCATCGTGCTTTCTCCCATGCGGCTGTCCGACGCTCCACCCGTTTGGGCGGGAGGGCCTGTCGTTCGCAAACGTGTTCGCCGTTCAGCAGGACGGCAGGGCGGCGGCCGGGGGACGTGTGCCCAACCCACCATCAGCGTCACCCTGAACTCGTTTCAGGGTCCACCGTGCCATGAGTCCGGTCCGCGCCCGTCGCGCGGTGGATGCTGAAACAAGTTCAGCATGACGCCCGCGCGGGGCGGGTGTCGGACTACCAACGAACGACCCCGCTCACTCCGCGCTCAACGCCGCCTTTACCGCGCGCGCCACTTGTCGGCTTGATGCCGCCAGTGCCTGCGCCGCATCGCTCCCGCCCTGCACGGTGATCGAGACTCGAACGTCGCGCGCGCCCCCGCCACCGCCACCGCCTGCGGGAACGACACTCCCGCTCGCGGTCGGCACGAACAGTTCGGGCCCACGCTCGCCGACCCAATAGGGCCGTGCAGGCGACACCGGCCCGCCGGTCG
>NZ_JAPYKK010000014.1 GCF_029623395.1 Sphingomonas echinoides
CAGCTCCCCTTTGCACCCGCCCCCGCAACCCGCCATATGCCCCCTATGTCCCGCGCCCGCGTCATTCTCCTTAACGCCGCCCTCGGGCCGCTGGACTACCGCGTCCCGCACGGCATGAGCGTCGAACCCGGCTCGATCGTCGTCGCCCCGCTCGGGCCCAGACAATTGCTCGGCGTGGTGTGGGAAAGCGAGCACATGCCCTCCGACGCCGAGGTCGGCGACAATCGCCTGCGCAACCTCGTCAGCGTCCTCCCCGTCCCCCCGCTCGCCGCGCCGCTCCGGCGACTGGTCGAATGGACCGCCGATTATTACCTTGCCTCCCCCGCCTCGGTCGTGCGGATGGCGCTCGCCTCCACCTCCGCGCTGGAAGGCGCGAAGACGATCGTCGAATATCGCGCGACCGGCACGCTCCCCGATCGCCTCACCCCCCAACGCCAACAGGCGCTCGAACGGATCGGCACGACGCAAGGGTTGATCCGCGAACTCGCCGCGATCGCCGAAGTCTCCGACGCGGTGATCCGCGGGCTCGTCAAGGTCGGCGCACTCGAAGCGGTCGAGGTCGACATCGACAGCCCCTTCCCGCGACCCGACCCGGCCTTCGCCGCCCCCGCGCTTTCCGCCGACCAGCGCGCCGCCTCGGGCGTCCTCGTCGCGGACGTCGCCGCAAAGGCGTTCAAGCCGACGCTGCTCGACGGCGTCACCGGATCGGGCAAGACCGAAGTCTATTTCGAGGCGGTCGCCGAGGCGATCCGCGAAAACCGCCAGTCGCTCGTCCTGCTCCCCGAGATCGCGCTGACCGAACCGTTCCTCAAGCGCTTCGCCGCGCGCTTCGGGGTGCAGCCGGTCGCGTGGCACTCCGGCCTGCGCTCGTCGCAACGCCGCCGCGCGTGGCGCGCGATCGCGAGCGGTCAGGCGCTCGTCACGGTCGGCGCGCGCTCGGCGCTGTTTCTGCCCTACGCCAATCTCGGGCTGATCGTCGTCGACGAGGCGCACGAGACAAGCTTCAAGCAGGAGGAAGGCGTCCATTATCACGCGCGCGACGTCGCGGTGATGCGTGGCAAGTTCGAGCAGATCCCGGTCGTGCTCGCCTCCGCCACCCCCGCGATCGAGACGCGCCAGCAAGTCGCGAGCGGCCGCTATGCCGAGGTCAAGCTCCCCGGCCGCTGGGGGGCCGCCGAGATGCCGTCGATCCAGGCGCTCGACCTGATTGCAGACCCGCCCGAGCGCGGGCGCTGGATCGCGCCCAAGCTCGTCACCGCAATCGGCGAGACGCTCGCGCGGCGCGAACAGGTGCTGCTGTTCCTCAACCGGCGCGGCTACGCCCCGCTGACCTTGTGCCGGACGTGCGGGCATCGCTTCCAGTGCCCCAATTGCACCGCGTGGATGGTCGAGCATCGGCTCGTGCGTCGTCTCGCCTGCCACCATTGCGGCCATACCGAGCCGGTCCCGCGCGTCTGCCCCGAATGCCAGAACGAGGATACGCTCGCGGCAGTCGGCCCCGGGGTCGAGCGGATCGCGGACGAAGTGGCGGCGATGTTCCCCGATGCGAAGACTGCGGTCGTCACCTCGGACACCATGTGGTCCCCCGCCAAGGCCGCCGAATTCGTCGCGCGGATGGAAGCGCATGACATCGACATCGTGGTCGGCACGCAATTGGTGACCAAGGGCTATCACTTCCCCAATCTGACGCTGGTGGGGGTGATCGACGCCGATCTCGGGCTCGACGGCGGCGATCTGCGCGCGAGCGAGCGGACCTTCCAGCAGATCATGCAGGTAGCGGGCCGCGCCGGGCGCGGCGCGAAGCCGGGGCATGTCTTCATCCAGACGCACAGCCCCGATGCGAGAGTGATGCGCGCGTTGGTGTCGGGCGATGCCGAGGCGTTCTACACCGCCGAGACCGAGCATCGCCGCGAGGCGGGCGCGCCGCCGTTCGGACGGTTCGCGGGGATCGTCATCTCGAGCGAGGATCAGGGCGCGGCTTTGGAGACCGCGCGGGCGATCGGGCGTTCGGCGCCGGTGCATGAGGCGATGGAAGTCTATGGCCCCGCGCCTGCGCCATTGGCGATGCTGCGCGGGCGACATCGCTACCGGTTGCTGGTCCACGCGCGACGTGCGTTCGATGTGCAGGACATGCTGCGGGCGTGGCTCGGCGGGGTGGACTGGCCGTCGAAAGTGCGGGTCGTGGTGGACGTGGACCCGTACAGCTTCGTGTAAGCCCCCGTCAGGAACGAATTCTTGACCACGCCTACTTAGCGAAGGCCGAACCCAAGCAAAACGGCGAAGCGAGCGAGGGTGACGGGCAGGCTTACTCCGCAGGCACCTGTTTTCGCGGCATGGCCGCGAACGATGATATGACACCAGCACGCGCGACCGATCGAACGGGTCGCGGCGCACGCGAGGCGTGGCCGGTCCTCGCCATCGCCCATCCCACCGCAACCACCGGGATCGCCAGCGCGGTCCACGCCGCGGCGTCGCGCCAACCTTCACCGGTCAATGCCGTTACCAGCCCGAACACGGTTGCCAGCGCAATCAGCGTCGGCACGGCAAAGGTTGATCGGATCATCGTGAAATACCCTTCGATGCGATGGTCTGTGCGGAGACTGGCAGTCTCGGGACCGAGGTCGCCGACACGGAATGATCCTCGCGCCGCCCCATCGGATCGCGGAGACCCTTCCGACGTGCGATCCAAAGATAGACGCCGGACCCGAGCACGACGATCGTGAACAGATCCAGCACCGCCCACAACAGCTTGAGCGGCAGCCCGCCGTAATCCCCGAAATGCAATGGCCGCGACAGTGACAGCGCCTTGAAATACCACGGCATCGGCCGTGCATCGGTCAGCTGGCCGGTTTCCGCATCGACCAGCGCGGTCGTCAGCAAATTCTCGGTCAGCGGCGTCGCGCCTTGGAAGAAGACCGCGTAGTGATGCCCGCTGCTATACGATCCGCCCGGGAAGGCGATGAACTGCGGGTTCATGCCGGGGATCGCGCGGCGCGCAGTCGCCATCGCCACGTCGATCGACCCGTAGCGCGACGGCGGCAGCGCTGGCCGGCCCGCGTACCCCCGCGTCATATCCGCGAGTTCGTTCGCCTGCCACAGCGTGGTGATTGGCGTGACGAACGCGTTGATGACCCCGGTCAGCCCGACGACGGTCATCCACGCAAGCGCGACGATGCCGACAAGGTTGTGATAGTCGAGCCACTTGACCCGACGGCTCCGCGCCGTTCGCAAGGTTCCGAAATCAAGCTTTCGCATGAACGGCGCGTACAGAACGACGCCGGAAACGATGGCGACGAAGAAGATCAGCCCCATCACGCCCAGGAACAGTTCGCCCTTCAGGCCAAGGAACATGTCGATGTGGAGCTGCAGCAGGAATTCGGTAACCATCCGCCCGCCCGCCTTGCCGTCCGCGACGATCTCGCCGGTCAGCCGGTTGATTTGCTGTATCTTCATACCGCTCACCGGGACGTCAGGGCGTGCGCCGGTGGTGACCGTCATCAGCGGGCGATCGTCATAGAACGCCATGTACAAGGGGACTTCGCCCGGTCGCGCCGCGAGCGCCGTTGCTAGAATCGAATCGAGCGATCGCAGTTCCGGAGCGTCGCGCGAAGCAGGAATCCCTTTGATCTGCGATGCAGGGTCGCCGCCGATTCCGTTGATTTCGTCATGGAAAATCAGCGGTAGCCCAGTGATGCACAACATCAGAAGGAACAGCGTACAGACCAGGCTCGTCCACTTGTGCACCTGCGCCCAGACACGGACCGTTGGGGCGGTCACCTTGGGCAGCCAATGTGAGTATTGCGACGCATTCTCAGCAACTACCGCGATCGCTTGTTGCGAGCAAGTCGCAATCTACCCGTGACACGGTTTGGATCTGAGCCCCGGCCTCTCCCGTCAATCGGTACGCGCGATTACAGTGGGTTCGTCCCAACGGAGTCGCAACCGGCCACCGGGTACCCCCGTTCGTGCCGCCCCGCCCCGACTCGCAATCCCCTCCGCAACCGCGCGGCGTTGCGCGAACGTACCGCCATCGACCAGCAACGGTCGTTTCAGCCGGTCGGAAGCCCAAGCGGCGGTATCGAGCATTCCGCCATCGACGACGCCTTCCACGACCGCCACCGCGGGCAGCGGCGCATTCGCCGGGGGTGCCAACGTCACGCTCCATTTCGCCGTCGCGCGTGCCGCACGCGTTTCCAAGGCACGATAGCCCGCGAGAGGTAGTCCCGGAAGCGGTGCCGCGGTCGCGCTGAGGCGCTGGTTGACGGAGTCGATCGTCACCGCGGCCTGATCGACCCCCGCGATCAGCGCGAGATCCGCGACCGCATGCTGCTGTCGCTCGGAATCCGTGGGTCCGGTCGCTCGGCTGGCTTGCGCGATCTGTGCGGCCTCGACACTGCCCCCGTCGGGCGAAACGCGCACCTGATCGACGTGGACGTCGATCGGTCGTGCAAGCCGCTTGCGCAGATCGGCAGCGAGGATCGCATCCGCCTTCGCATCGAGCGTTGGCGTCAGGACGACGGCGCGAATCCGGATCGGATCAGTGCTGTAATCGATTTCGAGCTGGCTGAGCCGGGACGGATTGGCGAACCGTTCACTAATCGTCTCGCGCACTTGCCGTCGTGCGACCGATTCGAACGCGATCTGGCGCAAGGCGGACCCGAGCGGCAGCGACAGCAACCCGACCGCGACGATGAACAACACCAATTGCCACCCGGTGTGCTGCGGCGAAAGATGGCTGCCGAAACCATAAACGCGCGCGACCATCGCCGCGGTCAGCGCGATCGTGATCGCGTTGGTCAAGAACAGCAGAAGCGCGCCCGCAAACACCGTCCAGTTGAGCGTCGCAATCCCGAACCCGACGACCACCAGCGGCGGCATCAAGGCGATCGCGATCGCCACGCCCACGACCGTGCCCCCACGGCCGCGGATCAGCGCATAGGCGCCCGCAACCGCCGACAGCAGCGCGACGAGCAGATCGAACAGCGTCGGGCGTGTTCGCCCGGCGATTTCACTCGTGATCGTCTGGATCGGCGAAAGCGACACAAACAGGACCGATAACGCAACTGCGATGACCGATCCGGCGACCAAAGCAGTCGCGGATCGACGCATTTCGCGCGGATCGACGGTCGCGATTCCGAACCCGAGCCCGATGATCGGCATCATCAGCGGCGACAGCAGCATCGCGCCGATCAGCACCGCAACCGACGGCATCAACAGCCCGAGAAGCGAAATCGCGGCCGAAATCACGATCAGGAACGCATATCGCCCGGACCATCCGGAATCCTCGGTGATGTGGCGCAGGACCGCGTCATGATCCACGCCGCGGATGAACCAGGCATTCCACCGCTGTTGTAAACTCACGAGGTAACGTGCTGTCGCTACGGCCATTTCTGTATTCCTCCGCCGTCCAAGGAGGCTTTCGCTAGGGCAATTTTCGTCGAGATGCGACCTTCAAGCGCCCGGCCAGAGCGCTCGGCTGATGCCGTCCCTGCGTACCACACGCCCGCCCGGCGCCCCGTTTCCTCGATTTCCCCTGTCTTCCACGGCAGCTTCCTGCCAGAATCGCGAGCATCATGGCTTTCGCATCTTTCTACTGCCCAACCCCCTTCCAGCCGCGCGCCAAGGTGTTGCTCGCCGCGCTGGTGCTGATGCTAGCGACGCTGTTCGCTGGCGCCCCGGCCCGCGCCGACGATATCTCGGCCACTGCGCGCAGCGTCGTCCGCGTCGTCACCATCGCGATCGTCGATGACGAGGTCGTCGGTTTCGGCCACGGCAGCGGCTTTGCGGTCGCGCCCAACCGGATCGTCACCAACGCGCATGTTGTTGAACTCGCGGCGCGTTACCCCGGCAACGTGGTCATCGGCGTCGTGCCGTCGGAAGGAACGAAGGGCTTCGAAGGCAAGGTTATCGCGATCGATACGGTCCACGATCTCGCGCTGATCGAATTCACCGGCGCGCGTCTGCCGACGGTCGCGCTCTATACCGGCCCCGTCGATGAGGGCAGCGCCGTCACGGCATTGGGCTACCCAGGCAACGTCGATCTCGCGACCGCACGATCAGCCGCCGATTACATCCATCCCCTGGCGCCGATCCGAACCGGAGGCGTCTTCTCCGGACGGCGACAGATGGAGGGGACCGCGGTGATGCTGCACACAGCGGGCATCGCGCGCGGCAATTCCGGCGGCCCGCTGCTCGACCCGTGCGGGCGCGTGGTCGGAGTCAATTCTGCGATCACGCAAGGGGAAGAAGGCGACGCCAATTTCGGCTTCGCGATCGCGAACAGCGAATTGGCGGCCTTCCTTGCGCGTGCCAAACAGCCTTACGCCGCGGTCGGCACGCAGTGCACCAGCATCGCGGACATCGACAAGGCGGATCGCGACGCAGACGCACAAGCGCTGGGTCTCGCAGAGGTAACCAGACGCGACGCCGCGGCGCGTGCCGCTCTGGCGCAGGAAGAGGCATTTGCCGCCGCGCGGATGACTGCAGACCGCCACCGCGAGAACATCATGGCGATCGCCACGCTGCTGCTGGTGCTCGGCGCGATGGGAATTGGCGCCGGAACGCTGTTCGAAATGCAAGGCAAGCGCAGCGCCGCAATTTGGGGCTGGAGCGGTGGCAGTGCGTTGATGCTCGGCGCGATCATCGTTTTCGTGCTCCGCCCGACCGGCGAAACGCTGCTGCCCAAAGGCACCTCGGCGCCATCCCCGAGCGTTTCGATCACGCCTGTGTCGTCGACCAAGGCGCTCGGCAAGCTGGTGTGCCGGTTCGTCCCGGATCGCAGCCGCGTAATTTCCTCGCAGACCACCGATGTCCCACTCGACTGGGGCACGGCGGGATGCATGAACGGGCGCACGCAATACGCAGAGAACGGCAGCAAGTGGGACCGAATCCTGGTTCCGGATCAGGACCAGACCGTGTCGCTGATGCAATTCGACCCCGCCACCCGGCAATACGTCACGCGGCGGTATTTCCTGTCGGCGGAGCAAATGGACACGATCCGCAAGATCCGGTCGCAAGTGACGCTGAAAGCCTGCTCGCCCGATGAGGCGGGACGCGCCAACCTGGCAACGCAACAGGCCGCGATCCGGACCGCGCTACCGCCGCAACCTAATGAGAAGATCGTCTACACTTGTGCGGCCGACAGCGGGTCAGGCGGCTAAGCGCCCGCGCTTCCACACCGGCGCAACGAATCGCCCGCGTCGGTGCGCCGCGACCAGCAAGGCTACCCCGAACGCGGTGTCGATCAGCACCGCCGGCACCGACGCTTCCGCACCGAAACTGCCCCCGGTCAGCCACGCGGGCCCCTGCACCGAAGGCACGAGCAAGCCCGTCTGCTTGAAGCCCGACACCGCAATTCCGTAAAGACCGCCCTGCGCGAAGTTCCAAGCCGCATGGAGGCCGATCGCCGCCCACAGCCGCCGTGTCAGCATGTACACCGCGGCGAGCATGACGCCCGCTTCCAGCGCGATCGCGCAAGCCGCCAAAGGCGTCGCGCCGGGGTTCCCAAGGTGGAGCGCACCAAACAACGCCGCAGACAGCGCAAGCGCGATCCAGCTGCCCAGCAGCCGTTCTAGCAACCGAAAGAACAACCCGCGGAGGACGATTTCCTCGATCACCCCGGACAGGATTGCCATTGCCGCCGCCGGGTACAGCGCCGCAAATGCACCCATCCCTACGACGCGGTACCCCCCAAACGCCGCGATGACGCCGATCACCGCACTGAACAGCAGCAACCCAGCAACCAACCCGGCCCCCAGTTCGCGAGCCCAGCCGCTCCGCCCGAACTCGACCACCGGTCGCCGTTCGATCAGCCGCACGAACGCGACATAGGCGCCCGCAATCAGCGCTGCGAAGGCGGCGGCTTGCAGGATGCTGACCGGTGTCCCCTTCAACGGGGGCGACAGCTTCGCAAACATGCTCGCGACGATCTGCCCGCCGAAGACGAAGACGAACCCGATGAACAACAGCACCAGCGGAAAGTGGATGACGCGCCAGATCCGACTGTTCGGCGGCGTGTTCGGCTCGGTCGGCAACATGGTCACTGGTTCCCCCATTGAAGAGCCACGCTATCAAGCATGACCTTCCACAGGGCAACGCTCAGTCAGGTCGCTCGCGCTCTTGCAAGACGATCTTGCGGTCGACGCCGTACGCGTATCCGCCAGGCGTCCCGTCGCCGCGCTGAACGCGGTGACAAGGCACGACGATCGCGACCGGGTTAGCGCCACATGCCGTCCCCGCCGCACGGACTGCCGCCGGGTTGCCGACCATCGCGGCAAGATCCGCGTAGCTGCGCGTCTCGCCCCGCGGGATAGCCCGAAGCGCTTGCCAGATCGCTTCCTGAAACGCCGTGCCCCGCACGTCGAGCGGCAAGTCCTGATCGCGTTCGGGCGATTCTACGCTCGCGACGACTTGGGCAGCCAAGGTCGCCAGCGCGGCACCGCCTTCGACGATCTCCGCATTGGGAAACCGACTGCGGAGCGCGGCGACGTCCTCGTCGAACGAAACGCGGCACAGTCCCTTGTCGGTTGCCGCGACGAGCATCTTCCCAAGGCTGGTGTCCGCGATCGTCCAGCGGATCGTCACCCCCGCCCCGCCGCGCCGCCACGCGCTGGGGCTCATCCCCAACCGCTTCGCGCCATCCTCGTAAAAACGGCTGGGCGCGGAATAGCCGGCGTCGTAGATCGCAGCGGTGACGCTCGCCTCCTGCGTCAGTGCGATCGCGGCACGACGCGCGCGCAGGGCACGCGCATAGGCCGCGGGAGTCACCCCCGTGGCGCGCTTGAACAGGCGGTGGAAATGGTGCGGCGCATATCCGACCTGCAATGCGAGTTCATCGAGACCGAGCATGTCCTCCGCCGCCTCCAGCAAGGCCACGGCGCGCGCAATCGCAATCCGGTCGCGCCCGACTTCGTCGGGTTTGCAACGCAGGCATGCTCGATAGCCTGCCGCGCGCGCCGCGGCAGGATCGCGGTAGAAGCTGACATGTTCCCGCTTGGGATGACGCGCCGGGCAGCTCGGCTTGCAGTAGATGCCGGTGGTCCGCACCGCGCCGACGAAACGTCCGTCGCTTTGCCGATCACGCGCTTCGAACGCGGCCCAGGCGATATCAGGATCGAGAAGAAAGGTCTGCGTCATGCAGACGGCTATACGCTTCGGCGGAATGCCAGGACATCCCGCCGTTTGCGTTCAAAGCGTCAACCGCCGTTCGCGGCGAACAGATCGAGCGTGCGCTGCCTGGCGAGCTTTGCGCTCTCGGCATCATAATCATCGCGGCGATCGGAATTGAAGCCGTGTCCGGCGTCGTACAAATACACCGTCGCGTTGGGCCAATCCTTCGCGATGACCTTCTCAACGCCCGCCAAAGGGATGTGATCGTCCTTCTTGCCGAAGTGCAGGATCGTCGGAACCTTGGGCTCCTCATCCGCCGCATCCGGAATCATGCTACCGTAGTAACCGGAGACGGCCGCAACATTGCGAAGCTGTGTCGCCGCCATCCAGGCGACCGAACCGCCGTAGCAATAGCCAACGACGAACACCGGCCCCTTGTCTGCCAGCGCGTCGATGCACGTCTGCACATCGGCAAGCGTCAAATCGAACGGATGCAGTTTGCTGGCAAGCTCGACCCCACGCGCGAACCCGTCGCCCGAATATTCGGCTTCGAACCCAGGGTGCTCGCGGTCGAACACTGCGGGCGAAAGCACTTCGAAGCCATCCGCGGCATAGCCGTCGCACAGGCTGCGGATATGATCGGTGACGCCGAAAATCTCCTGGACGAGCACCAGGCCACCACGGCGGTGGCCAGTGGGTTCCGCATGATAGACGGCAATCTCGGCACCGTCGGACATCGGCATTCTGATCATGGCGGGCATATGCAACTCCTTTACAAGGCGGTGTCCATAGCGCGTCGACGACGCCACGCTAAACCTTTTCCCGCGGTTTACGCAGCGCGCACGTCGGCGATCAGTCCGTTGATCTGGCCCCGCAAGGCCTCCACCCCGCCGGCAACATCCGCCGCAGTGCGAGTCACTGCGTCGGCGCTGTGGCGCGACAGTTCGGCGCGGTCGCGCAGCGTTTGCATGTTCGCGGCGGCGTCAGCGGTGCCATCCTCGACTTCCGCAATGGCGCTTACGATCGCCTCCGTCATTCCGCGCTGCTCGTCTACGGCGCGGGCAACATTTGCGGAGGAGCGGCCGAGGTCTGCCACCAACCCGTCGACCGATTCGATCGTCGCCAGAACGGTGTCGCTCGCGACCCGTACCGCCCTTAGATTGCCATCGATCCGACCCGCCGCGAGTTGCGTCTGGCGCGCTAGGCTCTTCACCTCGTCGGCAACGACCGCGAACCCCCGCCCGGCATCCCCCGCGCGCGCCGCCTCGATCGTGGCGTTGAGCGCAAGCAGGTTTGTCTGCCCCGCCACGGCTGCGATCATGTCGAGCACGAGCGAGATCTCGCCAACCAAAGTGCCAAGGGACTCCGCATGTTCGTGTCCCTCGAGTGTCCGAGTACGCGCGGTCGCGGCGCTCGTCCGCGATTCGTTCGCTTCGCGGCTGATCTGCTCGATCGCCCCTGCCAGCGCCGAGGCCGAATGCGCGATCGACCGAGCGCTGCCCGCGCTTTGCTCGGTCAGCGCCGCGGTCGCCAGCGCCTGCTGCTGCGTGGCCCCCGCTTCGTCCGCCAATGCAGCGGCCATCTGACGCAAGGCCGGTCCTGCCGAGGCTAGCGTCTGGACCGATCCCCGCGCCTCCTGTTCGAACGCCTGAAACAACGCTTCCAGATGCGTGGTCCTCCGGGACCGAGCGGCAACGTCTCGCCGTTCCCGGTCGTTCAGAGCGTCCGCGGTGCGTCGCGCTTCCTCGCCCGACTTGCGGGCCGCGATCGACCGGTCTCGTGCGAACGCGAGCGCGCGCGCTATTGCCCCGATCTCGTCCGTCCGGTCGAGCGCAGGAATGACAACGTCGGCGCGGTCGAGCGTGATATCACGCGTCACCGCAGCAATCTCAGCGAGCGGTCGTTCGACCCGCCGCGACACCATCCGCATCCCCCACCACGAAACGGCCATCGCGCCCAAGGTGATAATCGACATGAACAGGTACACGGTGCGAAAACCCTGATCCAACGCAGTACGCTCCTGCAGCGCATCGTCCCGCAACGCCGCGATCAGTGTTGCGCTCGCCCCCGTGAGAGGATCGATCGCAGCATATAGGGCGCCGCTGAGGAAGAAATCGAGCTGATCGACACGGCCTGACCGCAACAGAAGCAGCAGTTTGTCGAGCGCAGCATCGGCATCGCCCCGAGCGCTGGCAACCTCTGCAACGGCCGCGTCGCGGCGGGGATCGCGCTTGTGTCGGGCGAAAGCGTGCCAATTGGTGTCGATCTGACTGCGAGTTTGTTTAATCAATTCGATGGCGCCGACCGCACTCATATTGCCGCTACGGACTTTGTTCGCCGTCAGCAACGCCGTGGTGTAGCCCGCCGTGACGGACTGCAATTCGCCGATGGGATACAGTCGATCCTGCACCAGGACCGAGACGCGATGGCTGGTGGCCAGCGTGGTACCAAAGAGAGTGACGGCAAACAGCACTTGCAGCGCGAGCAAAACCCCGACGACACGCCGCAGTTGCGCGCGAATGTTGCGTTCCCCCTCCCCCCATTGGATGAGCAAACGTCGCCATTGCTGGCGCAGGTGGCGGGTCAACGGCAAGGATGATGCGCTGGTCATGGCGCCGCTATTGCGCACTCAAGCGCTGACAGATCGTTAACGGAATATTACAGTTAGATGAAACTCGGAACGGCATCGTACCGTTTCGGACACATTTCAGCGCACGGCTTGCATCCCCGGCGACCCGATGCTAGCGAACCGGCAACCCATCTGGAGGCGCGTTTCGTCGCCTTCATTCCCCGTGGGGCCACCTAATGACGTCCAAGAGGATCCCAATCGCGTGGAGACATCCGGCGGTATTCAAGCAAGCTTAAGCGGACGTTATGCCACCGCATTGTTCGAGCTTGCCCGAGACACTCGTAGCATCGACGCGGTCGAGGCGAGTCTTGGTCGTGTGCGTGAAGCACTGGCCCAGTCAGACGAGTTCGCAGCGCTGGTCGCCAACCCGGTGATCTCGCGCGCGGCCGCCGCCAAGGCAGTCGCTGCGGCCGCCGAGATGATCGACGTGGACGACACGACGAACAAGTTCCTCGGCGTCCTCGCCGACAACCGTCGCCTTGCACAATTGCCCGCCATCATCCGCGCGTTTCGCGATCTGGCAGCACGCCACCGCGGCGAGACGACCGCAGAAGTCACGTCGGCGCATCCGCTTTCGGACGATCAGGTCGACGCGCTCAAGCAGCAGCTGCGCACCCGCATCGGCACCGACGTTTCGGTCGACCTGTCGGTCGACCCCGCACTTTTGGGAGGGCTGGTCGTGAAGATTGGCTCGCAGATGATCGATTCGTCGATCCGCACCCGTCTCAACACCCTCGCGCACGCGATGAAAGGCTGAAGTCGTAATGGATATCCGCGCCGCAGAAATCTCGAAGGTCATCAAGGACCAGATCGCATCGTTCGGCACCGAGGCGCAGGTCTCGGAAACCGGCCAGGTGCTCAGCGTCGGTGATGGCATCGCGCGCATCCACGGGCTCGACAACGTCCAGGCGGGCGAAATGGTCGAGTTCTCGAACGGCGTGCAGGGCATGGCGCTCAACCTCGAGGCCGACAATGTCGGCGTCGTGATCTTCGGCTCGGACAGCCAGATCAAGGAAGGCGACGTCGTCAAGCGGACCGGCACGATCGTCGACGTCCCCGTCGGCAAGGGCCTGCTCGGGCGCGTCGTCGACGGCCTCGGCAACCCGATCGACGGCAAGGGTCCGATCGTCTCGGACCAGCGCAGCCGCGTCGAAGTCAAGGCTCCGGGCATCATCCCGCGCCAGTCGGTCAGCGAGCCGGTGCAGACCGGACTCAAGGCAATCGACGCGCTCGTTCCCGTCGGCCGCGGCCAGCGCGAGCTGATCATCGGCGATCGTCAGACCGGCAAGTCGGCGGTCGCGATTGATACCTTCATCAACCAGAAGGCGGCGCATCAGGGCGACGACGAGTCGAAGAAGCTCTATTGCATCTACGTCGCTGTCGGCCAGAAGCGTTCGACCGTCGCACAGCTCGTCCGCACGCTGACCGAGCAGGGCGCGATGGATTACTCGATCGTCATCGCGGCGACCGCATCCGACCCTGCCCCGCTTCAGTTCCTCGCACCCTACACCGGTTGCGCGATGGGCGAGTATTTCCGCGACAACGGCATGCACGCGGTCATCGTCTATGACGATCTCTCCAAGCAGGCCGTTGCGTACCGTCAGATGTCGCTGCTGCTGCGCCGTCCGCCGGGCCGCGAAGCCTATCCGGGCGATGTCTTCTATCTTCACTCGCGTCTGCTCGAGCGTGCGGCGAAGATGAACGACAAGGAAGGCGGCGGCTCGCTGACCGCACTCCCGATCATCGAGACGCAGGCAGGCGACGTGTCGGCCTACATCCCGACCAACGTGATTTCGATCACCGACGGCCAGATCTTCCTCGAGACCGACCTGTTCTTCGCGGGCGTCCGTCCCGCCATCAACGTCGGCCTGTCGGTGTCGCGTGTCGGCTCCGCCGCGCAGACCAAGGCGATGAAGAAGGTGTCGGGTTCGATCAAGCTCGAGCTCGCGCAGTATCGCGAAATGGCAGCGTTCGCGCAGTTCGGTTCGGATCTCGATGCGTCGACGCAGCGCCTGCTCAACCGCGGTGCGCGTCTGACCGAGCTGCTCAAGCAGGCGCAGTTCCAGCCGATGCCGTTCGAAGAGCAGACCGTGTCGATCTTCGCGGGCACCAACGGCTTCCTCGATACGGTCCCGGTCAACGCCGTCGTCCGCTACGAGCAGGCGATGCTGTCGACGATGCGCAGCGATCACGCCGATCTCCTCAAGGACATTCGCGACAAGCGCGACCTGTCCAAGGAGACGACCGAAGCGCTGAAGACCGCGCTGGGTGCGTTTTCGAAGACGTTTGCGTAAAGGGAAGCTGACGGCGGACACCCTCCGCCGTCACCCTGAACTTGTTTCAGGGTCCACCGCGAAACGGCCCCAGGGCGCGCAAGCGGAGGAGTGGATGCTGAAACGAGTTCAGCATGACGGCAGGTTGGGAATGGTGACGAACTAAATGGCATCCTTGAAAGCCCTCAAGATCCGCATCGGCTCGGTGAAGTCGACGCAGAAGATCACCAAGGCGATGAAGATGGTCGCCGCTGCCAAGCTGCGTCGCGCGCAGGAAGCGGCCGTCGCCGGTCGCCCTTATGCCGAGCGGCTCGAGCAGGTGATGGCGAGCCTCGCGTCGAAGGTTTCGGTCAGCGAATCGAGCCCCAAACTGCTCGCGGGCACCGGCAGGGACCAGGTCCATCTGCTGATCATCGCGACCAGCGAGCGTGGCCTCGCGGGCGCGTTCAACTCGAACATCGTCCGCGCCGCGCGCCGCAAGGCCGAGGAACTCGAAGCCGCAGGCAAGACCGTGAAGTTCTACGTCGCAGGCAAGAAGGGCCGGGTTATCCGCCGCTTCTTCCCGACGCAGATCGCTGCCGATCACGAAATGAGCCACATCAAGACGGTGTCGTTCACGGATGCCCGCGCGATCGCCGATGACGTCATCGCGCGCTTCGAAGCGGGCGAGTTCGACGTGGCACACCTGTTCTACGCGAAATTCCAGTCGGCGCTGGTGCAGACCCCGGTCGGCAACCAGATCATCCCCGTCGCGATCGACACCAATGCAGCGCCCGTCTCCGATGGCGGCGCAGCGGTCGAATATGAGCCCGACGAGGAAACGATCCTCGCCGATCTGCTCCCGCGCAACGTCGCGATCCAGGTTTTCCGCGCGCTGCTCGAGAATGCGGCATCGGAGCAGGGTTCGCGCATGACCGCGATGGACAATGCGACCCGCAACGCGGGCGACATGATCAAGCGTCTCAGCATCCAGTACAACCGCGCACGTCAGGCCGCGATCACGACCGAGCTGGTCGAAATCATCTCGGGCGCCGAAGCGCTCTAAGCAGTCGATACGAGGAAAGAACCATGGCAACCGCCCCCGAAATGACCACGCCTCCCAAGGCTACCACCAACAGCGTCGGCCGCATCAGCCAGGTCATCGGCGCCGTCGTCGACGTGACGTTCGAGCAGGATCGCCTCCCCGCGATTCTCAATGCGCTCGAGACGTCGAACAACGGCAACCGCCTCGTGCTCGAAGTCGCGCAGCATCTTGGTGAGAACACCGTCCGCACGATCGCGATGGACTCGACCGAAGGTCTCACCCGCGGCCAGGAAGTCACCGACACCGGCTCGCAGATCCGCGTTCCCGTCGGCCCGCAGACGCTCGGTCGCATTCTCAACGTCATCGGCGAGCCGATCGACGAGCGCGGCCCGGTCGGCCACACCGAGACGATGCCGATCCACGCACCCGCGCCGCTCTTCGTCGACCAGTCGACCGAGAGCGCGATTCTAGTGACCGGCATCAAGGTCATCGATCTGCTCGCGCCGTACGCAAAGGGCGGCAAGATCGGCCTGTTCGGCGGCGCCGGCGTCGGCAAGACCGTGCTTATTCAGGAACTGATCAACAACATTGCCAAGGGCCATGGCGGCACCTCGGTGTTCGCGGGCGTCGGCGAGCGTACCCGTGAGGGTAACGATCTGTATCACGAGTTCCTCGACGCAGGCGTCATCGCCAAGGATGCCGACGGCAACCCGACGCCCCAAGGCTCGAAGGTCGCGCTCGTGTTCGGCCAGATGAACGAGCCGCCAGGCGCACGCGCACGCGTCGCGCTCTCGGGCCTGACGATCGCAGAGTATTTCCGCGACGTCGAAGGCCAGGACGTGCTGTTCTTCGTCGACAACATCTTCCGCTTTACCCAGGCGGGTTCGGAAGTGTCCGCACTGCTCGGTCGTATTCCGTCGGCAGTGGGCTATCAGCCGACGCTGTCGACCGACATGGGCGCGCTGCAGGAGCGCATCACGTCGACCAACAAGGGCTCGATCACCTCGGTACAGGCGATTTACGTTCCCGCAGACGATCTTACCGATCCGGCGCCTGCAACCTCGTTCGCGCATTTGGACGCGACCACCAACCTCAACCGCGCGATTTCGGAGCTGGGCATCTATCCGGCGGTCGATCCGCTCGACTCGACGTCGCGTGTGCTCACCCCGGCGATCGTCGGCCAGGAGCATTACGACACCGCCCGCCGCGTCCAGGAGACGCTGCAGCGTTACAAGTCGCTCCAGGACATCATCGCGATTCTGGGTATGGACGAGCTGTCGGAAGAAGATAAGTCGACCGTGTCGCGCGCGCGCAAGATCCAGAAGTTCCTCAGCCAGCCGTTCCACGTCGCAGAGGTCTTCACCGGCATCAGCGGCAAGTTCGTTCAGGTCGAAGACACGGTCCGCTCGTTCAAGGCGGTCGTCGACGGCGACTATGATCACCTGCCCGAGAGTGCTTTCTACATGGTCGGCGGCATCGACGAAGTCGTTGCCAAGGCCGAGAAGCTCGCCAAGGAAGCCTGATTCATCAAAGCCCCTCCCCCTCGGGGGAGGGGTTGGGGTGGGGCAGTCCAGCAGTGCTGACGCTCGGTAAGACACACCCCACCCCAACCCCTCCCCTGAAGGAGAGGGGCTAAGAGAGAAGAACGATGCTGCACTTCGAACTCGTCACGCCGGAAAAGCTGGTCCGCTCTGAAGCGGTCCATATGGTCGTCGTCCCCGGCACCGAGGGTGACTTCGGCGTGCTCGAAGGCCATGCGCCCGTGATGTCGACGATCCGTGACGGTGCCCTGTCGGTGTATCGCACGCCCGACAGCGCTCCCGAGACGATCACGATCGAAGGCGGATTCGCCGAAGTAAGTGCCCGTGGCCTGACCGTTCTGGCGGAACGCGTCGCCTGATCCAACCCCGCCTGACAGACGTAGTTAGGCAAATATCAACCGTTCGCTCTTAACCCTGATCGCATCATGGGAAAGACAACGGCATGAGCGCATTCGGACGGCGACCAGGCATCGCAGGCGCGGGTGCCCGCCCCGCATTCGGTGTTGCGCGCCCGATGCAGGGTAGCCCAGCCCCACGACAGACGGAAACGGAGCCTGGCGGTGATCAATTCCCGCCGCTCCCCATTCCCCCTTTCCCCGGCGAACTCGATCCTTTCAATACCGTCCCTCCCCTCCAGCAGGACGCGATGCAGCGGCTGGCTGACCGTCAGGCGTCGTCTGGCGAAGCGGGGAACTCCAAGGTCGAAGGCTTCGAAAGCTCGATCCACAAGATCAAGGAGCAGGTGCTGCCGCGCCTGCTGGAGCGAGTCGATCCCGAAGCCGCGGCAACGCTGAACAAGGACGAACTCGCCGAGGAATTTCGTCCGATCATCGGCGAAGTGCTCGCCGAACTGAAGCTGACGCTCAACCGCCGCGAGCAGTTCGCGCTTGAGAAGGTGCTGGTCGACGAATTGCTCGGGCTCGGGCCGCTCGAGGAATTGCTCGCCGACCCGAACATCACCGACATCATGGTCAACGGTCCCGACCAGACCTATGTCGAGCGCAAGGGCAAGCTTGAGCTCGCCCAGATCCAGTTCCGCGACGAGGAGCATCTGTTCCAGATCGCGCAGCGCATCTGCAACTCGGTCGGCCGTCGTGTCGACCAGACCACGCCACTCGCCGACGCTCGCCTGAAGGACGGCAGCCGCGTCAACGTCATCGTACCCCCGCTGTCGCTGCGGGGCACCGCGATCTCGATTCGTAAGTTCTCCGCCAAGCCGATCACGCTCGACATGATGGCGGGGTTCGGGTCGATGAGCCCCAAAATGGCGACTGCGCTGAAGATTGCGGGCGCGTGCCGGTTCAACGTGGTCATTTCGGGCGGTACAGGCTCGGGCAAGACGACGATGCTCAACGCGCTGTCCAAGCTGATCGACCCTGGCGAACGCGTGCTGACGATCGAGGACGCGGCCGAACTCCGGTTGCAACAGCCGCACTGGCTTCCACTCGAAACCCGCCCCGCCAACCTCGAAGGCCAGGGTGAGATCAGCATTCGGGATCTCGTCAAGAACGCGCTGCGTATGCGCCCCGATCGCATCATCCTCGGCGAAATCCGTGGCAGCGAGTGCTTCGACATGCTCGCGGCAATGAACACCGGCCACGACGGCTCGATGTGCACGCTCCACGCCAACTCCCCGCGCGAGGCGCTCGCGCGTATGGAAAACATGGTGATGATGTCGGACATCAAGGTGCCCAAGGAAGCGATCAGCCGCCAGATCGCGGACTCGGTCGAGATGATCATCCAGGTGAAGCGTCTGCGCGACGGCTCGCGCCGCGTGACGAACGTGACCGAGGTGATCGGCATGGAAGGCCCCGTGATCGTCACGCAGGAGCTGTTCAAGTTCGAGTATCTCGACGAATCGGCCGATGGTAAGATCATCGGCGAATATCGCTCGATGGGCTTGCGCCCCTACACGCTCGAAAAAGCGCGGACCTTCGGGTTCGACCAAGCCTATCTCGAGGCATGCCTGTAGCCACCCGATGCCGTTCCGCGCGCGGAAATCGATCAAACCCCAACACCGTCTTGCAACACGTTGATCGACGCCCGCGCGGACCTCTCAGCGGCTTACCCTGCGCTCCACAATACGATTAGTGGGTGGAACCAGGCCCTACGAGAAAGAAACCAGGGGCTTGATGCTCCGACGGCGCACTGCGAAACCGACCATGCCGAAGCCGACCAGCATCATTGCCCATGTCCCAGATTCCGGGACCGTTCCGACTGACGCATCGGCAAAGCGGAGGTTATCGAGCGCAAACTGGCCTTCGTTGGTCTGGAACGCCGAGCACGCCCCCGTAGCATCGCAGCGGAAGGCATAAGCGAAATAACTGATCGCAGCAGGCGCACTGGCACCCTGATACGTGTGGAACGCCGTCGTCCCGCCCGCACCAATGGCACCGAAATTGTAATAAGCGCTCGAAAAGCTACCGTCCGCGAAATTCGTTTGAATTCCCAACAGGCCCGGCACGTTCATCGGAGTGGCGTCGGGCGATGCCAAAAACGCCGCGTCGAAGCTCAACAGGCTGGTGTTGCTCCCGTCCACTTTGCCAAATTCGATGATACCATCGTTCAGTGCGGCAATATACTTTGTAGCGTTACCCGCTGGGCATTGGTCACTAAGGCACGTGCCAGGGTCTGCTCCGTTGATGAGCGCGCCCACCAGCGACCCGGATGTGCGGTTCAGGTCGAGGCCCCGGAAATAGTACCCGCCCTGTGTCACATAATCGCCGTCCGCGATGAGCCCTCCAAGCGGGGCGTGGGTGGTATCGACAGTCTCGAGATCAATCACGGCAGCCTGCGCATCGTCTGCGCCAATATTTACGAAAATCGCAGCTATAGCAGCTAGATATATTCCGATTTTCATAGTTCCCCCCGTACCCGCCAACACGCAACTTTTCGTCACGATACTATACGTTAACAAGGCATTGATCTCATGTCACGGATACAAGCCGATGACATGATTCCTTTCTTCCAGATCGCAACAGCCAGGCCGATTTTTCTCTGGTTACATCTTGATAGCATGCTTCCCACCCGCCCAAACGATACAGGACTAGTGCAAAGCCTTGGCACTGGTACGACGCTGCGCAGCACTCGCCATCCATGCCGCGCGGTCTTTCCGAGACTCGAGAAACCTTATCGCTGGCGCTGATCAGGCCATGTCGGCATGATCGCGATCGAAGGTGGCGCGTGCAGTGCGGGACGTCACCACGTCTGAGGGAGGATCGAGATGGCTCTCACGAGGCATGACGGTGGACGCGGCGTTATCCTTGCGGCCTTTGCGCTATGCAGCATGGCCAATGCGGCGCCCGCGGACCCGACCGGCTTCGCCTCCCCCGCCGACGTCGCGTCCCAAGTCGCGGCGATGGACCGCGACATGAAGCCAGGCCAAGGCTTCGCCTGGAAGCCTCTGTTAAAAGACGGCGACACCATTGCGGCGCTGGAAATCTGGAAGAAACCCGGGCGCCCGGCAGTCCACCCAGATCAGGCGGAATATGCGACCGTCATTGCGGGGAACGGCACGCTGATTTCAGGCGGCACGCTCGAGCAGCCGAGCGCAACCAAGCCCGATCTGACCGAGGGGTCGCGCATTGTCGGCGGCACGACGCGGGCGTTGAAGACCGGAGATGTCGTGCTCATTCCCGCAGGCGTACCGCACTGGTTCGGGATCACCGGAGAACGGCTGGTACTGCTGGGGACGAAAATTTCCGTCAAGCGCTGACCGGGCGAATAGGAATTCAACGCTTCCCCAGCATCATCCGTGCTGCGCAACGATCACGCACAATGCTGCGCCGACCAGCGCGGCCATCTGGACAGTACGCCAATCGACGAGGCCGAAGCGGTCGAGGTCCTCGCGCCGAGTGCGCCGCCAGTCAGCCACCCCCGCGAGCACCGCCACGCCAACCGCAATTGCCGCTCCGCCCCACCACATCTTCGCCGTCCGTCAGCTTCCGAGCTTCTCTACCTTGTCGTTGAGACGACCTAGCTCGGCCTTGAGCGCAGCGATCTCTTCGTCCTTGCTCAATCCGGCCGCAGGCGTCGCAGCGGCTTCCCCCGGCGTTCCTGGAACCGTACCCGGTTTGAACGCGGCGGTCGCGGCTTCGAACATCGCCATGTTCTGCTTCGCAAGTTCCGCGAATGGAGAATTCGCGAACGCACCCTCGACCGCGGACTTGAACTGCTGCTGGTTGCGGCGGAAGCTGTCCATCGATGCTTCGAGATAGCCCGGGACCATTGCCTGCATCGAGTCGCCATACATGGAGATGAGCTGTCGCAGGAACGGCACCGGAAGCATCGTCTGCCCACGCTGCTCCTCTTCCATGATGATCTGCGTCAGGATGTTGTGCGTGATGTCCTCCTCGGACTTCGCATCAATCACCTTGAAATCACGCCCCTCGCGCGTCATCGCCGCAAGGTGTTCCAATGTTATGTAAGACGACGTCTCGGTATTATAGAGGCGGCGGTTTGCATATTTCTTGATCGTCACCGGGCCGTCGCCCGGAATGGTCTTCTTCATTGAGAAGGGCTCCCCGCCTTATGGTCTCGGCGACCCTACCACCTTTTATTGCCGCGCTGCAACACGGGGAACCGGTGGAAATCCCGGTTGGGCCGCGACCACTTCCCTTATTTCTCGATATGTTACACGCCGAGACCGCATCGTCGCCGGAACGCCGCGCCGCAGCACTCGCCGGACTCCGGGCCTATCAGCAGGCGCCCAGAGGGGGGGGCCGCAAGCATGCGCCCGCCCGGTTCCGCAAGGGCACGGCGCGAGTCCGTGACTATGCGCACCGTGGTGCGACGGGGCGTCCCGTTTTGGTCGTGCCATCGCTGATCAACCCGCCGCACGTTCTCGATCTTCTTCCCGACCGTTCGCTGCTGCGGTGGCTTACAGAGCAGGGGCACCGGCCGTTCCTGCTCGACTGGGGAACCCCGCGTCCTGACAAGACGCTCGATATCGATGCGCATGTCGAACGGATCCTGCTTCCCCTGATCGCCAAATTTTCCCAACCGCCGGTGCTCGTCGGCTATTGCCTCGGCGGAACCATGGCGCTTGCTGCAGCTGCGCTGACGAAAGTGGCCGGCCTTGCGATGGTGGCGGCGCCATGGCGGTTCACAGGTCTGCGCGCGGCAGCGCGCACCGATATCGCGCAGTTGTGGAACAGCGCGCGACCTTTTTGCGAACGGATCGGGCTGGTTCCGATGGAAGTCTTGCAAAGCGGGTTCTGGCGGCTCGACCCCGCGCGGACGATTTCGAAGTACGAAGATTTCGCCCGGGTCGAGCCCGGCTCGGCGGCGTTCCACCTGTTCGTCGCGATGGAAGATTGGGCCAATGCGGGCGCGCCCCTGCCCTTCGCCGCGGGAAAACAGCTGTTCGAAGACTTCATTGCACGGGATTGCCCGGGAACGGGCGCCTGGTCCCTTTCGGGTCGGAACATTTCCCCGACCGCGCTTGATTGCCCCGCGATTGACTTCGTCTCGCGCAATGACCGCATCGTGCCCGCCGCAACCGCCGCCAACCTAGCCGATCGCCGCGATCTCGGGGCCGGCCACGTCGGCATGATTGTCGGCAGCAATGCACAAACGCAATTGTGGAAGCCATTGTCGGACTGGCTAAACGCGTTGCCGGAACCTAGATAGATCTTCTCTTTTGTCGCCCGCCGTTTCCTTAGCGACGTTTTCGAACCAGGAGCCCGCCATGCAGGACATCGTCATTACCGCCGCCAAGCGCACCCCCGTGGGCAGCTTCCTCGGCGCGTTTGCCACCATCCCGGCGCATGAGCTTGGACGCATCGCGATCGAAGCCGCGCTGGCGCAGGCGGGCGTCGCAGGCGAAGACGTATCGGAAGTGATCCTCGGGCAGGTACTGACTGCGGCGCAGGGCCAGAACCCGGCACGCCAGGCGTCGATGGCGGCGGGCATCCCGAAGGAAGTCCCGGCCTGGGGGGTCAATCAGGTTTGCGGATCCGGCCTTCGTACGGTTGCGCTGGCGGCGCAGGCGATTGCATGCGGCGACGCCACGATCGTGGTCGCCGGTGGCCAGGAATCGATGTCGATGAGTGCGCACGCCCAGTCGATTCGCGGCGGGCAGAAGATGGGCGACCTCAGCCTGATCGACACGATGGTCAAGGACGGCCTGACCGACGTCTTCAACGGCTATCACATGGGGATCACGGCGGAAAACCTCGCCGAACAATATCAGATCACTCGTGGCGCGCAGGACGAGTTCTCGGTCCGCTCGCAGAACCTCGCCGAAGCAGCGCGCGCGGCGGGCCGCTTCCGCGACGAGATCGCCCCCGTGACGATCAAGGGACGCAAGGGCGACACGATCGTGTCCGATGACGAGTACATCCGCGCTGGCGCCACGCTCGACAGCGTTTCGGGGGTCCGCCCGGCGTTTAAGAAGGACGGCACGGTCACGGCAGCGAACGCATCCGGGCTCAATGACGGCGCTGCTGCGCTGGTGCTGATGACCCGCGCCGAAGCCGAGCGCCGCGGGTCGCCGATTCTGGGGCGGATCGCGAGCTGGGCGTCGGCGGGGGTGGATCCGTCGGTGATGGGCATCGGCCCCGTTCCGGCATCGCGCCGCGCGCTGGAGAAGGCCGGCTGGACGATCGGCGATCTCGACCTGATCGAAGCGAACGAGGCGTTTGCGGCGCAGGCGCTGTCAGTCGGCAAGGAACTCGGCTGGGACGCGGAGCGTGTCAACGTCAACGGCGGCGCAATCGCGATCGGCCATCCGATCGGCGCATCGGGCGCCCGCGTACTGACGACGCTGCTGTACGAGATGGCGAAGCGGGATGCCCACAAGGGCTTGGCCACGCTTTGCATCGGCGGTGGCATGGGGATCGCCATGTGCATCGAACGGTAACGGGACAGACAGGACGGGGCCCGCGCCCCGTCCGGACGCGGGACCAGTAATACGGCTACGCCCCGGACCTTTCTCAAGGTTCCGGGGCGTTTTCGTCAGAACCGAACCGTTTTGGCGATCCGTTACATCCAAATCCGGTTGAACCGGGATCCGAGCCCGGTCAGCAACTCATATTGCGACATCCCCGATAGCGCGGACGCTTCGGGCAAGGCGAAGTCGAGCGTCACCCAGTCGCCTTCCGCTAGCGTCGCCAGCGCATCGACCGAAATCGCGGTCAAATCCATCGATACGCGCCCGAGCACCGGCAGGACCGCATCCCCCGAACGCGCCCGCCCCGCGTTGGTGAAACCGCGCCAATATCCGTCGGCGTACCCGATATTGAGGATCGCAACCTCGACCGGCGCCGTGGCGGTGTAACGCGCGTTATAGCCGATCGAATCCCCCGCAGCGAGCACGCGGCGTTGCAGGATCTGCGCCTGCGGCGTCACGACTTGCTGCAACACCGGCGCCAGTTCCCCGCGCGGTACGCCGCCATACAACGCCAGGCCGGGACGCGTCAGGTCGTACGCATAGTCCGGCCCCAACGCGATACCCGCCGAATTGGCCAGACTCATGCGCCGTGCCTGGGTGACCCCGCGCAGCGCATCCATCCGGCTGCGTTGCTGCGCATTGGCTGCGCAATCTTCATCCGCACAGGCCAGGTGGCTCATCAGCGTGTCGATCGTGAGACCTTGCAATAGCCCATCCGCTACGTCCTGCGGCGAGACGCCCAACCGGTTCATCCCGGTATCGACCATGACGTCGCACGCTCCGCCGCCCGCAGCACGCCATCGCTGGACCTGTTCGATCGTATTGAGGACCGGCCTGGCAAACCCCTGCCCTCCAAGCGCCATGTCCTCGGCACGCACGCCGTGCAGCACGCTCAACCCGATCGACGCCTCCCCGACCAGATTGACGATTGCGGCGGCTTCGTTCCAGCTCGCCACGAAGAAGTCCCGTGCGCCAGCCTGAATCAACCGCTCGACGACGCCGCGCGCGCCCAAACCATAGCCGTCTGCCTTGACCGCCGCGCCACACGCCGCGCTGCCACTCAGACGATCAAGCGCCTGCCAGTTGGCGACGAGAGCAGCGGTATCGAGCGAGAGACGGAGCGGCGCATTCATGCGACCGCGGGTAGCGGCCCGAATGGCGTTCGGCTAGCCTGCGTTCGACCGGGCGGGGCGTACGTCCTCCAGCCAGAGCGTTGTGACGACCAACGCCATCGCCACCACCGCGAACGTGTACCACAAGCCGGCGTAGGGATTGCCGGTTCGGGCGACGATGAACTGGCTGATAAACGGCAGGAAACCTCCGAAATAGCCGGTCCCGACATGATACGGGATCGACATCGAGCTGTACCGGATCCGCGGCGGGAACATTTCCGCCAGCAGCGCCGCGACCGGCCCGTAGGTGATTCCCGACAGCGCGCTGAGCACGAGAATCGCGGCGAGGATCAGCGCGATGCTTCCCGGTCCGGGCACGACCGGATCGAGATTATATCCAGCCGCGACCAGCGCCGCGTCGAGCCCTGCACTGCTCCGGTCGGTCACCGGGGTACCGCCGATGATGACGAGCGTCATCGGGGTATGCGCCTTCTGGTACGGCACTCCCTTGCGGGACAACGTATCCAGCAATTGCCCGCAGGCATCCGCCTGCTTCGCGGCGAACGGATTATAGGCGCAGGACGGACCCGAGACGACCACTGGAGCGTGCCGGGCGGCCTCGGCAAGCCGTGGATTGGCTGCGCTGCCGATGACCCAGAACACTGGGAACAGTAGCGCAAGCGTAAGGAAATAGCCGATGATAATCGGGTTCTTGCGGCCATACCGATCCGACAA
Organism: Sphingomonas echinoides; assembly: GCF_029623395.1. Lineage (GTDB taxonomy): Bacteria > Pseudomonadota > Alphaproteobacteria > Sphingomonadales > Sphingomonadaceae > Sphingomonas > Sphingomonas echinoides_A. The sequence continues at coordinate 25,315 of NZ_JAPYKK010000014.1, forward strand.
ACGCCCGAATAGAACGAAGAAACCCAACCCGCCCAGCGCGCCTGCCCCGACGATCAACTGCGCGGTGGTTTCGTCCACGCGCATCGGCCCTTCCAGAAAAGACAGGACGGTAAACATCGCGGTATACCAGATCACCGTGAGCCCCGCCGCGATCCCAAACAACGCAACTGCCAATCTCTTCAGGTTCCCCGGGAACGTGAAGCTCTCGACGAACGGATTGCGGGCGGTGGTGCCCGCTGCTTTCATTTGCTGGAACACCGGGCTTTCGGCCAGCTTCAGCCGCATGAACAGCGACACGGCCAGCAACACCAAGGAAAAGACGAAGGGGATGCGCCAGCCCCATGCGGTCCAGGCTGCCGATCCCAACAGACCGCGGGTGACCAGCACGACCACGAGGCTGAGAATGAAACCGCCTGCAACGCTCGCCTGAATGAAACTGGTATAATATCCGCTCTTGCCGGGAGGCGAATGCTCCGCGACATAAATCGCGGCACCGCCATATTCACCGCCAAGCGCGAGCCCCTGCAGGATACGCAAGCTGAGGACGATAAAAGGCGCCGCGAGCCCGATCACCGCTGCCGATGGCACCAGCCCGACTGCCGCTGTGGCGAGGCCCATCATCGAGATCGTGACGAGGAACGTATATTTCCGTCCGAGGCGATCGCCGAGAAATCCGAACAGAATTGCTCCGAGCGGTCGGAAGCCGAAACCCACCGCGAACCCGGCCCAGGCATAGAGCGTCTGCAGCAGTTCGCTTTGCGCGGGGAAGAACGTCCGCCCGATCACCCCGGAAGCCGCGAGCGTCCCGTAGATGAAGAAGTCATACCACTCAAAGATCGTACCGAGCGACGAGGCGGTAATGATCAATTGGATATCGCGGCGGCTCGGCTGCGGTACCGCGTCGGGCGGAACGTCCGCCGTCCTGCCGCGCACCAAATTTGTCGCCATCGTCCACCCCGCATTGTCACCGTTTCCGGCATGGGCGCGACGATAAGCCGTTTTCGAGTTGCGGCAAGCATCCGCGGACGGCCGCGAATCACGCCGTCGGCATGCCCTTGTACGACAGTGAGCCAGAACGGCGCAGCTACGAGCTGCATTTCGCCCCTTAGTCCCACGCCAAGGGAGAATTTATTTTCATGCTTCCGTGCCGCGGTTGCGAAGGAGAAAATAGGGTACGAAGCCGCGTCGAACGGCTGGCCTTCAGATCAGTAATAGACGCACTGCGAACCGGGCCCAACTTTACCCCTTCCGAAATCGCCCCGAGCGTTCGGGTCGCAGCGAGGGAATGCCGCCGCGATGCATCCTGCAAACGGTTGCGCAAAACGTACTACCCCACGAGAACGACCGTGCGCCGAAAGGCTTGCGCCGGTTCGCGGCCGAGCGCGACAGCCCTCTATCGGTGAAACAGGGTTTCACCTCTAAAAAGCACGGAAAAAGGGGAGTATCGCATGCGCCGTGCAGGAGCCGCGTCGGAATTTCGGGCGTTCCGAATGACCGCACGCCCGCAGATCACCGAGTAGCAGCTTTCGCCGGAGGGACAGCGCCGGATTACCTTCGCAAGCGACTTGAAGGGTCAAGTGTTCGTTCGCACCTCACCAACGCGGCATAAATCGCGGTGGTTGTGCGACACTGTCGCTGCTTCTGCGGGAACCGTCCTCATTCCTTACGCCAGCCCATACCGCTGCGATCTATGTTGCGACGCAGCAACGATCCTGGTCCGTCGCGCGGCAATGACCGTGAACCAACGCTTGCATCGCCCGTTAACCTTATTCACCAGTGCGGGGTGGACCCCAAGTAGAGGGCTTCGCGTAGGAGCGATTATGATGCGTATCGAGTGGACGGATCACGGGCGGTTGACGACAAGTTCCGGCGGACGACCACTGTCGGCGACCACTGGCTTCATCATCGCAAGCTTGATTTCGCTGCTGATGTGGGCAGTAATCGTGGGAGTCGCGATCGTCCTTTGATCGCCGTCCAGAGCGATCTTGCAAGGGTGCGATCCATTGTGAATGACGATCAGTTCAGCAACGGTTCAAACCCATAGGGTAACCCAACGTTACCCATGGCCAACGTCGTCCTACCTTTCATCCTCATGCTTGCCCTTGCGCCGTCGGCGCCGGCGGACCCTTTTGCGTTCGATGGCGTCGAGATCGCACAGCTGTCGATCCGGCAGAGGATCATCATAAGAATCCCACGGGTGCTTGGCGGGCATCCCATGCCGGAAGCGATGCCAAACCGGTCCTTGCGATGGAATGAGAAGCGCGGCCCCCGCTGTGTCTCCGCTGATCTGCTAGAAGGCGCCGTGATCACAGGGGCCGACAGCGTCGACCTTATTGTGGCGGATGGCAGCCGTTTGCGGGCAGAACTCGACGATCATTGTCCCGCGCTGGATTTCTATTCGGGCCTGTATCTGAAGCAGACCAGCGACGGGCTGGTTTGCGCTGACCGCGACTCCATTCGCGCTCGATCGGGCAGCATCTGCAAAATCGATCGATTCAAGCGTCTCGAAGCGAGACGCTAGCGCGAAAGTTGCCGTTTATCTTGACAATTGCCGCCCAATCCGCAAGCGCTTGACACCGTTTACGGGCGCTTTCGCCCGGACGATCATTCCGGACACCGCATGACATTTGCCGATCTCGGCCTCTCCGACGAACTCCAGCGCGCCGTCAATGAGTCCGGCTATACGGAGCCGACTCCGATCCAGGCGAGCGCGATCCCGTCGATCCTGATGGGGAAAGACCTCGTGGCCGTTGCGCAGACCGGGACCGGCAAGACTGCCGCTTTCGTCCTGCCGATGATCGACATCCTCGGCGAAGGTCGTAGCCGTGCGCGGATGCCGCGAACGCTCATTCTCGAACCGACACGCGAGCTCGCCGCGCAGGTCGCGGAAAATTTCGAGAAGTACGGAAAGTATCACAAGCTATCGATGGCGTTGCTGATTGGCGGCGTATCGATGGGCGATCAGACTGCTGCGCTCGAAAAGGGCGTCGATGTCCTGATTGCGACGCCGGGACGGTTGATGGACCTGTTCGGGCGCGGCAAGATCCTGCTGACGGGCTGTTCGATGCTGGTGATCGACGAGGCGGACCGGATGCTCGACATGGGGTTCATTCCCGACATCGAGGAAATCTGCACCAAGCTGCCCAAGACGCGGCAGACGTTGCTCTTCTCGGCGACGATGCCGCCGCCGATCAAGAAGCTGGCGGACAAGTTTCTCGCCAACCCAAAGACGATCGAGGTTGCCCGCCCCGCGACGGCCAACGTCAACATCAAGCAGTGGCTGGTCAACGTCACCGCAGCAAAGAAGCGCGACGTGCTGATGAAGCTGCTTCGCTCCGAAGAGGTCAAGACCGGGATCATCTTCTCGAACCGGAAGACGACCGTACGCGAGCTCAACAAAGCGCTTCAGCGCGCCGGCTTCGCGTCGAGCGAGATTCACGGCGACATGGAACAGTCGCAACGGATTGCCGAGCTTGACCGGTTCAAGAAGGGTGAGGTCAACATGTTGGTCGCATCCGACGTCGCCGCACGCGGGATCGACATCAAGGGCGTCAGCCACGTCTTTAATTTCGACGCGCCGTGGCATCCGGACGACTACGTCCACCGGATCGGGCGCACCGGACGCGCAGGCGCTACCGGTGTCGCCTTCACCTTCGCCACGCCGGACGATGCCGAAAACATCCAGAACATCGAGAAGCTGACGGGCCTCAAGATCGAACGCTACGCGCCGACCGAGGCGGCCGCTGTTCCGGAAGAAGCGCCCGTTGCCGACGACAGCGCGGCACCCGCGCCGAAGAAGCGCCGCAGCCGTTCCAAGGCCAAGTCCGAGACGACTCCGGCAACCGCCAGCACGCAGGACGCCGTGGACGAAGCCACACCGGTCGTGGACGCCGCTCCGCCAGTACCGGTCGAGGATCCTGAAGCCGAGCGTGCGCCCGTGCCCGAACGCGCCCGACGCGAACGCGAGCCGCGTCGTGGTCGTTCGCAGGATCGCGCAGTACCGGTTGCGCAGCCGATTCAGCCGACTGAGCCAGACGAGCCTTCGTTTGCCGACAGCGACTGGAACGGCCCGGTTCCGAACTTCCTGCTCGCACGGTTGACCTACTGATCGGACGGAACGTGGCGGCGGCGCTCCTTACTACCGAGCCGCCAATCGCGAGCCCATGCATATCGTCGTGTCGGATCGATCCGGCCGATGCCGTTTGCACGGGGTGCGGACGGACGCTGGACGAGATCGCGGCTTGGTCCGCCGCGACCCCCGAGTGGCGCGCCGATGTAATGAAAGCGCTCCCCGACCGCCGCGCCGCTTATCGCGAGCGCAATCCAGCGGCTTAGCCTCGGCGTCCGCTCACCCCGCCGCGGCCGACGCCGCGATGAGCGCATCGTCGATCTCCGCCGCCCGACCATATGCGGCACGGCTGGTGACCCGGCCGGCGTAATCCTCGAACACGGCGTTCTTGGGGATCGATCCGAACTGCATTCCCCAAAGAATTTGCGAACCGGCATATACGTCGACGGCGCTGAACGATTGTCCGGCAAAATACGGGTTCACCGTCAGCGCCTTGGTCAAGGTCTCGATCGTCAGGTCGAACGTTCCGTATCCGGCCATGCGCTGCTGCTTTGTGTCAGGCGTCACACCCAACGCCTTGTTGGTGACCGCCTGTTCGACCGGCCCTGCCGCAAAGAACAGCCACCGGTAATAATCCGCACGATCGGCAAGCGATGGTGCCAGCCCGGCTTCGGGGAAAGCGTCTGCCAGATATGCACAGATTGCGGCACATTCGGTCACGATATGCCCATCGTGAACGATTGCCGGGACCTTCCCCATCGGGTTGATCCCGAGATACGGTTCCTCTTTCATCGTCGAAGCATAGTCGAGCACGACCGCCTCATACGGCGCGCCGACTTCCTCGAGCATCCATCGCGCCATTCGCCCGCGCGACATCGGATTGGTGTAGAATTTCAGCATCGTCGTTGCGCCCCCGGCTCAACCTGGAACAGGAGTAGAACGTATCTGCCGACCAGGTCAATTCCCCTCAGAGCGTCCGACCAAACAGCGCAAGCATCCGCTCCCACGCCCGGTCCGCCTGCTTCGCATCATAGATCCGGCTGTCAGGCGGGCACCAACCATGCTTCGTCCCGGTGTACACCTCGATTTCCGCCGGAAGCTTGGCGGCAACGAAGGCCGCCTTGAGCGTATCCTTGTCGGTCGGCGCCCGCTGATCGTCATTCTCCGCGATCGCGATGAGGTACGCCGCTTTCATTTGCGGGATCAGCTTGTCCGGTGCGTCGGCGTCGGTGCCGACCAGCCCACCACCGTGGAAGGTCGCCCCCGCCTTGATTCGGCCCGGCACGGCTGCCGCCGTCCGCATCACCATTGGCCCGCCCATGCAATACCCGGTCGATGCCATCCCGCGCTTGCGGTCGACCTCCGGCTGCGCGTCGAGGAAGGTGGTGAACGCCACCGCGTCCTTCACCGTTCCAGCCGGGCTCAGCGCCTTGGTAAACGGCATGATCTTCGCCCGAACCTCGGGCTGGTCGAAGGATTCTCCAGGTGCCAGGAACGGCGATTTGGTCGACCGGTAGAACTGATTGACGACGAGGACGGCATAACCCGATTGCGCCAGTCGATCCGCCATCTGCCGGAAGGCGGGGCGCAGCCCCATGATGTCGGGCCAGATCAGGACGGCCGGATGCTTCCCCGTCGCTGGCGCAACGAAATAGGCGTCCGCGGTGCCGTCCGGGGTCTTTACCGCGACGTCACGCCCCTTGATCGCTGCGGCATTGGCCGGTGCCGGAAGCAGCATCGCCAGGCCGGCCGCACCGCTCATCGCGCCAAACTGGCGGCGCGAAATCGACCCTGTGCCGACGAACGCGTCGTTATCGGCTGCGGTATGCTCGTCGCACATGGCACTCTCCTGCTGATTCGCCTCTGGGCGTTTGACGCAGGCTAGCCGGTCAGAGCGCGCGATACCACCAGACGCCGTCGATGGTTTCGCGCACCGCACGCCCTTCGACTTCGAGCCGTCGCAGATGCGCGAGCGCTTCCCCGGTCGCCATGCCGAGCATGTCCGGGCCAATCGCGCGGCGGAACAGGCGGCCGAAGCAATCCACGGACCGCCGCGGTTCGGCGAGAAAGACCGCAAGTTCGTCCAGCCGCTCGCGATGCTCGCGATCCATCGCATCGAGGCGGCGATGAAGCCCGGTGAACGGGTCGCCATGCCCCGGCAGGACAAGCACGTCGTCGGGCACCTGCTTCAACCGGGCGATCGACGCGAACCATTCGCCCAGCGGGTCCGCTTCCGGCTCGGTCACGCCGAGCGATATGTTCGGGCTGATCCGCGGCAACACCTGATCCCCCGCGATCAGCACCGCGCCGACTGGATCATACAGGCACGCATGTTCCGGACTGTGCCCGGAGCCGACGATGACCTGCCATGCCACATCCCCGATCGTCAGCGTGTCGCCGTGCACGATCCTGCTGTACCCGAGCGGTAACGGCGTGACGATCTTCCTGAAGCCCGCCCAGCCGCGTGCCTCGGCATGCGCGATCTGCGCATCGTCCCACCCTGCCCCACGCCAGAACGCGATCATCTCGGACGGCACCGCATCGCGCGCATCCGCGACCAGCATGCGCGCGGTCAGCCATTCGCCGCGCGTCATCACCAACGGTGCTGCATGCCGATCACACATCCAACCGGCCAGACCGATGTGATCGGGATGGAAATGCGTCCCGATCATGCGCGTCACCCGAACACCGGCCAACGGGCCGCGCCACAGCGTCTTCCAAGTATCGCGGGCGGAGTCCGTGTTCATGCCCGTGTCGATCAGCGCAACGCCGTCGCCACGGGCGTCGGTATCGTCAAGCAACCAGCAATTGACGTGCCGCAACGGTCCCGGGATGTGCAACCGGACCCACTGGATCCCCGGCCGGACGGACATGGTCTCCCCCGGTGCGGGCTCCTGCCCGCCGAACGGATAGATCAATCCCTTGTGCGTGGTGGGTGCGAAATCCTGCGTCGGCAGGCGGACAGCGGGCGCGATAGACATCAGTTGCAAATAGCAACGCGGCGCGCGCCAAGTCACGCGCTATGTGACACCGCGCCCTCAGCGACGCTTACGCTTGCCGCTATCGACCGGGAGGAGCCCGCTGCGGATCGACAGCACTTCGGCGCGCGTCACCACGCCGTCCCGGTCGCGGTCGTAGCGGTCGAACAGTCGCGTGAACTCCGCCTGCAGTTCATCCGGCGTGATGCGATTGTCCTGATTGGCATCGACCCCGAACGGGCTCGGCAGCGCGTTGCGATCGCCGAGCCACAGCAGCGCCCAATCGGCGTACCCGATATAGCCGAGCGACCCGCTGTTGCCGGTGTCGATCCGCGCGAAACTGCGGGTCACGCATGCGGTCAGCTCGGCGCGCGTGGTGCGCCCGTCCGCATCCTGGTCGCACGCGGCGATGAACACCGCCGCGGGCTCCGCAACGATCGTCGCGGTCGGCTGCGAGGGCGCGGGCGGGGTCGCAACCACGGCCGGCGGCGTCTGCGCCGACGCGTTGCCAGCAACTGAAACCAACGCGAGCACTCCGGCCAGAACAGCGCGCATCTTTACCCTCTCGATGGAAGCAACAGGCTCGCATCGCCATAGCTGTAGAAACGATAGCCGTCGCGGATCGCATGGTCGTACGCCTGCTGCATCCGGTCGGTGCCCATCAGCGCGGACACGAGCATGAACAGCGTCGAGCGCGGCAAATGGAAGTTGGTCATCAGGCCATCGATCCCACGGAACCGATACCCCGGGGTGATGAAGATCGCGGTATCCCCCTCGAACGGGCGAATGACGCCCGCTTCGTCGGTCGCGCTTTCAATCAGACGCAGGCTGGTCGTGCCCACCGCGATCACGCGCCCGCCCCGCTGACGCACGGCGTTCAACAGGTCCGCGGTCGCCGCATCGATCCTACCCCATTCCGCATGCATCTTGTGCTCGGTGGTGTCGTCCGCCTTGACCGGCAAGAATGTCCCCGCGCCGACGTGGAGCGTCAGCGTGGCATACTCCACCCCGGCATCGGCGAGCCGTGCCAGTAGCTCGGGCGTGAAGTGCAGGGCCGCAGTCGGCGCTGCCACCGCGCCCTTTTCCGCTGCGAACATTGTCTGGTAATCGTCCGCGTCCTGCGCATCCGCCGGGCGGCGTGCCGCGATGTACGGCGGCAGTGGCATCCGGCCTGCGCGTTCGAGCAGCAGTTCGACGGGTTCGTCGCCTTCGAACTCGAGCGCGAAACTGCCGTCCTCGCCCCGGTCGCATGCGCGCGCGATCACGCCTGCACCGAAGTCGATCGCGTCATCCTGCTTCAGCCGCCGCGCATTGCGGACGAAAGCGCGCCACCGTCGCGGCCCCTCGCGCTTGTGGAGCGTCGCGCCGATCTTCGAATCGCCGCGTCGCCCTTCCAGTTGCGCCGGGATAACCCGCGTATCGTTGAACACGAGCAAATCGCCCGCGCGCAATTCGCCGGGCAGATCACCGACCGACCGGTCGCGCGTCACGCCTGCGTCGAGCACCAGCATCCGGGCAGAATCGCGCGGCGCAGCCGGACGGAGCGCGATGCGCTCCGGCGGCAACGCGAAATCGAACAGATCGACTTTCATGACGGACCTCTCCCGTGCCGAAACGGCCGGTGGATTACGCCGCCTTCTTGCGCGGTACGGCAGTCGTCGCTAGCTTTGCCTTCGGCGCCAGCTTGATGACGCCGGCCGGCGCCGGGAGCGCGACGGGCGCCGGCGGCGCAGGAACGTACGCCGGCGGGTTGTCCGTACCTAGATACGCATGCAGGATCCGCGACGGTGCCGTCGGCGGCTCGCCACGCGCGATCGTGTCGACATATTCCATGCCGGAGATGACACGACCGAACACGGTGTATTTCTTGTCGAGCTTCATTGTGGGATTGAAGACGATGAAGAACTGGCTGTTCGCGCTGTTCTCGGCCTTGGTGACCGCTTCGACGGTCGCGCCTTCCGGAGCGCCCTCACGCGCCGCCGACACCGCGCCGCGCACGTGCGGCAGCCAGTTGAATTCCGCAGGAACGTTCGGCAACGTCGAGCCGCCGGTGCCATCACCCTTGGGATCACCGGTCTGCGCCATGAATCCTTCGATCACGCGGTGGAATAGCAGGCCGTCATAGAAATGCTGGCTTGTCAGCAGCTTGACGCGCTCAACCATTTTGGGCGCAGCATCCGGGCGCAACCAGATCACCACGCGGCCACCGGTCGAAAGATCGAGATACCAGAGGTTGGCCGGGTCGGTGACGGACGGAACCGGAGGCCGGTTGTCGGTGACGACCTTGGCGTCCTTGACCTCGATCTTCTCCTTCTTCTTGTCGGCAAAAGCAGGGCCGGAAACCAGCGCCAGAATGAAAGCAAGAAGGGTGGCTACGAAACGCATCAGGTCCCCGCGAAAATCTCGGTGAATGGTCGCTTAGACCAACTCGTCGCTTGCGCCAACGTGAACGTCACCGCCAGCGTGTTTGCGGCAGATGCCGTGCGAAAGCGACCAGAATAGGGCCGTGGCTGAAATCAGGGCCGCTGCCGATGCGCCTCGCCCTTGCGGCCGATGCGATCGACTCGCTCAGCGACCTCCGCGGCGACCGTGGCGGTCACGAACCGATCGATCGGGCCGCCGTACAGCGCGATTTCCTTGACCAGTCGGCTCGCGATCGGCTGCAGCGAGACGTCCGCCATCAGGAAGACGGTCTCGACCCGCGGATTGATCTGCTGGTTCATCCCCGCCATCTGATATTCATATTCGAAATCGGCGACTGCGCGCAGACCGCGAACGATGATCTTCGCGCCTTCCCGCTCGGCGAAGTCCATCAGCAGCGAATCGAAGCTGACGACATGGATTTCGCCCGCGACGCCCTCGACCTCACGCTGGACCATCGCCATCCGCTCCTCGATCGTGAACATCGGGGACTTGGACGGGTTGGTCGTCACGCCGATCACCAGCCGGTCGACCAGCTTGGCGCCGCGCCGGATGATGTCCATGTGCCCCAGCGTGACCGGATCGAAGGTGCCGGGATAGACCCCCGTGCGGATCGTCACCGATCTCTTTCGAGCGTGAACCGGGCGATCTCGCGGAGCAGGTCTGCTTCAGGACCGTAATGCTTGAGATGATCGATCGCCTGATCGACCAGCATCCGCGCCTGTTCGCGCGCGCGCGGCAGACCGAGCAGCGACAGGAAGGTCTCCTTGCCCGCGCCGGCATCCTTGTGGAGCTTCTTGCCGACCGCCGCTTCGTCCCCCTCGACGTCGAGGATGTCGTCGGCGATTTGGAACGCGAGGCCAAGGTCTCGGGCGTAGCCACGCAGGCCGGTGCGCCCTTCCGGCGGCAGCTTGCCGAGGATCGCGCCAGCCTCGACCGAACAGGCGATCAGCGCGCCGGTCTTCATCGCCTGCAACCGTGTCACGGTCGGCAGGTCGAAGGTGGTCTTCTCCGCTTCCAGGTCCATCGCCTGTCCGCCCGCCATTCCGGCGGGCCCAGCGGCACGCGCCAGATCGAGCACCAGTTCGCTCCGTACGAACGGATCGGCATGGGTTGCGGGGTCGGACAGGATCTCGAACGCCAGCGCATGCAGGCAATCGCCCGCCAGGATCGCGGTCGCTTCGTCGAACGCCTTGTGCACGGTCGGCTTGCCGCGCCGCATGTCGTCATTGTCCATCGCGGGCAGATCGTCGTGGATCAGCGAATAGACGTGGACGCATTCGATCGCCATCCCGGCGCGCCCGACGCAATCGCGGTCGACCGCGAACAACCGCGCGGTCGCCATCACCAGCAACGGGCGAAGCCGCTTGCCGCCGCCGATCGCGGCGTGGCGCATCGCGCGGTACAGCGGCGCACGTGCGTCGTCAGGCACGGCGATCAGCGAATCGAGCCGACGGTCGATATCCACGCCGACCTCGGTCAGCGCCTCGGCGAGCGACAATGGCGCCATGTTCACGGGGTCAAGCTGCCGCAAAGGGCTGCGTGCCGATGGCCCGCCCCTCGCTGTCGGTGCGGATCGCCTCGATCCGCGCCTGTGCCGCGTTCAGACGATCGTCGCAGCGTCGGCGCAACTTGTCGCCACGCTCGTACAGCGCGATCGCCTGATCCAGCGGCGCGTCCCCACTTTCCAGTCTCGACACGATCCCCTCCAGTTCCTTCAGCGCCGCTTCGAACGTCAGCTCTTCGATCGGTATATCCATTTCCAACCTATGCGGCAGGCAAGCGACGGGGGTCAAGGATACCTCGGCAAGACTTTGCGTTTGTCCCTGCATATTCCCGCATCCACTGTAAAATTCCGGAGCCTTCCCGCCATGTTCACCAGCATCAACCCCGCAACCGGCGCACCTGGCGAGAGCTTTGCCGAGCTGACCAGGGACGAGATCGAAAGCAAGGTCGCCCGCGCGCACGCTACTTACCGCGAATGGCGGCTGACCCCGCTCGCCGAGCGGGCCGCGCTGCTGGAGCGGATTGCGGAGCAATTCGATGCCAACAGCCACCGACTGGCGGAGATCGCGACGCGCGAAATGGGCAAGACGCTCAAATCGGCGATCGCCGAAGTCGAAAAATGCGCCGCCGCGTTCCGCCATTACGCGCAGCAGGGCCCCGCGATGCTCGAACCCCGCGCCTTCGCCGGGGCGACCGCGACGTGGCACCCGATGGGGCCGGTTCTGGCGGTGATGCCGTGGAATTTCCCGTACTGGCAGGTCGTCCGCTTCATGGCGCCGACGATTCTGGCGGGCAACGTCGGACTGCTCAAACATGCCTCGAACGTCCAGGGCTGCGGCGCCGCGCTGGAGGAAATGGTGATCGCGGCGGGCGGTCCAGCCGGGCTGTTCCAGAACCTCGCGATCAAGTCGGACAAGGTCGCCGCGCTGATCGCGGACGACCGGATCGTCGCGGTGACGCTGACCGGCAGTGAGGGCGCAGGCATGAAAGTCGCCGAAGCCGCCGGTCGCGCGCTCAAGAAGGTTGTGCTCGAGCTTGGCGGGTCGGACCCGTTCATCGTGATGCCGTCCGCCGATCTTGACGAAGCGGTCAAGCAAGCCGTCACCGCGCGGGTCCAGAACACCGGACAATCCTGCATCTGCGCAAAGCGCATGATCGTGCATTCGGAGATTTACGACGCGTTCCTTGAAAAGTTCTCGGCCGCGATGAAGGCGGTCGTGGCAGGCGACCCATTCGACGCGGACAGCACGATGGGGCCGCTATCGAGCGAGGAACAGCGCGAGACAGTTCTCGGGCAACTCAAGCTGTTCGAACAGGCGGGGGCAAAGCTGCTGTTCGGCGGGGAGGCGCTGCCCGGCAAGGGCGCCTTCATGTCGGCGGGAATCATCGTCGACGTCCCACTGGATCATGCCGTTGCCGAGGAAGAACTGTTCGGGCCGATCGCGATGCTGTTCCGCGCGGACGACATCGATTCGGCGATTGCGCTCGCCAATGCGGTGCCGTTCGGGCTCGGGTCGTCGGTCTGGACCAACGATGCCGACGAACGCGCGCGGTTCGAGCGCGACATCGAAGCCGGGATGATCGCGGTGAACGCGATGCTGTCGTCGTCGCCAGAAGCGCCGTTCGGCGGGATCAAGCGCTCGGGTCATGGCCGGGAACTCGGGCCGTACGGGCTGCACGAGTTCATGAATTTGAAGACCGTATTCGGCTAACGTCCTTAGCCCCTCCCCTTCAGGGGAGGGGTTGGGGTGGGGAAGTCCAGCAGAACGAACCTCTCTGCCAGGCACCGCCCCACCCCCAACCCCTCCCCTGAAGGGGAGGGGCTTAAATCACTTCAGCGCCGCGAGCACTGCATCGCCCATCTGCGCCGTGGTCAGCTTGCCCCCCAGATCGACTGTCCGCGCCCCATCGGCAATCGCGGCGCGAACCGCCTGCTCGACCCGAACCGCGGAAGCCTCGTCCGACAGCGAGTGCCGCAGCAACAACGCCGCCGACAGGATCGCCGCGCAGGGATTGGCCTTGCCCTGCCCCGCAATATCGGGTGCAGACCCGTGGATCGGCTCGTACAACCCGCAACTGCCCTGCCAATCGTTGAGCGACGCGGACGGCAGCATCCCGATCGACCCGACGCACATGCTCGCCTGGTCGGACAGGATGTCGCCGAACAGGTTGCTGGTCACGATCACGTCGAACGCGCCCGGGTTGCGGACCAGCTGCATCGCGGCGTTGTCGACATACATGTGGCTCAGCTTGACCTCGGCATAGTCGCGCGCGATCTCGTTTACGATCTCGCGCCACAGCTGCGACGTCTCGAGCACGTTCGCCTTGTCGACCGAGGTCAGCATGCGGTTGCGCCGTGCCGCCATCTCGAACCCGACCCGCACGATCCGCGCGATCTCGACCTCGTCATACCGCATCATGTCATGCGCCTCGCGCAGGCCGGTATGCGAGAAGCCACGGCTCTTTTCACCGAAATAGACGTCGCCGGTCAGCTCGCGGACGATGACCATGTCGATCGCGCGCGCGATTTCGGGGCGGAGCGCGGACGCGTCCTCCAGGCCCGGCATCATCGTCGCGGGGCGCAGGTTGGCGAACAGGCCGAGTTCCTTGCGCAAGCCCAGGATCGCCTGCTCCGGACGCACCGAGCGTTCGAGCCCGTCCATGTCGGGGTCGCCGACCGCGCCGAACAGGATCGCATCGGCGCGGTGCGCCAGCGCGAGCGTCTCGGGCGGGAGCGGATGACTGGTCTTGCGATAGGCCGCACCGCCGACAAGGCCAGGCTCGAACGTAAGGTCGAGCCCGAGCGCCTCGAGCACGCGGCGAGCCTCGTGCGTCACTTCGGGGCCAATGCCGTCTCCAGCGAGGATTGCGATCAGTGCCATGGTCCGTACCGCTCCGTGATTTGAAGGCGCGGCCATGCCGACCCTTGGCGCATCACGCAACCGCCCTTTTGAGCCGATCTGTCAAACGAGCCCGCGATTCGAGAGTTACGGCCCGCCGATCGACCAGAATTTGCGCCCCGAGTGCCTCCCCCAGTACGGAAAGGGCCGCGAACACGGCGTGCCAGTCGTCAGCGGCAGGGTCCGTCAGCGCGGCGGGCAAGGCCTCCGCGTCGAGCCCATAGCCAAGTTCCGCCAGCAGCAATTGCTCGTACCGCGCGATCGACAAGATCCAGCGCCGCGCGGCGGGTGCCAGCGCGATCGCCTCGATCACGGCATCCAGCGCCAGGTACAACCGCGGGTACGGCAGCGCCTCGGGAAGTGCCGCCGCCGTCAATGCCGTTACCCAATCGAGCGCGAGCGCCGGTAACGGTTCGGCGTACAGCGGCGCGCGGCTGGTGACGAGTTCGACCGTCAGGCTCGCGAGTTGATCGTCGGTCCGCGCGCGCCATTCACCCGCGACCCGGTTGGCGGGTTGCAGGATCGGCCGAATTCGGCTCGATCGCCCCCCGCGCACATAGCCCGCCTGCAGACCGTCGTCGGGGGTGAGCGCCCGCACAATCGCGCCATGCTCACCGTGATGGCGGACGCCGAGGATCAGGGCTTGGGTGCGCAAATGCATAAGCGCGTGTAGCGCGCCCGTGGCGGTGTGGGAACGATAAGGGGTGGGATACTGCGTGGCCGTAGTCGTCTCGGTAGTTCTCCCGGTCTACGCCGGGGTCGCGCAACCCTATGCCGCGCGTTCCGCTACCAGGTTCGACCACAATTGCTCCGCCTGGCGCCAGCGCGTCCGCAGCGGATCGGGTGACAAGGGCGTATCGGCGTGGCCGGTTCGCAGCGCCGGGAGACCCGCAAAATGCTGCGTCGGCATCGCGTCCGCCCTCGCCGCGAGCAGCGCACACAACGCCTCGAACCGGCGGACATGGACGGCATTGGGGCGCGTGCCCGTCCGGTTGGCGAGTTCGAACCCGTGCGTCACGATCGTCACCGCGGCATGCTCCTGCGCAACCGCATGATCGAGCGCGGCGCGCATCTCGCCAAGCGACAGCGCGCACACCTGAAAATTGCGCAAGTGCCCCGGACGTTCCTCGATCAACGTGACCGGCACCTCGACGATTCCCAATCGCTCGACCGGTGCGATCTGGCGAACCGGCAGGTCGATCTGGCTCGGCCACGGATGTTCGCTGCCGTTGTGGCTGCTGTCATAGGCGATTCCGTTGCGCACCAGCGCGCGCAGCGTATCGTCGTTCGCGCTGTACGACCCCGCCCGAAACGCGACCGGGCGCGGCGCACCCGCAGCCACCAGCAGGTCAATTCCCCCTGCGATCAGGTCGCTCTGGTCGTCGCGCGAGTATTCCACCATTTGGAACCGGCTGTAGCTCGCGCCGCCATCGTCCGCCGCGGCGCCCGACCAATTGGGGTGCAAGTGCAATTGCACCTCCTGCCCCGCCTGCAGGATCGCTTCGACCACACGACGGATCGGGTCGAGGCCAAAGACCAGCGCCGGCATCGGATCGACGAAGAAACACGCCTTCAACCCGGTCCGCGCCAAGGTGGCCAGCATGTGCGCGATACCGACTCCGGCGGGCTCGAACGAGCGGGCGAACAGCTCATCGACGGAAAGACGCGCAGCATGATGCCGCCACATCAGCTCGGTATCGACGGTCAGGAACACGGGTACACTCACCTCCCGGCCCTAGCGCGCGGGAGGTGAAAAAATCGCCAACCAATCAGTTACGAAATGTTGCTGGAGCGGACGATCAGTCGCCCGTCAGGATCCGGTCGAACAGTTGCTTCACGGTCGGCACGAACCCGTTGGAATAGAACGGATCGCGCTTGAACTGATACGCGCCGTGTCCTGCGAACATCAAATTCTGCTCGACATCCCCGCCGTGTGCGATGTCCTGCAGCGTCTTCTGGATGCAGAAGCTGCGCGGATCGGCAAGGCGTCCGGTCGAGTTGGTCTCGGTATCCGACCACGACGAGAACGAGCACTGGCTGAGGCAGCCCATGCAATCCGCCTGATCCTTGCGGATCACGCCCTTGTCCTCCGGGGTCACGAACACCAGCGTGTTGTCCGGCGTCTTGAGCGCATCCGTATAGCCCGCACCGAACCACTCGCGCGCGCGGAGCAGGTCGTTGCGCGTCACCCAGAAATTCTTGCCCTTGACGCCGACGTCGAGCTGGAACGTGTGATCGCCCGCGCTTTGCGTCGAGAAGGCGATCTGGCGCTCGGAACGCGCCTGCAAATGCCGCAGGAACGGGTTGAGCACCGCGCTCGAATAGAAACCGGTCGGGGAGAAGCGATGCAGCAGCACCTCGCCTTCCTGAATGTTGGTAAGCCGTGCCTTCCAATCCTCCGGGATCGGGCTTTCCTGCGTCAGCAGCGGTCGCGTGCCGAACTGGAACGCGATCGAGCCGAGCTCGGGATTGTCGATCCAGTCGGACCAGTCGCGCAGATACCAGACGCCGCCCGCCATCACGATCGGGACGTCATCCGAAATCCCGCCTTCGCGCATCGTGTCGCGCAGCGCCTTGACGCGCGGATAGGGATCCTGCGGGACCAGCGGGTCTTCTGCGTTGGACAGGCCGTTATGCCCGCCCGCAAGCCACGGATCCTCATAGACGACCGCCGACAGATAGTCCGCCGCCTTGGAATAGGCGCGCTTCCACAGCGCGCGGAAGGCACGGCCCGAGCTGACGATCGGCAAATAGCTGACCTCGTAAGACGAGGCGATTTCACTAAGCTTGTAGGGCATCCCCGCGCCGCAGGTAACACCCGCGACGAGCCCGCGCGTGCGCTCCAGCACGCCGTTCAGGATGCGTTGCGCACCGCCCATTTCCCACAGGACGTTGATGTTGATCGCACCCTGGCCGCCCGCGATGTCATACGCGCGCTGCACCTGCTGGACCGCGCCCTCGATCGCGAATTCGATCAGTTCCTCGTGGCGTTCGCGCCGGGTCAGCTTGGTGTAGACCTGCGGAATGATCTTGCCGTCGGGATCGTAGCTGTCGGCGTTGACCGCCGAGACCGTCCCGATCCCCCCCGCCGCGGCCCAGGCGCCCGCGCTTGCATGGTTGGTCGCGGCGACGCCCTTCCCGCCCTCGACGAGCGGCCAGACCTCGCGGCCTCCATAAACGATGGGCTTCAAACCTTTGAACAAGTGACCGGCTCCCGGATTAACATACGTGCGATATAGGCGTTGGATGCCACGCGCGGCAAACCGTGAATTACCCCAAGCGGCCTGGCTGGCCGAGGACGGTGGAATACAATGCGCGATAGCGCGCAATCATCGTCGCCTCGTCGAATTCCGCGACCGCCTTCGCGCGGTTCTTCTGCCCCAGATAGCCCCGCTGCTCAGGCGTGGCATCACATAAGGTCTGCAATGAATCGCGCAAAGCCACTTCGTGCGTCCGCCGATCGATAAAACTATGATTGTCGGGGGATACCATCGCGAGGATGTCGCCGACCGGCGTCGCGACGATCGGCAGGCCCGCCGCCATTCCCTCGATCACCGCGATCGGGAATTGCTCGCTCTTCGACGACAGCGCCATGATGTCGAACAGGCCGATAAAGCGATGCGGCTCGGGCAGGAAGCCGGGCAGGACGAGCTGGTTCTCCATTCCCATCCGCTCGGCCGTGTCGAGGATCGTCTGGCGCTCGGGCCCCTCGCCGACGATCACCAAGCGCACGCGCCCCGACAGACCGCCGACCGCGCGCACCAGCATCGGCAGGTCCTTGACCTCCCTCAAGCCGGCGAGCGTGCCAATGACAACTTCACCGGGCTTGCGCTTGAAACCAGGGATCGCCTTCGGATCGGGCTTCTTGGCGTAAAGCGCAGTGTCGATCCCGTTGGCGATCCGGTGGACCCGGTCGCGCGGCTGCTTCCACGTCTTGAGCGCGATCGCCTCGAGCGTTTGCGACGGCACCACCAGTGCCTCGGCCTTGGTCAGCGCAAACCGGCGATACAGATTGCGTTGCGGTTTCAGCCCGTCGGCTTCGTCGGCGTTGAAGCCGTCCTCGTGATGCACCACCGGAGGCATCCCCTTGGACGACACGCGCTTCGCCATCACCCCGTCGATCGCGCCCCAATTATACGTCAGCACCAAGTCGAACCGCCGCATATACGCCGCGATCGCCTCGTAGCGCTGGACCGACGGGCCACCCGTCAACGGCGGCGGGTTCTGCGCGATCTCGTAATCGATGCCCGGCGCAATCGCCGTCTGCGCGCCATACTGTCCG
This sequence comes from Sphingomonas echinoides, assembly GCF_029623395.1. Taxonomy (GTDB): domain Bacteria; phylum Pseudomonadota; class Alphaproteobacteria; order Sphingomonadales; family Sphingomonadaceae; genus Sphingomonas; species Sphingomonas echinoides_A. The sequence goes on from NZ_JAPYKK010000014.1 coordinate 43,471, forward strand.
TCCATGCTCGACACGATCGTGTGCCGCGCATGCGCGCCGAACGCGTTCATCAGCCGCACCGCACGCGCCTCCTTCCCGCCGAGCGAGAAGGTAGAATGCAGATGGAGGATGTTCACGGGTCGCATCGCCCGCGTGCTTACCGACTCCGCGGCGCAAAACCAGCCCCGTCGTGTCGCGGGCTAAACTGTACGCAATGGCCGAGGTAGCGGCGCACCGAAGCTGCGTCGATGCAGTCCCTCACCGCGATGCGACCTACCGAAGCCTCGGTAACACAATATTAACCTTCTGCTCGTTACGGACCCTTAATGAATAGGCCATCGTCTCTTCAAGCAATGCCGACCCCACCGCGCTGGCATGACCGGCTGGACGCGCTCATTGCTTGGACGACCCGACTCTCCCGGGCGCAGGCGCGGACCATGACCGTCGCAGCGGTCGTCATCGCCGGACTCGCCGATTACGCGAGCGGGACCTCGCTGTGGTTCGGCCCGATCTATCTGCTGATCCTCTGCTTGCCCGCCTGGACGCTGGGGTGGCGTGAGGCCACGCTGACCAGCGCCGCATGTGTGGCGGTATCGCTCGCCGCAAACGGGCTCGAGGCGTATCCGCTCGGTCACACGGCGATCGCATGGAACATGGCCATGCGGATTCTGGCGGTGGCGATGATCATCATCCTGATGGCCGGCACACGCCGCTCATACGATCGCGAATGGCATCGCGCGCGCAGCGACCCTTTGACGGGTCTCGTCAACGAGCAGGCTTTCTACGACAACGCCGGTGCGGTTGCGCGGCATCGAGCCTGGGGCATCCTCGCCTATGTCGATCTCGACGGCTTCAAGCAGATCAACGACCGGCACGGCCATGCCGCGGGGGACGAAGCTTTGCAGGCCTTCGCAAACGGAGTTCGTGCATTGATTCGACCGGGCGACGTGTTCGCCCGGATCGGGGGCGACGAGTTTCTTCTGTTTCTGCCAGTCGACAGCGAAGCCGAAGGCTACCGGCGCGCCCAAACCTTGCATTTGCAGATGAACTGCATGCCAACCCCGTACGCGCTGGGCTGCAGCATCGGCGCGCTGGTGTTGAACTTGCGCGAAACCAGGGTCGACAAAGCGCTTGTCGGCGTTGCCGACCGACTGATGTATCAGGCCAAGAACGAGGGCGGCACGGTCTGGATCCGTACGCCCGGCGTCCCGGAAAGCAGCCGTCTGAGCGGCCCCGGCGACGACCAGCAATCATCGCATGCTGCGTAGGATTATCGCGGTCTCAACACCTGCGGAGTCCCCCCGTCAGGGGAGGTTCGCTTGTCCCCTCCCCTGCTGCAGATCGAAGGCCGCCACCGCTGGGGGGGGCACGCGTTACAGGCTGTATCGCGGCGCGGCCGCAACGGCTGTGAACGGGGAGCATTGGTGTCCGTTTTACCGGTCCTCGATCGATGCAAGACGTGTGGATGATGCACTTACGGCCACCGACGGCACGTCTTACAGGCCTCGTTATGACCGTTTCGCGGACGCGGCCATATCGGGCTGCGTCAAGTCGAGCACTTCCAATCTCGGAGCGCCGCTTCGCCGTCTGATCAGGCTTCCCAACGGAACATCGTAGGTACCGCGCAAAGTAAACCGTTCGACACGATAGACCCCGCGATCAGCGCTGCTGGTCGAGAAGCCGGTATAGCGTCGTTCGGAAACCTGTTTGAGAAGCGATCCCGCCCATCCCGTCGGGGGCGAGCCGCGCAGGATCTCGGGCTCGTTCGTCTTGCCGTCAGGCGCGATCCAGAATCCGATATCGACCCATTCGATCGGATCGACGTCGGTTGAGCGCGCGGGAAAGGGATTGAACGTGTCGAATTTGGCTGCCGCCTTCTGCGCCGCAGCTATTTCGGTGAGTTTATAGGGAGGAGCCCAGATCAGCGCAGGCCCGCTCGCCCCCTCGTGACCGATCGTGCGAACCATCTTATCGATTTGCGCATTGTCTTTCCGCCCCGCCGCCAGGCGCAACCGCACGACCTGCAATGCCGTACGCAGCTTTGGATCATTTGCGATCGGACGCGCTTCGGCTTCGGCCATAAGTCGGGCTGCACCGGCAGTGTCGCCTCGCGCGTTGGCCAGTCCGACGCGACGTAGCGTCGCCTGCATCGCGAGCGATGCGTTTCCTTCGGCCAAGGCGTGGCGCTCTACCGTTTTATACGAAGACTCGGCATTATCCGCATCGTGCTTCCCCAGCCACATATCGCCGATCGCAAACATGGCATCGACGACGGCAGGGTCATCACCGGGCAGATTATCGCGAAGCGTCCGGACCCGCTGGCCGACCGCCCGCTTGAACGCATCCATATCCCCGTCGTGCAAGGACACGGTGGCATAGGCTTCGTAGAGGGCTGAAACCGGTTTGGGATCGGTCGCGGCGTGGCGTTTGTTACGAGATATGGCCGCCTCGAGCGTACGCCGCGCCTTGATGTACGCGCCGTCTCGGAACTGTCGCTCGGCGAAGGCAATCGACACTTGCGCATCCCGCAACGGAGTACAGGTCTGCTTGACGCACGCCGCGTAGGCTTCCGAAAGCCGCGTGCCAGAAACGACGATATCAGGAGCGGCACTTTGTAGCGACAACATGAGGAATAAAGCGATCATCAATCACCTTCCACGCTCAGTCAGAACTCGTTCCGCTGCACACCTGACATTACATCAGTTCATCTACTTCATAACCTATGACGTTTGCATCATCAATGTCCGGCTTTGTAGTAGAGCGGATCGGTCTGGAGCACACCCGCTTCGGCGAACGCGACTCTCCTCTTTTGGTGGACGACGAACCTACGCGAACAGCGCCTTCGGCAAATGCGAGATCCGGCACGCCAGATCCGCCTCGCCGCTCGCGACCACGTAATGATCCCCCGCGTCGGCGATGCCCGTCGTGAACACGACGTTGTCGATATACATCTGGTCACGCAGCGGGTCGGTCAGCGCAGGGTTGGCTTCGATCAGCGCGTCGTGGCTGGTGCGAAGGACCCGGCTCGGGTCTTCGCGGTCGAGCAGCGACCAATAGGTGCGATACACCCCGACCACGCCCATCGGCTCGACCCCGTGCCACAAGCTGAGCCAGCCGCCGCCATCGGGCCCGTCGACCAGGATCGGCGGGGTGCCGCCGCCCATCCGCGCGGTCGCCATGGTCGCCGCATGCGGGCGGATGCCGGGGCGCTCGTGCGGCTTCCAGTGAAGCGCGTCGGGCGAGGTCGACAGGTTGATCGAAGGCCCCGCGCGCCACTCGCTCCCCGGCGGGTAGGCGAAATACAGGTCGCCCAAGGGCCGCGTCTGCGCCCAGTATTTGCCGCCGACCAGCCCTTCGAAGATCAGCATGTCCTTGTTCTGGTGATCGAGCACGATCCCCTCGAGCGTCCAGTCGAGCGCATTGTCCGAGCTGTAGAGTGTCGTCGAATGCCGCTCCGGGCTGACCGAACAGGTCGTCATCAGATATCGGTCGCCGACCTTGCTGATCCGTGCATCCTCGACGCCGTAGCATTGGTAGGACGCGCGCGGCGCGATCGCCTTGTCGTAATGCACCGCCACCACCGCGGTCCCGTCGGTATTGAGCTCGACCGGCAACAGCCACGACAGCGACGTCAGCGCCATCACCTTCCACCCGCCGCCACGCATCATGAACTTGCGCGGGTCGGCGGTGTCGACGAACTCGATCGGCCATGCGTCGAGGCAGAAGCCGCCGTCATGCCAGCGGATCGCGTGGATCTGCTGGTCCTTGATCGGGGTCCGCAACGCCTCGGCGATCCGCACCATCAGCAGCAGGTTGCCGTTGGGCAACCGCGTCATGCCCGGATTGAACGCGCCCAGCACATAGGTTTCCGCATCGATCTGGCCCGCGAGCGGGGATTTGCTCAGATCGACATCGGCAGGGGTGAAAATCAGCGCGTCATGGGTGAAGGTCATTCCGAATCCTGATTCCGCGGCGAAATTGTCAGCTGCTGGATAACCGTTCGGCGCGGCTGCGTCAGGATGTAATGCACCCCGACCGCGATATCCTCCGCGCGGAGCGACGTTTCGTCGCGGATCTTCTCGCGCTGTTGTTCGGGCGGGGTGTCCGGTTCCTGCATCGTCGATCCGGTCAGTCCCGGCTCGACCAGCGAGACGCGAATGCCTTTAGGCCCCATCTCGCGACGGAATGCCTCTGCGAAGCCCTGAATGCCGTATTTGATCCCGGCATAGACGGTCGAATTGGGGCCGAGCACATGCGCGCTCATCGACCCGATCAGCACGATGTCGCCTTCGTCACCAATCGCGGGAATCGAGCCGTGCGCGGTCATCAGATAGCCGGTAAAATTGGTCGCGATGGCATAGCGCACCGCCTCCTCCGACATGTCGCTCAAGCCTTCCGCGGCGATCGCGGCGTTGATCACCGAAACGTCGACACCGCCGAGATGCGCCTTGCCCGCCTCGACGAACGCCTTGGGGCTGGCCTCTTCCGACAGATCGAGCGTGATCCCGTCGCCCTCGCCGACTTCGCGGATCCGCGCGAGCGCATCGGCAAGATGCTCCTCGCTCCGACCGCAGATAAAGACGCGCGCGCCTTCGCTCGCGAGCAGCACCGCGATCGCGCGGCCGATCCCGGTGGTGCCGCCGGTGATGATCACCCGCTTGCCCTTCAGGCTTGGCATCTTGGTGTGCGCGTCGGACAGGTCGGTCATGCAGGGGCTCCCGGGTTCACTCCCTTCCGAGACGCCTCAGCCAGCAGCGGGTTCCGGTACGATCCGCGCCAGCAACCGATCGATCGCGGCAATTGCTTCGGGTTCATCGAGCGTCGGGGCATGGCCGATCGCCGGGATCGTCACCAGTTCGCCCTGCTCCAGCACGCCCGCCATCCGGTCCGCGACGCTTGCCGCGAACACGTCCGAGGTTGCCCCGCGCAGGACCAGCGTCGGCACCGCCCTGAGCCCGTCGAGCGCGCGCCACATATCCGGCCCGGCCTCGTTGCCGGGGACGCGGAACGGCTCGGCGATCTTCATGTCGTAATCGAGCACGATCCGCCCCGCGCTGTTGAGCCGATAAAGCCGCTTCGCCATCGCGAGCCAGTCCTCGAGCTGGAAAGCCGGATAGACCGACTCATTCGCCTCCGCGACCGCGCGCGCGGCGTGGAGCCAGGTCGGCCAGGTGTTCGACTTGCCGACATAACCGCGAATCCGCGACAGTCCCTCGGGCATGATCTCCGGGCCGACGTCGTTGAGCACCACGCCCGCCAGCGATGCGCGCGCGGTCCCGGCGAGCAGCATCGTCACGATCCCGCCCAGCGACGTGCCGATCGCGACATAACGCTCCACCCCCAGTTCCGCGAGCAGCCCCTCGATATCCTGGACGTAGGTCAGGGGCACGTAGCTCATCGGATCCTTGGCGTAGCCGCTGTCGCCGCGTCCGCGCAGATCGACCGTGATGACTCGCCAGGCCGGCGACAAACGCCGCGCGAGCGCGTCATAATCGCGCGCATTCCGCGTCAATCCGGGCAGACATAGCAGCGGAGGGCGCGTATTCGGCCCGGGATAGTCACGATAATGCAGTCTTACGCCGTCGTTTGACCACCAATATCGGTTTTCATAGGGTGGCATGGTTGCGTCCTGCGGTTGGAGCCCTCCATATTCACGTATGGACACCCCCCCGCAACCCTATCGCCCCGAAACCACGATCCTGGATCTCGGCGACGCTTTCTACGACCCTGTGGTCGCGGCACATTTCCCGGAAACCCACCTGCGCTTCCGCAACGATTCGGCGGCGGCGGAAGTCGGGCTGGAAAGTCTGGGCGGCGCGGAGTGGATCGAGCATTTCGGGCGCTTCGTCCCGCTGCCGAGCAGCCTCGAGAAGCCGCTCGCGCTGCGCTATCACGGCCATCAGTTTCGCAACTATAACCCCGAAATCGGCGACGGGCGCGGGTTCCTATTCGCGCAGCTGCGCGACCGCGACGGCCGGCTGATGGACCTTGCCACCAAGGGGTCGGGCACGACGCCGTGGAGCCGCTTCGGCGACGGGCGCCTGACGCTGAAAGGCGGGATGCGCGAAGTGCTCGCGACCGAAATGCTTGAAGCGCTGGGCGTTCCCACCTCGCGCAGCTTCTCGCTTATCGAAACCGGCGAGGAACTCGAGCGCAACGACGAACCCTCCCCGACGCGGTCCGCGGTGCTGGTGCGGTTGAGCCATAGCCATGTCCGCATCGGCACGTTCCAGCGCCTCGCCTATCTGCGCGATGCGGACAACATGACCCGGCTGGTCGGCTACGTGCTCCGCAACCTGTACGGCGAGGAACCGGGCGACGATGCCCCGGCGCGTCTGCTCGACCTCGTCGTCGGCCGCACCGCCACGCTCGCGGCCAGCTACATGGCGGCGGGGTTCGTCCACGGCGTGCTCAACACCGACAACATCAACGTCACGGGCGAGAGCTTCGATTACGGACCGTGGCGCTGGGCACCGACATGGAACCCGGCCTTTACCGCCGCTTATTTCGATCACGCAGGACTCTATGCGTTCGGTCGGCAGCCCGAGGCGATCCACTGGAATGTCATGCAGCTCGCGGTCGCCTTGCGCGCGGTCAGCGAAGCGCAGCCGTTGATCGACATCCTCGAGACGTTCCCGGAGCGTTATCAGCGCGCAGTGTCGGATGCGATCCTCTGGCGGCTCGGCGTCGTGCCGCAGGAGCCGACACGCGACCGTGCACTGGTCCAAACGCTCGAACAGGCACTAACGCGAAGCGAGACCGGGATCGACCGGTTCTTCTTCGATGCGTTCGGGGGCACCGCGCCGGAGGGCGAGGCATTCGACGACCTTCGCGCCGCGCTTGTCGGCTATGCGCCGCGCAAGCCCCGTTCAGGCGCCTATTGGTCCGGGGCGCCGTGTTCGATGCTGATCGATGAAGTCGAGGCGATCTGGTCCGCGATCGCCGAGCGCGACGACTGGGGCCCCTTTCACGCCAAGATCGACGCCATCCGCCAAATGGGCGAGGCCCTTGCGGGGTGAAGGTGCGTCAGGAAAGTGGATTAACCCTGAATTCTGGGGCAAGACTCACCAATGTCGAGTGATCTGCTTTCCTACGAACCCGCCACCGGTGCCCTGCTGTGGCAAAGCCCGATCGGGGATACTGACGTCGAAGTCGCGGCGGCGCGCGCGAGCTGGGCTAGCTGGGCGGCCCAGCCGCTCACCAACCGGATCGAAACGCTGCGCCGTTTCGCCAACGTGGTCCGCGCGCGGGCGGACGCCTTTGCCGACCTGATCGCGCGCGAGACCGGCAAACCCTTGTGGGAAGCCCGGACCGAGGTCGAGACGGTCATCGCCAAGGTCGACATTTCGGTCACCGCTTACGCCGACCGGACGCCGCAGCGTCGGCTCGATACACAGATGGCGGGGCGGATGGCGCTGCGCCACAAGCCGCATGGCGTGTTGGCGGTCCTCGGACCCTATAATTTCCCCGCGCATCTGCCCAACGGCCACATCGTCCCTGCGCTTCTCGCTGGCAATGCCGTGGTGTTCAAACCCTCCGAAAAGACGCCCGCAACCGGCGCGTTCCTGGTCGACTGCTACCGCGCGGGTGGCGTCCCGGAAGGATGCATCCGGCTGCTCGTCGGCGGCGCTGACGAGGGCAAGGCGCTGGCTGCGCACGACGGGATCGACGGGCTGTTGTTCACCGGCTCCGCGCCGACCGGAATCGCACTTAACCGCGCCTTTGCCACGCGCCCGGAAAAGATCCTCGCGCTCGAAATGGGCGGCAACAACCCGATCATCGTGTGGGATTCACCCGATCTTCAGGCGGCGGCCGTCATCATCGTCCAGTCCGCGTTTACCAGCGCAGGTCAGCGCTGCACCGCCGCACGCCGGTTGATCGTCGACCAGAAACTGTACGACCCGCTGATGGACGAAGTCACCAAGCTGGTCGGCCGGGTCATCGTCGATGAACCCCATGCGAACCCGGCACCGTTCATGGGGCCGGTCATCGACAATCACGCTGCCGATATGCTCAGCGAGAGTTTCCTCGAACTGATGATGCGCGGCGGGCGGGCGATCCGTCACCTCGAACGCCCGGTCCCCGACCGGCCGTTCCTGCGCCCTGCGCTCATCGACACGACCGAGCTTAGCGAACGCCCCGACATCGAACTGTTCGGACCGATCCTGCAGGTGATTCGCGCGACGAGCTTCGAGGATGCGATCGTCGAGGCGAACAACACGCGGTACGGCCTATCCGCGTCGCTGCTGAGCCAGAACCCCAAGCTGTACGACCAGTTCTGGGCGAATGCGCGCGCGGGGATCGTCAATTGGAACAAGCCGACCAACGGCGCCTCGTCGGGCGCGCCGTTCGGCGGAATCGGCTGGTCGGGCAACCATCGTCCAAGCGCCTATTACGCCGCCGACTATTGCGCCTATCCGGTCGTTTCGAACGAAGCCGACCAGGCACGGGCCAGCATCGGCGGGGGCCTGCGCGACGACTGATCGAATTCCCGGCTCTTTGAAGGCCGGGAATCCAGGACACGACTTTACTTCAGGACGGCCAGGTCCGCCTTGACCTTGACCAGGGCCTCGTCGGTCAGCGCGCCGCCCGACAGCGGCTGCACCTGCGACAGCGACATGCTCTTGAACTGATCGTACATCGGGTGCGCGGTGATGTTGTTCAGGTCCGCGTCGAGCACCTTCTTCGCGGCAGGATCCGCCGCGATCGTCTCGATCGGCGTATCGAGCGTGAATTTCGCGACGGGCGTAGCGGCGGCTGCAACTGGCGCAGCGGACGGCGCCGACTGTGCTGCCAAAGGGGCGGCGGACGCCAGGACGACCGCAGCAAGAACGATGGATTTCATGACGGAGCCTCGTTGAGTGACGACGGCGCGAATCGCCGTGGCTCGCCACCCTAGCTCCGACTTATGACAAGGGAAATGAAACGCGCCGGGCCAGCCGGCGCGCGATCAGTTGAGGCGACCCAGGCCAGCGATCGTGCGGTCGACCAGCGCCTTGTCGGCGTCTGCGCCGTGGCGTTCGGCAATGACCGTCGATGCAACCCGTGCGGCGGCATCGGCTGCCTGCGCACGGACTTCAGCGATGGCGCCACGCTGCGCGGCGGAAATCTGGTCCTGCGCCATCGTCTGACGACGCGCGACCAGTTCGGTAAGGTCAGCTTCGGCCTTGGCAACCATTGCGGCAGCTTCTGCCTCGGCATGCTTAACGATCGCAGCGGCATCGCCAGCGCTTGCCGCGTCGCGAGCCTGGGCTGCGACTAGCAAGGCTTCCGCTTCGGCCCGCAACCGCGAAGCCTCGTCGAGTTGCGAACGAATCTTCTCGATCTGGCCGTCCAGCATCCGGGCAACCAGGCCCGGTACGTTCTTCCAGAGCAACAGCCCGATCACGACCAGCATCGACAGCGCGACCCAACCGGCTGCGTTGATGCCGAGCGCGGTCGGCTCGTGATGGAGTTCGGCGACGCCCGTCGTTGCTACCGTATGTACGGTCGAACCCTCAGCCATGCGCCAATTCCGTCTTCACACGCGCTTCGATCGTCGAACGGTCCACCGCCACGCCCGAAAGCTTGGCAATGATCGCTTCGACCGCATCGGTCGTTGCAGTTTCAATCTCGGCGAAGGCCTGCGTCTTGGACGCTGCGACCTGCGCGGTTGCGGCGGCAAGCTGTGCCTGCATCGCCGCATCGCTTGCCTTGAGCTTGGCTTCGGTATTCGCGGTAGCGCGATCCTTGGCCTCGCCCAGCGCCAGGGCAGCCTTCGACCGGGCGTTTTCAAGCCCGGTCTGATAAGCTGCCTCGACGGCATGCGCTTGCGCGCGCGCAGCCTCTGCCGCGGCGATGTCGCCGTCGATCCGGCCGTTACGATCGTCGATCGTCGCCTCGATCTTGGGGACCATCGCCTTGCCGATCCCGAAATAGATCAGCGCGAATACGATCGCCAGCCAGAAGAGCTGGGAGGCGTAGATCTCACCGATCTGGGATAGCTGCGGCATGGGCTGTGCTCGCTCCGGCTTACTTGACGACGAACAGGATGAGGATCGCGACGACGAACGCGATCAGGCCGAGCAGCTCCGATGCTGCGAAGCCGATGAACAGGCGACCCTGCTGGCCGTCTGCTGCGCCCGGGTTACGGAGTGCGCCCTCGAGGAACGAACCGAACACGTTGCCGACGCCGAGTGCCGCGAGACCGACACCGATCGCTGCCAGGCCGGCACCGATGTACATTGCACCAAGATCAGTCATGATAAAGCTCCTTAGAATACAGTCAGATGGGTGTTGAAAACGATTAGTGCAGATGCACCGCGTCGTGCAGGTACAGCGACGTGAGCAGTGCAAAGACATATGCCTGGATCGCGCAGACCAGCAGCTCGAGCGCGCTGACGCCGACGATCATGATGAAGCTGAGCACGCTGACGATCGGGCCGAGCGCGCCGCCTGCATTGATGCCCTGGACGACAAAGCTGCCGAACACTTCAAGCAGGATGTGCCCGGCGGTCATCGCGACGAACAGTCGCAGCGCAAGGCTGAACGGGCGGACCATGAACGACACGAACTCGACCGGGATGATGACGGGCATCAGCCAGCCGGGCGCACCGTGCGGCACGAACAGCGAGAAGAACTTGAGGCCGTGCTTGGCGAAGCCGACGACCAGCACGATCGCGAACGACAGGAACGCCAGGATCGCAGTGACCGTGATGTGGCTCGTCACCGCGAAGGTGTGGAGCCCGGGCAGGATCGCGAGCGGCATGACGCCGATCAGGTTGGCGAACAGGATGAAGAAGAACAGCGAGAAGATATATGGGGCGAACTTCTTGCCGCCCGAACCGATGTTCACGCTGACCATCGAATCGATGAAGCTCACCGCGTTCTCGGCCATCACCTGCCAGCGCCCAGGCACGAGCTGGCGCTTGAGACCACCTGCCATGAACACCGCGAGCAGCACGAACACGACGACCATGAACAGCGCCGAGTTGGTGAAGGAGACGTCGTAACCGAACAGGTCGATATGGCGGCCCAGGACGGGCTCCACCATGAACTGTTCCATCGGATCGATTTTGCCGGCGCTCACTCCGCGCGCTCCTTCGAAATCTTCATGATGTTCATGAACGCCCCAATCACGGCCAATGCCAGCACGATGAGCAATGCCCACGGGCTGGTCCCGAACCACGAATCGATCGCCCAGCCAAGAATACCACCGCCGAGCAACGCTCCAAGCAACAACGCGAGAACGCGCGTGCCCTGACCGTAGCCCTTTGCCTGCGGCACCACGCCCTGGCCACGCGCCTGCGATGCCGCACGTGCCGAGGCAATGCGGGCTTCGAGGTCGTCGGTCGGGCGGTTATCGGCCAAAGGGGCGCCTATCCTGATAAGAAAACGCCGCCGTGCCTCATGGCACCGCGACGATATGTGCGGGAAACAGGGGCAACCCCCGTGTGACGGATCGTTTAAGAAGCAGACCGGGGGGTGTCAACCATTGGTCGCGCTCCGGCCCTTACACCTTCCGGCCTGTGCCACCAAGTCCAGCCGCGCGTTGCTTCGTCGCAAGCGTAACGATACGTCTGGCTGCGATGCGCGCGCCAGCCCCTCCCCTCCCCGACCAGTCCGGTCACCGTGCGCGCTTGCGGGAGCGGCTGTTCCGGCAGGGGGAAGAAGCACTGCTCGATCATGAATTGGTCGAATATTTGCTCGCGCTCGCGATCCCCCGCCGCGACACCAAGCCGCTCGCCAAGGCGCTGATTGCCGAGTTCGGCGGCATCGGCGCTTTGTTCAGCGCCGAACCCGAAGCATTGATGCGAGTCTCCGGTATGGGCGACACATCCGCCGCCGCGATCAAGATCGTCCAGGCGGCGGCCTTGCGTCTGTTGCGGGTCGAGGCAAGCACCCGGCCGGTTCTCGCGAGCTGGCAGGCGCTGCTGGACTATCTTCACGCCGATATGGCGCACCGGACCAACGAGCGCGTCCGCGTGCTCCACCTCAACGCGCGCAACATGCTGCTGCGCGACGAAGTGATGAGCGACGGATCGATCGACGAAGCCGCATTATATGTGCGCGAAGTGATCCGCCGGGCAATCGATCTCGGATCCGCCGCGATCATCCTCGTGCACAATCACCCGAGCGGCGATCCCGCCCCCAGCCGCGCCGACATCGACATCACGCGCCGTGTCGCCGAAGCCGGAAAACGGTTGGGAATCGCGTTGCACGATCACGTCATCATCGCGCGATCGGGGCATTCGAGCCTGCGGGCAATGGGGCTGCTGTAGCGAAGAGGGGTTGCGCTGGCGGACCCATCGTCTAATCTGGATATATGAAATCCACTTTAGCCATCGCCGCGTTGGGTGCGCTTGCCCAAGGAACCCGGCTGGACACATTCCGCTTGCTGACGCGACACGTACCTGAGGGCTTGCCGGCCGGCGAAATCGCGCGACAACTCGACGTTCCCCAGAATACGATGTCCGCGCATCTGGCGATCCTGACGCGCGCCGGACTCGTGCAATTCGAACGGCGCGGCCGAATCATCCTCTACCGCGCAGACCTCGATGCGATTCGCGGCCTGATGGTGTTTCTGGTGCAGGACTGCTGCGCGGGCAACGCCGACCTGTGCACGCCGCTGATCGCAGATCTCGCTCCGACGTGTTGAGAAAGGGCCCCGTATGGCCACGCCGGACGCCACCGCTGTCACCATCTATCACAATCCGAAATGCGGTACGTCCCGCAACACGCTCGGTCTGATCCGCAACGCCGGGATCGAACCGACGGTCATCGAATATCTCAAGACGCCTCCTACCCGTTCAACGCTCATCGATTTGATCGAACGGGCCGGGATCAGCCCCCGCGCCTTGCTCCGCACGAAAGAGGCGCCATACGCCGAGCTCGGCCTGGCAAATGAAACGGTGTCCGACGATGTGATCGTCGACGCGATGATGGCACACCCTATTCTCATCAACCGACCGTTGGTCGTCTCTCCGCTGGGCGTGAAACTGTGCCGACCATCCGAAGAAGTGCTCGATCTGCTTCCGACGCCGCAACAAGGCGCCTTTGCGAAAGAGGACGGCGAAGCCGTTATCGATTCGGCCGGTCAACGCATCGGCTGACATCTGGCTCCGGGCGCGCCGCCGACACGGTGAGCGTCCCCTTATTATGAAAGACCACCGTCGATGCCTCTTCGCCCCCTGCCCGACCCCGACGATTTGCCAGCGCTCGACAGGCGCTATGCCCATGCGCGCCCCGCATTGGGCCTAGGCGCAGGCGACCCACCGCCGCGGATCCTGTTGCTGTACGGATCGCTGCGGGAGCGCTCCTTCTCGCGGCTTTGCGTCGAGGAAGCCGCCCGGCTCCTGCAATTCTTCGGGTGCGAGACGCGGATCTTCGATCCGTCGACGTTGCCGTTGCCCGATCAGGTCCCCGGTGACGATCATCCCGCGGTGCACGAATTGCGGCAGCTGTCTTTATGGTCCGAGGGCCAGGTGTGGTGCAGCCCGGAACGGCATGGCCAGATCACCGGGATCATGAAGCTCCAGATCGATCATCTGCCGCTGGCGATGGGCGGAATGCGCCCGACGCAGGGCCGCACGCTGGCGGTGATGCAAGTCTCGGCCGGTTCGCAATCCTTCAACAGCGTCAATGCGTTGCGCGTACTCGGCCGGTGGATGCGGATGGTGACGATCCCCAACCAGTCGAGCGTCGCCAAGGCCTTCGCCGAATTCGACGACGCGGGCCGCATGAAGCCGTCGAGCTATTACGACCGGATCGTCGACGTAATGGAGGAACTCGTCCGCTTCACCGTGCTGTTGCGTCCGCACGATGCGCAAATGGTCGATCGCTATTCGGAACGGAAGGAAGCCGGGCGCGTGATCGACCCGGCGACCGATCTTGCGAGCATCGCCGGGCGCTGAGCGTGCGACGCGTTGGCTGCGACGCAAGCTTCGGCAGCCTCGCAGACTGGTGGCCCCCTCCGTTCGCCCTGAGCGCAGTCGAAGGGCCTGCTCGAAACGGGCAAACCCCAGCGCGAAGCAGTGCTTCGACTTCGCTCAGCACGAACGGGGTGAGAGGAAAGAGTGAAGCGCGGGCACATAGTAATGCCCCCCATCGCGCGCTGCAAACACGCGATGAGGGGGCGACCTACCGATCAGCCGGCGGCGGACAGGAAGCTGGTCAACTCGCCCTTCGACACCTTCTTGTTCTTGTCGGAATCGGCCTGGGCAAAGGCGGTCGCGACCCAGGTCTTGGTCGCGGGCGCGGTCGCCTTGGTCGACGGGTCGCTCGCCGTCTTGAGTGCGACCATCCAGGCGCTGAACTCGGTGGCGCTCAGCGAGCCGTCGCCGTTCTTGTCGTAGTTCGGAAATTCGGTGCCGACGACATCGGCGATCTGCGCGCCGCTCGCGGGTTGCGCTTCAGCTGCCTGCGCGGGTGCCGATTCGGACGCGGTCGGCGCCTGCCCTGCAGGTACGGCCTGCGTCAGACGTGTATTCGTCGTATCCGGCTGCGCGTCGGTAGGAACAGTGGTCGATGGCTGCGTGACCTGTGCAAGTACGGGTGCAGACACCAGGACAGCACTGGCAATAATGATCGACTTCAGCATTACGCGTCTCCTTGACTCGGATCGAACGGGTCCCTCACCCCTCGATACCCCTGCCCTCTTATGCTGCACGATACGGCATGTTGCTATGGCTAGAGCCCCTTACGGCCGGATTTGAAGCCTCGCTCTGTCCCTGCTAACGCCCTGCTCATCCAGTTGCGTGCCGAATCCGCGATGGGCCGATCCGGCCCCTTGTCCGGTACATGACCCTGCTCGCCCCGTATTGACGAAGGATTGCCGATGGTCCCCCGCTATTCCCGCCCCGCGATGACCGCGATCTGGACGCCCGAAGCCCGCTTCCGCATCTGGTTCGAGATAGAAGCGCATGCGACTGAGGCGCTCGCCGATCTCGGCGTCATACCCCGCAAGGCGGCGGACGCGCTGTGGGCATGGTGGGCGACCAAGCCCGAGATCGACGTCGCCGCGATCGACGCGATCGAAGCGGTCACCAAGCACGACGTCATCGCCTTCCTCACTTGGGTCGCCGAGCAAGTCGGCGACGAAGCACGCTTCATGCATCAGGGGATGACCTCGTCCGACGTCCTCGACACTTGTCTTGCGGTACAGCTGGCGCAGGCGGCCGACTTGCTGATCGCGGATATCGACGCGCTGCTGGCGGCGCTGTCGGTCCGCGCGCATGAGCATAAGATGACGCCGACGATCGGGCGCAGCCACGGCATCCATGCCGAACCCGTGACGTTCGGCCTCAAACTGGCGCAGGCCTATGCCGAATTCGCGCGCAACCGCGAGCGTCTGGTCGCGGCGCGCGCCGATATCGCGACCTGTGCGATTTCGGGCGCGGTCGGCACCTTCGCCAACATCGATCCGCGGGTCGAGGAACATGTCGCCGCCAAGCTCGGGCTGACGGTCGAGCCGGTGTCGACCCAGGTCATCCCACGCGATCGCCATGCGATGTTCTTCGCGACGCTTGGCGTGATCGCCTCGTCGATCGAACGGCTCGCGACCGAAGTGCGCCATTTGCAGCGCACCGAAGTGCTGGAAGCGGAAGAGTATTTCTCGCCGGGCCAGAAGGGTTCGTCGGCGATGCCGCACAAGCGCAACCCGGTGCTGACCGAGAACCTCACCGGCCTCGCGCGGATGGTGCGCGGCTATGTCACGCCGGCATTGGAGAACGTGGCGCTGTGGCATGAGCGCGACATCAGCCATTCGTCGGTCGAGCGTTATATCGGCCCCGATGCGACGATCACACTCGACTTTGCGCTCGGCCGGATGACCGGGGTGATCGAGAAGCTGCTCGTCTACCCGGCGCGGATGGAGAAGAATCTCAACAAGATGGGCGGTCTCGTCCATTCGCAGCGCGTGCTGCTCGCGCTGACGCAGGCAGGGGTGAGCCGCGAGGATTCGTATCGTCTCGTCCAGCGCAACGCGATGAAGGTGTGGGAATCGGATGGCGAACTGTCGCTGCTCGAACTGCTCAAGGCCGATCCGGAAGTGACCGCGGCGCTGTCGGTCGCGGAGATCGAGGACAAGTTCGATCTCGGCTATCACCTGAAGCACGTCGACACGATCTTCGCCCGCGTGTTCGGAGCCAAGGGTTAACGGTTTGTCGACAAAAATGCACTGCTCAACGTGCAAATGCTGCAACTGCGAATGCGCGTAATAATGTTGCTCAGATAAGCAACAATCTCCAAATGCCTCCGTGCCGGGATGAACCGGCACGGAGACCTTACAATGCGCATTCTACAGAACCTGGCCAGCGGCCTTATTGCCGTGGCCGGTGTCGCGCTGGTGGCCGAAGTCCTGATCTTCTAACCACCCGACCGCTCGACCGCCCCTTGCGACAAGGGGCGGGAGAAGCGCTTTAAGGTTTCAGATTTCTCGCCGGCAAAGCGGGTAGAGGTGGCGCCATATCACGCCACCCCACGCTCCCCGGATCGTCGCCCCAACCTACACCCAGGCGCTTTTCACCTTCTTGAAGAACCCGCTAGTCTGCGGGCACTCCTTGCCCGTTTCCGTCGCACGGAACTCCTCGAGCAACTCGCGCTGACGTGCAGTCAAGCTGGTCGGCGTCTCGACCTCGACGCGGATCACCAGATCGCCACGCCCACGCCCCTGCAGCACGGGCATGCCCGCGCCCCTCTGCCGCAACTCGCGTCCACTCTGAGTCCCGGCCGGGATCTTGATCGCATGGCGCACGCCATCCGGCCCCGGAATCGTGACCTCACCCCCAAGCGCCGCCGTCGTAAAGCTGATCGGCGTGCGCGCGAAAAGCGTCGTCCCCTCGCGCTCGAACAGCGGATGCCGCGCGACGTGCAGGAAAATATACAGATCGCCCGCCGGCGCACCGCGCAGGCCCGCCTCGCCCTCGCCGGTCAGGCGCACGCGCGTGCCCTCATCGACGCCCGCCGGAATATTGACGGTGCGTGTCTTGGTCTGGTCGATCCGACCCTCGCCGTGGCACGCGCCGCACGGATCCGCGATCATCTGCCCCGCGCCGTGGCACGTCGGGCAGGTCCGCTCGACGACGAAGAAACCCTGCTGCGCGCGGACCTTGCCGTGGCCGTGGCAGGTCGTGCAGGTCTTGGCCGAGGTGCCGCGCGTCGCGCCGCTGCCGTCGCACACGTCACACGCTGCCGACACATCGATCGTGATGTCGGTCGCCTTGCCATGGAACGCCTCTTCCAGCGTGATTTCCATGTCGTAGCGCAAGTCGGCGCCACGTCGCGGTCCGCGCGTGGCGCCGCCACCGCGCTGACCACCCATGAACTCGCCGAAGATATTCTCGAAGATATCGGAGAACCCGCCGAAGTCCTGCGCGCCACCACCGCCACCGCCGCCGCCCTGGCGGAACGCGTCATGTCCAAAGCGGTCATAGGCCGCGCGCTTCTGCGGATCTTTCAGGCAGTCGTACGCCTCGCTGATCGCCTTGAAGCGGGCCTCGGACTCGTTGCAACCGGGGTTGCGATCCGGGTGATACTTCATCGCCAGCTTGCGATAGGACGTCTTGATCGTCCCGTCGTCGGCGGTGCGCTCGCATTCGAGCAGTTCGTAGAAATCGACTTCGGTGCTCATGTCAGGCCCTCAAACCGGGAGCGGACAGGCGTCCGACAAGAAGCGGCCTCGCGCCGTTCCGCCGAACGCCGTGCCGTCTCGCACGGTGCCCCCGCCCGATCACGGGCGGGGGCGTTCGTACTTACGCCTTGGTGTCGTCGACTTCGGAGAATTCCGCGTCGACCACGTCGTCCTTCGGTGCCGCGGCACCGTCGGCGGCGGGCGAAGCGTCGGCCTGCGCCTGCTTCTCGTAGATCGCCTGCCCAAGCTTCATCGCAACCTGACCGAGGGCTTCGGCCTTGGCCTTCATCGCTTCGGGATCGCCGCCTTCGACCGCGGTCTTGGCTTCGGCGATCGCCGCTTCGATCTCGCCCTTGAGCGCGGCGTCGACCTTGTCGGCATTGTCGGCAAGCTGGCGCTCGGTCGTGTGGATCAGGCTCTCGGCGTTGTTCTTCGCCTCGGCCGATGCACGGCGCTTCTTGTCGTCCTCGGCAAACTGCTCGGCGTCGCGAACCATCTGCTCGATGTCGCGATCCGACAGGCCACCCGATGCCTGGATGCGGATCTGCTGCTCCTTGCCGGTGCCCTTGTCCTTCGCCGACACGTTGACGAGGCCGTTGGCATCGATGTCAAACGTGACCTCGATCTGCGGCACGCCGCGCGGTGCGGGCGGGATGCCGACCAGGTCGAACTGGCCGAGGATCTTGTTGTCCGCCGCCATTTCGCGCTCGCCCTGGAAGACGCGGATGGTGACCGCACCCTGATTGTCGTCCGCGGTCGAATAGGTCTGCGACTTCTTGGTCGGGATCGTCGTGTTGCGATCGATCATCCGGGTGAACACGCCACCCAGCGTCTCGATGCCGAGCGACAGCGGCGTCACGTCGAGCAGCAGCACGTCCTTGACGTCGCCCTGCAGCACGCCCGCCTGGATCGCCGCACCCATCGCAACGACCTCATCCGGGTTGACGCCCGAATGCGGCTCCTTGCCGAAGAAGTCCTTCACGACCTGACGGACCTTGGGCATGCGCGTCATGCCGCCGACGAGGACGACTTCGCTGATCTCGCTCGCCTGGACGCCAGCGTCCTTCATCGCCTTCTTGCACGGCTCGAGCGTGCGCTGGATGAGATCCTCCACCAGACGCTCGAGATCGGCGCGCGAGATCGCCTTGACGAGATGCTTCGGACCCGTGGCATCGGCCGTGATGAACGGCAAATTGACCTCGGTCGTCGCAGCCGACGACAGCTCGATCTTCGCCTTCTCGGCCGCTTCCTTCAGACGCTGGAGCGCCAGCTTGTCCTTGGTAAGGTCGATGCCCTCGGCCTTCTTGAAGTCTTCCGACAGGAAGTTGAGCAGCTTGTTGTCGAAATCTTCGCCGCCGAGGAAGGTATCGCCGTTGGTCGCCTTCACTTCGAACACACCGTCGCCGATCTCAAGGATCGAGATGTCGAACGTACCGCCGCCGAGGTCATAGACCGCGATCGTCTTGTTGGTGTCCTTGTCGAGACCGTAGGCAAGCGCTGCCGCCGTCGGCTCGTTGATGATGCGGAGCACTTCGAGACCAGCGATCTGCCCGGCGTCCTTGGTTGCCTGGCGCTGCGCGTCGTTGAAGTAGGCCGGCACGGTTATGACCGCCTGCGTGACCGTCTCGCCGAGATAGGCTTCCGCGGTTTCCTTCATCTTCTGGAGCGTGAACGCCGAGATCTGCGAAGGCGAATATTCCTTGCCGCCCGCGCCGACCCACGCGTCGCCGTTGTTGCCGCGCACGATGTGGTACGGGACCAGCTCGGTGTCCTTCTTGGTGATCGGGTCGTCGAAACGGCGGCCGATCAGGCGCTTCACCGCGAAGATCGTGTTCTCCGGGTTGGTCACGGCCTGGCGCTTGGCCGGCTGGCCGACGAGGCGCTCGCCGTCCTTGGCGAACGCGACGATCGACGGCGTAGTGCGCGCGCCTTCTGCGTTTTCGATAACCTTGGGCTTGCCGCCTTCCATCACGGATACGCAGCTGTTGGTCGTGCCGAGATCGATTCCGATTACTTTTGCCATTGGTCCTCTTGGGCCCCCGTCAGTCAAAAAATGGACGTTCAGCCATGCCCTCGAAATGAGCGGCACAGCCCGTTACTCCAGCGATATAGGGGGGCTTTCGCTTGTCGCAAGATTTCCGCACGCCTAGAGACGCAGTTCGGTTCCCAATGCGGGAGATTAGATTTGAACTGGCGGATTTTTACGGTTTTCCCGTTGGCTGGGCTGGCGGCATGCCACGAACCGCCGACTCTGTCGGTCGATCACGGCTATGTCCGCCTGGGCACGATGCCGAGCCGACCCTCGGCCGGGTACTTCACGATCCATGGCGGGCCGACCGAAACGACGCTGATCGCGGTCAACAGCCCGGTCGCGGTAAAGAGCGAACTGCACGAATCGATGACCGCGGGCGGCATGGCGACGATGAAGCCACTCGGCGACCTGAAGATCCCTGCGCTGTCGACGACTGAATTCAAACCCGGCGGCAAGCACCTGATGCTGTTCGACATGAACCCCGGGATCAAGCCGGGCCGACCGATCACGCTGACGTTCACCTTCTCGGACGGTCGCCGGATCGACTCGCTCGTACCCACGATCGCGCCGGGTGCTCCCGCGCCAACGTTCAAGGACTGACACGGCATCATGGCGCGCGCACCGAAGCGGACGCTGACCGACGGCGAGGTTACGCTGGCGCAAAGCGTCTTCGGCGACGCGATCGATTACGCCAAGGTGCGCCTGACCCAGCGGAAATGGGCGTTTTTCCAGCCACGCGAGACGGTGATGGCGCCGACCGGATGCATCTGTTTCCATCCCAAGGGCTCACTGTATCACGACGATTTCTCCTGCGAAAATCTCGACGCGCAGGGCCTGCTGATCCACGAGCTGACGCATATCTGGCAGACGCAGCGCGGCATATTCCTTCCGCTCGTCCGCCATCCGTTCTGCCGCTACGATTATGCGATCAGACCCGGATTGCCGCTCAAACGATACGGGATCGAGCAACAGGCCGAGATCGTCCGGCATACCTTCGTCCTGCGCCGGGGCGGATTCATCAGAGGCGCCTTGCCGCTGGAGACGTACGAAAGCATCCTGCCGTTCCGACCCGTATAAGACGGTCGTGCCCTATCGCCGTCGCGGCTACCCGAGCCCGCGCCCGACCCAGTGCCGCCGCCGAGCAAACCGCGCTAAAGAATTTTAAAGGTTGAACCTTTGCTAAGCGCACGAACCCCGAGCTCGATCGCGCCGAGCGGCCCCGCCATGCCGCCGAGTTCCGCGGGAACGACGAAGGCGTCGATCGGCAGGAGGCCGCGCGCGTTGCCGTAGCCCGCAAGGCTATCGACCAGCCGCTCGCGGATCAGCGCGAACAGGTGCGGCACGCCGACCATCACCCCCCCGCCCATCACGATCCGCCGCGGGATCCCGGTCAGCACGAGGGTATGGCAAAGCTGCGCCAGCGCGTGCGCGACGCCGTCCCATGTCGGATCGCCGATCGCGATGTCCTGCGCAGGCGTGCCGGTGCGCGCGCGGATTGCGGTGCCCGACGCGAGACCCTCGAGACAGTCGCCGTGGAACGGGCAGGATCCGCCCCAGCTATCCCCCGCAAGCCGGACCGGACGGATATGCCCGAGTTCCGAATGGGTCAGCCCCGCCACCGGATTCCCACCGAGCACCAGCCCGATACCCAGCCCGGTTCCAACCGTGACATACGCATGATCGGCCACCGTCCTGGACGCACCCCAGCGCCCTTCGCCGAGCGCCGCGCCGGCAACATCGCTGTCGAACCCCGTCGGCACGCCTGCGACGCGCGCAAGGCGTTGCCCCACGTCGGTGTCCGACCAGTTCGGCTTCGGCGTCGCGGTGATGAAACCGTGTTTCGGGTCGGCCGGATCGAGCGAGACAGGCCCGAAGCTCGCGATCCCCAACGCTTCGAACCCCGACCAGCGCGCGAGCACCGCCTCGACCGCGCCGAGCGTCTCCTCCGGAGTCGTCGTCGGAATCGTCACCGTGTCGCGAACATCGTCCGGCCCGCTTGCAAGCACGCAGATAACCTTGGTCCCGCCGAGTTCGATCCCGGCCACGAGGGGCGTGCTCATTCGACCGTCACCGACTTGGCGAGATTGCGTGGTTGATCCACATCCGTCCCCTTGATGACCGCGACGTGATAGGCGAGCAACTGCACCGGCACCGCATAGACCAGCGGCGCGATCAGCGGGTGAACCTTGGGCATGGTGATCGTCGCAAGGCAACCATCGCCCGCGGCCTGGATGCCATCGTAATCCGAGATCAGCACGACCTTGCCACCGCGCGCCTGCACTTCCTGCATGTTGCTGACGGTCTTGTCGAACAGCGGGCCGGACGGCGCGATGACGATGACCGGGACGTTCTCGTCGATCAGCGCGATCGGGCCGTGCTTCATCTCGCCCGCGGCATAACCTTCCGCGTGGATGTAGCTGATTTCCTTGAGCTTTAACGCACCTTCCAGCGCGAGCGGATAATCCGTCCCGCGCCCCAGATACAGCACGTCGCGCGCGACCGCGACATGGTGCGCCATCGCCTCGATCGCCTCGTCATACGCCAGCGCGCCGTTGAGCGCGGCCGGGGCTTCGGCGAGATGCTTGACGATCATCCGCTCCTCGGCCGGCGAAAGCTTGTCCTTGGCACGGGCGAGATTGGCGGCGAGCGCAGCAAGCACCGCAAGCTGGCACGTGAACGCCTTGGTCGATGCGACGCCGATTTCGGGACCGGCGTGGGTCGGGAGCAGCAGGTCGGCTTCGCGCGCCATCGAGCTCGTCGGCACGTTGACGACGACCGCGATCGTCTGCCCTTCGGCCTTCGCATGGCGAAGCGCGGCGAGCGTATCCGCGGTTTCGCCCGACTGGCTGATGAACAGGGCGAGACCGCCCTCCTCCATCACCGGCGCGCGGTAGCGGAATTCGGACGCGACATCGAGGTCGACCGGCACGCGCGCGAACTGCTCGAACCAGTATTTGGCGACCATGCCCGCATAGAAGCTGGTCCCGCACGCGACGATCGTGACGCGCTTGATCGTCGACAGGTCGAACTCGGGGATCGGGAGCGTAACACGCTCTTCCATCCGCTGGAGATACGAGCGCAGCGTCTGCGCGACGACGATCGGCTGCTCGTAAATCTCCTTGAGCATGTAATGCTTGTGGTTGCCCTTGGAGACGAGATCGCCGGTCACCCCCGAGATCGTGATCGCGCGTTCGACCGGCGTGTTGTCGCGGTCATAGACCTGCGCACCGTCGCGCGTCAGCACGACCCAGTCGCCCTCGTCGAGATACGCGATCCGCTGCGTCAGCGGCGCGAGCGCGAGCGCGTCCGAGCCAAGGTACATCTCGCCCTCGCCGTGCCCGACGACCAGCGGCGAGCCGAGCCGCGCGCCGATCAGCAGATCGGGATGCTGGCGGAACAGGATCGCGAGCGCGAACGCGCCATGCAGTCGCGGCAAAATCTCGCGCACCGCCTCGATCGGACCGAGCCCGGCCTCGACCTTTTCGCTGATCAGATGCGCGACGACTTCGGTGTCGGTCTCGCTCGTAAACGTCCGGCCGCGCGCTATCAGCTCATCGCGGAGCGGCTTGAAGTTCTCGATGATGCCGTTGTGGACCACCGCGACTTCGCCGGTGGCGTGCGGGTGCGCATTGTTGGTGGTCGGCCCGCCGTGCGTCGCCCAGCGGGTGTGCGCGATCCCGGTCTTGCCGGGCAGCGGATGCGCCGCCAGCTCGTTCGCCAGGTTGATCAGCTTGCCCGAAGCGCGGCGCCGTTCGATCGCCCCGTCGAAGTCGGTCGCGATGCCGGCCGAGTCATACCCGCGATATTCGAGCCGCTTGAGCCCGTCGAGCAGCCGATCGGCCACGTCTTGCGTGCTCAGGATACCAACGATGCCACACATGCGCTTGTCTCGAGACTAGAGGATATGAAGGATGCGAAAAATAGATGCGTGAACTAGAGAGGCCGTGGGCGTCACTTGCCAGCCTTCTTGGCCCGCATCGCCGTCCGGAACCGCGTTGCCCAGCCAACCCGCGACTCCTGCTTCGCGCGCGCGACGGCCAGAGCCTCGGGCGCAACGTCGGCGGTGATGACCGAGCCCGCACCGACGATCGCGCCGTCCCCGATCGAAACCGGGGCGACCAGCGCGCTGTTCGACCCGATGAACGCACCCGCGCCAATCACGGTACGGCTTTTGAAGAAGCCGTCGTAATTGCAGGTGATCGTCCCCGCGCCAATGTTCGCGCCGGGCCCGATGTCGGCATCGCCGAGATAGGTCAGGTGGTTCGCCTTGGCACCCCTGCCGAGCGTCGCCTGCTTCATTTCGACGAAATTGCCGACGTGCGCATCCTCGCCGACGACCGCACCGGGGCGGAGCCGCGCATACGGACCAATCGCGGCACCGGTACCGATCGTCGCGCCCTCGATATGGCTGAACCCGCGGAGCTTCACCCCGTCGCCGACCGTGACCCCCGGGCCAAAGAAGACGTGCGGTTCGATCACGACATCCCGCCCGATCTGCGTGTCATGCGCGAACCAGACGGTTTCGGGGGCGATCAGTGTCGCGCCATCCGCCATCGCGCGCGTGCGCCGCTGCACCTGCCAGTCCGCCTCGACCGCGGCGAGCTCGGCGCGGCTGTTGACCCCGGCCACTTCGCCCGCGCTCGTTTCGATCACCGCGGACTTTCGCCCGTCGCTTGCCGCCAGCATGACGATGTCGGGCAGATAATATTCCCCCGCCGCATTGTCGTTCCCGACGCGCGCGAGCAACGCGAACAGATCGACGCTGCGCACCGCCATCAACCCCGAATTGCACAGGTCGACCGCGCGTTCGGCGTCGGTAGCGTCCTTATACTCGACCATCTTCTCGATCACGCCACCGTGCGCGACGATGCGGCCATACGCCCCGGCGTTCTCGGGCCGGAACCCCAGGACGACGGTGGCCGGCGCGTCGGCTTCGTTCAGGCGGTCGAGCATCGCGCGCATCGTCGCGGTCGAAACCAGCGGAACGTCCCCGTACAGGATCAGGACATCGCCCGCGAACCCGGCCAGCGCGTGTTCGGCCTGCGCCACCGCGTGGCCCGTGCCCAGCTGCTCCGCCTGAAGCGCGGTCGCGATGCCGAGCGGCGCGACCGCCGCCTCGACCTGTTCGCGTCCCGCCCCGGTGACGACGACGGTATGCGTCGGGTTCAATGCCGAAACGCTGTCGATCAGGTGCAACAGCATCGCTCGCCCGGCGATCGGATGGAGCACCTTGTGCAGGTCGCTTTTCATGCGGGTACCCTTGCCAGCGGCAAGGACGATAGCGGCAACAGAACGGTCCATGGGGCAAAGTCCTGCCACGACAATCTTGCCAATACCATAGCAAGCCTGCCACGCAGTACGGCATGACGACAAAATCCTTCGAGATCGTGGGCTTCGACCTGGATGGCACGCTGGTCGACAGCAGCGGCGACCTGACCGCCGCAGTCAACGACACCCTGGCGGCGGCAGGGCGCGCACCGCTGACCGTCGCGCAGGTCAAGACGATGGTCGGCGGCGGCGCGAAACACATGCTCAAACAGGGGCTGGAGGCGACCGGCGGGATCGACGAAGACGCGTTCCGCCCGCTCTACAAACGAATGCTGGCCTATTACGGCGATCATTTGTCGGTGCACACCCGCCCATTCCCCGGCGCCATCACGGCGCTCGATGCGCTGGCGGAGCGCGGCGTGCGCGTGGCCGTCTGCACCAACAAGTTCGAATCCTTCGCGACCCGATTGCTCACCGATCTGGGACTGATCGATCGATTCGCCTGTATCGTCGGCGGCGATACGCTCGGTCCGGGCCTGTCCAAGCCTGATCGCGCGCCGATCGACGAGATGATCCGCCGCGCCGGCGGGGGTCGCACCGTCTTCGTCGGGGATTCGATCTACGACATCATGGCGGCGCGCAATGCCGGCATCCCGGGAATCGCGGTGAGCTTCGGGTTCCTGCTCGAACCCGTCACGCAGATGGGCGCGGATGCGGTGATCGATTCGTTCGACGAGCTGATCCCGACGCTCGACCGCCTGTCAGCCTGACGAAGGCCCCGCCCCGCCCCCGCGCCACTTGGTCCACAAATGCCGCGCGAGCAGCCCGGGGGGCATCCGCAGCCAGTGCGACCGGATATAGAACGCCATCCGCGTGACCGGTCGGGTCGCGCGGCCCCATTCATCCCGCGCGGTCAGCCGGAACAGGTAGATCCGATCGACCACGCCGACCGAACCCTCTTTGCCGTACAGCGCCGTCGCCAGCCGCACGGCGCGCGCGACTTCCCGCTCCAGCCCGTGATGGCGTGCCCGCTCTTCCAGCCCGTCGGTCCCGCATTCCTCGATCAGGCAGTGGACGTCCCACAGGTTGCGCATCCCCCCGGCAAGATCCCCATCAGCAAGCAGATGCGCGGCGGCGTGAACCAGCATGTCGAGCGGCGACAGCGCGAACATGCCGGGCGCGATCTCGACCGCGTCGCCCAGCAGCGCGACAGGATCAGGCGTGATCCGCGCGGTCGGCGGCAGGATCGTGTGGTGCACGTCGATCATCCGGTCGCGATCGCGGTGGATCAGCGGGGGGAGCTCGTGCATCCACGTGCGATAATAAGCATCGTCATACGGGTCGGGTTTGACCCACTCCCACCCGGCATCCAGCAGAGCCGCCTCGACCCGCGCGAGCGCGTCCTTCGGCACGAGGATGTCGAGGTCTCCGATCGAACGCCCCAGCCCAGCGCGCAACCCGGCGACCGCAAACGCCGTGCCTTTCAACAGGATCAGCCGTTCGCCGACATGCGACAGCACCCGCCGGGCGACTTCGGCTTCCCACGTCGCGGCAATCTGGCCCTGCGCCGCGGACGTGCGTGCGTCGTCCAGGATCCGCGCGACCTGCGCCGGGACGGCGAGCCCCTGCAACCGCGCGGCCAGCGTGCCGATCATCTGTTCCGCGCGCGCGATGGCGATCAGCCCCGTCCATCCGGCAGCCTCCAGATCGGCGGCGCGCGCCGGGGTCCGCATCACCGACGCGAGCAACCAGCCGTCTACAGCGCGGCCCATGCGGCCTCCACCTGGTCGATCGCGGTGTTGGTATCGGGATAATCGATCGCGAATGCCGGCAGCGTGGTGACCATCCTGGTCAGCGTATCGAAGCCCCGCTCACCCAGCGCGACGTAATTGGTCGACGCCTGCGTCAGCCGCACGAACACTTCGCTCGGCAGGACGGCGCGGGTCGCGCGGGCGTAGCCGAAGCTGGGGAACAGAATCGCGGCGGGCCGCGCGGGGCAGTCCATCTTCGCGACCGCCGTCGTGTCGGGAATCAGATGCCGGATCGTCCCCTTGGGCGTATGCGCGAGCAGCGGCCCCAGCCGCCGTTCGGGAACTTCGGCGGCGATCGTCGCGACGCCTGCGTTCTTCAGGCTGACCGCGCGGGGAAACGCGTGGACGAGGCCGGTGCGGGGGTCGATCAACGCGAATTCGTCGGCCATCAGGCGCCATCCGCGCAGCGACAACAACGCGGCGAGCGTCGACTTGCCCGCGCCGGACGCCCCGGTGAGGATCATCGCCTGCCCTTCGCGCTCGACCACCGCCGCGTGCAGCAGCAGGTAATGCCGCTGGCCCAGCGCCATTTGCAGGTTCATCCCCATCTCCGCGGCGAGCAACCCCTGCGCCAGTGGCAGCGGCGCGGCTTCGGGCAGGACATAGTCCCCGCCGATCATCACCGCCGGCCGGACGAACCGCCGCCACGGCCGGGCCGCGAACAGCCGCACCGAAAAGTCGGCGATCCCGCCATGCGGCGCGGGATACGCCGCATAGACGCGTTCCAGCGCGGCGATCGGCGCGCGCCAATCCGAGCCGATGCGAAACCCGACCGGCCCGACCCGCACCGAAAAGACATGCCGCACGCTCAAAGCCCCGGTTCGCAGGACACCAGCCCGCATGCGACCAGCTCGTCGAGCCGCGCCTCCAGCGCCGCCGCATCGGCATCCTCGAGCGTATAGAGCGCGCCCAACCGCGCCATCAGCGACGGCAACGTCTGTCCGGCTTCGCCCAGCGCGGCGAGGATTTCGGGCGCGGGTGCGGCGAGCAGGTGCGTGATCCCCGACGCCCGATGATAGACTGCGGAGAAACTATCGAGATGGACGATGCTCAGCGTCTCGGGACGCGCCATGCGGTACGTCAGCCGCGGATCGTCCCCATCCATGCGGTCCCTCAGCCGCGCGGCATTTGCAACGACGCAAAGCAGGTAAAGCCGCTCGTCCCCGATTGCAGCCGCCGGATGTAGTTGACGTAGGCCCGGCTCTGGCTCGAATTCGTCCCGGGCAACTGCCCACCGGCAAGCGCGGTGCGCACGTCCTCGCCCTTGAACGGTCGTCCGGGCGGGGCAAACGCGCCCTGCGTGCCGGCGGGAACGGTGCTGCCGTCGGCGGCGATATAGCTGCCGGCGCGCCCCGCATCCGGTACCGGGATTTCACAGGTCGAGATGGACGCGGTCGTCGCGGCAAGCGCCGGACGGATCGATACGACCGCAGCGGCCGAAACCGCGCCGAGCATCAGCGCGCGGCGACGCGGTGCCATAGGAGCATCGGGCAGATCATCGTTCATCGTCGTCAGCCCTTCCACATCCGGGATTCGCTGGCAAGCGCGGGGCGCCCCCCGGATCGCGCTTGGCGTCTCTTCCCGGCACACCGCAGTCTCGCCAGGCGAACGCGTGCACCGTGGTTGCTTCCGCCCGCTGCGAACACTCGCTAAGGCACGCGGATGCTGCATGGTTTCGGGTCTCGCACAGTTACCGCCATCGGGCTCGTCATCGTTGCGGCGATTGCGGTGTTCCTCCTGGAATGGAATCTGCAGGCCGCGATCATCTCGCTCGTCGGCGGGATCGCGGCGGCGCTGGTCGCGACCGGGACGGGCGACCAGCCGATCGAACTCCCCCGCGAACCCGAGGTCGCGCCCGCCCGCCCCACGCCCGACCTACAGGAAGTGATCGAATCGGTGCTGGGACCGGTGTTGATCATTGCCGACGGGCTCGTCTCCCACGCCAATGCCGCTGCGCTCGGGCTGCTCGGCCATCACATCGTCGGGGAGGATGTCCGCGTCGCGATCCGGCACCCCGGTGCCGCCGAACGGCTCGCAGGCCCCCTCGCCACCACGCCGCAGGAACCGGTCAACCTCGTCGGGCTTGGCGCGCGCGACCAGCATTGGGAAATGCACGTCAGCGGCACCACGAACGGACAGCGGATCGTCCATCTGATCGATCGGACCGGAAGCCATGCTGCGGAGCGGATGCGCGTCGATTTCGTCGCCAACGCCAGCCACGAACTGCGCACCCCGCTCGCGTCGATCCTCGGCTATATCGAGACGCTCGGCGACGACAAGGCGGGCGAGGACGCGCAGGTGCGCGGGCGGTTCCTGAAGATCATGTTCGACGAAGCGCGACGGATGCAGCGGTTGATCGAGGATCTCATCTCGCTCAGCCGGATCGAGTCCGAAAAATATCGCTTGCCGGATCGCGCGGTCGATCTGGCCGAACTGATTGGCGAAGTCCGCTCCGAACTGCTCGACGCACAGGACAAGCGCAGCCGGGACATCGTCGCCGATCTCGACCTTGGCGTCGCGCCCGTCGCCGGGGACCGCGCGCAACTCAGCCAAATCCTCCACAATCTGATCGGCAATGCGATGAAATACGGTCGCACCGGCACCCCGGTGACGATCAAGCTGTGGAGCGACCCGCTCGGAATGGTGCGGATCAGCGTGGTCGACGAAGGCGACGGCATCGCGCCCGAACATCTCCCACGGCTCACCGAGCGCTTCTACCGGGTCGATCCCGGCCGCAGCCGCGCCGCCGGCGGCACCGGGCTGGGGCTCGCGATCGTCAAGCACATCGTCGAACGCCACCGCGGCCGGTTCGACGTCGCCAGCACCGTCGGGGTCGGCACGACCGTCACCCTGATGCTGCCGCCCCACCAGAAAACCACCGCCGCCATCGCCGCAGCGACGCATTCCGACGCCCCTGTCATCAAACGGTAACGCGAACGTCACAGAGGCAGCCTGAGACGATGGTAGTCGGCTCCAGGCGTCTTTTCTTTCGCCTAGCGATTCGACGGCCACAGGGGATCACGATGAACCGGAAACAGGCGAATGTCTCGAACGTCGCGAGCCTCTTGGGGGCGGTCGCAGCGATCGGTATGCTGGCGGGCTGTCAGGACCAGGCCAATGGCGGCGGCGCCGGGTCGCGCGATCATATCACCGTGGTCGGGTCGTCCACGGTATTCCCGTTCACCACCATGGTCGCCGAGCGCCTCGTCAACAACCGGCCCGGCACCAAGGCTCCGGCGATCGAATCGACCGGGACCGGCGGCGGGATGAAACTGTTCTGCGCCGGAGTCGGCGCCGCGCATCCCGACATCGAGGACGCCTCGCGCCGGATGAAGGCGAGCGAGTACCGGACGTGCGTCGCCAACGGCGTCACCAAGATCATCGAAGTGCAGATCGGCCTGGACGGAATCGCCTTCGCCGAAGCGAAGAATGGCCCGAAACTGCAACTGACCGCGGTCGACCTGTACAAGGCGCTCGCCGCGCAGCCGAACGGCCAGCCCAACACCGCCAAGACTTGGAAAGACGTCAACCCGGCGCTCCCCGCGATCCAGATCCAGGTCTATGGCCCGCCCTCCACCAGCGGCACGCGCGATGCCTTCGCCGAACTGATCCTCGCGCGCGGTTGCGAGGCGATCCGTCCGCAAATGGCGGCGCTCAAGGAAAAGGACGCCCCCGCCTTCGCCAAGGCGTGCACCGCGATCCGCGAGGACGGCGCCTATGTCGACGCGGGCGAGAACGACAATCTGATCGTCCAGAAACTCCAGTCCAACCCGAATGCGATCGGCATCTTCGGCTATTCGTACCTGGAGCAGAACAACGACAAGCTCACCGGCGTGCCGCTCAACGGCGTCGCACCGACCTATGAGACGATCGCGCGCGGCGCCTATCCCGGATCGCGCCCGCTGTACCTGTACGTCAAGGCGGCGCATCTCAGCGCGATCAAGGGCCTGCGCGAGTTCCTCGACCTGTACGCCGCCTCGTGGGAACCCGGCGGTCCGCTGGCCGCCAAGGGGCTGATCGCAGCACCCGAAGACGTGCGCAAACGCAACGCGCAAGTCGTCAAGACCGGCGCGCTCGTCGATCCGTCGCAGCTGCTGTAATCCCTCCTCCAGCCCGAAATCGAGCCTGAAGCGTGTCCTTACTCGCCTTATTCCTGGTCGTTGCCGGACTCGGCCTGATCGGCTGGCTGACCGCGCGGATGCGCGCGGTCGCGTTCCGCCGCGGCAGCACTGCGCGGTTCAGTTCGCTGCCGTCGCACTTCGGCGGCTATGTCGCCTTGTGGACGGTGCTGCCCGCGGCGCTGTTCCTCGCGGTCTGGGCGGCGACGTCCCCTGCCTTGGTCACCAACAGCGTGCTCAAGGACCCGATCGCCGCGCAATTGCCGCCTCCCGGGTTCGACCGTGCGGCGATCCTGTCGGAAGCGCGCAGCCTTGCCGCGGGCACCAG
This sequence comes from Sphingomonas echinoides, assembly GCF_029623395.1. Lineage (GTDB taxonomy): Bacteria > Pseudomonadota > Alphaproteobacteria > Sphingomonadales > Sphingomonadaceae > Sphingomonas > Sphingomonas echinoides_A. The sequence goes on from NZ_JAPYKK010000014.1 coordinate 74,615, forward strand.
TTTCGGCGCGTTCAACCCGCTCGCCGAGAAACTCGCGCCGGCCTATGCGGTGGCACAGACGCAGATCGACTGGATCGGCACCGCGGTTGCGCTGCTGCTCGTCTTTGCCACCGGCGGCTTCGCCTATACCCGCGTCCGCCCCGATTTCCGGGCACGGACGAAGGTCGAGTTCGTCGTGATGGGCGGGCTGCTCGCCGCCTCGCTGATCGCGATCCTGACCACGCTCGGGATCGTCGCGTCGCTGCTGTTCGAATCGTGGCGCTTCTTCGAGATCGTCCCGATCACGGACTTCCTGTTCGGCACGCACTGGAGCCCGCAAGTGATCGATCCCGCCGATCCCGGAGCGACGCTCGGCGCGGTGCCGTTGTTCTGGGGCACCTTCCTGATCGGCGCGGTGATCGCGATGATCGTGGCGATCCCGTTCGGTCTGATGAGCGCGGTCTATCTCACGCAATATGCGAGCGGCGCGGCGCGCCGCTGGATGAAGCCGATCCTCGAGATCCTCGCGGGCGTGCCGACCGTCGTCTACGGCTACTTCGCCGCGCTGACAATCGCCCCTGCGGTCCGCGATTTCGCGGTGTCGATCGGCGTCACTTGGGCCAGTTCGGAAAGCGCGCTCGCCGCCGGCCTGGTGATGGGGGTGATGATCATCCCGTTCGTATCCTCGATGGCGGACGATTCGCTGGCGGCAGTCCCCGCCTCGATGCGCGACGGCAGCCTCGCGATGGGGGCGACTTCGTCCGAGACGATCCGCCGCGTCCTGCTTCCCGCGGCCCTGCCCGGGGTGGTCGGCGGCGTGCTGCTCGCGGTGTCGCGCGCGATCGGCGAGACGATGATCGTGGTGATGGCCGCCTCCGGTGTCGCCACGCTGACGCTCAACCCGTTCGCCAGCGCGACCACGGTGACCAAGCAGATCGTCGACTTGCTCACCGGCGAAGCCGAGTTCGACAGCCCCAAGACGCTCGCCGCCTTCGCGCTGGGCCTCACGCTGTTCGTCATCACCCTGCTGCTCAACATCGTCGCCCTCACGGTCGTCAAACGGTATCGCGAAGCTTATGAGTGAAACCCTCGTCGCCCAGCTCCCGGTCGGCCCAGCCGAACCCGCCGAGCGCGCCCCGACCGACTGGCGGACGCAATCGATGCAGCGCCGCATCCGGCAACGCTATGCCGCGGAACGGCGCTTCCGGCTGCTCGGCATGGCCGCGGTCGTCCTGTCGGCGGGCTTCCTCGCCGTGCTGCTCGTGACGATGGTCTATAACGGCGCGAGCGGTTTCCTGCGGACGGAGATCGCGCTGCCGGTCGATTTCGCGAACGCCGGACTGACCGTCGATCCCGCGCGGCTCAAGGGCCCAGGTGCGGATCTCGCGCTTGCCGGGGCGGGCGTCGAGAACGCCACCAAGACCGCCGCGATCGCCGCGTTCGGCCCGCAAGGCAGCGATCTGCTGTCGGACGGCGCCTGGCTGTCGGTGCGCGCGGCGATCAAGCGCGATCCGGCAATTATGCGCGGACGCTCGATCGTCTGGGTGCCCGCCTCCGACGCGATCGACATCGCCGCCAAGCGCACCGGCTCCCCCGAAAACGAGGCGATCGTCGCGCACTTCAAACAGCGCAATGCCATCGCGACGGGGTTCAACTGGCCGTTCCTGACCGCGTCGGATTCGAACGATTCGACGCGCGCCGGGATCTGGGGCGCGTTCAAGGGGTCGCTGTTCACGATGATCGTGACGTTGCTCATCGCCTTCCCGATCGGCGTGCTCTCCGCGCTCTATCTCGAGGAATATGCCCCGCGGAACCGCTGGACCGATCTCATCGAGGTCTCGATCAACAACCTCGCGGCGGTGCCGTCGATCATCTTCGGTCTGCTCGGGCTCGCGGTGTTTCTCGGCACATTCGGCCTGCCCCGCTCCGCGCCGATCGTCGGCGGGCTGACGCTCGCGCTGATGACGATGCCGGTGATCGTCATCGCCGGGCGTAACGCGATCAAGGGCGTGCCGCCATCGATCCGCGACGCGGCGCTCGGCATCGGGGCGAGCCCGATCCAGGTCGTGTTCCACCACGTCCTGCCGCTCGCGCTGCCCGGCATCCTGACCGGCACGATCATCGGCATGGCCCGCGCGCTGGGGGAGACCGCGCCGCTGCTGATGATCGGGATGCGCGCGTTCATTTCTGCGCCGCCAGCCGGGCTGTCCGATCCGTCGACCGTGCTGCCGGTGCAGATCTTCCTCTGGTCGGATCAGATCGACCGCGGCTTCGTCGAAAAGACCAGCGCGGCGATCATCGTCCTGCTGGTGTTCCTGCTCGCGATGAACGGCATCGCGATCTACCTCCGCAACAAATTCGAGACTCGCTGGTGACCATATCCAACCAACACAAGATCTGCGCCAAACGGGTCAGCGTCTATTATGGGGCGAAGAAGGCGATCGACGACGTGTCGCTCAATTTCGACCAGCGCTACGTCACCGCGCTGATCGGGCCGTCGGGCTGCGGCAAATCGACTTTCCTGCGGACGCTCAACCGGATGAACGACACCGTGCCGAGCGCCCGGATCGAAGGGGACATCACGCTCGACGGCGAGGACATCTATGATCCGTCGATGGACGTGGTCCAGCTGCGCGCCCGCGTCGGCATGGTGTTCCAGAAGCCCAACCCCTTCCCCAAGTCGATCTTCGAGAACGTCGCGTACGGCCCGCGCATCCACGGCCTCGCCGCGAACAAGACGCAGCTCGCCGAGATCGTCGAGCGCTCGCTGCGGCGCGCCGGCCTGTGGGACGAGGTCAAGGACCGGCTGAGCGACAGCGGCACCGCGCTGTCGGGCGGGCAGCAGCAGCGCCTGTGCATCGCGCGCGCGATCGCGGTCGACCCCGAAGTGATCCTGATGGACGAGCCCTGCTCCGCGCTCGACCCGATCGCGACCGCCAAGATCGAGGAACTGATCCACGAACTCAACGGCCGCTATGCAATCGTGATCGTTACGCACAACATGCAACAGGCCGCGCGTGTGTCGCAGCGGACCGCGTTCTTCCACCTCGGCACGCTCGTCGAATATGGCGCGACGTCGGACATCTTCACCAATCCTCGGCAAGAGCGGACCAAGGATTACATCACCGGCCGCTACGGCTGAGGCGAGACACCATGCCAAGCAACGAACACACGATAAAAGCCTTCGATGCCGAGATCGGCCAGCTGCGCGGCTTGATCGCGCAGATGGGCGGGCTCGCCGAACAGGCGATCGGCGCCGCGATGGAGGCGTTGCGGCTCCACGATCTGGAAGGTGCGCGCCGCATCATCGACGGGGACAAGCGGATCGACGCGCTCGAGATCGAGGTCGAGCAACTCGCGGTCCGCATCATCGCGCTGCGCGCACCGCTCGCGGACGATCTGCGTGAAGTCGTCGCCGCGCTGAAGATCGCGGGCGTGGTCGAACGGATCGGCGATTATGCCAAGAACATCGCCAAGCGCGTCCCCACGATCGAAAGCCACGGCGAGATCGAGCCGCTGTCGGTCCTGCCGGCGATGTCGGTGCTGGCAGTCCAGATGGTCCACGACGCGCTCGATGCGTTCGCTGCGCGCGATGCCGCCGCCGCGGTCGAGGTCTGCGCGCGCGACCGGCAGGTCGACGATTTCTACAACAGCCTGTTCCGCGTGCTCGTCACGCACATGATGGAAAACCCCAAGACGATCGGTCAGGTCGCGCAATTGCTGTTCATTGCCAAGAACCTCGAACGCGTCGGAGACCATGCCACCAACGTCGCGGAAATGGTGTATTTCGCGGCAACCGGCACGCACATGGCCGAACGCGACCGTGGGCCAATGTCCTATTCAACGCCTACCGCTTGAAGGAATGAACGCCATGGCGCGTGCAAAAATGTTGCTGGTTGAAGACGATGCGGCGCTCGCCGAACTGCTGATATGGCATTTCAAGCGCGAGGACTTCGAGATCGCGCAAACGCCGGACGGCGAGGAAGCGCTGCTGCTCGCCAAGGAGAATACACCCGACATCGTCCTGCTCGACTGGATGGTCGAGGGGCTTTCCGGGATCGAGGTCTGCCGCCGTCTGCGCCGCATGCCCGAGACCGCCAACGTGCCGATCATCATGCTCACCGCACGCGGCGAGGAGGAGGACCGGGTCCGCGGGCTCGAGACCGGGGCGGACGATTATGTCACCAAGCCGTTTTCCCCGCGTGAACTGGTCGCGCGCGTCGGCGCGGTGCTGCGGCGGGTGCGTCCCGCGCTCGCGGGCGAACAGCTCACCTATTCCGACATCGAGATGGACACGGTCGGCCACAAGGTCCGCCGCTCGGGCGAAGTCATTCCGCTCGGGCCGACCGAGTTCCGCCTGCTCAAGCACTTCCTCGAGCATCCCGGCTGGGTCTTCTCGCGCGAACGCCTGCTCGACGCAGTGTGGGGGCATGACAGCGACATCGAAAGCCGCACCGTCGACGTCCACATCCGGCGGCTGCGCAAGGCGATCAATCGCGGCGATCGGCCCGATATCATCCGCACCGTGCGCTCGGCGGGCTATGCGCTCGATTCGGGAGCGTAAAGATTTTTGGGAGCCATGGGCCAACATGCGCGTTTGTCCCGGCGTGCAGTAAGCGATGCTGCCCTTGATCACAGGAGTTTCTTCATGAAGTTCACCATGTTTGCAGTTCTTGCTGCCGCGGTCGCAATGCCCGCCCTGGCGCAGACGACCCCGACGACCGCCGACACGTCGATGCAGCAGCCCGCCCCCGCGCAGCCCGCTGGCGCGCCCGGCATGCAGCAGGCCCCCGCCGATCCGGCGATGGCCCCCGCAGCACCGGCAGCCCCCGCAGCCGACCCCGCGATGGCACCAGCCGGTGGCCCGGCAATGGCACCGCCAGCAGGTCAGCCGCCGATGGCAGCCCCGGCAGCAGCAGCGCCGATGGCATCAACCACTGAATATCCGGCCTGCTCGCGCACCGTGAAGGACCAGTGCATCGACAAGCGCAACACCGGCGGCGCGCGCAAGGCGTCGATGCGCCGCAGCCGCAAATAATCGTGACGGCGGCGCGTTTCGCGCCGCCGCTTCGAACGACTAGGCCGACGTAGGGGAAAGTCCCTGCGTCGGCTTTTTCATGCCCCGGATTCGGCCGATTCTAGGGCATCGGCGTAAGATTCCCGCGCTTGCGCGGCTTGCGGATTGGCCTAGGACGCGCTCCAAACACGGTAGAGGAGTCCAGCATGACCATCCGTTTCGACGACAAGGTTGCCATCGTCACCGGCGCAGGCGGCGGCCTGGGCCGGGCTTATGCGCTCGAACTCGCACGCCGCGGCGCGAAGGTCGTGGTCAACGATCTCGGCGGCGCGCGCGACGGCACCGGCCACAGCGATGCCGCGCTCAAGGTCGTCGAGGAAATCGAGGCGGCGGGTGGCACCGCGATGTCGGACGGCGGCAGCGTCACCGAATATGACCAGATGGTCGCGATGGTCGCCAAGGCCAAGGAAGCCTGGGGCGGCGTCCATATCGTCATCAACAATGCCGGTGTGCTGCGCGACAAGAGCTTCGCCAAGATGGAGCCCGCCGACTTCGCGTTCGTCGTCGACGTCCACCTCACTGGCTCGGCCAACGTCACCAAGGCGGTGTGGGAGACGATGCGCGCGCAGAATTACGGACGTCTGCTGATGACCGCGTCGTCGACCGGGCTGTTCGGCAATTTCGGTCAGGCGAATTACGGCGCGGCGAAGCTCGGGCTCGCAGGGCTCACCAAGACGCTCGCGATCGAGGGCGCGAAGAACAACATCAAGGTCAACACGATCGCCCCGACCGCGGGGACGCGGATGACCGAGGACCTGTTCCCGGCCGAGGCATTCGCCGCCTTTGCGCCCGAGAAGGTCGCCCCCGCCGCGCTGTATCTCGTGTCGGAAGACGCGCCGACCAATATGATCATCGGCGCGGGCGCGGGGGTGTTCCAGGCGTCCTATGTCACGCTGACGCAGGGCAAGCTGCTCACCGGCGACGATCTGTCGCCCGAAGGCATCGCGGCGCATTGGGCGGAGATCACCGACCGTACCGGCGAACTGACCCCGCAGAGCGGTGCGGAACAGGCGATGAGCATTTTGAAGAAGCTGCAGGGCGGCTGATCCGCCTTGGGGTCGAAGCTTGCGTCCGGTGCAGGCTTCGACCTCGCTCAGCCCGAACGGCGGTAGGGAAAACACCCTCCGTTCGCCCTGAGCGCAGTCGAAGGGCCCGCGCAACCCCCGCGTCTAGTCCTCGACCACCTTCATCAACCGCCGCTCGACCGGCGCGAGCACCGGCCCGAGTTCATGCCCGCGCTTGAGCACGACACCCTGTTCGTTGATCAGCGCCCACATCCCCTGGCGGTTGCGCAAGGCGGGGCGTTTCTCGATCCGCACTTCCGGACGCTCGGCGGAGCGGCGGAACGCCGCGAACACCGCGACCTCCTGCCCCATGTCCATCGCATAATCGCGCCAGATCCCCGCGGTCACCATCCGCCCATACAGGTCGAGGATACGGTTGAGCTCAAGCCGGTCGAACCCGATCTGCTGCGGCGTCCCGCGCTGCACCGGGAAAGGTGTAACGGTCCCCATCAGGCGCGGTCGCGCACGTCCTGCTGGTCGGCAAGCAACGCATCCAGCCGCTTGCGCATCGTCTCCAACTCGCAGCGGAGCAATTCAACCTTCTGGGTCTGCGGGTCGAACGCATCGGTGCACGGCGTGCCGTAAGCGAGGAACTGCGCGGTCTGCTTGCCACCGTCGACCATCGTCGCGCGCGCCGGAATGCCAACCATCGTCGCGCCTTGCGGCACGTCGCGCGTGACCACCGCATTCGCGCCGACGCGCGCGCCGACGCCAACCGTGATCGGCCCGAGCACCTGCGCCCCCGAGCCGATGATGACGTTGTCGGACAAGGTCGGATGCCGCTTGCCGGGCACGCCATTGTCGGGGTTGGTCCCGCCCAGCGTGACGCACTGGTAGATCGTGACATTGTCACCGATCTCGGCGGTCTCGCCAATCACCACGAAGCCGTGGTCGATGAAGAAATGCCGCCCGATCTTCGCCCCCGGATGAATATCGATCGCGGTGAGGAAGCGGCTCATATGGTTCACCGCGCGCGCGGGAAAGAACAGCCCGGCGCGAAACAGACGATGCGCGACGCGATGATAGGCCAGCGCCCACACCCCCGGATACGTCAGGATCTCCCACCGCGAGCGCGGTGACGGGTCTCTCGCCTTGACCGAATCGAGATAGGCGATCAGCCGTCCCACCATCTGCATAATCCCTGTAATCCGTTCGGCTATTTAGGCCTTCGTGCGGGCGAATTAAAGGTCCGCGCAACCACGATCGACGGTGGCAATACCCGACCAAAGCTATAGGACATTGCCGATACTGCCAAACCGACGCGTCCAAGGACCTGAGAGTACACGCTTATGCCCGATTTCGCCCAGATGGATTTCGCCACGGTCTTCTGGACGATGCTGCCGTTCATCGCGGTCGGCTTCGGCGCGCAGATGGTCGATGGCGCGCTCGGCATGGCGTTCGGGGTCCTTACCAACACCGCCCTGGTCGTGTTCCTCGGGCTGCCGCCGCGTCTCGCATCCGCGACGGTTCATGCGGTCGAGACCTTCACCACCGCGGCGTCCGGGGTCAGCCACATCCTCCACCGCAACGTCGACTGGAAGCTGTTCCTGCGGCTGGTGATCCCGGGAATGATCGGCGGCGTGCTAGGCGCCTATGTGCTGAGTTCGATCGATGCCGAAATCGCCAAGCCGTTCGTCATGGCGTATCTCGCGTCGATCGGGCTGTACCTGTTGTACCGCGCCTGGCGCGGCCATGTCGAACCGCGCGAACCTAGGATCGTCGAGCCGCTCGGGCTTGTCGGTGGATTCCTCGATGCAGCCGGCGGTGGCGGTTGGGGGCCGGTGGTGACGTCGAACCTGCTCGTCCAGGGCGCGCAACCGCGCAAGACGATCGGGACGGTCAACACCTCGGAATTTTTCCTCACCGCGACGATCTCGGCGACATTCATCGCGACGATCGGGTTTTCAGCGTTCACCGTCCAGGCGATCGGCATCCTGATCGGCGGCGTGGCTGCGGCTCCGTTCGGCGCGGTCATCGCGAAACGCGTCCCCGCCCGCCCGCTGATGGGGCTGATCGGCGGATTGCTGACCGCGACCAGCGCCTATTCGGTGTGGGCGGCGCTGACGTAAGGGACAGCCCTCCCCGATTTCGTCATTCCCGCGCCGGCGGGAATGACGAATGAGGGAGCGGTCGATCAGTTGATCGCGGCGTGGACCGTTGCGACCGCCTTCATCACCGCGCCGATCCGGACCGACGTCTGGATCGCCTCGGCGGTGGCGCCGGCCTTCTTCAGGATCTGCTCGTGCGAATCGATGCACATGCCGCACCCATTCATCGCGCTGACCGCGAGGCTGAACAGCTCGAAATCGACCTTGTCGATCCCCGGTTGCCCGATCACGTTCATCCGCAGCTTGGCGGGCATGTTCTGATATTCGGCATTTCCGGCAAGGTGCGTGAAGCGATAATAGACGTTGTTCATCGCCATCACCGCCGCCGCGGCGCGTGCCGCATTGGCCGCTTCCGGGGTCAGCTTGGACGCGACTTCCGCCTCGGCCGCATCGACCAACGGCTTGTAGCCGGTGGCGTGCGCACAGGCGAGGAACAGGCCGAACTTCTGCTGGTCGGGCAAATGCGCTTCATTCAGGAGCGAACCGACGTTGAGGCGAATGTCCTTGGCGAAATCCGGGAGCGTCCCGGCGAAATCCTTGAGCGACATGGGTTTTGCTTTCTAGCTCCCCTCCCGCTTGCGGGAGGGGTTGGGGGAGGGCCTGACATAGAAAGGGAGGGCGCGTCGGTTGACACGCCCTCCCCTGACCCCTCCCGCAAAGCGGGAGGGGGACTTTGCTTACGCTGCGAGCTGGAGGACGTCGTCGCCCTTGTTCCAGTTGCACGGGCAGAGCTCGTCGGTCTGCAGCGCGTCGAGCACGCGGAGCGTCTCGGCGGGGTTGCGGCCGACGTTCAGGCCGTTGACCTGGACTGCCTGGATGACGTTGTCCGGATCGATGATGAACGTCGCGCGGAACGCGACATGCTCGTTCTTGTCGAGAATGCCGAGCTGCGAGGCGAGCACGCCGCCGTTATCCGCCAGCCACGGGAAGTCCGCCGCCGCCAGATCCGGGTCCGACTTGCGCCATGCCAGGTGAACGTGCGCGGTGTCGGTCGATGCGCCAATGAGAACCGCGTCGCGATCCTCGAAGTCGCCCTTCAGGCCGGCGTAGCCGACGATCTCGGTCGGGCAGACGAAGGTGAAATCCTTCGGCCAGTAGAACAGCACCTTCCACTTGCCCGGGAACGCGTCCTGGCTGAGCGTCTCGCCCGCCGGAAGCGCGCTGGTGCCCTGCTGGACGGGAACGGTGAAGTCGGGGAGCTTGTCGCCGATGGTCAACATGATGGTGGCCTCCTGGTTGAATTTGGGCCTCTCATCGACATCCTCAATAAGCACCGCTTTTGCCACGGCGTCTCGTTGTGATCTCCATATAGGGTCTAGTCTTATCGATCCAAGTGCTTATTTATCGAAAAGTGATCGATTGGAGCGATAAGTGGCAACCTACCTACCGACGTTGAAACAGTTGCAATATCTCGTGGCGCTACAGGACCACGGCCATTTCGGGCGTGCCGCCGAATCGTGTTTCGTCACCCAATCGACACTCTCGGCGGGGCTGCGCGAGCTCGAAACGCTGATCGGCGTGACCTTGGTCGAGCGCACCCGTCGAGTCGTCCGCTTCACCCCGCTCGGCGAGCGAATTGCGGAGAAAGCGCGGCGCGTGCTGCGCGAGGCGGACGAACTCGGCGACATGGCGCGTGCGGCGGGCCGGCCGCTGTCGGGCGAGATGCGGATGAGCGTCATCCCGACGATCGCGCCGTTCATGCTGCCACGCATCCTGCCGCGGCTGCGACGCGACTATCCCGACCTCAAGCTGTTCCTGCGCGAAGAACCGAGCGGCGCCGCGTGCGAGGGCCTGCATCACGGTCGCGCCGATTGCGTCTTGCTCGCCCTGCCGTTCGCGTGCGGCGAAGTGGATTCGGAAGTCCTGTTCGAGGACCGGCTGTTCGTGGCGGGCGCGCCCGACGAAATGGGCGATGCCACGCTCGCCATGCCCGCGGGTGAAATCGACGAGACCCGGATGCTGCTGCTCGAGGACGGCCATTGCCTCAAGGACCACGCGCTGTCGGCGTGCGCGCGTCCGGAATTGCGCGCGGAAGCGACGATGCTGGGGACCTCGCTCCACACCATCGTCCAGATGATCGACAACGGATTGGGGCTGACGATGCTCCCCGAAATGGCGCTCAAGGCCGGCATCCTCGACCACACCGGCCTGGTCGCACGACCGCTCGACGCGAGCAGCCCATCGCGCAAGATCGCGCTCGTCTGGCGGCGCGGTTCGCCGCGCGAGAAGGACTTCCAGCTGCTCGCCACCGCCCTCGCCGAGGCGGCCTGACGAAACCATTTCGTTGCTCAACCGTATTTATGCCGCGCAGCCCGAACGGGTCGCGACAATTTTACCGGAGAGCCTCATGACCCTCAAGACCACTTTGTACGCCACTGCGATGGCCAGCGTCCTTTCGATCGGCGTAGCCGCAACCGCGCAGACCGCAACGCCCCCAGGCGCCCCGACCGCAGCCGCGCCCGCAATGCAGGCGGCTCCCGCACAGGGTACGCCGATGCAGGCTGCACCGGCTGCCGGCACCCCCGCTGCGCCCGCCGCCACGACCAACCCGACGGTCGGCGGCGCCGCAATGGATGCCGCCAAGACGGTCGTCGACAACGCAGCCGCCGCGCCGAACCTCAGCACGCTGGTAAGCGCCGTCAAGGCAGCGGGTCTTGCAACCACGCTGGCGGGCCCAGGTCCGTTCACCGTGTTCGCCCCGACCAACGATGCATTCACGCGCCTCGCGCCGGGCACCGTCGACACGCTGATGAAGCCCGCCAACAAGGCGACGCTGGTCAAGGTCCTGACGTATCACGTCGTTCCGGGCACGATCACGCTCGCGGACTTGCAGCAGAAGGCGACCGCAGGCGGCGGCAAGGTCGTGCTGACCACCGTCGAGGGTGAGCCGCTGACGGTCGAGATCGCAAATGGTGCAGTCCAGCTGACCGACGTCAACGGCAACAAGAGCTATGTCGAGACGCCCGACGTCCGCCAGTCGAACGGCGTCGTCCATGTCGTCAACGGCGTGGTCCTGCCGAAGCTGAACTAAGCCTTCCACCGCGCGGCGGCGACATCGTCGCTGTCGCGCGGTTCTACCCAGCTGGTCTCGCCGCCGCGCGTTTCCTTCTTCCAGAAGGGCGCCTCGGTCTTCAGGCGATCGATCAGGAACGCGCAGGCCTCTAACGCCGCACCACGGTGCCTCGCCGCCGTTCCCACGAACACCACGATCTCCCCCGGGTGCATGTCCCCCACCCGGTGCGTAATGCGCGCGCCGATCAGGTCCCAGCGGGCGATCGCCGTATCCGCAAGCGCGCGCAAGGCCGCCTCGGTCGCGCCGGGGTAATGTTCGAGCGACAAGATCGCCACGCCGTCGTCGCTGCGGACCAGACCGACGAACGTCGCAATGCCCCCCGCCCCGCTTGCCGAGATCGCGGCGAACTCGGTCCCCGCGTCGATCGTCGCTTCGCTGACCGTGACCGTCATCATCCGCCCGTCACGGGAGGGAAGATCGCGACTTCCCGCGGCGACCCCAGCGGCGCGTCGAGCGCGACGAACACCTGGTCCACCGCGGCGCGCAGCCGGTTCCGGTCGACGAACGCGGCGGCATGATCCGTGCTGCCCGCCGCCAGCCAGTCAATCAGCGCGGCGACCGTCGTCACCTCGGACGGGGGCGAGACGGTTTCGCTCGCCTTGCCGATCCGTTCGCGCACCCACGCAAAATACAACATCTCGATCGTCACAAGTCAGTCCATATGCTTCAGGCCGACGCGCAGGTAATCCCAGCCCGTCACCAGCGTGAGCGCCGCAGCGCCCCATAACGTGATCAGCCCGACCTGATCGACCCACGGATAGGCGGTGAGCGCCCCCCCGAGGATGAGCGCCCCGAGCGACACGAGTTGCAGCGTCGTCTTCCACTTGGCGAGTTTCGAGACGGGCACGGAGACCTGCAACTGCGCCAGGAATTCGCGCAGGCCCGACACCGCAATCTCGCGCAGCAGGATCACCAGCGCCGCGATCTGGTGGATTCCGGGGATGATCGCGGGCTCCGGCCCGCGCGTCCCGACCAGCAGCAGGATGACCGCCGCCACCATGATCTTGTCCGCGATCGGATCGAGAAACACGCCCAGCTTCGAGACGGTGCCCTGCGTCCGCGCGAGATAGCCGTCGAAATAGTCGGTAATCCCCATCAGGCAGTACAGCACGAAACCGGCCGCATAGCCGTCCAACCAGTCCGGCCACCACAGGAACCACGCGAGCAAGGGGATCGCGACGATACGCGACAGGGTGAGGAGGTTGGGAAGAGTCAACACACCCCTGCTCTACCCTTGCCACGCGCCGGACGAAACCCCGTGCGGGTAAATCGTGTCGGCCAAAGGGTTTGGAGATTGGCGGGTTGCCGCTTGGCGGGCGGGTGGGCTATGGACACGGCTTATTTCCGCCACATCGAGGCCACGATCCCATCATGCACAACGCGCTCGGCTTGCTGAAGGAGCGCCGTTTTCTCCCGTTGTTCGTCACCCAGTTCCTCGGCGCGCTCAACGACAATCTGTTCAAGACGGTGATGGTGCAGTTCGCGATCTACAAGATCTTCGCGGACCCCAAGCTGGAACAGAATTTTACGGCATTGGCGACAGCCCTCGGTATCCTTCCGTTCTTCCTGTTCTCCGCGCTTGCCGGACAGCTGGCGGATACGAACGACAAGGCCAAGATCATCCGCATCGTGAAGACGGCGGAGATCCTGATCATGATCATTGGCGCCGGTGGGCTGATGCTCGCCTGGACCGGCTATTCGACCGTCGGGCTGGTGCTGATGCTGTTCGCCACGCTGTGCCTCGGGGTCCATTCGGCGTTCTTCGGCCCGATCAAATACGCCATCCTGCCGCAACATCTGCACGAGGATGAAGTCCTCGGCGGGACGGGTCTGGTCGAGTCGGCGACCTATATCGCGATCCTGCTCGGCACGATTCTCGGCGGGTTCATGGCGGTGCAGCATGCCGCGATTGCGGTGCTGACGGTTGCGATCGTGGGCTGGCTGGTGTCGTTCAAGGTCCCCCCGGCGGCGCGCGAGGGCAAGGAACTGGTCGTCAATTTCAACCCGTTCACGTCGTCGTGGCGGCTGATTTCGGGGACGATGCACATCCGTCGCCTGTTCCTCGCGATCTGCGCGATCAGCTTCTTCTGGACCATGGGGTCGATCCTGATCATCGTGTTCCTGCCGCTCGCCAAGAACGTGCTGACCGCGAACAACCACGTCTTCACTATGATGACCGCGTTGTTCTCGATCGGCGTCGCGATCGGATCGGTGCTGATCAACTCGCTGTTGAAGGGGCATACCTCCGCCAAATACGCGCCCGCGTCAGTCCTTGCGATGGGCGGGTTCGTCGTGGTGTTCTCGCTGCTGGTGCGCGGCTGGCCGGAGGCGCCGATCGGCACGCTCTACGATCTGGCGAGCTTCATCGCGATCCCGCGCGCGATCGTGCTCGTGCTGGTGCTGATGGGGATCGCGATCACCGGCGGGATGTTCGTGGTGCCGCTCTACGCCTTCCTGACGACGACCGTGTCGAAGGACGAGACCGCGCGCACGGTGGCGGCGAACAACGTCGTCAACGCGGGCGCAATGACGATCGGGGCCTTGGGCGTGCAGGGCCTGACCCTGGCGGGCGTGACGCCGGACAACATGCTGCTGGTGGTCGCCGCCATGTGCCCGGTCTCGGCGTGGATCGCCTGGAAACTCCACGTCGCCTGCGACTGATGGGTCGACGGCGCCGGGCGGCCGGCGTCGGTTAGAATATGAACGTATAGAAGCAGATGAAGAACGCGGAGAAGCTCATCACGAAGAGCTTCACGTCCTCCTCGTCGCGCGCGCGCGTACGGGCGATACGGCTGGCCTTCACCGCCTGGCGGAAGGGGTGGCGAGCGCCGGGCGAAGCGAGCGATAACGTGCGTTGCATGCCGCATGGTAACGCTTTGTTTACGATACTCGCCAGCAAGCGTTGCGGTTAACGCCTGTCCCGATCCGGGACGCCGCTTCCCCGCGATGCGTCGGCGCGGCGCCACTCCCCCAAAACTTTGCAATCGGTGCAGCTTGTTAACACCGCGTTGACCAGATTGCGTGTTAACCAGCATCATGAGTATGTCGCGTAACCGTTCCGAGCATTTGGTGGCGTTCTGGCTGGGCGTCGTATTCCTGGTCGTCGCCGCGGCGTCCGTCAGTTTCGCCCGCTTCGATGGCGGCGTGGCCTATGTCTGGGGTGCCGCGGGGTTGTTGCTGGCGCGGCTGGTGACCTTGCCGGTGCGTCGCTGGCATCTGCCATTGCTGTGGTGCGGGCTCGCCTGTGTTCTCGAAGTCTGCCTGTTCGGGCTTGGCTGGCGCGCGGTCCCCGCGCTCGTGCCGGTCCTGCTGCTCGAACCCGTCCTTGCCGCGCTGCTGCTGCGCGCGGTGCTTGGCAAGGGACTTCATATCGCGACGGTGGAGGGCATGGCGTGGTTCATCGCCATCGCCGGGGTCATCGCGCCGCTGGTATCGGGCGTGTTCGCGGCAGAGGTCGTCGTGGTCTTTTCGAAAGCGCCCTATTGGTCGAACCTGCTCCACTGGTTCGTCGCGCACGCGCTGGGCGCGGTGCTGATCACGCCGGCGGCGGTGGCCGTGGGCAATCCCGCCGGGATGGCGCGGATCCGCGACTGGAAACGCCGCGACTTGCTCGCGAACATCGCGCTGCTCGTCGTCGTCGCGGCGACCGCGGCGTACGTCTTCTATCAGAAGACCGCGCCGATCCTGTTCCTGCCGCTGCTCCCGATGGTCCTCGCAACGGTCCGCGGCGGCCGCATGGCGGCAATCACGAGCGTCTTCATCGTCGGCGTCATCGGCGCGGTCCTGACCGCGCACGGGCGTGGTCCGATCAACCTGATGAGTGGATCGACCGGCGAGAAGACGTTGCTGTTGCAGGGCTTCATCGCGTGCGCCGTGCTGCTCGTGCTGCCGGTCGCGTCGTTGCTGACGCAACGCCGGATCATCGCCGACCGCTGGCGCGAAAGTGAGGCGCGCTACCACACGATCGCCGACAGTCTCGGCGATGCGATCATCGACATTTCCGCCGACGGGACGATCCGCTACGCCTCCTCCGCGATCGCCGCGATGACCGACCTCCCCTCCGACGCGGTGGTCGGCAGCAACGCGCGGGATTTCGTTTGCAAGGATGACATGGCGGCGGTGGCCAAGGCGTATCATCAAGCGCTGGAGACGCCAGGCCGTGCGGTCATCGTGCAATATCGCGGTGCCCGCGATGATGACGACGGGCGGCGGTGGTTCGAGGCATCGATCCGCGCCGTCACCGCGCAGGGCGAATCGCTCGGCATCGTCGGGTCGATCCGCGACATATCGGACCGCAAGAGCCTGGAACTGTCGCTCACGCGCGAAGCCAGGCTCGACCCGTTGACCGGCCTGGCGAACCGCCGCGCCTTCCTCGAACAGCTCGAGCAGCGCTGTGGTTCGATCACTTCCGGCCTGCCCAACCCGTGGACCGGCAGTCTTGCGATCCTCGATCTCGATTATTTCAAGCGGATCAACGATCGCTACGGCCATCCCGCCGGCGACGCGGTGCTTCAGGCGGTCGCGACCGAGGCGATGCGCTTCTGCCGCAGCCATGATCTGGTCGCGCGGATCGGGGGCGAGGAATTCTGCGTCATCTTCGGCGGCGCCACCATGGCCGATGCCGAAACCGCGGCGGACCGGCTGCGGCAGGCGATCCGCGCGCTGCGCATCCCGGTCGACGGCGGCCAGACGATCACCGTCACCGCGAGCATCGGCCTCGCCGAGATCGTTCCCGGCACCGCCGCAGCCGAGATCCTGAAACGCGCCGATACCGCGCTGTACGAAGCCAAGCGCCAGGGCCGCGACCGGTTGCGGATCGCCGCCTGACCGGGTTGGCGGCGGGGGAAAGCTCGCCTAAGCATCGGAAATGACCAGCCCCGCTCCCCGTATTCGCCCGCTCCCCTTCGGCCGTCGCATCGCGCTGCTCGCGGTCTCCGCGGCCATGCCGCTCGCCCCCGCCGTCGCGCAAATGAAGACCGACCCCGCGCGGATCGAACAAAGCGTGCGCACGCTCGCGTCCGATACGTTCGAGGGCCGCGCCCCGGGCACCCGTGGCGAGGATCGGACGCTCGGCTATCTGATCGCACGCTTCCAGGCGCTCGGGCTCGAACCCGCCGGAACCGATGGCGGCTGGGTCCAGAAGGTCCCGCTGATCCACACCCGGCTCGGCACGCCGCGGACGATGCAGTTCGATACGGCGAAGGGTGCGCTCCCCGCCGAACAATCGAAGGACGTCTACGTCTCGACCATCCGCCCCGACGATGCCGCGAAAATCGCCGCCGCGCCGCTCGTCTTCGTCGGCTACGGCGTGACCGCGCCCGAGCGGAAGTGGGACGACTTCAAGGGCACCGACCTGAAGGGCAAGGTCGCCGTCTTCCTCGTCAACGATCCCGATTTCTCCGCCGCCAAGGGCGAGCCGGTCGCGGGCACGTTCGGTGGCCGGACGATGACCTATTACGGTCGCTGGACCTACAAGTTCGAGGAAGCCGCCCGCCAGGGCGCGATCGGCGCGCTGATCGTCCACGATACGCCCGGCGCGGGGTACGGCTGGAACGTCGTGGTCAGCAGCGGCGGCGAGAATTACGACATCGTGCGCGATCCCTCCAAACTGACCAGCCTCGCGCTGCAAGGCTGGATCGCGGGCGACACCGCCGCGCGCGTCTTCGCGGCGGGCGGGCTCGATCTCGCAAAGATGCGCGTCGAGGCACGCAAGGCGAGCTTCCGTCCGGTGCCGCTGAAGGGCGTCACCTTCACCGCTGACGTGCCGGTCAGCCACGAGCAGGTCGACAGCTACAACATCCTCGCGCGCATCCCCGGCACCGAGCGGCCCGACGAGGCGGTGATGTTCGGCGCGCACTGGGACGCGTATGGCGCGGGCAAGCCCGATGCGCAGGGGCGGATCTACCGCGCGGGCGCGAATGACGATGCGCTTGGAATCGCCGGCCTGTTCGAGATCGCGCGCAACATGAAGGCCGCGCCGCCGCCCAAGCGCAGCGTCGTCTTCGCCGCCTGGACCGCGGAGGAGCGCGGGCTGCTCGGATCCGAATATTACGCGACGCATCCCACGATCCCGATGGCGAAGACCGTCGCCAACCTGACGATCGACATCCTGCAAACCGCAGGCGCCGCGAACGACGTCGTGCTGGTCGGCGCGGGCCAGAACACCCTCGAGGACGACATGGCGCGCGTCGCGAAGACGCAGGGGCGCCGCGTGACGCCCGAGGGGCTCCCCGAACGCGGGTTGTTCTACCGCGCGGATCACTTCTCCTTCGCCAAGCAGGGCGTTCCGACGCTGCTGCTGATGGGGATCGCGGGCGCGTCCGACATCAAGCAGGGCGGAGTCGCGGCCGGACAGGCGTGGATCGATGCCTATACCGGCAAATGCTATCACCAGGCGTGCGATGCGTGGAGCGACGACTGGAAGCTGAACGGTGCGGTGCAGGACATCGACCTGATCGGCACGATCGGTACGCAGCTCGCCAATGCGACCGTCTGGCCGACGTGGAAGGCCGGCTCCGAGTTCAAGGCAATCCGCGACAAGACCCGCCCGACGCGCTGACCGGCGCGTCCGGGTTTTCACCCCGCACCCCAAAAGCTGCCGTCATGCTGAACGTGTTTCAGCATCCACCGCGCAGCGGGCTCAGTCCGGATTTGTGGAGGGCTGGATCCTGAAACAAGTTCAGGATGACGGGCGGTTGGGCAGAACGCTCGCGAAACGGCGTCTCATCGTCCCGCGCGCATCGCACCCGGAACGCCCCGCCCTCTGCAAGCATTAGGGACCCGACGTCGCTTTTCCAGCGAACCGAAGGATCCTGATATGCGCGCCCTCCCCGCCTTGCTGCTGCTCGCCGCCCCATGGACCAGCGCGGCCACGGCACGCGACGTCCCGGTTGCCCCGACAACTGCGACGCCCCCACTCGGCGCGAACCTCGAAAAGTTCGCCTATCCCTTCCCGCTCCACTGGTTCGACGGCCAATCTCAAGGCGCACCGGTCCGCATGGCATATCTCGACGTGCCCCCGACGAGCCAACCGAACGGACGAACCGTCGTGCTGCTCCACGGCAAGAACTTCTGCGCGGCGACATGGCAGGACACGATCGGCGCGCTATCCAAGGCCGGCTACCGCGTGATCGCGCCCGACCAGATCGGCTTCTGCAAATCGTCCAAGCCGGCGGGCTATCA
>NZ_JAPYKK010000015.1 GCF_029623395.1 Sphingomonas echinoides
GCACGAGATTGTCGCCTTCGACGAACGCGCTGAACCGTCCGTCGGGCGATACCTGCGGGCTGTTCTCCGCCGGAACCGACAGATCGCGCACCACGCCGAACCCGCGCGGCCGCAAGCCGGAGGGGGCGTCGGCGGCGCAGCGGTACGCGACCACGTCGCACTGCCACCGCCCATCGTCGAGCGCGAACGCGATCGTTGCGGCCTCCGCGCCATAGTCGAACTCCGCAAACGGCAAGTGCAGCGGATCGAGCGTTTCCTCCCGCGCAGCCCCGAGCGCAGCGGCGAGGCGCACCGCATCAAACGACGGCCGCTTCGCCAAGGTCCGCGCATCAACCGTTTCGAACTCAAACCCGCCCGCGACCGTCTTGCGGTACGAGAACGCCCGGCTGTCCGCCGTCCAGTGCGCCGGCCCCGCGACCTCGCGCGTCAGATCCTGCCACGCGCGCCGAAGCCCGATCGAGCGCCGGAACGCAGCTTCATCTGGGGCAGCCACCGCCGTACCCGGCACGACGACCAGCAGCAGCGCGAGAACCGCACGCGACGCGATCACGCCCGCGCCCCGATCAGCGGCAGCATCGCTGGCGCAAGCCCGTCACCACGCGCTTCCAGCCGGATCGGCCCGCCGCGCGGCCCCGCCTGGATCAGCGCCATGCACAGGCCATTGAACGCGGACCGCTGCGGCGCATGGTCGGGTTCGAGACTGCGCGGGTCGCCATTGCCGACGCCGAGCAGCCGCGCATCGCCCGACAGCGCGAAACGGAGCATGTTGGACGCCGTCGCCACCTCGCGCCGCTGCGCATCGAGCACGGCTGCGCGCACCACCGCGACCTCGCCCGGTGCGAGGCGGCGGCGGTCGCTGCTCAGGCCGATCCGTGCCGCCGCGCCGGTGGTCGCGCGCTCGGCGGTGAGGATCTGGCGACCGTCGCGGAAACCCCGCGCGGTGATCTTGCCGGGCGCATAGGGCACCTCCCATTCGAGGTGGCGGTTGCGCACCACGGGTTTGCGCCCGAGGCTGCGCTCGTTGAGCAACAGCTCGACCTCAGCGCAATTGCTGTGGACCCACACCGACACCGGCTTGCCCTCGCGCCCCGGCCAGTTCCAGTGTGGGAACAGGTGGAGCACCGGCGCGCTGCCCCACCACGCGCGGTAATAGTGGTAATTGTCCTTGGGGAAGCCGCACAGGTCCATCTGGCCGAAGTTGGAGACGTTCTCGGGCCAGCGTTCGAACGGAGTCGGCTCGCCGCGATAGTCGAACTCGGTCCAGACGAACCCGCCGCTCAGGAAGGCGCGCTCGTCGTAGAAACTCCACCATTTCTCCGCGGTGGTCGCCCAGCGCGGGTATTCCTTGTCGTACGCGGGGACGAACCCCTCGGCGTCGTTGCGGGCATATTCGCCGCGCGTCATCACCGTGCTGCCGGTCTCGGTGCCGATCATCGGGACGGTCGGGTGCGACGCGTGATAGCCGTCGATCGCGTCGAGATAGTAATTGCAGCCCATCACGTCGAGCACGCGCGAGGCGCCTTCGCCGAACTTGCCGTTGAACGCTTCGGTCACCAGCCGCGTGCCGTCGAGCTGGTAGATCCGGCGCTTCATCGTCTCGGCGATCCGCGCGCCGGTTTCGGTGCCGCGGTGGATTTCCTCGTTGCCGATGCTCCACAGGAAGATGCTCGGATGGTTGCGTCCGCGCCGCACCATCCGGTCGAGCTGGCTCATCGCTTCCGCATTGCTCGACATCTGACGGGTTTCCTCGAGCACGAGGATGCCCATCCGGTCGCACGCCGCGAGGATCGCGGGGGCGGCGGGGTGATGCGTCGAGCGATAGGCGTTCGCGCCCATCGCCTTCAATTGCTCGAGCCGCCAGACGTGGAGGCTGTCGGGCACCGCGAAGCCGACCCCGGCGTGATCCTGGTGGTTGCACGTCCCCTTGATCTTGACCGGCCGGCCGTTGAGGAAAAAGCCCTTGTCCGCGTCGAAGCGGAGCGTGCGGATGCCGAAGTGCGTCCGATCGTTGTCGACTACCACGCCGCCGACGAGGATCTCGGTCGTGAGCGTGTAGAGGTGCGGCGTTTCGAGCGACCACAGGGTAGGGCGCGCGATCAGTGTCTGCTGGGTCGTCGTCAGCGTCGCCCATTCGGGGAGCGTGATGGGGTCCGACAGGAGCGTCGCGACCACGCGCCCGGTGGCGTCCGACACGATCGATCGGACTTGCGCGGGCACGGCGGGTCCGTCGTTGACGATCTCGGTGAGGATCTGCGTGGTCGCGCCTTGCGCGCCTACGGTGCTGCGCACGGTCGCGCCATATTGGCGAACGTGGACGGGCGCGGTCCTGACCAGCCGCACCGCGCGGTAGAGCCCTGCGCCTTCATACGACCACGCCTCGCCGAGGCTGACGTCGCAGCGCACGACAAGCACATTGTCCTCGCCCGGCTTTGCGAAATCGGTGATGTCGAGCTCGAACGGCGCGTAGCCGCTTTCGTTCGCGCCGACGAAGAAGCCGTTGAGGATGACCCGGCAATCGCGCGAGACGCCGTCGAACTGAAGCAGCAACCGCCGACCCGCATCGCCCTTGGGGAGCGGGAGAACGATGCGATACCAGCCGACGCTGCTCGCGGGCCACATCCGGCCGAGCGGCTTGAACCCCTGGAACGATCCCGTCTTGTCCGCGTCGCTTCCGGCGGGACCGAAGCGTTCGAACGGGAGGTCGACCGCCCAGTCGTGCGGGAGGGAGACCGTTTCCCAGCCCGATGCGTCGAACTTGGCCTCTGCCACCGGCGTTCCTGCATCACCCGACTTGGCGAACGTGTCGTGCGAGCGGCCGAAGCCGAAATCCCTCGCGGGGTCGGAGGCATGGCCGAGGTGGAAGCGCCACCCGGCATCGAGCGAAACGATCTCGCGCGGACCGGTCGGCGGGGCGGCTCGTAGGGCGTCGGCGGTCGCGGCTCCGGCGCTATGGGGGAGCATCGTCGCGAGCGCGGTCGCCCCGCTCGTCTTCAACAGATCGCGGCGACCGAGCATGGAGTGATCCTTTATTCCGGCGCTAACCCGGATGATGGCGCACCGCCGCCGGACGGAAGGGTGCGCTTGAACGGAACACGGCTTCCCCGGCCTTCGCCGGAGAAGCCGTCTTCGACAACCTTAGAACGTCACCGTCGCACCAACGAACAGATAGCGCCCGAGCGTATCGTACACGCCCGGATAGGTGTTGCCATTGCCGAACGCCGCGAGTGCGCCCGCCGCGATTGCGGGGGGATCCTTGTCGAGCAGGTTGTTGACGCCTGCGCGCAGCTGGAACGCCTTGTCGACCACGACCGTCACCGCAAGATCGAGATAGTCATACGCCGGGATCCGCGCGTTGATGACGCTCGGGGTGCCGACAAGGAAAGGGTCGGTCGACAGCGAGGACAGCTTGGTCCCCGCGTAATGCCGCCACGATGCCGACACCGTCGATCCCTGGCGGGTGATCAGCGTCGTGCGCATCACGTGCCGCCAGACCGGGTTGGGCTGATTGCAGGTGTAGCCGTACAGGCCCTTGCAATTGTACGATCCGAGGCCCGGCAGCGGTTCGAGCGACTGGTCGAGCAGGCGCGTGCCGACGAAGTTGAGGTTGACCTTGCCAAGCCCCCCAGCCTGGACGGTGTAATCCGCCGTGACGTCGATCCCCGAGGTCTTGAGCGAACCGGTGTTATAGGTCGTCGCGACGATATAGCCGTTGGTGCCGAACAGCGCACCCGAACGCGGATCGCGCCGGAACAGCCCGCAATAATAGGGGTCGCCGGTCGCGACGCACTGGCTGATCACCAGCGACGGGCTGACCGAGCTGATGTAATCCTTCACCTTGATGTTGAAATAATCGACCGACAGCGTGAAGTTGTTGATCATCCGCGGGGTCAGCACGATCCCGGCGGTATAGGTGTCCGCAGTCTCGGGCTTGACCGCGCTGTTGCCGCCATATTGCGACGAGCAGGTGTCGGACGGGCAGGCGATGATGCTGCCATATTGCGCGGCGGAGACCCCGGTCAGCTGACACGCCGAGAGCGGTGCGCTGGGCGATGCGCCCGAGCACGGGTCCTGCGCAGCGACGTTGCCGACGCTCTGCGCCCCGAACAGTTCCGCCACGTTGGGCGCGCGGATCGCGCGGTTGTAGCTCAGGCGCAACCGTGCATCGCGGACCGGCGCCCAGCTCGCTTCGCCCTTGTAGGTCCAGACGTTGTACTTGGACTTGATCCCGGTCGACGCCTGATCGTTGACATAGGCCGAATAGCGCAGGCCGCCATTGAGCGTCAGGGCATGCGCGAACGGCACGTTCTGGAGGATCGGAATCTCGATCTCGCCATAGCCTTCGTTGACCGAGATCTTGCCGTCCGAATTCATCGTGCCGCCCTGCTGCGCGATCGCGTCGGCAGTGAAGTTGAGCGTTTCGACGCGGTGCTCGAACCCGAGCGCGATGTTGACGCCACGCGTCGCCCACGGGCTCGTGATGCCAAAGGTGCCAAGGTCGCCCGACACGTTCGCGGAAATGACCGACAGCATGTTGCGCGAGCCGGTGTTGCTCTCGGAGAAGAGCGATTGCGCCTGCGTCGCGGTGATGCTGTTGGGGCTGAACACGTTGACCGGCACGCACGTCGGGTCGCTGCCGTTGACGACCGAACGGCACGTCGGGACGCCGTTGACGCTGACCACGTCGAGCCCGCGCTGCGCCTTCACGTTGTCGATGTTGTTCATATACGTTTCGTCGTAGCGGACCAACGAGCGCAGATAGTTGACGTCGTAGTTGAAGCCGTGGCCGAGATCGCCGCGCACGCCCGCGGTGTAGCGGAAATCCTCGTGCCGCAAATTATCGCGCCGCGATTGCTCGTCGCCCAGGCGATAGCCGATCAGCGTGTCCTGCGTCGCCGCCGTGCCCGCCGCCGCACCGCACAGCGATTGCTGCTGCGCCGCGCTCATCAGCGGATTGTTGCAGGGAACGGTGAATGGGGTGCCGAGGAACAGCGCCGAGGGCGCCGCCTGCGAGAACGTCCGGTCGTTCATGTACATGAAGCTGCCATAGACTTCGGCGATCGGCGCGAACTTGAACTTGGCGAAGGCACCCGCGGTGTAGCGCTCGTCCGACCGCTGGATGTAGTTGGTCGGCGTGTAGTTATACGCGTAGCTGTTGTCGTACGGCACCCAGGTGCGCGAGCCGTTGCGGTTGTTGGTCAGCGTCTTGCCCTGGTTCGGGCCGCCGAGCGGCGCGAACGTCCCGAAGGTCGTGTTGCTCGAGCCCCCGCAAGTGAGGCCGGTTCCCGCCGCATCCGCTTGGTTGAGCGCGCAGGCCGAGACGTCGCGGCTCGACTGGACGATCGGGTCGGCGTGACGATATCCGCCATAGACCGTGATGTTGCCGCGCCCGTCGGCGAAGTTCTTGCCGAACGCCGCGTTGAGATCCTGCTTGCCGCCGTCCGCGACGTTGCGGTTGGCGTTGGTGTACCCCTGTTTGGACAGGAGCCCGCGGACGTAGCTATTGCCGTTGGTATGCTGCGCAAGGCTGCTCTGCACGTCGAGCCGAAGCCCGTCGAAATGATCCTTGAGCACGAAGTTGACGACACCCGAAACCGCGTCCGACCCGTAGACCGCCGAGGCACCGCCGGTCATCACATCGACCCGGTCGACCAGCGTCGAGGGGATCGCGTTGAGATCGACCGCCTGTTGCGGCATCAGCCGCTGGCCGTTGACCAGCACCAGCACGCGGTTCGACCCGAGGTTGCGCAGGTTGATGTTGGACGTGCCGTCCGACCCGTTCGAGACGCTGTCGTTCGTGTCCGCGGTGAATTGCGGCAAGCGGTTGAGCACGCTCTCGACGTTGACCGCCCCCTGGTACTTCAGCTCCTGGCTGCCGACCGAGGTGATCGGGCTGTTGCTCTCGAGATCGGGGCGCTTGATGCGGGTGCCGGTGACGACGATCGCTTCCGACGTCTCCTGGCTCGGGGTGGTCGTCGGGTCGCCGCCGCCGATGACCGGAGCTGGCGCAACCTGCGCGTATGCCGACGTCGACATCAGCATCACACCAAAGGCGCTCACACCCAAACGCCGCGCAAAAGTTCCCATGTTGTCCATCGTGCTGCCCACATCCCTGCCGTGATCGTGGGCGCAATCCATCACTTATCAGATCGTATGTCAAATATCTTATACGATTCTTAGCCAGGATTCCGCTTTGGCGTTCTTTTCGTTCCGGGAATGGCGCCGTGACGATCGCCTGGAAACACGACACACGAAGCTGCCCGTCCCCGGGAGTGCCCAGAACGGATCTGCACAGAAGACCGGAACGCGGCGTACCCCGGCAGCGCTCATCCGAGACTGGGCAGGGACACGATCACCGTAAGCCCGGGCGCATTGTCCCCGAGCGTGAGCGTCCCGCCATGCACGCGCGCGGCGGCCACCGCGATGCTCAAGCCCAGCCCGCTGCCCTCGGCATGACGGCTCGGATCAAGCCGCACGAAACGCGCGAGGGCGTGGTCGCGCTGGTCAGCGGCGATGCCGGGGCCGGTGTCGGCAACGGTCAACGCCAGGCCGGTCCGGTCGCGCTCGAGCTCGAGCGTGACCGTCACCCGGCCACCGGACGGCGTATATTTGATCGCGTTGTCGAGCAGGTTGGTGACGAGTTGCCCAAGGAGCGAGCGGACGCCGCGCGTAACCGTCGGCACCGTCTCGATCGTGAGCGCCACGCCGCGATCGTCCGCGACCGGCTCGAACAGCTCGCCGGCTTCGCGCACGATCGCCGCGAAATCGACCGGCGCGAATTCGCTCGCCATCGTCGTCTCGGCGCGCGCAAGCCGGAGCGTATCGTCGATCGTCCGGAGCAGGGCATCGAGATCGGACCGGCTGTCGAGCGCGACGCTGCGCGGGTCGTCGCTCAGCGCCGCAAGTTCGATCCGCGCCCGAATGCGCGTCAGCGGGGTCTTGAGATCATGCGCGAGCGCATCCGTCGCGGTCCGCAAGGAATCGACCAGGCGTTCGATTTCGGTGAAACTGGTGTTCAACGTCACCGCCAACCGGTCATATTCGTCGCCGCGGCCTGTAACGGGAAGACGTTCGTCGAGATGGCCGGCCTGGAAGCGATCGCCCGCGGCGCTGGCGGCCGTGAGGAACGCAAGGCCGCGCCGACTGTACCAGAAGCCGAACAGCAGCCCGATCGCTCCGGTAGCGACGAGCGACCACGCCAGCGCCGCGACATAGCGATCGTGCAACACGCGGCGATCGTCCGACAGGCTGCCGACCAGCAGACGATAGTCGCCGCCGAGCAGCACCGTCCGCGCGGCCACCTGCCGGTCGATGACGTTACCTCGTGCGGTCGTGATCTGGGTATCGAAGGTGCGATAGCCGGTCCGGTCGATCGCGTCGGGCCACCGCGCAAGATTGCCCGCAATCGGGTCGCCGTTCGCGTCGGCCATAAGATAGATGAAGTCCGTGACGCGTGGCCGTCCGACCGCGCGCGACACTGCCTGCACGACCGCGAGCGGACCTTCCGCGCGGTAGCGTTCGATCAGCCCGGCGGTCTCGTCATCGACGGCCGCCTGGGCGCGCGTATCGAGCAGTCGGATCGTCTGGACATATTGCACGGTCAGCGCGGTGCCCGTTGCGATCAGCGCGATCACCGTGATCCACAGCGCGCCGCGCAGCGCCGCGATCGATGGCCAGCGCATCGTCAGACCGCATCCAGCCGGTATCCCGCACCACGGATCGTCCGGATCATCGGGGGATCCTCGGCGGCGTCGATCTTGGCGCGAAGGCGGCTGACGTGGACGTCGACGACATTGGTGCCCGGGTCGAAATTATAGTCCCAGATCGCTTCCATCAGCATCGTCCGCGTGACCACCTGGCCCGCGTGCCGGGTGAGATAATCGAGCAACTGAAACTCCTTGTTGAGCAGCTCGATGCGCCTTCCGTTTCGGGTGGCCGTCCGCGCCAGGAGATCGAGCGTCAGCGAACCGGTCTGTCGGACCCCTGTGGCAACGTCCTCCTCGCCATGGCGCCGCGCGATCGCTTCGACCCGCGCGACGAGTTCGCCGAAGGAGAAGGGCTTGGGCAGATAGTCGTCGCCGCCCGCGCGCAAGCCCGCAATTCGGTCGTCGACCTGTCCCAACGCCGACAGGACCAGCACCGGGGTCCTGTCGCCCTGCGCGCGCAGCGATTTCAGGACCGACAAGCCATCCAGCGTCGGCAGGTTTCGATCGAGGATGATCGCGTCGTAACGACCGACGATCGCCGCGGTCAGGCCGTCGACCCCGGTCGCGGCGTGATCGGTGGTATGTCCATGCTCGCCCAGTCCGCGACGGATGAAGTCCGCGGTCTGGGCGTCGTCTTCGATCAGCAGCAGCTTCAAGATCCAGATGCTCCGTTCGAGGCCTCGGGGAGCGGACGCGCGGATCGCGCCCCGGTTCCCCCGCCTAGGATTGCGCCGTGCCTTCGTTTGCAATGCGCAGGTCGAGCGATACCGTCCGACCGTCGCGCAGCACTTGCGTCGGGACGCTCGAGCCGATCCGTGCCGACGCGACGGCGCGCGCGAGATCGCGGCCATTGTCGATCGGGGTCGATCCGAAGCGACGGACGATGTCCCCGCGCTGGATGCCGGAGCGTGCGGCGGGACCGCTGTCGTCGACCTCCGCGATCAACGCGCCTTTCTGCACGGTCGTGCCGATTGCGCTGGCGATTTCCGGGGTCATGTCCTGCAACGACACGCCGATCCGCCCGCGCGACACGTGTCCGGTCTGGGCGATCTGCAGCGCGACCTGCCGGGCCATCTTGGCCGGAATGGCGAAGCCGATCCCGACGTTTCCGCCGCTCGGCGAGAAGATCGCGGTGTTGACGCCAACGACACGCCCCGCGCTATCGAACAGCGGACCACCCGAATTGCCGCTGTTGATCGCCGCGTCGACCTGGAGGAAGTCGTCATACGGCCCGGCACCGATCTCGCGTCCGCGCGCGGACAGGATCCCCGACGTCACGGTATTGCCAAGCCCGAACGGACTGCCGACCGCGAACACGCTGTCGCCGACGCGGATATGATCGCTGTCGCCCCAGGTGATCGGCGTGAACCTGCCCTTGCCCTCGATCCGCACGACCGCGACGTCGATCTTCGGGTCCCGGCCCAGCACGCGGCCCGCGAATTCGCGGCCATCGGACATCTGGACGGTGACTCGGTCGGCCCCATCGACGACGTGGTTGTTGGTGATGACGAGGCCGGACGCATCGACGATGAAGCCCGATCCCAAGGCGCCGCGCTGCGGGCCCTGCGGTTGGCTCGGCCGAGCCTGCTGACCGCCGCCGCCGCGGGGATCGAAGCCGAACAACTGCCCCAGCCGCTCCGCCAGCTCGTCGTCGTCCGACCCGTATGGCATCGGCGACGATGATTGTTGCACCATGGCCGCGGGCTTGACCTGGATCTGGACGACGCTCGGGCCGACCGCTTGAACCATGTCGGACAGGGAGGCGTGGACGCCCGACGCCGCGACCGCCGCCGGTCCGGGCGCAACGAAGCGTTCGCTCAGCCCATCCTGGCGCTGGTCCGCGGTGATCGCGCCGCCGGCCACCCCGGCAAGCGCGGTCGTCCCCAGCGCAACGGCAGCGACGAGCGGGCGTACGGTCAGACGACGATGCAAAGCCATGATCTTGGTCCTTGGAGAGAAACGATGCTCCTCCTTTGAACCGCTACGATGGGGTCAGCGTGGTGCCGACGTTACATCGATGTAATGTTGGGAGTATAACGTTGGGCGGCAAGGGTGCCACTGCCGGCCGTCCCGGCAGACTCAGGCGGCGTCCTTCCGCGACGATAGGGTGCCGGCCTCGTTCTGGTCGGCCGCGACCGCACCCCGCAGTCCTTCCGGCCGAGGCGCCCCCGTCGTGGTGTCGAGCGCCGTCTGCAGCTCCAGTTCGACATTCAGGCGCGCGCCCAACAGCATCGCAACGGCCGACAGAAACATCCACACCTGGAGGATGACGACCGCCGCCAGCGACCCATAAGTGGCATCGTATCGCGCAAAATCAGCGACATAGATCCCGAAGCCATAGGTTGCCGCAAGCCACAGGAGCGTGGCGCCCAAGGCGCCCGGCAAACACCACGACCACCGCGCATCCGCGCGCGCCGGAGCGTAGCGATACAGCAGCAGGAAGCCCGTTCCGGTCGCGATGGCCATCACGGTCCAGAAGCTGATCCGAACCGCATTCCACAGGAGCGGCGTTCCATCGGGAAGCAGCTGTTCGACATACCCAAGCACCGCGATCCCGCACAGCGCCATCAGCAGGAACAGTCCACCCGACATCGCGATCACCGCGGCGACGCTCCATCGCTTGAAGAAGCTCGCCCGGCGCGGCTGATGATAGACCAGGTTCATCGCGGCCATCACCGACCGCGCGAACAGCGCCGCCGTGTACAGCGTCAACAACACCGTCGATGCCGCGCCGATCACATTGCCGTGGCGTGAGCCCAAACCATGCGCGAGCGACCTGGACAGAAGCGGTTGCCCCCCGTTCGGCACGATGTCGATCAGCGCGGCCATGTCATGCGCGACCTGCGCCGGCGTGGCGATCATGCCGTAGATCAGCGCGATGGAGAGGATCGTCGGGACGACCGTCAGAAACGCATGATACGCGATCCCCGAGGCGAGCAGCGTGAGATGTTCCTCGAAGGTCTTGCGCCGGGTCCGGGCGAGGACGTCCAGCCACCCGGCAAGCGGGATTTCCCACGGATGCCGCGCCGCCGTCCCCCGAACGGGGGCATCACGCAGCGCGACCCAGCGCTGGTACACGCTGCGGACCAGGCGCATCATCACGCGCAACGGACAGACTTGCTCGAAACGGTGACGATTGCGCTCATGGCGTCAAGACATCTGGCCTTTCCGTCTGTTCCCGCCCGAACTCGACAAAGAGTGCGCGGCGCCATTCGCGGCGTTCGTCCAAGTCAAGTCGATGCAGGCCATAGCCGCGCATAAGCGCTTTCGAATACCGCAAGATCGTCCGCATCGTCCATGGTTTCGCGGGCGCGCTTTGCATGCCGCACCGCCCAGCTTTCAATTTGCGTGCGGTTCGTGGGCAAGTTGGCATGCATCGCAGCCAAGGTCGCCGTCAGTCGAAGCGACACTTCGATTTCCCTGCCGCCTTCGCGCAGGATCGGGCCGAAGGCGTCGGTCAGCATATCCTCGATCGACGGGCGCCCGAGATACACCCGGTGCCCGTGCTTGTCCTTCTCCCCGTTCTCCGAAGGTTGCGTCCCGAGGGTCAGGAATACGCGGAGGAGGGCATTGAGCACTTCGATCCCGGTCCCCGGATCGTTCGTTGCGGGGGCGAGCGCGCGACTGGCGATCTCGGACAGCGCGATCAGCCCAAGCCGCGGGTCCTGATCGAAACTGCGATGCCGTTCGATCGTGAACGCCTTGACCAGCCCGCCGCGGGTCGCTTCGTCGACAACCCCTTCCACCTGCACCAGATCCCGCGCCGGATGAACCAGCATTCCCGGAAGGACGCCGACGTGGACGGACAGGTCTTCCCGTTCGGCGATCGCCTTGAGCGCGGCGATATCGATATGGGTCACATATCCCGTTTTCGATCCGGCGATCGCCACGGCATTCGGCGGAACCGCGGTCGCGGCGCTTCCGCCCAAATGGGGTGCCGCGGCAAACTCCGCCATCGCCTGCGTCGCGGCTTCCTCGACCCGATCGATCACGTCGGCCATGCGCCCGAATGCGGTAATGTGGCCGATCCAGCGTAACAGCGTGCCGACCACCAGCAGGATGATGAGAACGGTCGCGGCGAACAGGATGATACGACCGTCATGACCATAGGCGCTCGTGTTGAGCCCGACGATCCCGACCATCGAGAAGACGAACGCGCCGAGGAACGTCGACAGGGCGTTTTGCGAGGTCGGGTCGCTGACCATCAGCTGCGTCGCGCGCGGTGTGGCGAGTTGTGTTGCCGACGAATAGGCGCTGACCATCGCGGTCAGCGAGAAGGTCGTCACCGCCAGCATGCTCGACGCCATGATCTGGAGAATGGTGCCGACCGAACGCTGACCGATGTCGACGTCGAAGGCGTAGGGAAGGTAGGGCGTGATGACGCCCGCGAGGATCGCCAGCGCGACACTGAGCAAGCTGATGATACCGGCCCGGAACCAGATTTGGCGGATGATCCGATGGATAATCCAGGTCCATCGTTTCATGTCATGGTTCCTTCTTGCTGGCCCCGTGCTTCGACACGGTCGCACGTGTTTGGCAAGCCGTAACGAGACGATCGCCTTCCTGGGGAACACCTATATTCGCTGTGCCGCCGATTTGACGGGGGCGTTTCACATCGTCGGCGGGGCATGGCGGGCAGCCTGGAGAGAGCCGAAGCGTATGACGAACTGCACGGGCAGTCCGTTGCGATGTTCGTGTCCGTCCTCGGGCCGTTCAGCAACCGGGAGCGGCGCTTTCGGCGACTATTGTGCGCGAAACCGTCGCTGAAACCGACGCGATCGCGACATTTTCGGACATGATTCGCGGCATATTGCGCTAAACCGACCAGCTTTTGGCGTCGCAATCGGGCCGCACGATCTATGTCGGGTCCGTGATCCGCGCCCAACGTAGATCGTGCTGCCTTCTGGAAATTTCAAGACGGCGATAGTGCCGCGTTCACGCCCCGGTTCCCCGTAAGTCCATGTTCTCCAAAGCAACACCGTTCGTTTCCGGCATCACTTTCCAGACCCACACGAACTGCAGCAGCATCATCGCGCCGAAGAATGCGAAGACCCAGCCACCCACCGCGTCGGCCACCACTGGAAACAGCCAGGTGATGATCGCCGCCATCACCCAGTGGGTCGTCGAGCCCAGCCCTTGCCCCTTGCCGCGGACCGAACTCGGAAAGACTTCGGAAATAAACACCCAGATCACAGCGCCTTGACTGACGGCGAAAGCTGCGATGAAGACCAGCAGACCCGCGAGGATCAAGGTGCCGTCCGGCGCGGTCCGTTCGAGTTGCCACCCGACCAGAAGCAAGGCGGCGGCACAAACGATCGATCCCACGAACAACAGCGGCTTGCGGCCGAACCGGTCGATCAGCAACAGCGCCAACGCCGTGAAAAGCAGGTTGATTCCGCCGACTGCGACCGATTGCAGCAACGCGCTATCCGCACCGGCCCCCGCGAGCTCGAAGATCCGCGGCGCGTAATACAGCAGGGCATTGATGCCAGAGAGTTGATTGAACATGGCAATTGCGATGGCGCAAGCCACCGGCAACCGATGCGCCGCCTGGAACAGGCGAGGCGCGCCCTTGCTCGCCTCCCGCATGTCCGCGGCTTCGATCCGCACCAGCTCTGCGGCGGGATCGCTAAACCCGAGACGCGTCATGGCTGCAACGGCCCGATCGCGGTGCCCGCGGACTGCAAGCCATCGTGGGCTTTCCGGCAACAGCAGCGTAACTATCAGAAATACAACGGAAGGTACCGCGACGATGCCGAACATCCAGCGCCATGCGGTCTCGGGCGGCAGGATTTGCGCGATGACATAATTGGACAAGAAGGCGAGGAGGATGCCGAGCACGATGTTGAGCTGGTTCATCGCCACCAGTCGGCCGCGAAACCGCGCGGGTGACACTTCCGCGATGTAGATCGGGGTGACCACCGACGCCGCGCCGATGGCGATCCCGCCGAGGAAGCGAAATGCGATCAGGACAGACCAGTCCTGCGCCAATCCGGTCCCAAGCGAGGAAACTACGTAAGCAATTGCGACGGCTAGCATGATCGCCTTGCGGCCATATCGATCGGCCGGCACGCCCGCGACGAGGGAACCCACCACGGTTCCGATTAGCGCGGACGCCACGGTGAACCCCAGCGATCCCGCCGTCAGCGCGAACTCGCTCTGCAGGGCGTTCGTCGCGCCGGATATGACGGCGGTATCGAAACCGAAGAGAAGACCGCCAAGCGCAGCACCCGCTGCGCTCATGACGATCGCAGCCGTCACTCGCGCGTCATCCAAGGTACCTACGTCAGCAGGGCTCGCATCAGTGTGCATGGTCGTTTCCGCTTCGAAAGAGGGGGATTCTGGAGTAGCCTGATCCGAACGTGACATGTCAACGTGCCAGAAATTCCAAGCGCTTACCATGCTAGGGGCAGGCCACGGGAAACGCGACGCCTCAAGACGCACGCGGGACGTTAATGCAGTCGATTGCCGGAAAGCGCGCACTACCAGTCAGGTTATTCGGAGGTTGTTCGGTCAAGGTCGAGCGTGGAGCACTTCGGCTGAAGCTGCCCATCGAGATCATCAGCATCCGCGAATTCACCGTCGTTGTCGCTCATGAGCGTGGTCGACGCAACGGACTATATTCGCCACGATCCTCTCGTTTAAGGGGCGATGGCGGAGGTCTGATAAAGGTTAGCAGCTCACGGGGGGGCAATTGTCGACGAGTTCGATCGAGGAAAAGTGCCGCCGCAGGAGCGTACCACGGTGCGGAACATCGAACGGCATAAAACAGCCGCACGAGCAAAAGCGCGCGGACGGTTGACCATGGGGTTTCGGTAGGCAGCGGCTTTTGGCTCAAGCGGTGCCTGAACGCAAAACCCTCCTAATACACGTACGCTAACGCACTGAGACGTTAGGCGTTGTTGATACAAACCCGACGACCGACGGGCCGGTCATCGGGTTTATCCGTCAGAAGAAATTGCTCAGGTTCGGAGATTGCAGAACGGTGCTCTCGATAAAGATCGCCCGCTGCCGGATCTTGAGGGCGCCATCGACGCGACGCAGTCGGTCCTGGCGGTGGCCGACCCACGTATCCTCTTCTTTCTCCAGCCGGACGCGGTGCGTGTAGAAGTTCGAGTGTACTTCTATTTCGTCTTCGGTGGCCGCGGTAATCCGAATGTTCGTGACGAGCCGGCGCACGCGGGAGGGGGGATCCTCAGCCCAGGCGTAACCGGTCTTGAGCCGCCGGACCCGCATCGCCAGCATGGCGTGGTCGTCGTCGATAAACGCCATCTGACCAGGTCGAGTAAATTGTCGTGCCGTATCTTTGGTGGTCATCGTACGGCGGATCGGCATCCAATAGCGTACGTCTTCGGCAAATAATGCGAGCCAGTCCTGAAACTTGCCCTGATCTAGCAGCGCCGCTTCCTCGATCAGGAACTGCTCGACCTCGAAATGCCGAAGCATATGCTCGAGCGTAGGCTCGGTAACCACGGCAGGAAGCGGTGGCAAAAGTTGATCGTTATTCTCAAACATGATTGTCATCCTTCGCGCATCACGCGGATTTGAACACGTCCTGCGGCGTTGCGTGGTTTTGCTTCAGCTCCTCCCAACTCTCCGCACTCATCCAGTCCGCCCAAGCACGGTAAGTCCAAAGCTGGGCGTGCTCGTTGACGAGGGTGTCGATGTAGGGAGCCCCGACTTCGGGGACCGTGAGATTGGTCGTCTCGGCATCCATCTGATAGTTCAGCGGATATTCGCGTGCGATGAGTCCGCGCGTGCCCGATGTGCTCATCTCCCAGTTCTCGCCGTCATCCTGCTCCAGCATCCCGGCAGGACCAAAGACCCTGGTCGCGAGGGAAATCGCTCCGGCCTTGACCTCGTCGGGCCAGTCCTTGTTGACGAAGGTGAACCACCACAACTCCGTTTCGTTTGGCCCCTTTGGCAGGCGGAGTGCGACCTGATTGGTGATGGTCGATACGAACAGGTTCGGGAAAATGTGCGGATGTCCCAACGACCGTGTCCCAATCTCGCCCAATTCTTCACCGGCGCGCGGGTCGAGCCGCCAGAGAAGTGAATTCATCACGGGCGAAGGCACGATCGATTCATCGCGAGCCGCGAT
Source organism: Sphingomonas echinoides (assembly GCF_029623395.1). Taxonomy (GTDB): domain Bacteria; phylum Pseudomonadota; class Alphaproteobacteria; order Sphingomonadales; family Sphingomonadaceae; genus Sphingomonas; species Sphingomonas echinoides_A. The sequence goes on from NZ_JAPYKK010000015.1 coordinate 15,805, forward strand.
CCGTTGCAGCCCATCCCACACTGCGTCGGTCAGACGCGGTCCACTGATGGCATGTCCGTAATCGCCGAAAAGAACACGCTGCTGCTTCGACCCGAAGGGATGTAACAGTTCGTTTGCGGTATCATCCGGGAGTGACCGCGGGAACGCACCCGACATGAACGCGGAAGCGTGGCTGATCTGCGCATGATACCAGTCGAACGTGTTATCGACGACGATCTTCCAGTTGCATTCCAGACGGTTCTTCTGAACGCCTTCAACGACGACCATGTCACCCTGGCTCGCGATGAAGTTCAGGCCAGTCCGCCCGACGTCGCCGAGATATTCTTCGAGATCGGGCGCTTCGGGATCCATCGTCGCGAACACGAAACCGCGGTAACTCTGGACCTTACCTGCGGGAATGAGGCCCCATTCGTCGCGGTTGATTTTCTCCTGATACAGTTCGCGGAAACCGGGAACTCCGGTCAGCTTGCCGTCAAGGCCGTAAGTCCAGCCGTGGTAAGTACACAGGAACGCGCGTGCGTTGCCCATCTCTGCACGGCAGACGGCATTACCGCGATGGCGGCAGCTGTTGAGAAATACCTGAAGCTTGCCCGTCCGATCGCGCGTTGCGATCACACTCTCCTCACCGATGTAGTTGAGGAAGAAGTCGCCGGGCTTGGGGATCTGGGATTCATGACACATGAAATTCCAGCCGCGCGCGAAGATCTTTTTCTGCTCTGTCTTGTAGAGCTCATCGCCAGAAAAAATAACGCGATCGACAGTATGATCGTCGATGTTCAGATAATCAACGAAGCGGTTTTTTGCTTTCGGTTCCATCGGCTGTCCTTAAGAGGGGGCTGCGTTCCGCATGCCAATTCAGTCGTTCTAAGTGCAGGCACTTCGACGTTCGTCAATAATAGGGGAAGTCCGGCTTTCCGACCGCGTCGACGGCCGCCAGGAGGTCGGCCGGCATCGGGGTGGCCGCAGCAGAACAGGCAGCGACGAGTTCGTCCTCGCTTTCGGTACCCACGATCGCTGAAGCGATTGACGGTTGCGAAATCAGCCAGCCGAGCGCCAATTGCGGTTCGGTCAAACCCGATTGCTTGGCGATCTGCTGAACCTGCTTTGCCAGGGCCAGTTGCGCCTCGCTGAAACCGGGACCACCCCACCGTTTGTGACCAACGAATTCCCGACCAGCTACATTGCCGCTGAACAGCCCGCCAGCCATAGGGCTGAACGCCATCAACGACATGCCATTCCGTTCACATGCAGGGATCAGATCTCGCTCATGCTCTCGGTTGGCAAGATTGTAAGGCACCTGGATCGCGATCGGTGCGCAGGTCCCGAGACGATCGGCACGCCAAAGCGCTTCGACCATTTGCGAAGGCTGAAAGGTGGACAGGGCACAATAGCGGATTTTTCCCTGTTTTTGCAGGTCGTCGAATGCCCGCAAGGTTTCGTCGATCGGCGTCGTAGGATCGGCGTGATGCGCATAATAGATATCGATATGGTCAGTCTTGAGGCGCCGAAGGCTCTGCTCGATCTGGTTGAAGATGTGCAGTCGCGAGAGTCCCCAATCATTGGGGCCATCACCGACCTGCTCCATCACCTTGGAACAGATCAGAGCCTGATCGCGGCGACCGGTCAGCGCCTTACCCAAAATTTCCTCTGCCGAAGCCCGCTGCGCCGCCGGTGGTGCATTCGGGCGATCGAAGCGAGGCTGATTGCCGTAACTGTTTGCAGTGTCGAAGACGTTGATGCCGAGATCGAGCGCCCTCGCGACGACGCGGGACGCTGTCGCTTCCTGCGGGGCGACACCGAATGTCGCGGTGCCGAGAGCGATCGCGGACACGCGAACACCGGTGCGACCGAGTTGCTTATACTGCATCATCAGACTTGCATGTTACCGTTGGCAATCGTGTCGACCGGCAGGTCGGCGTCGAGCCAGGCGTCGATCCCACCAGCCAGAATGGCGACATCGCCATATCCCGCCGCAAGTGCCTGCGTGGCGATCGGCAGGCATTGTTCGCCATCGTCGCAAACCAGGACGATCGACGAGTCCTTGGGGATGGAATTGCAGTTTTCGAACATCAGTTCGCCGGGATAATTTATCGATCCAGGAACACGACCACCAAAGTAATCAAACGGCATCCGAATATCTACGATCGCTAGCTTGGACTGATCATCCAAGGCGACGAGGTCTGCCGGGCTTATCAATTTAAACGCTGACATTGTTCTGCCTTTGTCGCTTCGACCGTAACGGCGTATTCACTCCCACTCACTCTCGGGCGCCTGCCGAAGCTGACGAAAACCGGGAGAGAGCAAGACCGATATTCCGACGGTCCAGATCATCCTCTTTGCAACTCTGGCCCAACGACGAACCATATCGTCAGGCAAGGTCTACACCCGACCGTCACATTACCGCGACGGAACAGTCCTAAGTCTTGCGCGGCTCATACCGTTTGGCGTGAGGCCCGCGCACTGTATGCGATACCCATTTGTCACCAAACGGGTTCGATTCATGATCCTCAAAACCTAGTCCTTTGCTTCCGAAGCCACAATGGGGTCTCCTATGAGGAAGAATGCCCCTTCTCGTATGGTGGGAAAACGGAGAAATCGACCGCTTGGGCAAGCGTGCCGAGGTGATTCAGGGGCTTCGAGGTATGATCGGCACCAATTTTCGGGTGGCGTTGAATCATCCCGTACGTCAGGAGATGCCGCGGGGCAGGGCGTGGTCCTACTTTACCAAATAGGTCACTTTGTTTCGGAGATGCCTAGGCTGACCTTCGGTCCCTCGCGAAATCGCGCGTAGGGTAGTTCTTAACCCGGACTTTTCCGGGCGTTGTCCCACTCCATTTGCGAAAACCGCGATTGAAGGCGGCTTCGGAGCTGTAGCCGAGCTGTTCGGCGATCTGAACGATGCTGTGATTGGTCGATGTCAGCATGATTTGCGCAGCACTCATTCGCGTATGGGTCACGAAACGGCCGGGCGACATGCCCAAAGCGGTACGAAAACGCCAAGACATGGCCGAGCGTGAGAGACCGGTTGCGCGTGAAAGCGCATCGAGCGTCCAATCGTGACCCGGATCCCGTAGGATCATGCCAATGAGTTTGGCCACGAGGGGATCGGACAGACCCTCATAAAAAGGCGAGAAATTGTCGCGCAGCGCGGCTTCCTTGAGGGCCAGCGCAAAAAGCGCTTCGCCCAGCCGAATGAAGACAGGTTGAGTGAGGAAGTTGCTTTCGCGTTGCGTATCGGCCTCTTCGAAGATCGCCGAAAGGAGCGCCGAGTGCTGACGTCCAAACCCCTTCAATAGTACTGGTCGGTAAAGTCCGTCGAGCAAGGGGCCTGGAACCCGGTCGTCCACCCAGGCGAGGACCATGCGCATTACGAACGGCGTGCCGCCGCCGCCGAAGGCGATGTGCATGCCAAACGCGCGGGTCAGCGAGACCATGTCGTTCTCGTCGGTCATCTCGCCATCGACAAGAGAGGCGAGCACGTCACGAAGATCGAGAGGATTGGTGTCGGACTCGATGCAAAATCGGTGACGCAGGTTGCGGGGGACTATTAGAACGTCGCCATGCTCGAAGGTCATGGGTTCCGTCATCCCGTCGAAACGGACTTCACAGTGCCCCTCGACCGCTTCGTAGAAAGCGAGCGAGTCCGCTTCATACGCAACGCTGACGCAGACCGGCGCGGACATGTGCGAATGGCAAAGTACCGCGCCTGATAGACGGATCGAACGCAATAGATCGTCTAGCGGAGCAGGCGGGCGGAATTTCGCCGGATTGACCAGGGAAGGGCCGGCAGGGGATGGTGTTGGCGGCATACCTCTCCCTGCGCAATCAGTGCTTTCTCCAATAGCATAGAACGGGCCATTCGGAGCGTCATCGCTTTTTAGCCGCGCTGCGATGCCATCGCCTGACCACGTAACATCAAACGGACGCCACGGGGGCTTTGTGATCCCGTGGCGCCCGCAACGCCCCCTCAGTTGTCTTCGGCGGAGCACGTGAACAACGGTAAGACCTTATAGGACGTGAGCAAATGCCACCTGACGGTCGGACGGCTCCACGACCGTTGCGGTGTCAATGCGTTCTTTGTGATCATGACCCAGGACGGTGCGCATCACCTCCGTCAGCTGCGATGCGGCGCTCACATCCCGAGCGCGCCAAGCGACATGTCCGTCAGGCCGTACGAGAACCGCGCCATCGGCGTCGACTTGGCGTTGTCGCGACCAGTGATTGAGGGGATCGCGCACGAAGCCGTATCGCGTACCGACTGGTATCACTACAACGTCGACGCCGGTCTCACGACGGCTGTTCGCAGCGGCTTGGACCCAAGCATCTCCACCGGGTCCGGTCAGCAATGTGAAACGGCCGCGTCCGACGAGGTCAAGCGTCGAGATCTTGCGAAGGCCACGCTCGATCCAAGCATGCGGCAATCGGGCGCCCGGTCGGGTGGTCGCGACATACCCGACATCGGGCGGCCCCTCGATACCCGCTTCCTGTCCTGCTTCGGCGATCAACGCACCGCCCTCGTAGCGATAGCCGACTTCGATACCGAGAGCATTGAACGCGGTCTCCAGCTCATTCGTGCGAAACCGTTCGAAGCCGGCACGAAGCGCGATGCCGGAGGGGCCGTCGTCGCGCAGAGCTTCGATGCGGGATGCAATCTCCTCAGGCGAAGCTTCGCCCTTCATTCCCAACACGTCCCGGAACATGGTCCCGAACTGTGCGACCAGCGAACTGAAGGCGCGATCCACCACGCGCGCACCGATCGGTTGGCGTTCCGTGTCGTACGTATCGAGAAGGGCTGGTGCGGCATGGCCATCCAGCAGAAGCTTGAGCTTCCAGGCGACGTTGTACCCGTCCGCGATCGACGTATTCGAGCCCAGCCCGTTCATCGGCGGATGACGGTGGACGGCATCCCCCGCGCACCAGACACGCCCCTGTCCATAGCGAAGCGCCCACATCCGGTTCGGGCTCCAGCGCGAGATTGCCTTGATTTCGATTGCAACATTGGGGTCGCCGATGCCGCGGGCAATGCGGGCGCGTAGCGCTTCCGGGTCGAGCTCACTGTTGACCTGCGCAGGTGGAACATTGAACCCGGTGACCCACTCTGTCCACGGTTTCACCATCACAAACGTGGCGCCGTCGTGCGGGTCTAGTCCCCAGTACATCGTTCCGGGACGGTGCGCGCAATATCGGGTCAGATCCGCCTTGATCCAGATGTAGACGACTTCGCCGATATCGCTGTCCCTGCCGTCGGCGGTATGCCCGTCAAACGGCAGGTCGAGTTTGGTAGCGACAATGCTTCGTGCCCCGTCCGTGCCGATCATGTAGTCGGCACGGATCGTGTAGTGGGCGCCGCCGTGCATCTCGCGAACGGTGGCGGTTACGCCCGTTTCGTCCTGCACGAAATCCTGGAGGTCGTGGCCGTATCGCAATTCCCCGACGCCAGCATCTTCGATTGCGCGCGCCATGATCGGTTCGAGGTGATGCTGCGAAATGTTGACGGATTGGCATGGGCTTGCGCGACGATAACGATCAATATGGTCTTCGCCTGCTCCCCACGCATCTGATCGGAGGATCTCGGGTCCGGCCATCGTGGTGATGTAGGCATTGCTCCACATCATTGCGTTTGGTGTCGCTTCGGCCATCACGTCGTCCTCGATGCCGAGGTCGCGGAAGATCTCCATTGTTCGCTGATTGGTGATGTGCGCGCGCGGCGTATTTGCCACATCGCAGAAACGTTCTAGAACGATGTGGGGAACGCCATAACGGCTGAGCGCCAGCGAAGCGGCTAGCCCCGCGGGGCCCGCTCCAGCGATTAGGACAGGAGTGCGGATGCTGTAAGACTCTGAAGACATAGATCTTCCTCTCCAAGGATCGACCGGCGTGTTTGAACCCGCTCGGTGTTTGGCAAATTTCGAAGTTCAGACGTCCGAGAGGAAATGCTTCCCGTCCGGTCGGACGACCATTGGCAATCAGAATGGTCCGAGGAGGATCACCAAACCAAAATAGCTTGGAGACCCCTCAATACCGTCATCTCGTCCGGGGCCTCGGCTTCAAGGCGCAGCGACCTTGCCCTCTAAGAGTATGCAAATCCGGGGGACATGTCTTTGCCCTAGCGTCTCGAAAAATTGACATCTCGTGTTGGGCCGCTCCGAGGAATGCAGAACGAGACTTTTCAGCGACCGCTGATGTGCGTGGGACCTAGCACTGGTCTGCCAACCTCGACTGACCTAGGAACCGTTTCAGTCCGTCCCGCCGGTGCCGAGTCTCCGCTCAATCGTCGCGACGCAGCGGCGCAACGCTGCCGGCGGCTCTACCCATTTGGCGGCGGCGCCGGTTACGGACAGCGAAACCGCGGCGATCACGGCGCCATTCGCATCTCTCACCGGCAGGGCGATACAAAAAAGATCCTGTGCAATTTCTTGCTGATCCAGCGCAAATCCGAGTCGCGCGACCTCATCCAGTTCGGCTTGGATATCAGCGGGGTCGATCTTGGTACGATCGGTCAGTGCTATGAACGGTCCGGCTAAAAGGTAGGCGTCGCGCTTGGCTGGATCGATATGAGCGAGCAGAACTTTTCCAATCGCCGAACAATAGGCCTCCAACTGGCCACCCTCAGAGGTGAAGAGCGTTGCGCCTCGCCCGGCCTGTTTGACGAGGTAGGTAACCATTTCGCCATCCCAAATACCGAGATGAGTTGTGGCCCCGCTTTCCGACGCGAGGGCGCGCAGCGTAGGTCGGGAAACGGCTTCCAGCGTGTCTTGCGGATTGCTGCGAGCGACGAGGTTTGCGAGCCGCATGCCGCTGACATAATGACCCCTCTGGGCCGGGGCGATAAAGCCGCGGCGTACCAAGGCCGCAGCCATTCGGTGGGCGGTCGAAGACGGCAGCCCCAGCGTTTCCGCGGCTGCGCGAAGGGAACCATTCTGGTTACCGCCCAGCAGGGTCTCGAGGAGGTCCAGCATCTTGTCGCTTGCTGCGGTGCCACTGTTCATAACAGGCGTCCTACCACAGTGTGAGAGAAGATAGCACCATAAAATTGCTGATTATCACCGCCTGCCATACGTATTGACTGCGCCTGGAGGACAAAAATTGCACGATTACACCCATTCCGCCGCCGCTTTACGCGCGGCTTATCAAACTGGCGCCATAGCCCCGCTACGGGGTGTTCTGGATCCGGCGGATGCGAGCGGCGCCTACGTCGTGCAAGCGATCAACACGCGGTTCTGGTCGGATGCGGGTCGCCGCATCGTCGGTCGCAAGGTCGGCCTGACGGCAAGGGCGGTTCAAATTCAACTCGGCGTCGATCAGCCGGATTTCGGTGTGCTGTTCGACGATATGATCGTCGCGAACGGAGGTCGGCTGGATCCGTCCCGGACGCTTCAGCCCAAGGCCGAGGCTGAAATCGCAATCGTGCTCGCGACCGATCTCGACGACGTGAATGCAACCCCTGAAACGGTCGCCGCCGCCGTCAAACACGCGGTTGCCGCGATCGAGATCGTCGACAGTCGCATCGCCGACTGGAAGATTACCTTTGCGGATACGGTCGCCGACAACGGTTCGTCCGGTTTCTACGTCTTGGGAGACACACCAAAGCCGCTCGACGGACTGGATCTCTACACGTGCGGGATGGTGATGGAGATCAACGGGGCGATCGTCTCGCTGGGCGCTGGCGCGGCCTGCCTGGGTCATCCTCTCGAAGCGGCCGCTTGGCTCGTTCGCACATTATCGGCGGCAGGCGATCCGTTGCGCGCAGGGGATGTCGTGTTGACCGGGGCGCTCGGACCGATGGTTGCGCTGACACCCGGTGATCGGGTCGAGGCGAAGATCGGCGGACTGGGAAGTGCTTCGTTCCACTTCGAAAAGGATGTCGCATGACCGCGAAGATCAAGGTCGCGATCATCGGTCCCGGTAATATCGGTTCCGACTTGCTTATCAAGATCATGCGGCGGTCCGAAGTGCTCGAAGTCGCTGCGCTTGTCGGCGTCGATCCCGAGTCCGACGGTCTGAAACGGGCGGAACGGATGGGGATCGCCACCACCGCGGGCGGGATCGACGGTCTGGTCGCCATGCCCGTCTGGCCGGAAATCGGCATCGTGTTCGACGCGACGTCCGCGGGCGCACACGTACGGCATAGCGACATCGTGACGAAGGCGGGCAAGGTCATGGTCGACCTAACCCCAGCCGCGATCGGGCCCTATGTCATCCCGGTGGTCAACGGGGATGCGCATCTCGATGCGCCCAACGTCAATATGGTGACCTGCGGCGGGCAGGCGACGATTCCGATCGTCGCGGCGGTATCCTCGGTCGCAACGGTCCACTACGCCGAAATCGTCGCGTCGATCGCCTCGAAGTCGGCCGGCCCCGGCACCCGCGCAAACATCGATGAATTCACCGAGACCACGTCGCGTGGCATCGAGGAGGTCGGCGGCGCGGCGAAGGGCAAGGCGATCATCATCCTCAACCCGGCCGAACCGCCGATGCTGATGCGCGACACGGTGTTCACCCTGTCCAGCGGCGCCGACGAGGCGACCATCGATCAAGCGGTCGAAGCGATGGTCGCTAAGGTTGCGGCCTATGTTCCTGGCTACCGCCTGAAGCAGCGCGTCCAGCACGAACGGTTCGGCGCCAACAACCCGATCAGCATTCCCGGCCTTGGTACCTACGAAGGGATCAAGACCACCGTTTTCCTGGAGGTGGAAGGGGCTGCGCATTACCTGCCCGCTTACGCCGGAAACCTCGACATCATGACGTCGGCCGGACTCGCGACCGCCGAGAAGATCGCCGCCCGGCGATTGCAGCGGAAGGAGACGGTCTGATGGCGTTCGATCCGATACGGGACAAGCTTTACATCCAGGACGTCACGCTGCGCGACGGGATGCACGCGATCCGCCATCAATATGGCATCGATCACGTCCGCACCATTGCACGCGCACTCGATCAGGCTGGCGTGGATGCGATTGAGGTTGCGCATGGAGACGGCTTGAACGGATCCTCGTTCAATTACGGGTTCGGGCGCTGCACCGACTGGGAATGGATCGAAGCGGTGGCTGAAGTGCTCGAGCACGCCGTGTTGACGACGCTGCTGATCCCGGGGATCGGCACGATCGAGGAGCTCCAACACGCGCATGCTCTCGGGGTGCGCTCGGTGCGGGTCGCAACGCATTGTACCGAGGCCGACATTTCCCGGCAGCATATCATGGCCGCGCGCGACCTCGGCATGGATGTGTCTGGTTTCCTGATGATGGGCCATATGAGCGACCCGGATGCCTTGGCGCAACAGGCCAAGCTGATGGAAAGCTACGGCGCGCATTGTGTCTATGTCACTGACTCCGGTGGCGCGATGAACATGGACGACTATCGCCTCCGGGTGGAAGCCTATGACCGCGTACTCAAGCCCGAGACGCAGCGCGGTATCCACGCTCACCACAATTTGTCGTTGGGCGTCGCCAATTCCATCGTCGGCGCGCAAGGCGGGGCAGTGCGAATCGACGCAAGCCTGGCCGGGATGGGGGCGGGGGCTGGCAATGCGCCGCTGGAGGTGTTCATTGCGGCGGCCGACCGGATGGGTTGGCGTCATGGGTGCGATCTGTACCAACTGATGGATGCAGCCGAGGATCTGGTTCGCCCGCTGCAAGATCGACCGGTCCGCGTTGACCGGGAAACGCTCAGTCTCGGATATGCCGGCGTGTACTCGTCGTTTTTGCGACATGCCGAAAAGGCCGCGATCGACCACGGGGTCGATACGCGCGAAATTCTGGTCGAACTCGGTCGGCGGCGGATGGTCGGTGGGCAGGAAGACATGATCGTCGACGTCGCGCTCGACATCCTTCGATCCAAATCCGCGATACCGGCCGACGCATAGCATCAACCCGTATCGAGAACTCGCCTTCGGTCGGGCCCGAAGAAATTCACCATACGGCACACAATACGCTTCGCTCTCAAGGAGATCAGAAATGGCTGACATCGAAACCTCTGCCGTCGCCGGAACAGGGGAACCCACCTTCGAGCAAACCAGTCGCTTCGTGGATACTCCGCGGGGGCGGCTGCACTATAACGAAGTCGGCAATGGACAACCGGTGATCCTGCTGCACGGCTCCGGCCCCGGTGCCACGAGCTGGACCAATTTCCTTCCGAACATCGGCCCGCTGTCGAAGACGTTCCGCGTGATTGCACTGGACGTGCCGGGGTGGGGGCTGTCGGCCCCCAACGACCCGACGGTCACGCCGATGGTCCCATCAGGAACGTTGGCGGTCCTCGCGCTGATGGATGCGCTGAAGATCGACAAGGCGGCGCTGGTTGGCAATTCGATGGGCGGCATGATCGCGCTGCATTTTGCGGAAACACAGAACGATCGCCTGACGCACCTGGTGACGATGGGATCGGGGCTGATCACGATCCCGTCGATCTTTTCCCCCGCCGGCTTGTCGGAAGGGATGAAGGTGCTCGTGCAAGCCTATCGCGACCCAAGTCCCGAGAGCTTCCGCAATCTCATCAAGGTCATGGTCTTCGATTCCTCGCTTGCGACCGACGCGCTGTTTGAAGCACGATCGAAGGCGGCCCTGGCCAATCCCGGCCATCTTACCAACTTCCTCAAGATGTTCGCACACCCCGGCGGCGTTCCCGTAACCGGCGAGGCGGTCGCCGCGCTGTCGAAAATCAAGACGCCGGCGTTGTTCATCCACGGTCGCGACGACCGCGTGTTGAGCATCGAGCATAGTTTGCGGCTTCTGAGCATCGTCCCCAATTCGCGGCTCCACGTGTTCAACCGCTGTGGGCACTGGGCGCAGATCGAGCATGCCGACGAGTTCAACGTGCTCGTCGCCAACTTCCTCGCAAGCAACTGACGAGCTCCCGTTGTGCGCGATCTGATCGGCGAACTGGCGACGTTTCGCAACAGCGTCCGGGTGCCCGTCCGCTTCACGCGCGTCACCTTCGATCTGGGGCGCGCGCGGGACTGGAAAGCCGTCGACATGCTGCTCCAGCGGGAGAACGGCGACACCCAGCGGTGTTCCACGGCAACGTTCAGTGCGCTGTCTGCCGCGGGCGATCCGTTTGCCGTGTGGCTACGAGCGGCGGATGGCAGTGAGACCGGGCCGTTCATAGCGGAAGCGATCGTCACCGGTATCCCGGTCTCGGCGGATTGCTTCGCTTTTTCACGACGGGAAGACGGCTTTTGGGAGGGCGTAACGATCACATTTCGCGGCGGAAGCGCCGCGGTTGTTCCTTACGCCTGCGACGCCTCGTGATGAGCGGCGATTACCACCGAGTTCAGCACCATCGTCTTTTTCTATAACGGAGAATTGAACATGAGCAGCAGCGCAACAGCCGTACAGCCGGCTCGGGTCAGTCAGATCGGATATCTCGGGCTCGGCGTCTCGAACCTCGAAAAGTGGCGGGAGTTCGCGCAGGAAGTTCTGGGGCTGCAGGACAATGGGGAGTCCGCAAACGGGGATCTCTTTCTGCGCATGGACGATTACCACCACCGGTTCATCCTCAGCCGCAACGATGCCGACGATCTGCTCTACGTCGGGTATGAAGTCCAAGACGAGGCTGCGCTCAACGCGGTAGCGGCGCAGTTGCGTGCCTATGGTATCGACGTTCGAGCCGGAAGCCCGGAACAGACGGCGGCCAGGCTCGTCAGTCGGATGATCTGCTTCGATGATCCCGATGGCATGGCGACCGAGATCTATTACGGTCCGCTGTTCGATCATGCGCCGTTCGTTTCGCCACGCGGCATCCCTCGGTTCGTCGCGGCTGAACTTGGGTTCGGCCACATCGTCATCGGCGTGCAGGACAAGGCCTCTTATGTTGACTATCTGACCAAGGGCCTTGGGGGGCGGGTCAGCGATCACATTTCGCTCGCGATTGGGCCGATGACGATCGATCTGACGTTCGTCCACGTCAATCCGCGGCATCACTCCGTCGCCGTGATGGTCTTGCCGGAAATGCCCGGCGCGCCGCCGCCGAAGCGTCTGCAGCACTTCATGCTCGAAGTTGAAGACGTCGATGTCGTCGGTGCGGCGCTGGATCTGTTCAAGCAGCGTGGCATGGCGACCGGCGCGTTGGGGCGTCATGTCAACGACCGGATGCTCTCCTTCTACGCAGATACGCCATCGGGCTTCCACGTCGAATACGGGTATGGCGCTTTGCGGATCGACAATGAAGACGAATGGACCGTCAAAAACTGGCAGGCATCAAGCTTCTGGGGGCACGGCATGCCGCCGCGGTCTCATCCCAAGCCCGGCGAGCAATAAGCCAGGGACGACCAGTCTCGTCGCACCACCCGGACCGAGCTGGATCTGGAAACGGGCGGGAAGCGGACGTAGCGCATAAACTGTTGTGCCGGGTTGCGGTGCGTTGAGACGTCATTTGACGTTTGACGTGATTGCGACCCGGTTAATTGTTGGGCCGCGTACAGCATTTCCGACGAGCCCTAGCGGTGCCGGGAGGAACCACGGCACGCGCGTTGAGCGCGCGTCCGCCTCATCGTTTCAAGCAGGATTTGGTGAGCACCTCGCCCATGCGGTCCTCACCGCCTTGACGGACCGGAAGCGACCGGTCTCCCCCCCCCCCCCACGCAGTTATCCCACATTCTGGTAAATCTTTTCGATCGGACGTGTCGCCAACGCACGCATGTCCCAATCCGGAAAGCTGGCGTCCCCGAACATAAAGTCTTTGCGTGAGACCTGACGTAGCATCGGGGCAACCAAAAACGTTAGAACAAATGGGGGGATACATGAAGTCGAGACTACTCGCCACATGTGCGGTCTGTGCCTACGCGCTGGTGTCGCATGGCGCCATCGCTCAAACCACACAACAGAGCACGCCAGTAACGCCCGCGACGCCCGAAGCCCCGGCCGCTCAGGCGCAGGCGATGGCCCCGAAACCTCTCGCCGCTCCCGAAGCCGGGCTGGCCGATATCATCGTCACTGCGCAGCGCCGATCGGAAAACCTGCAGAAGGCCGCGGTCGCGATCAGTGCCGTCTCCGGAGACGCGCTCGTTTCCGCCGGCGTCGTCAAGCCCGCCGATCTGACATCGATCGTGCCCGCGTTGCAGATCGCGCCATCGGCCGGTTCGTACAGCGTCTTCTATCTGCGCGGTGTCGGCACGCTCGGCGGGACCGCCTTCACCGACGCGGCGGTTTCTTTCAACTTTAATGGCGTCTTTATCGGCCGGGCATCAGGCACCAACGGTTTTTTCTATGACGTCGAACGCGTCGAGGTGCTGAAGGGGCCGCAGGGCACTCTGTATGGCCGCAACGCAACCGGCGGTGCGATCAACGTCCTCGCAAAGCGACCACAGCTGGGCACCTTGGGCGGCAGCGCAACGCTGGAATATGGCAATTACGATGCCCTGCGTCTCGAAGGCGTGCTCAACGTGCCGATCGGCGACAAGGTGGCGGTCCGCGCGGCCGTCAACCGGACGCGGCATGATGGGTATATGAACGGCGGAACCGACGATCAAAACGATCTTGGGGGACGTATCTCCGTACGAGCCGAACCAACCGACACGCTGTCGATCAATATCGTGGCGGATGCCTTCCGCCAGCGTGGCGTGGGCCCGGGCGGGATCGCGATCGAAAGCGGTGTCGAAGATCGCAACGGATATCAGTCGGCGGAGGGGACGGCCTTCGTCACCAAACAGCCCAATCTCCTGCTTGGCCGGACGTTCGCGCCGTATTCGACCCAGTCGTTCCTGCGGAACAGTTTCTGGGGTATTTCGGGCACCGTCGATTGGAAAACCCCGGTCGGCACGGTCACGATTGTCCCGGGTTATCGCGAGTCCAAACTTCGTAGCCTCAGCAGCGCCGTCGGTTTCTACATCGGACCCCGCGAACAGGATCGCCAGACCAGTCTTGAAGTCCGGTTGGCGTCGGACGACAATCGCCCGATCCGCTATTTACTGGGTGGGTTCTTCTACCGCGAAACCAACGACGTGCCGCAATTCTACGTCAACCAGCAGTCCAACGTCGTCAATCAGGTCTACCGCCTGACCAACAAGAACGGCGCCGCGTTCGGTCGATTGACCTGGGCCATCACCCCGGAATTGCGGGTGGGGGTCGGCGGTCGCTACACATCGGAGCACAAGACCCTCGATGGGACGCAGCAAAGTCTGCTCAAGGTTTGCGTGCGCCCGACCACCTATTTCCCCACGTACGTTCCCGGATGCCCCACGGCATCGGTTTTTCCTGTGAACTTCGCCGTGCCGACCCCGAATTTCGATCCCACCATCGACGGCACGATCACGGTACCGAATTTCATCAACAAGACCGGCGCCAACGCGCAGGGACGAACCTTCAACAAGTTCACCTACCGCGTTGGCGCGGACTGGGACATCACGCCTCGGAACTTGCTCTACGCGAGCTACGAGACTGGCTTCAAATCCGGCGGGTTCTACCTGACGGCCGATTCCGGGATCTATCAGCCGGAGAATATCGCCTCTTATACGATCGGCTCCAAGAACCGGTTCTTCGACAACAAGCTCCAGTTCAATCTCGAGCTGTTCTACTGGAAGTACAAGGACCAGCAGATCTCGCACTTCATCCAGGACAGTTCCGGTTCGACGCAGCTCGGGACCGAGAACGTCGGCCAAGCCGATTATAAGGGGATCGAGATCGAGGCACGCTATCTGCTGACGCGTACGACCGAATTCAACGCCGACGTCCAATATCTCGATGCCAAGTATAAATCCTTCGTCTACCGTGTTCCGAACCAGAATGGCGGCCAGGGTAATGGGACGGCGTGTGCGAGTACGTCCATATCGGCGCTGAGCTACACCGTCGATTGCTCGGGCAAGCGCCCGCCTTATGCGCCCACCTGGACGCTCAACCTGGGGGTGCAACAGACGGTCGATATGTCCGATGGTGGTCAAATCGTCGGCGGCGTTCGATCGCATTTCCAGACGCGAACACTGACCGGCCTCGAATTTACCGAAGTGCAGGTCCAGGGTGCCTATTGGCAGGCGGATGCGCAGCTTGGGTATACCTTCCCGAACAAGCGCATCACGGTTACCGCCTATGCGAACAACATCTTCGACAAGACGGTGTTCACCAGCGCATTTCCGGCACCGTTCGGATTGTTCAACAGTGCGCTCCTGCGTCCGCCCCAGACGTATGGCGTGCGCCTGGCGGCCAAGTTCTAAGCTGGTTCGACGATCGAGACATCAGCCATAACCATCTGATCTGGCTGTGAAATGGGGAAGTATGAATACGAACTTCAAAGTCTCGATCGTTGCCATGGCCACGGCCTTTCTTGCCTCGGCTGGCCAGGCGCAAATCTCTCCACCACAGCAAACGGCCAAGGAGCAACCGGCCGCGAGCAAGGCCGGTTCGCTCGCGCGGCTGGTCCTGCTCGGCACAGGCGGGGGGCCGATCGTCCGCGTAAAACGCTCGCAGCCGTCCAACCTCTTGGTGATCAACGGAACGGTCTATTTAATCGACGTCGGGGTCGGGACATTGGGCCGATTGGCGGCGGCTGGCTATCAGCCCGCTGAGGTCGATCAGGTTTTCATTACCCACCATCATCTGGACCATGATGGTGGTCTTGCCGACCTCATGGCTTTCAGTTGCGTCACTGGTCGGAACAACCGTGTAACCGTGACCGGTCCTTACGGAACGGACGACATGGTAAAGGCTGCGAGGGCCTATCTGAAGGTTCCCTTGCGGACCTTCACCGAACAGAGGATTTCGCCTGGCTGCGATCCCGAGACTGCCTTCGTCTCGACGACCGTATCCTCACCGGGCAAGGTGTTCTCGGATTCGAACGTGACCGTCTATGCTGCGGAGAACACGCATTATTCACAATTCCCGGCGGGTTCGAACACGGCTGATAAGTCGTACAGCTACCGCTTCGACACTGTAGCGGGATCGATCGTTTTTTCAGGTGACACCGGGCCGAGTTCGGCGGTCGCGGCGCTGGCGAAGGGCGCAGACGTTCTCGTGATCGAAGTGATCGACGAAGATGCGACGATGACCGCGCTATTGAACAAGAACAAGATGCTCAGCAGCAACCCAGCGCAGGCTGCCGCCCTCCGGGAGCATATGGCGAAGGAGCATCTCGCACCCAAGGAGATCGGCAAAATGGCCGCGGCAGCCGGGGTCAAGGCGGTGGTGCTGACGCATGCCGTTCCCGGTCTCGATGACGAAGTCACAGCAGCGGCCTATGTCAAAGGCATCGACACATACTTTCATGGGTCGATCTATGCCGGACGCGATCTGGACGAATTTTTCTTGCCGCAGTTCCAGGGACAGGCGCGCTGAACGTAGCTGGCGGGCGGAACTGGTATCGATATCGAGGGCGTGGGGAAGGGGGCTAGATGCTCGGACCGTCCCCACCCCTTTTCGCGCACTTTACTCCCGATCGATTAATGCCTTCAGCTTTCGGCGCGCATGCAGTTGGGGCGTATCGGCCTGAAGCTTGATCTCGGGATACTCGATCCCGCGGGAATCTCATCTGAGGGTCTCGCTGATCGCGCGGAGGATCACCTTGTCTCCGGTGAAAACGGTTTCGTCCCGGCCTGCATTGCCGCGATCGCCTCGCTCGGAAGTTTCACGTCCCAACCGAAGAGGTAGTGATATCGATATTTGTCCATGCTGATTGGCGTGGTCGCGTGAACGATGCGGAGGGTGTATTTCGATCGTCCCGCTGGCGTCGGCGCGTCATATTCGATTGTCTCGATGGCGTCGTGAACGGCGGGTGAGACGAACTCCCCTTCGGTTACGAACAAATTGGCAGGACAATCGAGTTCCGGTCCCGTGATCGCGCAATGCGCGGGTTGGAGCGGCCGATCGACAAATTCGCTGCGGAATTTGGCAGAGGTCGTGGTGGTCTACGCCTTGGGTGGCTTGATCCAGTCGGTGATGCCGAGCGAACCGATGTGGATGAACCCAAAGTGCGTGAGATCCAGGACATTGTCATGCAGCTGCATATAATTGCCATCCATTTCCAGAACGCCCGACGCGACGCTCCACGCATCCGAGAGCGCGCAGTCGGTATCGAGCGGCGCGACATACTCGGGGATCCGGGCAGGGTCTCCCATCCACACCCACACGAACGGCCCTTCCTCGCGGACGGGATAAGCGTGGACGGCGCAGCCCGACACGATCGTCTTCTGCGACGGGATTTTCATGCATTCGCCATTCGGGGCGAACGTGATGCCGTGATACGGGCATTGAATGGTATCGTCGATGACACGACCCAGCGATAGTGGCGCCCAGCGATGCGGGCATCGGTCGTCGAGCGCCACCACGTCGCTATTTCGTCTGCGGTAAAGGACGACGGTTCGGTCCAGCATCCATCGCGAGGTCGGTGCGTGTGTGATTTCCGACCCGAACGCAGCGACCAACCACGTATTGCGCGAGTAGTTTGCAGCGCCGCCGGCGCGATGATGGTTCACTGGCCAGCTCAGCGAAAGTCTCCCTTGGATCCACGGCGTGCTCGGGATGAAGCTCCGCGGGAATGGGTGGCTTGGCCAGAGCGACCAACCGCATCTTCGCGCGGTAGCGGCCAGACATACGGTCGCGCGCCGACCGTCGGGACGATACCGTAACCTTTCGAAGGGGTCGCCGAGGAGGCGACCGGTATTGCCACATCATGGGAGTGAGAAAGTAACGGGCCAATGTCAGCTTGATGCGTGCTGGAAAGTGCGCCGGGTCCGTCATAGTGTTCTCGCCAGCTTCAATCTGAGGAGGATAGCATGGTAGGAATTTCGCGTGACGGGGTCGCTCCGCGCTTCGGCCCGGTGATGGCGCAGGCATGACCGCATTGCAGTATGACGTGCTGATCGTCGGAGCTGGACACGGAGGCGCGCAGGCTGCTGTGTCGCTTCGTCTCGCAAAATTCGAAGGCAGCATCGCCGTGCTGGGCGATGAACCGGAGCTTCCGTATGAGCGACCGCCGTTGTCCAAGGAATATCTATCGGGCGACAAGAGCTTCGAGCGGATCTTGATCCGGCAGCCCAAATTCTGGGAAGAGCGTCACGTGGTGATGCTGCTTGGCCAGCGGGTGGTCCGCGTCGATGCGGAGGCGCATAGCGTCGCGCTGACCGATGGTTCGACCATTTCCTATGGCAAGTTAATCTGGGCCACCGGCGGCGCGCCGCGACGGCTGAGTTGCGCTGGTCACGACCTGGTCGGGGTCCACGGCGTGCGGACTCGCGCCGACGTCGATCGCATGCTGGGCGAGCTTGAGGCGACCCGAGACGTCGTCGTGATCGGTGGCGGCTATATCGGCCTCGAAGCCGCGGCGGTGCTGTCCAAGACGTTCGACAAACGCGTTACCGTGCTCGAAGCGCTCGATCGCGTGCTGGCGCGTGTCGCCGGTGAGCCGCTCTCGCGTTTTTACGAGGCAGAGCATCGTGCGCATGGCGTAGAGGTTCGGCTCAACGCCAAGGTCGGTTGTATCCTTGGCGACGGTCGCGTGAGCGGCGTCAGAATGGCCGACGGCGAGATCCTTCCCGCCGACATGGTGATCGTCGGGATCGGCATCATTCCTGCGGTCGAACCGTTGCTCGCAGCGGGGGCAGAGGGGGGCAATGGCGTCGAGGTCGATGCGTATTGCCGGACGAGCCTTCCCGACATCTACGCGATCGGCGACTGTGCGCTTCATGCCAATGCCTTTGCCGAACACGCGAAGATTCGGCTGGAATCGGTTCAGAACGCCAACGATCAGGCGAATGTCGCGGTCAGGGATATTCTAGGTGGCGGCGAACCCTATCACGCGGTGCCGTGGTTCTGGTCAAACCAATATGATCTGCGGCTTCAGACCGTCGGCTTATCGATCGGGTTCGACGAGGCGATCGTGCGGGGGGATCCGGCCACTCGCAGTTTTTCGATTATCTACTTGAAGGACGGACATGTCCTCGCGCTCGACTGTGTCAACGCCACCAAGGACTATGTCCAAGGTAAGGCGCTTGTCACAGGGCGCCTTGCGCCGGACAAGATCAGACTCGCCGATGTCGAGACACCGCTCAAAACGATCGCCCTCGAACTGGCGTAAGCAGTAACGGTGAAGCGGGTCGATAGAGCTACCTGACTGTTTCTAGTATATCGGTGGCGTTTTCCTAGCGTGTGACTTTGGGAATTGGGACTCCGTCTTGCGGATATGGGACAAGCCGGTCCACATCCCGCCTTTCGGATTGATCGAAAGGTGTCCGCTCCATAGGATCGTCAGGTGGCTATGGCCCGATCGCAGCGGTGTCATGAGCATGCGGATAGGATCGACCGATCGGTCTGCAGTTTGCGGAAGGGCGCACGTCGAACTCTCGTCACGTACCCTAAGACTATTTCCGGAGTTGCCATGTATTCGCTATACGACGCGATCGTCCCGACCTACGTCCAAATGTTGGGTTCGCTTCTTCACTTGCTCGACAAAGCCGAGGCGCATTGCACGGAGCATGCAGTGCCGCCAGCCGAGCTCATCGGCGCAAAGCTGGCCGACGACATGTACCCTTTTGCATATCAGGTGAAGTCCGCCGTTCTGCACTCGATTGGCGCCATCGAGGGCGTGCGACGCGGCAGCTTCTCGCCCGACCGTAGCGCGTTGCCCGAAACGTTCGAGGAATTGAGAACCCGCGTCGAGGCTGCGCGCGAGGCGCTGCTTGGCGTTGAGCGAGATAAAATGGAGTCATTCATCGGTCAGGACATGGCGTTCGTGGTCGGGGAAAAGCGGATCCCTTATACGGCCGAGAACTTCCTACTCAGCTTCTCGCAACCCGATTTCTATTTCCATCTGACGATTGCCTACGCGATCCTCCGCAACAAGGGCGTGCAGATCGGCAAGCTCGATTTCATGGGAAAAACCCGAACGAGGCGGGCTGTCCCAGCCGTAGAGGCGAACGATACGGTCAGGTTGGCGTGACCACCGTGGGACTGCACGGTGGTTTTCGCGGAATGTCCATGATACCGGGTCAGCATTCCACATACCGCGCAATGCCGCCCATGGCGAAATGACAAGAGCAGGATTTGGTTGATGAGCGCGACGAAGGCGAAGACCGATCTGCCATCGAAGTCCCGGAAGACCGCAACGGCCGCCGCCCCCCATTACGACAGCGTGAGCAACACGCCGCCCGAACATCTTTCGAAGCTTCCCGTTGAACTCACGTTGTCGGAGCTCGAATGGACGGTTCTGCGGGTGAGCGAGAGCTTCGCGCGGTGGGAGCAGAGCGTGATGAGCGCCGTCTCGGATATCGGGCTTGGATATCAGGACCATATGGTTCTCCACATGGTCGGTATTCAGAAACAGCCGCGCAGTTTCGTGCAGATCGCGCAGACGATGAACCGGCTGGATCTCCATAATATCAAGTACAGTCTCGGGAAGCTCGAGAAAAAGGGCATGGTGGAGCGGTCGAGAGAGAAGGGCGACAGGGCTTTCGCCTATTCGGCAACCGATGCAGGCGCAAAGGTCGTGCAAGCCTATGCCGAAGTCCGACGGCATCTGCTCATTCCGCAAGTGGAGTTCATCGGAAATTACGCTGAAACCATGGCGTCGGCGACACGCCTGTTGTCGTTGATGACCGCTATCTACGAGGAGCAGACCCGCGCGGCCGGCACGCTTGAGTGGGATGCGACGAACTCTGAATAGGGTAGTCTGAAAACTTCGTAAGCAGGCGCAATGCGGCCGCGGAACACGACGTTCCGCGGCCTTTTTTTATGTCTGCTAGCATGCCCCAAATTCTAGGAATCCCGCATGTTGAGAACATGCCCCTCAAGGGCGAGTTGACACCATGGCACCGGAAGAGGAACATCTTGTTCACAAACTGTGTATCTCACGAAGGCGCTTCGTAGAGGGACAGACTGAAGTTTCGGGAGGCGAAGGATGCAGGCGCAGGTCAGGATTGCTGCGGGAGAAGCGCAGCAGACGACTGCCCGACGGGTGCGGTCAAGTGCCCCTCTTTTTTGTGAAGTACAGGACTGGCTGTTCGACGAAGCCGATCTGCTCGACTCGATGCGCGATCGCGAATGGTGCGACACCATGCTGAGCAAAGACATCGTGTACCGAATGCCCGTCCGCGAAGTCGTCGGTCGCGGGATCAGTGCGGGGTTTATCGAGGGGGTGTACCACCTCAACGAGACTCATGGCACCATCAACATGAAGGTTGCCCGCAACGAGACCGGCTTCGCCTGGGCCGAAGACCCCGCCACCCGTACGCGCCATTTCGTGAGCAATCTTCGGGTATTCGAGCATGAAGATGGCACGCTTGAAGCGAAAAGCGCGCTGCTCCTCGTGCAGACCCGGCGCAGCGATACGCATGCCAATATCATCGCATCAGAACGCCACGATAGGCTGCGGCGCGAAGGCGAAACGCTGCGGCTGTTCAAACGCGACGTCTATGTCGATCTGACCGCGCTCGAGGTTCACAACCTCGCCGTCTTCTTCTGATCGCGCCCCGGAATTTGAGAGGAAGTCCCATGAATGCTCCCATCCAACACGAGCGTAGCGACACTTACGTTCGCGATATCATGCGGGAAGTGGACGACGGTGTGGGCGCCGGTTGGGTTCCTGCCCGGATCTTCGGCAACGAGCGAGTCTACAAGGAAGAGCTGCGCCGGATTTTCGCTCGCTGCTGGCTGTATCTCGGTCACGTTTCCGAGATCCCCAACCCCGGCGATTTCATGCTCCGGAAGATGGGGGAGGACGATTACATCGTCACCCGCGACAAGGACGGTAAGATCCATGCGATGCTCAACGCATGTCGCCACCGCGGCGTGCACGTGTGCCGCGTCGATCGCGGCAACGCGGAGCAGTTCCGCTGCCTGTATCACGGCTGGACGTTCGCCAATAATGGTGACCTGGTCGGCGGCCCGCTCTGGAAGAACGCTTATGGCGACATGTCGAAGAGCGAGAATGGGCTGCTCCATGTGGCGCAGCTCGATACGCACCAGGGTCTGATTTTCGCGACGCTCGATGCCAAGGCGCCGTCGCTCAAGGAATATCTGGGCGGGATGGCGTGGTATCTCGACCTGATCTTCGGCCTGAACGAGCATGGCGTTGAGTTCATGGGGCCGCCGCAGCGGTGCGTCATCCCTGGCGACTGGAAATCCGCCGCGGACAATTCGTGCGGCGATGATTACCATCTCCCGACTTTGCATAAGTCGATTGCCGAAGTGAACGCCTTCCCGGTGTCCTTCGTCGAGAACATGAAGGGGTATCACATCCAGGCAGCGCCAGGGCACAGCCTGAGCTTTTCGTCGGCGATGACCGAAGACGATCCGGGGCCGCGTTTCTTCGGGTCGCCGCAGAATCTGGTCGACAGTTTCAACACGTCGCAGATCAGCGCCGATCAGCTGCATGCCGCGCGCATGTCGCGCGTGATCGTCGGAAACGTGTTTCCGAACTTTACCTTCATCATCGTGCCGACGACCGACGATCCCAACCAGCCCCCGGTCGCGGGTATCTCGCTCAAGGTATGGCAGCCCAAGGGCCCGGACCGGATGGAAATCTGGAACCAGTTCCCCGTCTACAAGAACATGACGCAGGAGCAGAAGGAGCGCCAGTACGCGGTTACGCTCGCCAGTTTCTCGGTTGGGGGGCTGTTCGAGATGGATGACAGCGAGCCGTGGAGCATGATCCATCAGACCGGTGGCTCGGTGAGCGCAGAGGTGCTCGATCTCAAATTGAACTATCGCATGGGCTTGCCGGACACTGGAATTGCGCAGCGCCTGACCGATTTCCCGGGGCCCGGCGTCGTTTATGCACCGCGGTACGAGGAGGGGGTGCAGCGCAACCTCTATAAATTCTACGCGGACATGATGAGCGCGCCGCTCGACCAGTGGCCCGAGACATCCTTTCCCAGCGATGAGCTTTGAGAACCTTCCGGTGGGCGGAAAAGCGATGCGTTAATCGGCTTCTGGTCTGCCTTTCTGGGTTCGGTAACTCCCGAACCTTGAGGTCAGAACGGACAGCCAATTGGAGAATGTAAGATGCTCCAGGAACTCACTATTCGCGCGAGGCTTCTTCGGGGGTTTGATCGGATGGCAACCGATGTCGGGCTCGATGTAACCAGTTTGCTCGATTCCGTGGCGATCGATCGACGCTACCTTCGCGAACCCGAGTTCCGCCTGTCGGCCTTGTCCGTAAGCAGGTTGCTGGAACGCGCATCAGAGGCCGCAAAGGTCGGCGATTTCGGGCTCCAGGTCGCGATGCAACAAGGATCCCCGGACTTCGGTCCACTGGCGCTTCTCATGCGCGAGGAGGCCAACGTCCGTGCCGCGCTACGGACCCTGTCGGCAAACCTTGCGATCAATACCGATGCGTTTTCGATCACGCTGAACGAGGACGACGAGGATCCGATCCTGATGCAAAATTTCAGTCTCGATCGTGTGACGTCCGGCCGCCAGCTTGTCGAACTGACCTGTGCTCGACTGGTCCAGATCATCCGGCAACTGATTGATCCAACATGGAAGCCGCAATTGGTCTGCTTCGCGCATCCAGTGTCGCCATATCGCCACCGCGCCTACACGCTGTTCCGCTGTCCGGTGGAGTATGGCCATGATTTTACCGGCATCGTCATGCGCCAATCGGATCTCGATACCCCCCTCAACGGGGCGAGCATGGATTTGCGGCGGCATGCCGAAGCCTATTTGAAGACGCTTCGTATTGGATCGGCAGTGCGGTTCGACCAGCGGACGATCAACATCATCTTGAGCCTTCTTGCGCGTGGCGAGACGTCTGCCGATCTTACGGCGGCGCAACTCGGCATCACCCGGCGGACGCTCAATCGCAAGCTTGGGCAATTGGGCCATAGTTACTCGACACTTCTGCAATCGATCCGCACCGAAATTGCGCAGACGTTGCTCGAAGAGAATGTGAAAACGTTGTCTGAGATCAGTTACGAACTCGGCTTTCGGAGCTTGAGCGCCTTTTCGAGTTGGTTCCGGAAAAGCTTCGCATGCGCCCCGATCGAGTGGCGGCGCCACCGCGTTCGAGAGAATGAGGCCGTTCATCATACCGGCCGCTTTAGTGAGACGTACCTCATCCAGGCATGACCGTGATCAGGGCGGTCAGGTCCGTCGGTTGGCGATGACAATTTGAAGCTGCAGCGTCCACCAATTTACAAGGCAAGGGTTTCGATGACCGATCAGGATCCGACCGAAATAGAGGCGGAGATTATAGCGTCGAGGCTGCCCGTCGCTTCGCCCCGGTCACTGAAAACGCGTCGAAAGCAAGGCCGCTGGAAGATCCCATAATGTCCCATTTTATCAAGCAAATGTCCCGTCCCGAACACCTGGCTCAATTAGTGCCATGATATCGTAGCGGTAGAATTTAGTATTGCCGTTTGGATAGACGTCGCATCGAAGTTGCGCGGCAGCAAACATAACGGCCGGTTTGTGAATTGCCATAATACTGCAGGAGATGATCGATGAGTTACGACGTTCTGGATGTTCGGCCGTTGACCAAGCGGATCGGAGCCGAGATTTTCAATGTCGATCTTACCAAGACCTTGAAGAACAAGGAGCTTGAAGAGATCCACACCGCGTTGATGGAACATCAGGTCATCTTCTTCAGAGACCAGAACATCGATCATGAGAGCCATAAGCGGCTCGGTCGTGCCTTCGGGGAGCTCGTCCAGCATTCCGGCGTGGCGGGCCTGCCCGATGAACCCGATATCGTCCGTATCCATGGTGACCACAATTCGGTGGCGGTCGCCGGAGAGGATTGGCACTCGGACATGAGTTTCGATGAAAAGCCCCCAATGGGGAGCATCCTCCACATCCACACGCTTCCGGAAAGCGGCGGGGATACGCTCTTCGCGAGCGCCTATGCCGCGTATGACGGCCTTTCCGAACCGATGAAGGCGTTCCTGGCGCCGTTGACGGCGGTGCACGATGGGAACCACGTGTTCGGCATCATCGCGGACGAGGACACGACCTATCAGCGCAAGGCCAACCGGTTCGCGACCACGCGTCATCCGATCATCCGGACGCATCCGGTGACGAAGCGCAAGCTGCTGTTCGTCAACCAGCTCTACACCACCAAGATCCCGGAGCTGTCGGACAAGGAGAGCGCGGGCGTTCTCAAGGTGTTGTTCGACCATATCAACGATCCGAACTTCCACGTCCGTTTCCGCTGGCGCCCGAACTCGATCGCCTTTTGGGACAACCGGTGCACGCAGCATTTTGCCGTTTGGGACTATTTCCCGGAAACACGGTCGGGCTTCCGGGTCACGATCGCGGGCGACAAGGTGTACTGAGCACAGACGATCCAGCGGTAGCATCGTACCATCGACCAGAGCGCGAAAACGCGCCTGGTCGCGACGGGCCATGGGGCGGTTCCCTACGCTGTCACATTAGCGGAAGTTTATGTCCCATCTCGTCAATCTGGAGGGCGCGCACGAATGGTAGTGCCCCTCACAGTCGGGCCTTTGCCTGCGTTCCTCACGAGCCGTGGCGGTACGGCGTTCGTACCTTCAATCAAGGAGAAGTGTCGTGGCCGTGAGGCATGAGAGCGGGTCTGCAGAGAATGAGGGCGACCGGCGGATTGCTCTGCAGGACCTCTATGCCAAACGCGGCATCGGGAACCGGATCGAACCCGGCGAACGGTGTGCGGTCCTCGTGGTCGACTTCATCAACGGCTTCACCGATCCAGCGTATGCGTGCGGCGCCGATTGCGACGCGGCCGTAGCGGCGACGGCGACACTTCTCGCAGCCGCGCGGATCGCGAAGACGCCCGTAATTTTCTCGACGATCGTCTTCGATCCTGCGCGGGCTTCGTCATCCGTTTGGCTCGCTAAAATGCCAGCGATGAAATGCCTGACTCCAGGTAGCAAGGCAGTGCAGGTCGACCGCCGCCTCACCCTGCGGGACACGGACATCCTGCTTACCAAGACCGCAACGTCGTGTTTTACGGGCACCGATCTGTCGACGGTACTCGTTCAGACGGGAGTCGACACGCTCGTTATCGCAGGGGCAACCACCTCGGGGTGCGTGCGCGCAAGCGCGGTGGACGGTTGCATGAGCGGTCTGCGTGTTTTCGTGCCGCGCGATTGCGTGGCGGATCGCGCCAGCGGTCCCCATGAGGCGAGCCTCTTCGATATTCAGGCCAAATACGGCGAGGTCATCGACCTGGATTCCGCCATTGCCATCGCTGCGGCGGGCGGACAGTGAGCCAAGTCTCGCCCATCCCGAAGGCATATGCCGACCCGACGATCGAGCCTCGACTGGTCATGGGGGATGGCCCGCTGAGTCTGGAGCAGGAACGCGCGCTCGGGACCTATTCGGCGGTCGACATGACCGTCCTGATCGATGAGCTTGAAGCCGCTGGGTTGCGAGGGCGCGGTGGCGCAGGGTTCCCCGCGCACGTGAAATGGCGAACCGTGGCGGCGGCGTCGGGCCCGAAGGTCATCGTCGGTAACGGTGAGGAAGGGGAGCCTTCCTCGTTCAAGGACCGCTGGCTGTTGGTCAACCGTCCGCATGCCGTTCTGGACGGCCTGCTGATTGCGGCGGATGCGGTTGGTGCGGAACGGATCGTGCTTTACGTCTCGCATGCCGACGCGATCGCTTCCGCCCGGCGCGCGGTCGCGGAACTGGTCGCGGCGGACTGCCATGCGCGCGCGTCGACGATCACGATTTTCGAGGTCGCGCCGACCTATGTCGCAGGCGAAGAGTCCGCAGCTTGCCGCGCGATCAGTGGCGGTCCAGCGCTTCCGCTCGCAAAGCCGCCCCGCGTGTTCGAGGCCGGGGTCGATGGACTCCCGACGCTGGTGGCCAACGTCGAGACGCTGGCGATGGCGGCGTGGATCGCCCGAAAGGGTGCGATCGCCTACCGCAAATATGGCACCGATACCTCGCCCGGCACCGCGCTCATCACGCTGAACGGCGATTGCTCCAAACCCGGGGTGTTCGAAGTGGCCTATGGCACTGCGCTTTCGGACGCCTACGCTCGGCTTGCTGGCGGGTTGGACGGGCCGATCGTCGCGATCCTTGCGGGCGGCTGGTTCGGGGGCGTCCTGCCCGGGAGCCTGATCGACATCCCAATGAGTTTCGAGGATCTTCGCGACCAGAAAAGCGGTTTCGGCTGCGGGTCGTTCACGGCACTCACTGCAGCCTCGCGCCCGATCAAGATCGTTGCCGAAATTGCGGCCTGGTATGCCCGCGAGACGGCGGGGCAGTGCGGGGTCTGCGTGAAGGGCACGCAGGCGATATCAGGCGCGCTAGCCGAGGTAGAGGCCGGGACGTCGACCGACGCCACACTGACGAATCTACGACGCTGGGGATCGTCCCTCGGCGGTCGCGGCGCCTGTTCGTTCCTCGACGGCGCGGCGACCCTCGCGCGCACCGCCGTCGAAGCGCTCGCTGAAAGCTCCATGGAGGTAGCACGATGAAGGTCAATTTCGACGGGACCAAGTGCACGGGGTACGGCATTTGCGCCGAACTGTGTCCGTCCATGTTTTCGCTTGATGAGTTCGGCTTTCCCGAACTGATCACGAACGGCGCGGTACCGGGCGGCGATGAGGACAAGGCGATGGATGCCATCGCGCAATGCCCCGAAAAAGCTCTCGCGGTGGCAAGCTAATGGCGCTGGACCTCGGCTTGGAAGGCAAAGTCGCGCTCGTGCTCGCCGCGTCCAGTGGCATCGGTCGGGCGACCGCGCTGCGGCTTGCCGCCGAGGGCGCTACCGTCGTCATCGTCGGTCGGAACGAAGCGAAGTTGCAAGAAGTCGCTTCGCACGGTGCCAACATCCATCCGGTCGTGCTAGATCTCGCTTCCGACGCGGTCGCGGATCTCGTGCCGCAAGTTTTGGCGGCGCACGGCACGCTCGACATCGTGATCCTGAATACCGGCGGACCGACTATCCAGCCGTTCGTCGATGCGACGATCGACCAATGGGACGGCGCTTATCGCATGCTCTTCCGCCCGGTTGTCACGGTCGCGCGCGCGGCGGCGGTCCACATGGCGGCACGCAAGACCGGGTCGCTGTTGTTCATCACCTCGACCTGGACGAAGCAACCGGCCCCCAACAGCTGTCTTACGGCGACCTTCCGGGCCGGGCTGAGCGCGCTCGTGAAGTTGCTCTCGCTCGAGCTCGGGCCGGATCAGGTTCGGGTCAACCAGTTGATGCCGGGCACTACCGCGACCGATCGGATGGAGACGCAAATCTCCGGGCGCGCCGAGCGGAACGGCACCTCGATCGAGGCGGAGTTCGAGAAATCTGTGGCCGCGATCCCGCTTGGCCGCTGGGCTAGGCCCGAGGAGACCGCCGATGCGATCGCCTTCCTGGTGTCCAATCGCGCGCAATACATCACCGGCCAGACGATCGCCGTCGACGGCGGGTCGATCAAGACTGTCTTCTGAGGAGATTCGAAGTGCCGGCAACGCTCAGCGAGCTATTCGCGACTCAATTTCAGCTTTGCAATATCGGTAGCGGCCAGCTCGTCGGTGTCATCGCCGAACATGGTCAAAAACTGGACTATGTCGATGCGGCCGTTGCGGGCGCCCGGAGCGTCGGTGCCAGCGCGGTCGTCCTGACCGCGTCGAGTCTGTCCAACCCCACGCTGCCCGGGCTCGAGCACAAGGCAGGGCCGGACGTGCCCGCCTTGCTGGCGGCCGCGGGCGAATGCGACATGGTCATCGACGTGACTGTCGGCGGCTTGATCCATTCCGACGTTCGCACGCGGATCACGGGGGCTGGGCGGCGGATGTTGTTCGTGGCGGAGCCTTCCGACGTGCTCGAACGCCTCATCGGGACTGCCGAGATCCGCCGTCGCGTCGAAGCCGGTCGCGACCTTTTGAAGGCCGGGAAGCAGCTCCGCGTGACCAGCGCGGGCGGCACCGATTTCGTTGCCGACATTTCCAGCGATGATTTGCCGATCACTTGCCAATGGGGCTTCGTCGACGAGCCGGGCCGGTGGGACCATTGGCCGAGCGGTTTCATCGCATGCTTCCCGACGGATGGCAGCGTCAACGGCACGATCGTGCTCCAACCCGGAGACGCGCTCATCCCGTGGCAGCGTTACGTCCAGCAACCCGTGGAATTGACCATCGAGAAGGGCTTCGTCCGCAAGATCGAAGGCGATGGGATCGATGCGGCGAACCTTCGCGATTACCTCAGCACTTGGGGCGACGAAGCGGTGTACGCGACCTCGCACATGGGGTGGGGCGTTCATCCTGCCGCATCCTGGTCGGCGTTCGAGGTCTACAACCCGCGCACGCTGTACGGGCAGGAACTCCGGTCGGTCGAGGGCAACTTCATGTGGTCGACCGGCTCGAACCGTTTCGCCAATCGCGAAACGCCCGCACACCTCGACATCCCGATGCGCGGTTGCACGATCGCCGTAGATGACACGGTCGTGGTGCGCGACGGCGCGCTTACCCTCTGAGGAGTAGACACATGGACCGCAAGACAATCGAGAAGGCGATCCTCTCGCTCGGCGAGAACAAGGACCTCCTCGCGCGCTTCAAGCGCGACCCCGTCGTGTTAGGGGCCGAGCTCGGGATCGATGCCGAATGGAGCGAGGTGATTGCCAATGGCGATCGCGACCGTCTTCGTTCGGAAGGCCTCGCCGATGGGATCACCATTCTGGTGACCCGCTGGTTCAAGGACGATGTGACTGACAGTACGAGCACGGGGAAGTTCGTGTTCGACGGACGAGTCAGCACGGAACCGCCCCAGCCGCCTGCCAATCTCTACTTCGCCGGCGGTTGCAGCCATGTCCCCGACCTCATCGCGCGTCCCGAGATCGATCCGGCCGATGCGGTGCAGCGGTTGCTGGACGGCTATGGACGGTTGAAGGCGAATATCGCTGCGGCCAATCTCGATGTCCTGCTGATCAGCGCCGATTGCCATTTTCAGAGCTTCGAGACCGCGGCGACCGTGATCGGCGTTGGCGAGACGCATGCCGGATCCATGGCGTTCTTCAAGCGTCCCGATCTGGACGCGTCGGTCCCCGGCGATTCCGCGTTTGCGCTCGAACTCGTCGAAGCGGTGCGGGCGGCGGGTCTCGAAGTCGAAGCGTCGTCCAAAGTCGAGCTCGATCACGGCCTCGTCGTCCCGCTACGCGTGATGCTGGAGGACGGCAGCATTCCGGTCGTCCCGATCATCACCCAGCCGGCGCGCGGTTTCTCGCCCTTCGGGGCCAAGGCCTTCGGCGAGGCGTTGCGCGGCGCGATCGAGCGCTCCGGGAAGCGCGTGGGCTTCCTTGCCACGGGGGGGCTGTCGCATTGGCTCGAACCCGGCAAGTACGGGAAGGTGGACGAGGCCTTTGATGGGTTCCTGCTCGATCTCCTCAAGGCGGGCCGTGGTCTCGATATCAGCAATTTCGAACCGTATCCGCTGCTGGACCACGGGCAGTATGAGATCCTCAATTGGGTGATCATGCTCGCCGTCGTCGGCGCCGGCGTCAAAGGCGAGGTCTACGCCTATGAACCGATGGAGAACTCTGGCGGCGGTTGGACCGTGGCGAACATGAAGTTCGAGCCGAAGGTGGTGGCGCGTGCCTGACGCTCAGTGCGTCCGGATCGGGATCTCCCAGTGGCGCGCAACCCGGGACCGCGCCGCCAACCTCGACATCGCTTGCGATTTGGTTCGGCAATGCGCCGCCGACGGCGCCGATCTCGTCCTTCTCCCCGAAAACGGCCTGCATCTGGGCACGAACGTGGAAATGCGCGAAGCGGCGTTGCGCACCGGCAGCGCTGAACTGCAGCAGCTCGCGGATGTTGCGCGCGAGACGAAGACGCCCGTGCTGCTGGGGGGCTTCAAGCACCTCGGGGCCGATGGCGTCATCCGTAACTCGGCGGTGCTGTACGACGGGGAGGGTGCCCTCGTCGCACAATATGACAAGATCCACTTGTTCGATGCGCGGATCAACGGGCAGTCGTTCGAGGCATCATCCGTCGAACAGGGCGGCACCCGTCCGCTCATCGTCAAGATCGCCGGGGTGAAGATCGGCGTCACGATCTGCTACGACGTCCGCTTCCCGGAACTCTACCGGCAACTGGCATTGGCGGGCGCGGAGATCATTCTCGTCCCCGCAGCTTTCACCCAGACGACCGGCGAAGCGCATTGGGAAGCCCTGCTGCGCGCCCGCGCGATCGAGAATGAATGCTTCATCGTCTCCTCCACCACGGTTCGCGGTGACGATGGCACGGACGCCTTCGAAACCTACGGCCACGGTCTCGTGGTCGAACCGTGGGGGAAGGTGATCGTCGACCTCGGCATCGCAAGCCCGACCTGCCAGGTCGTGGAGCTGGACCTCGGTCTGGTCGCCAGTGCCCGCGACAAGCTTCCGGTGCTCCACCATGTGCGGCCCGACGCATATGGGACGCCCGCCGTCGTAACCCTCGCCCCGTACCGCATGGAAGAAGCCACGCTATGAGCGATTTTCGTATCGGGCTGATCGTCCCGAGTTCTAACACCACGATGGAAACCGAGATTCCTGCGATGCTGTTGCGTCGGCAGCAGATCCTGTCCGAGGATCGCTTCACCTTCCACTCGTCGCGGATGCGCATGAAGCATGTGACACCGGACGAATTGAAGGCAATGGACGTGGAATCATTACGCTGTGCCGTCGAACTGGCGGATGCGCGGGTCGATGCGCTGGCCTATGCTTGCCTGGTCGCGATCATGGCACAGGGGCCGGGCTATCACCGCCAAAGCCAGCAGGCGATCGGGCGACTGGCGATGGAAACCGCCGGAAATCCCATTCCCGTGATTACCTCGGCGGGCGCCCTCGTCGAAGCGCTGAAGCATATCGGCGCCCGCAAGGTGTCTATCATCACTCCGTACATGAAGCCGCTGACCAAGCTGGTCGCCGACTATATCGAGGCGGAGGGGATCGAGGTGCAGGACTCGCTTAGTCTTGAGATAGCGGACAATCTGGCCGTGGGGCGTCTGCCGCAGGATCGCTTGCCGGAATATGCGAAGAAGGTCGACAGCGCCGGGGTCGACGCGCTGGTGCTCTCGGCATGCGTCCAGATGCCATCGCTGAACGCCATCCCCGTCGTCCAGCGCCAGTTCGATATCCCGGTCCTCAGCGCAGCGGTCGCGACCGTCTGGAAAATCCTGAACGAACTCAAACTCGAACCCGTCGTGCCTGAAGCCGGTCGACTCCTCGAAGTGAAGAAACACTAGCGATAGTCGTTCTAGGTCGCGCTTTGTCAGCGGTGCGCGCCGTCGCACTGAGCAAAGATGGCGTAACGACCTTCGATACCGCACACCGGTTCACATCCGTCCCGCGCGACCAAGAAGCGAATATGGGCATGAGGCTCGACAGGAAAGTGGCTATGGTCACCGGGGCTGGCGGCGGTATCGGGCGCGGGATCGTTGACCGCTTCATCCGCGAGGGAGCGCGCGTGTGCGCCGTTGATGTCGATAAGGATCGGCTCGCACCCCTCGCGGATCTGCACGGTGCCGCCGTGTGTACGGTCGCTGCGGATGTTTCGACTTGGGCCGGCAACACTTTCGCTGTCGAAAGTGCGCCCAATGCATTCGGACGGCTCGACACATTCATCGGGAACGCCGCCATCTTCGACCACGGGACCAGGCTCAAGGCGATTGCCGGTGACCAGATCGGACCTGCCGCGGCCGAACTTCTTGGCGTCAACCTCGTTGGATATCTTCTCGGCGTGCGTGCGGCTATGGAAGCGCTTCGGCGATAGAACGGAGGCGCAATCCTTACCGGATCCTTTGCGAGTGCCGAGCCTTCCGGTGGCGGCATTCTCTATACAGATTCGAAACATGGCGTCGTGGGTGCCGCGAAACAACTCGCATACGAACTGGCTCCCGCAGTCAGAGTAAACGGAGTATCGCCTGGAGTTGCCCCGACCGTGCTAAAGGGGGTTGGAGCGCTTGGCCAGAAAGAGCAGTCCGCCGTGTTTCCTGGGACGGAGGCGATCTTGCCGCTGGGCAGGGTCCCGGCTTCCGCAGACTTCGGCGGCCTTTACGCGTTTCTCGCGTCCCCAGATGCCCAGCATATCACCGGAAGCTGTTCGCAGCGGATAGCGGAATTGCGATCAGAGGCATCGGCTGACAGTCAGTCCAAGACGCCCCAGCCTGATTCTATTACCTATGCCGGGCCTCGATCATACGAAATTGCATGCCGCATTCTGTCTTTATCGACGTGGGGTCAGCCCACCATCTTGAGCGACTTGTCCAGCATCGTGAGCTCGAGCGGCGTGAGGCCTGCGCGCGGATCGTCGTTGAGCCGCCGAGCAGGCTGGGCGGCTTTTTTGGACCAAGCTGATCCCTGCGTTCTCCGTACCATGTTTCACTACCTTAAGAGATATTTAACCAGTTCCGCACGCCAACGCCAAACCGCGGCGTCCGTTCCCAAACCGGACAGAGATGGCCGTTTAATCCATGTGCCAAATCGGTACGGGTACGGGATATGCCAGCACCGTACGACGGTCGCATTTCCCCTCTAAAAAAAGCATCGAGCGAACCCTCCCCTGTTACTGGGTGAACCAGCTCAGCCGATCAAGTTCGTCGAATCGACCTACCAACCGGCCTCGGACGCACCGACTTTGCTTGTCTTTCCATCACGGTCGGGGCAATCCGCTGGGATGCAGGCCGAGGAGAATTTGGAAGCGATACTGCTGGGGGCGGTCCTCGCCGATCGCGCATGTGGGGATTGCACTGCATGCTGCACCGTCCTGACGGTGGACACACCCGAATTTCGCAAGCCCGGCGGAACGCCATGCGACTATCTCGTGGCCCAGGGGTGCAGCATTCATGCGTCCCGGCCGCATATCTGCCGGACATGGTTCTGCGGTTGGAGGCGGACGGCCGCGATGCCGGACCAAGCTCGCCCGGATCGGTCCGGCCTTCTGGTGTCGCTCAATTTCGGGCGCGCGCCGCGCAACTGCTTCGAAGGCGTCTCGATCATTGTCCGCACGACCGATCCGGGTGCCGCCATCGACAAGAGCATGGCCGCAGCCGTTCTCGACAGCCTGTGCGATCGGCTGGTGCCCGTGTGGTTCAGCGACGGGGCAAAGAAGATGTTGATGCACCCCAGCGACGACGTCGCCACCCTTGTCCTCTCCGGGGATACGGCACCCGTGCATCTCCAGGCGGAAGTCGCGGCGTGGCGCGAGCAATACGGGGTCTTCGGGGCGACCGCCTAGCGTTTCCCCAAGCCGGGAATGTCAGGCGACCGAAACGCATCTCGACCGTTGTGCGGTCTTGAGGAGTGCTGTTTCATGTCGCGCATTATGTCGGTCACAACCGCTCAGACCGATCCCACGGGACCATCCCCCGTGACGGTAAGGAGCAACGTGCGTGAGGCCTGAACCCGAAACGCCTGCCGCCGGTCAGGAGAGCGTCTGGCTCTATCCACGACCGGCAATCGCAGAGCCAAGTCATCGGCGGATCCAAATCGTCCATGCGGGGATCGTTGTCGCCGACACGTCGTCAGCAGTGCGTACGCTTGAGACGAGCCATCCCCCGAGCTGGTATATCCCGCCGGACTCGATCACTTCGGGCTTGTTGCGTTCCTCGGATCGCCGATCGTTCTGCGAATGGAAGGGCGAGGCACGCTACTGGCATTTGGACGTCGGCGGACGGATGCTGCGCGACGTGGGGTGGAGCTACGCGAACCCAACGCGCGCCTTCGTAATATTGCGCGACCACATTGCCTTCTACGCCGCGCCGTTCGACCGCTGTACGATCGACGGCGAACGTGTGCGACCGCAACCCGGTGGGTTTTACGGGGGGTGGATCACATCCGATTTGGCCGGTCCCTTCAAGGGCGTTCCGGGTAGCATGGGATGGTAACCGCAGCGTTACCCCTCGGGCTGTCCGACTGGCGCGAAGTGCCACGTGTTCGGAAGTTGAACGCCGTGCCGCTCGCGGCCGAAGCACACTACGTGCTGTGCTGGCTCCAGCAGGCGCTGCGGGCCACCGACAATCCGGCGATCGACGCAGCCGTCCGCCTCGGCAATGCGCTGCGCTTGCCGGTGCTGGTCTACCACGGCGTGCGACAAGACTATCCTTACGCCTCGGATCGGCTGCATTATTTTATCCTGGGTGCCAGCCGCGACGTTGCGTCGGGGTGTCGGGCACGCGGCCTTGCTTGCGTCCAGCACGTCGATCGTGAAGAGCATCGCGAGAAAGGGCTGGTGTATCGGCTGGGTGCAAACGCGGCCGCGCTGATTGTCGAGGACCAGCCAACGTTTGTCGCGCGCTGGCAGACGGAGCGGGTTGCCGCTCGAATTCCGATCCCCGTCTATGCGATCAACGCGGCCTGCCTTGTGCCGCCCGCCGTGGTGGGAGACGGGATCAGCGGCCGCTCCGGCTTTCTGCGCCGCCACGAACCCGAACGCGCGGCATGGGTAGACGCAAACGACGAACCGACCGATATCGCACCGTACCAGGGCCCGTTGCCGTTCGTACCCGACACCCTCGACGGTAATCTCGACATGCTCGTCACATCGCTTGCAATCGACCACAGCGTGCCCGTGAGCGCGGCGTTTCCCGCCGGCCGGGCTGCGGCAGAGACGCGGCTGACCCGCCTGATCGACGACGTGCTTCCCGATTACGCCGCCACCCGCAACGATGCGACGCGGCGTGACGGTGCGAGCGGTCTGTCGCCCTATCTGCATTTCGGTGTGCTGGGTCCGCGCGAAGTCATGCGCGCGGTGACGGCAGCCTCGGTCGGGGCGCGGCACCGCATCAAGTTCGCGGACGAGCTGCTCGGGTGGCGCGAGTGGTTTCACTACCAGGCCCGTGCGATGTCTGCGCCCGAAAGCTATGGCCGCATCGCCGGTTGGGCCCGCGCCACCTTGGCAGATCATTCCGGCGACTCTCGGCCTCAGCAGGAGAGCCTGACGGCAATGTTGCGCGGCGAGACGCGTGACGAGAGCTGGAATGCCTGCCAGCGCCAGTTCCTGCGGTTCGGCTGGATGCACAACAATCTCCGGATGTATTGGGCGAAGCGGATCCTTGCGATGACGCCCGATCCCGAAACGGCCTGGGCGACGGCCTGTTACCTCAACGACCGGCTCAGCCTCGACGGCCGGGATCCCGCAACCTACGGCAATATCGCCGCAATGTTCGGCGGCGCGCCCGGCGAAACCGATCGTCCGGTCTATGGTCGGGTCGTCCCTCGGGGCGACGGGTCCACCCGCGGACGCGACGGCGGTGCCGCATGGATTGCCAAGACGGCGTCGCAACCCGTCCCCGCAGTGAGTATCCCCGCCGACGTGCCGCGAGAGCGCTATGGTTGCGGTTGCACGAACACCGCCGATGATCAGCCCGGAAAGGCTAAGCGTTCATGACGGCTGTGCACGGAAAAGCCGAGCGAACCCTCGTCGTGGTGTTCGGCGCTGCAGTTCGTCCCGATGGCAGCGCCAGTCCGGCCCTCGCGCGCCGCATCGGCTATGCGGCAGCGGTTGCGGAAGCAGATCCGAGCGTGGATCTATTCCTGTCGGGCGGGGTGGGGACGTATCGTCCATCGGAAGCGCGCGTGATGGCGACAATGGTCGAAGGGGTTGTCTCAGCGGAAAGGCTCATCCTGGACGAAATCAGCCGCGATACGTTGCAGACGGTGCAAGCGGCGGTCGCTTATGGCCGCGCGCACGGCTATTCCAGGGTCCAGCCGTGCACGGACGCGTACCACCAGCCGCGCGCGATCATGCTGTTTCGCATGCTGGGTTTCGCGACCCGCCCGCTGCCGATCGTCGCGCGCGGCCCGAAGCGACTGCGCGCCAAGATGTGGGCCCGCGAGCTCGCCGCGATACCCTATGACGCAGTGGCCGGTCTGAACGCGCTTTGGCGCGGTCGACGCAAATAGAAGCGAGCGATGCGGGGAAACGTGACCGGCGATCCCGCCTTCAAAGGTCCCGCAGCGCTGCGGCGGGCCGCGCACGGAGGGCGGGGATGCTGCCTGCGATCCCCATCCCGAGCGTGATCGCGACGGCGATCGCAAGCGTCGCGGCGACTGTGTCCCAACGCGGCGCCCAGGCAATTGAGAACACATGTGTCACAACGTACCAGCCGGCGCCCGCTCCGATCGCTAGGGCAACCGAAACGAGGATTGTCGCCAGCATTGCATACTCCAGCGCTTGCGCGCCCAACACCTGGCGCCGGCTGCCGCCCAGCAGCTTCAAAATGATGGCATCGTACCGCCGTGCGCGCGCCGATGCGGCGACGGCACCGATCAGCACCGCAATCCCCGCCGCAACCGTCACCGCCGCCGCCGCACGGACAGCCAGCGCGATCTGGCCAAGGACCGCGCCAAGTTGACCGATCACGTCCCCGACGCGGATCAGCGTGACCGAGGGTAACGCCGTGCCGACGCTGCGCATGATCGCACCGTCCCGTGCGGGTTCGGCATAGACGCTGGCAAGAAGGCCGTGTGGTGCCTCCTCGATATAGCCGGGGGAAAAGACGATTGCGAAGTTGAGTCCAAGCCCGCCCCAGTCGATGGTTCGCAACGCGGCGATCCGTGCCGGCACGTCGACGCCGAGGACCGACACCGTGATCGTATCGCCGATTTTAAGACCCAGCGAAGTGGCTGCCTTATCCTCGAGCGAGACGAGCGGTGGCCCCCGATAGTTGGAAGGCCACCATTTGCCTGCGACGACCACGTTGCGCGGCGGTAGCGTCGCCGACCAGGTGATCGTTCGGTCGCCCCGCAGGATCCAGGCACCTTCCGGCAGCGTCTTCATGTCGGCCACGCGCTGCCCGCGCAAGGCAACGATCGACCCGCGCAGCGACGGCAGCGTTTCGATCTTGGCGGCGGGGGCGGCAACCTTCACCGCGTTCGCGAAAACGGCATTGTCTTCCGATTGCAAGTCGATTGCGAAGAAGCGGGGCGCCTTGGCGGGCGCAGCGTTGCGTAGTTCGGAGGCCAAGCTTGCGTCTATGACAGCGAGCGCCACGAACAGCGAGAAACCGAGGCCCAGGGCAACCACGAGCCGGTCGGTTTGCGCGCCCGGTCTGTGCAGGTTCGCGATGGCCAGTCGCACTAGCGGCCTTCGAGAACGTGGGAGACTGGCGGCGACAAATCGGATCGCGAGGCCAAGAAGCCAGAGCAGCACGATCAGCGCCGTCACTGCCCCGACGAAGCCCAACGCGAGAAGGCGATTGGATGCCGTGAGGACGGCAAGCCCGACCAGCGCGGCCACGAGGAGCACCATTATGCCGAGCACTAGCGCTGACGGACGCCGACGCGTTGCAAGGGCGTCGCGCAACAGGGTCGCTGCCGGTACGTCGCGCGCCCGCGCCAGTGCGGGCAGGGCGAAGAGCAACGCTACAAGCAGCGCGAGCACCGCCGAGGTGGCCAGCGGCACGGGATAAAACGCAAGACGTGGCGGCACCGGAAGCGCCGCGCCGACGACCCCCGAAATGAGCCACGGCACCGCCGCACCGACCAGCAGGCCGCCACCGATCCCGGCGGCCGCCACCATTCCCAGTTGCGCCAGGAAGACGATTGCGATCGTCCGCGAGGTCGCCCCCAGAACCTTTAGCGTCGCGATGATCCGTGTCTTCCCCGCCAGATAGGCGGCAACGCCGCTCCCCACGCCGACCCCCGCAATGGCGAGCGCAGCAAGCCCGACCAGCATCAGAAACTGGCCGAACTGATCGATACCACGCCGCAAGCCGCCGGCCGCGCTGTCGCTCGTCCGTGCCGACCATCCGGCACTGGGGAAACGTCCGAGCAGCTGATCCCGTACCCGAGTAGCCTCGGCAGGATTGTTGAGCACGACGCGATACCGGCTTTCATAGAGGCTACCGGGCTGAACCAGCGCTGTCGCATCCAATCCCTTAAGGTCGACCAGTGCTGGCGGCCCGAGCGTAAACCCCGCGCCAAGCCGATCGGGTTCTTCCGCGATGATTCCGATAACCCGCAGAGGTGTCGTCCCCACCCGAACGCTGTCCCCCGTTTTCACGCCCAGCCGATCCGCCGCCGCCGCGGCAATGGCGATCTCGCGGTCGTGCGGGCGAGGGGCCAGTGCCCCCGCCGCCAACCGGAACCGCCCGACGAGTGGCCACGCTGTGTCCGTTCCGCGCAAATCGACCAGCATTGCGGGGGTGTTTCTACCCGAGCTCAGCATTGCGCGCATCGACACCGTTTCGGACACCCGGCCAGCCTTGGCAAACGCCGCAAGCTCCGCCACCGTGGCGCGGCGCTGGGAGACGGTGAACTCGATGTCGCCGCCGAGGATCTGTCGGCCGTTCGCATCGAGCGCCGAAATCATGCTCGCGGCAAGGCTTCCGATCCCCGCCAAAGCCGCCGTCCCGAGGAACAGGCACGCCATGAGCAGCACCAGACCGCGCCCACCGCGGCGAAGATCCCGCAGGGCCAGCCGCCACGCGATGCTCAAGTGCGCCGCCGATCGGTGGCGATCCGCCCGTCGGCCAGGGTAACGACTCTGGCGCATCGTGCTGCAAGAGCGGGATCATGCGTGATGACGAACAGCGTCGTCGCGCTCTCGGCGTGGCGTTCGAACAGCAAATCCATGATTGCAGCGCCGGTTGTAGTATCCAGGTTGCCGGTCGGTTCGTCCGCAAAGATCAATACAGGAGCCGCGACCAACGCGCGCGCGATGGCGACCCGTTGTTGCTCGCCGCCGGAGAGTTGTGCGGGATAATGTCCGATCCTGCGACTCAGTCCCACCGCGCCGAGCTCCGCCTCCGCGCGGGCAAACGCATCCCGCACGCCCGCCAACTCCAGCGGAACGGCAACGTTCTCCAGCGCGGTCATCGTCGGCAGCAAGTGGAACGCCTGGAGCACGATACCAATGCGACCGCGTCGGGCGATGGCCAGCGCGTCCTCGTCGAGTGTGGCAAAATTTAGCCCGGCGACCGTCACCGTGCCGGTACTCGGTCGTTCCAGTCCGGCAAGCACCGCCATCAGCGACGATTTACCCGATCCGGACGGTCCAAGCAGCGCAATGCTTTCTCCTTTGGACACGCTCAAGTCGATGCCGCGGAGGATCTCCACGCGAGCGGGTGCGCGCCCCAACGACAGCGAGACGTTGCGCGCTTCGATCAGCGCGCTATCGGGGGGAAATGATATGGTCACGGTTGAAGCGATATGGACGGTGGCGGGGGATTGTCCATCTCGCATTGCTGTCGCTGGCGGGATTTACGCAGGCCGCCGAGGCTGCGCCGCGAGCACCGGTGATCTGGGCCTTCGGCGACAGTCTGAGCGCAGGCTACGGCCTTCCGCCCGCTTTGGGGTTCACAGCCAGGCTGCAAACCGCGTTGCGGCGCGCAAAGGTTGCAGCGACGGTACGCAACGGCGGCGTCGCGGGTGACACCGCTGCACAGGCGCGGGC
Organism: Sphingomonas echinoides; assembly: GCF_029623395.1. Taxonomy (GTDB): domain Bacteria; phylum Pseudomonadota; class Alphaproteobacteria; order Sphingomonadales; family Sphingomonadaceae; genus Sphingomonas; species Sphingomonas echinoides_A. Next base: position 56,016 of record NZ_JAPYKK010000015.1, read on the forward strand.
ACGATTGCGCTGGGGCTTGCGCGGGCTCGGTGCTGCACCGGATCTCGTAATCGTGGAGCTTGGCGCAAACGACATGCTGCGGGGTCTTCCGGTGGCGCAAACGAGATACAATCTGGATGTGATCCTGAAGGAATTGCACGCCAGGCGGATCCCGGTGCTCCTGGCCGGAATGCGCGCCGCCCCGAACTTGGGAACGGACTATGTAACGGCGTTCGAAGCCATGTACCCGGCACTCGCTAAGCAACACAAGGTCCCGCGCTATCCGTTCTTCCTCGATGGCGTCGCCGGCAATCGCGCGTTGCTTCAGCCAGACGGATTACATCCGAATGCGCGGGGAGTGGAAATCATCGTGAAACGGATGCTCCCCAGCGTCCGCCAAGCCCTGAAATGAACCGTGAGGGGAAAGGTGAATGGACCTCGATGACCAGTTCCGCCGCTATTTCGGCACCAGCGACCTGACGAACCTAAAAGCATCTTCGCTTGATGCTGGGATAGAGCACATGCGCGTCGATCTCGGACTGGAAAAGGACCGCGACCGGCGCTTCGGATTGTGGACGCTCCTGCATATGCTCGGTGCCGCGCCCGATCTTGATGTAGCGTTCGTTTCTGAAGCCGACCGCGCTGCGGCGCGGCGTTTCATGGACGTGGCGGAAAGCCTTGGTGAAAGTTAACTCTTGAGGGCGCATTTCCTCAGATCCGTCAACATCACCGTTCTGCAACATCAAGAATATCAATCCAATTTACGCGACCCTGTCGATCTTGCGCGTCGTCGGTTGACGGGAGGGGCAAACGCGACCTAGCGTATGGTAACGATAACAAGGCGTCCGTTTACCGAGTCGCTAGTGGGTTGAGGAAGTAACGATGCTGGGGTCTGAGCAGACGATACGAAATCAGGGTTCCCGCCTTCGCCCCCGCATTGCGACCACCGCAGAATACGCCGGAATGGCGCTCGCCGCCGCAATGCTCGCGTTGTCGGTTCCAGGCGCAGCATCCGCTCAGACCGCAGGCAACGTGGTTGAAGCGCTTCCACCGCCAACCGGACTTTCGCCTTTTTTTACGCCAGCTACCGCGACGCCTTCCAGCCCGGATGCGGATGGATTTCTCCGTCGATGGCTGCTGCTGGAGCCGATCTCGAAACCCAACCGGACGAACGCCGGGTTCACGTCCGCCTATGTCCGCGAGGTGCTGTCATCCGCGCATTATCCTGGCCGTTTTGACGCCTTGCCGCGGGATGGTGAGGCGACCACCGCACCCGGCACGCCGCGCTGGCACGCGCTCGATACGAATCTATTCGACGTGAAGCTATTCAGCCTCGCGCAAGGACTCGGGAAGCCGACCTACGGCGTTATCTTCTGGGCTGTTACGGTCGTCGACAGTCCGCGCGAGATCCGTGACGTCCGCCTTGCGGTCGGTTCCAATTCCGCGTCGGTCTGGTGGCTCAACGGCAAGGAAACCGTCGGCCTGTTCGGGGATCGGCGTATGGTCATGGACGACGTCCTGTCGCGACCCGTGACTCTTCGCAAAGGACGGAACGTCCTGCGCGGCGCGGTCATGAACGGCCCCGGTCTGAGCGACTTCTGCATCCGTTTGCTCGATAACAGCGGCCATCCGATCCGGGACATCAAGGTCGACGTGAAGTGAGATCGATCATGCAACGCTCCTCCGCCCTGACCATTGCGGCCATGCTGCTTGCAATTCCTGGTGCTGCCTCGGCCCAACTTGCGGGCGAGCCGTTCATCCACGATCCGTCGACGGTGACCTTGTCGGACGGCAAATGGTGGACCTTTGGGACACGGGGGGGCGGCCTTGTTTCGGAGGACGGCTGGACTTGGCACAGCGGTGGCGAGCGACCCGGCGGCGGTGTCGCGCCGGACGTGATCAAGATCGGCGACCGCTATTATGTCGCCTATGCCGTCGGGGGCGGCGGGATGAACGGCGGCCACGCCAGTAACGTCAAGATCATGTGGACTCACTCGCTCGACCCGAAGTCGCCCGCGTTTGGCTATCACGACGTCGGCATCGTCGCATCGACCAACGGGATCGAAGTGGCCGATGCGATCGACCCCGCGTTTCTGTACGCGGAGGGACATCTCTGGCTGAGCTATGGGACGTATTTCGGTTCGATCCGAATGATCGAGCTCGATCCGAAGACGGGCGGGCGGTTGCCGGGTAATCAGCCTGTGGACGTGGCGATCGACATGGAGGCGACGGCGCTACTGCACCGTGACGGTTGGTACTATCTGCTCGGTACGCACGGGACCTGCTGCGATGGGCCAAATTCGTCTTACAACATCAGGGCCGGTCGATCCCGCGCACCGCTTGGGCCCTATGTCGACAATATGGGCGTACCCCTGCTCAAAGGCGGCGGTAAATTGGTCGTTGCAGGAAGAGGTCGTCAATACGGCCCCGGACATTTCGGCCTGATCGATCTGGGCAATGGCGTCGAGAAATATTCGATTCATTACGAAGCCGATCTTGATCGTAGCGGTCGCAGCGTTCTTGGGATCCAGCCACTGCTCTGGAAGGACGGTTGGCCGTTGGGTGGTGCGAATATCACGCCAGGCACCTATGAAATTCAATCGGAGCGCAGCGGCGGTGCCTTGCAACTGGCGGTCGACTTCGTGCGCATGCCCTTTGACGTCCGGCGAAGCTTCATGGCCAAGAGCACTGAGCCCGTTGCGCCAATTCCGAACCAGACTCTATCCGAAGACTGCACGACTTGGCCCGCAGGAAACGTCGAGGTCGCCCTTGGCGACTACATGATCCGCGCGCACCAGCGGTGGACAATCTCCCCGGTAGCCGGAGCGGGCGGCGCGTTCGGCGCACCTTATTACAAGATCGTCATTGCCGGGACCGAACGCGCGTTGTCGGTCGGTCCGGAAGGTACCGTCCGCGCCGCGCCGACTTTCGACGGTTCCTTGGGGCAGCTTTGGCGGATCGACCAACTCACCGACGGGTCCTACCGGATCATGCCCAAAGCTGCCGTCGACGGGAAGGGACCTGTCGCGTTGGTGGCTCTTGGGCGCAGTACGCCGGCGTTGGCTCCATTCCCGTCTACCGGGGATACAGGCCGGTGGAGTTTCAAGTTGCCGTAACAACGACTTTCAACGCGCTATGCGACGAGGGCGGTACGGTCGGTTTCGGAACCGGCCGTACCGCTATCTTTCAGCATCCGTTGCGGTAGTTCTGCGACCGGTCGTGGTTCTGGTCGAGGTTCTTTCCCAGCAAACCGCCGCCGACCGCACCGAGGATCGTGCCGAGCGTGCCGCCGCCAAGGACCGAACCAAGGACTGCACCACCTGCGCCACCGGCGATCAGGCCTGTCGTCCCGCTGGAGCGACGGCAATCCTGATAGTTGCGGCGTTGATAGCCGCGATAATGACGACCATCGTTGTCACCACGGTAATATCCGCGCTGATACTGTCCGCGATCATAGTCGTCGTTCCGCTCGTACTGCGCGCGATCGTTGTAGCCGTAGCGCTGCGCTTGAGCAGGAGTAGCGACGGTCAGCGGCAGAATCGCTGCGGCGGCGAGGGCGGCTGCGGCGAACTTTTGCTTCAACATCGTACGTCTCCTTGCGAGTGATGAAGACGGTTTAAAGGTTCGTGTCCGAACCGGTTCTGAACTAGATTGGCAACATTCGTTCAGCTTGCTGGTAGGCATTTGCACGGCTGGGCTGATCGGCACCCCTACGGATCGCAGACCCGAGCAAGCGCATTTAGCGGTTCAGGGCGAAACGCCGACAATGCTCGAGATAGCCGATTTCATGCGCACCCGCCATCGCGACGATGGCGCGAAAAAGCCACGAAGGTGCCTCGAGGTTTCCGTCTTGCGATGTCAGCGTCTCGCGCCACGCCAGCCTTTCGCGGTCGCCGAGCTGTCGGGCATGCGCCTGACCCACGACGAATGCCAGATACGAAGCGGCGACGATGGCTTCCTTCCGACTGAATTGCTCGACCTCTATCTTCAGATCCTGCGGTGCCAGTTCCCGCAGGAAAACGGGTTTCCCCATTAGCTGAGCCGCGATCATCCGGTGCCCCAAATTGGGTGACAATGCCTTGGCCCCCATCAGTACGCGTTCTGCTGGGTCTGCCGGCATCGCAGCTTTTGAACTGGGCGCGACGACCGAGGTGACAGCTTCTTTGATATCGACCAGTGCAAGGCGTTCGTCCTTAGCCTTGCCGCTGGAAATGCCGACGAGTACCGCAAACCGAAGATTTCCGAGCGAGCTGCAACCCTTCCGCCAATATGCGGCGTCGACGACCCGAACGCTTCCGTCCCCCTCGACACCGGCGAGCTCCCTGCACCGTACGCGGATCGGGTCTTGCGCGAACAGGGTGGCGATCGCGTCCGCTTCGGCATGTGAAAGCTTCCAGAAGCGCTTGTTGTGCGGGATGTTCGGTGTGACGTCTTCGAGACGATCCTTAGCGAGATGACGCCACCGTCGTCCGATCGCCTTGCGTCGGACCGATCGTACGACGTTGGGCTCCCGCGGATCATCCTTGAGCGTCGGCGTCAACGCGCGGCGATATCCATCGATCATTGCCTCGATCATTTTCGCCGTGGTGACACCCGGTAAGTCCGAACTGCGTGCGGCGGTCTCAAGCGATAGGCCGAGGCGGATCAGGTCATACGCGGGGTTGGCAAGCACGGTCTGGTCGAGATCGCGGATCTGGATGTCCACCCGGTGCTCCGCATCGGCGACTGGACCGAGATTGCCGAGGTGACAGTCTCCGCAAATCCACAACGTCGGGCCTTCAGGAATGCTCGCTGCGATGGAGGACGCTTCCAGCCACTCATAAAATTGCGCGGTATTGCCGCGGACATACGCGTGAACCGACCGCGCCATCTTTAGCGCGCGCGTTCGTGCGAGCACGACCGAGCGTTCGTCGGGAGCCACGGCCATGGTTGGACTTTCAAGCTGGGAGACAACGGATCGCACCAGCGGAACCTTGAAGCATACAAGGCTAGAACCGATGCTAGACGCCGCTAAACAGACGAGATGACGCGTTAGTTGCGATCCGACGGCAAAAGTCTACCGCCAATTCTCCACCTAAATGCAACGGGCTATTTTGCTGGAACGCCGCGCGAGTCACCGACCTCGAGCCAATAGCCGTCAGGATCCTGAACGTAAATCTGGCGGACGCCATCGAACCGGACCTGCATCGTTCGCACCGTGCCCGCAAGATCCGTCCAGATGAGATGGTGTTGGTCCAACCAGGCGGTGACCGTAGCCAGATCGTTTACGTGCAGGGCAAGATGTTCGTTGCGGTTTGATGGCTTGGGCGTGGTGCGACCGTCGAGAATGTGGAGTGCCAATCCGTTTCCAAGGTCGAGCCAACGGCGGTTCTCGAGCGGTGTCGGAATGATTCTCAACCCGAACGCCTCGTGGTAGAAAGTAGCACTCCGGTCGATGTCCGCGGATTGAATTGCCACGTGCTCCGCCTGAGCTGGCACATTGGCCGGCGCTTGTGCGGCAGCGGCAGCGATGAACAGGGCTGGGGAGAGGATCATGGACGCTTTGCTCCAGGTTTGCAGATCTGAGAATTAGGTCATTTGCGGTCGACAGAGCATGCGTTCAGTTTTCCAACCCTTACCGGTCAGCGCTTCAGGATCAGTGGCGGTGAATAATCCGCCAGCGTCATGAACACGGAGTCTACCTTAGTAACCAATTTGCCCCCCGCCTCAGACGCCGCCGCGACGGAACGCCATTCAGGATCCTCCGTGAATGCCTTCCAACTTACGTCGCGCGCCGCGCGGCTGGGATAGGCCAACACATACACCACGCGCCCTTCCGGCGCCGCTTCGGTCGGCATTTCATTCCAATAGGCGACGTTGCGCATACCGTGCTTGGCAAACAGGCCAAGCGTATGCTCGCGGAACCGCGTGTTCAGGGCAGCCAGCTTCCCCGGCGCGGGGTAATAGACGCGCAATTCATAAACCAGGGTCTGCGCGTTCACCGCAGTTTCCTGGGCAGATACCGGAAGGGCGGGAACGGACAGCGCGAGACAGGCAAGGGCAAAGCGCATAACGAGTTCCTCGAACCAGAAAGCCTTGGCGTACCGCCTCCACGGCGTGATCGCAACGTCCGGATATTTGAGGGCAAACTTGCCGGACAGGTGCCATGCCAAGGCCCGTCGTATGCTTTCGCTCCGGGGAACGCTGTCGTGGGAAAGGGACGGCCAATCTTGGGCATTCTCGACATGGGTCGCAGCTGCAATGCGTTTCGCTTGCAAGAAATGTCACGGCTTCGCGTCGCACGCCAGAACAGGGCGTTTACGCCCACGGGCACGCCTTAGTTGAAACTTGAGATCCGCTTCCCAACCGAACCGTTCGTCTTCAGATGCACCCGACGCAGTCGAATATTCTAGGTGCGACCCCCTTTGCGTTTCCGCTCGTTAGCCTCGGCTAGGCGCGTGCGGCGGTTCGATCTCGGGCGCCTCGGCAACGTCCAGCGGTCCCTCCCACTTCGCGACGACAGCCGTAGCGACGGCGTTGCCGACGACGTTGGTGCCCGATCGGCCCATGTCGAGAAACTGATCAACCGGCAGAATGAGCAACAGGCCCGCCTCAGGAATGCCGAACTGCCCCATCACTGCCGCGATCACCACCAGCGATGCACGGGGCACGCCAGCGATGCCCTTCGACGTGATCATCAACACCAGCAACATCACGATCTGCTGCCCGATCGACAGATCGACCCCGTAGACCCGCGCGAGGAACAGCGTCGCGAAGGTCATGTACATCATCGACCCGTCGAGATTGAACGAGTAGCCGAGCGGCAGCACAAAGCTCGCGATCTTGCGAGGAACGCCGAAGCGCGCCAGCGCCTCGAGCGTCCGCGGGTAAGCAGCTTCGGAGGATGCGGTGGAGAAGGCGAGGAGGATCGGCTCACCGATGTAGCGCGCCAAGGTGAGCGCGCGAGGACCAATGATCGCGAAGGCCGCGGCAAACAGCAGCATCCACAAGACCGCCAGCCCGACGTAGAAGCTGCCGACGAACAGCCCGAGCGTCCAGAGAATGCCAAGCCCATTGACCGCGATCGTCGCGGTGATCGCGGCGAACACCGCGAACGGCGCCACGCGCATCACGTAGTCGGTGATCTGGAGCATCATCGCCGCAAGCGCCTCGGCGCCGCGGACGATCGGCGCGCCCTTCTCGCCGATCGCGGTGAGCGCGACGCCGGCGAAGATCGAGAAGATGACGATCTGGATGATCTCGTTGGTCGCCATCGCCTCGACCACCGAGGACGGCACGATATGCGTGACAAAGTTGGTAAGGTTGAACGATTTCTCGTCCAGCCCGACGGTCGCATCGGGCGGAGGCAGCTTGAGCCCGAACCCGCTGCCCGGCGAGACGAGGTCGATCACAAACTCGATCCCGTGGAACAGCACGAGCCCGAGCGTCAGCGAAACCAGCGATGCCGAGATGAACCACGCCATCGTGCGCCCGCCAATACGCCCGAGCGCCTTGATGTCGCCCATGTGCGCGATGCCGACGACCAACGTCGAAAACACCAGCGGCGCGATGATCATTTTGATGAGGCGCAGGAAGATCGTCGTAATGATCGAGAAGTAGCTCGCGATCTCCTTCGCTCGCGCGGTGCCCTCGACGCTCCCGTCGACGATCTGCTGGTTGATTACCCAGCCGACGATCAGCCCCAGCACCAAGCCGATCAGAATATACAGTGTCAGCCGCTTCGCCACGCTTCGTCCTCGATTGGTTCGCGCCCGCATCAACGGGAGAAAGCGCAATCGGTCAAGCGAGACGCGCGTTGCGGGGGGCGGCGCGCGCTGCCAGACTGTTGCCATGATCCTCAGCCGACGCGCCTTTGCCTCCGCCGCCATCGCGGCCCCCTTAGTCTCCGCCAGCGGCGTACTGCGCGCCGCCGAGCCCGATCTGAGCGGTCTGCGCGACATAACGGGTGGCACCGCACCGATCGGACCGGAGGAACGCCGCGGCAGGCTCGTGCGCGCGCAGGCGCTGATGCGCGAGAACGGGATCGGCGCGGTGCTGATCGAATCGGGGTCGAGCCTGACGTATTTCACCGGCATCCGCTGGAGCCGAAGCGAACGGCTGACCGCGGCGATCCTCCCGGTCGAGGGTGAGCCGTGCATCGTCACGCCGTTCTTCGAGGAGCCCTCGGTCCGCCAGACGCTCGGCATCACCGCAGAAGTGCGGGTGTGGCAGGAGGACGAAAGCCCGCACGCGCTCGTCGCGGGGTTCCTCAAGGACCGAAAGCTCGCCACCGGCCCGATCGGCATCGAGGAAACCGTCCGTTACTTCGCAGTGGACGGCCTTGCCCACGCCTTACCGGGCGCGCGAATTGTCTCCGCCAATCCGGTCGTCCGCGCGGTGCGGATGCGCAAGACCGCCCCCGAGATCGCGCTGATGCAGACCGCGACCGACGTGACGATCGCGGCCTATCGCTGGACATGGCCCCGCGTCGAGAAGGGAATGAAACCCGCCGATATCGCTGCGTTGATGAATGCCGCGACGAAGCAACTGGGGGGCAACCCGGAATTCTCGCTGGTACTGATCGGCCCCGCCGCCGCCTTTCCGCACGGCAGCAGGGACCCGCAAGTCGTTGCCGACGGCCAGATCGTGCTGATGGATTGCGGCTGCACCGTGCAGGGTTATCAATCGGATGTGTCGCGCACCTTCGTCTATGGCAGCGCGGAGAAGGACATGCGCAAGGTCTGGCAGGACGTCCGCAACGGGCAGGCGCTTGCGTTCAAGACCGCGCAGCTCGGGGTCGCTGCCGGGGCGGTGGATGATGAGGTGCGGCGCTATTATGAGACGCTCGGCTACGGCCCGCGGTATCGCTTGCCCGGCCTGTCGCATCGTACGGGACACGGGATCGGGCTCGACGGGCACGAGCCGGTCAATCTCGTCCACGGCGAAACCACGCAACTGGCGGAGGGCATGTGCTTCTCGGACGAACCCGGCCTGTATCTGCCGGGCAAGTTCGGCGTGCGGCTGGAGGATTGCTTCCACATGACCGCAAGCGGGCCGAAGTGGTTCAGCGTTCCGCCAACCTCGATCGATCAGCCGTTGGGGTAAACGATCCGCATTCGGGACGCGCGGCATACTTGAGAACGCCGTGCGGCTCGCCTAAGCCACCGCGCATGACCCAGTCCCCGACGTCGACCAACGACATCCGCCGTAGCTTCCTCGACTATTTTGCGGCCAACGGGCACGCCAAGGTCGCGTCCGCGCCGCTCGTGCCGCAGAACGACCCGACACTGATGTTCGTCAACGCCGGGATGGTGCCGTTCAAGAACGTCTTTACTGGCCTCGAATCGCGTCCGTACGTGACCGCCACCTCGTCGCAGAAGTGCGTACGCGCCGGCGGCAAGCACAACGATCTCGACAATGTCGGCTATACCGCACGGCATCACACCTTCTTCGAAATGCTCGGCAATTTCTCGTTCGGGGATTACTTCAAGGAACGCGCGATCACGCTCGCGTGGAACCTGCTGACGCGCGAATGGGGGATCGACCCCGACCGGCTGACCGTCACCGTTTATCATACCGATGACGAGGCGTTCGACCTGTGGCGCAAGATCGCGAAACTGCCCGAGGAGCGGATCATCCGCATCGCGACCAACGACAATTTCTGGTCGATGGGCGACACCGGGCCGTGCGGTCCTTGCTCGGAGATCTTCTACGACCACGGCGACCACATCTTCGGTGGCCCGCCGGGATCGCCAGACGAGGACGGTGACCGTTTTGTCGAAATCTGGAACCTCGTGTTCATGCAGTTCGAGCAGACCGCCGATGGCGCGCGCACCGCGCTGCCGCGTCCTTCGATCGACACGGGCATGGGGCTCGAACGGATCGCCGCAGTGCTGCAGGGCGTCCACGACAATTACGACACCGATACGTTCAAGGCGCTGATCGCCGCATCCTCGGCGATGACAGGCACGCCCGCCACCGGCGACACGCAGGCGAGCCACCGGATCATCGCGGATCACCTGCGCTCGGCGGGCTTCCTGGTGGCGGATGGTGTGCTGCCGTCCAACGAAGGGCGCGGTTATGTGCTGCGCCGAATCATGCGGCGCGCAATGCGCCATGCGCACCTCCTCGGCGCGAAGGAGCCCTTGATGCATCGGCTCGTCCCCGCGCTGGTGGCAGAAATGGGCGCGGCCTATCCCGAACTGGTGCGGGCGCAGGCGGCGATCGAATCGACCCTGTTGCAGGAGGAAACGCAATTCCGTCGCACGCTGGTCAACGGGTTGCGGCTGCTCGACGAGGCGACCGCGGCGATGGAGCCGGGCGCGACGCTGCCGGGCGAGACGGCCTTCAAACTCTACGACACGTTCGGCTTTCCCTACGATCTGACCGAGGACGCGCTCCGCGCCCAGGGCTTCGGGATCGATCGTCCCGGGTTCGACGCCGCGATGGCCGAACAGAAGCGGGCGGCGCGGGCCGCGTGGAAGGGATCGGGCCAGCGCGCGTCCGATGACGTGTGGTTCGACATCGCCGAGGCCAACGGCGGCACCGAGTTCATCGGCTATAGCGCTGTCGAGGGTGAGGGCGTCGTCGTCGCGATCGTCCGCCACGGCAAGCAGGTCGAGCGCGCTGATGTGGGTGAAACGGTCGAGATCGTCGTCAACCAGACGCCGTTCTATGCCGAGAGCGGCGGTCAGGTCGGCGATACCGGCACGCTCACCGCACCGAGCGTGCACGGCGTGGTCGAGGATACGCGCAAGTATCTCGGTCGCGTGTTCGCGCATGTCACGCGCGTCGGCGAGGGCGGTATCGCGGTCGGCGATGCGCTGCACTTGACCGTCGATGCGGTCCGCCGCGACCAGATCCGCGCCAATCACTCAGCGACGCATTTGCTCCATGAGGCCTTGCGCCAGCGACTTGGCGCGCACGTCGCGCAGAAGGGCAGCCTTGTCGCGCCCGAGCGGCTCCGGTTCGACTTCTCGCAGCCGACTGCGATCGATCCCGCGCGGATCGCCGAGGTAGAGACCGACGTCAACGCGCAGATCCGCGGCAACGGGTTGGTCGATACGCGGCTGATGACCCCGGACGAAGCGATCGCCGAGGGCGCGATGGCGCTGTTCGGCGAGAAGTATGGTGAAGAGGTCCGCGTCGTGTCGATGGGCAGCGAGCGCGGCAAGACCTATTCGCTCGAACTGTGCGGCGGAACGCATGTCCGAGCGCTCGGTGATATCGGGCTGTTCACGGTGGTGGGCGAGGGCGCGGTATCCTCGGGCGTCCGCCGGGTCGAGGCGCTGACCGGCGAGGCCGCGCGTGCATATTTGACGATGCGTGACGCCAAGCTGCGTGAGGCGGCAACCGCCCTCAAATCCTCCCCCGACGAAGTGCCAGTCCGCGTGGCTGCACTGGTCGAGGATCGACGGCGGCTGGAACGGGAACTTGCCGATGCCAAGAAGGCGCTGGCGCTTGGCGGCGGTGCGGGTACGGCAGCGGCCGGGCCGGAACAGGTTGGCGGCGTCGCGTTCCTTGGCCAAGTGGTCGAGGGGCTCGACCCCAAGGGCCTGCGTGGAACGGTCGATGAGATGAAGCAGCGGATCGGATCGGGGATCGCGATGATCGTCGCGGTCAACGAGGGCCGTGCATCCGTTGCTGTCGGTCTTACCGCCGATCTCGTAGCGACCCATAGCGCAGTGGATCTGCTGCGCGTCGCGGTTGCGACGTTGGGCGGGCAGGGCGGCGGTGGGCGGCCCGACATGGCGCAGGGCGGCGGTCCGGATGGATCGAAGGCTGACGACGCTGTGTCGTCGGTTCGGGCTACTCTCGCGGCAGGGTGACGGCGAGAAGCTTAACCAGTCCGGCTTGTAAGCGCCCTTGAAGAAGGCCCGGAGCCCAGTAGCGCGACAGAAGGTTGCCTGGCGATTGCCCGAGCAAATTTCGACTATCGCTACTGGACCCCGGTCTTCGCAGCAGAAGCGCTAATCGTGACAAGGACAGCGAATTCGATCGCCTGTCCTCAAGCGACCGGCGTGCTGTCCAGCCCTCGCGGCGCCCGAACGCGCTTCAACCGCGGCGCTACCGTCATCTCCGCCGCCGCCTTGATTTCCTGCCGTAATTCATCGCGCTTTTCGTGGATCGAGGCGATCACTGGTCCAACCGCGACCCCAAGGTCGGTCAACACCGCTTCCGCCAGCTGCAGGGAGCTTTCGAGCGTCTCCGGCACGGCGTCGGTCGCGCCTGCACGATAGAGTTCCGCGGCGTGGACCGTGTCGCGGGCGCGCGCAACGATTGCCAGATCGGGCACCCAGTTTCGCACGCGGCGCGTTAGCGCTACACTCAGCACGGGATCGTCCATTGTAAGAATTAAAGCCTTCGCGCGACCAAGGTTAAGGCGATCTACCAGTTCGGGTCGCACGACGTCGCCGAAAATGACCGGATACCCCTCGGCGTGTGCAGCGGTGACGACGTCGATGTCGGCCTCTACGGCGACGTAGCGCTGATCGTGGACCGTCAGCATATCGCAGACCATCCGGCCGACCCGCCCGAACCCGATAACGACCGTGCCGGGGCCTTCCTCGGGGATTTCCAATTCGGGTTCGTTTCCAACGCTCTGCTCGATGCGCCGTGCCCAGCGCCGCCCAAGCATCGCCAGCAGCGGCGTGATCGTTAGCCCGATTGCAGTGACGGTCTGCCAGAAGTTGGCGGTGGGTGCGGCAATCAGCTGGGCCTGCGCAGCAGCGCCGAGCACGATCAGCGTAGTTTCAGACGGGCTCCCCATCAGCACGCCGGTTTCCACTGCGACGCCGCCGCGGATCCCGCTCCCGCGCAGTAGTCCGTACGTCACCACCGCCTTGACCGCAACGACGGCAGCAATTGCCGCGAGGTATCCGGCCCAATTGGCTGCAATCGCCGCGAGATCTACGCTCATCCCGATCGTGATCAGGAACACGCCCAGCGCAAGGCCCTTGAACGGTGCCGTCATCACTTCGACTTCGCTATGATAATCAGTTTCTGCGATCAGCAGACCGGCCAGCAGTGCGCCGACGATCGGAGATAAGCCCGCTGCGGTCGTTGCCAGGCTGGCAACGATGACGACCAGGAGCGAGGCAGCAAGGAACAATTCGGGACTTTTGGTTCTCGCGGCTTGCGCGAACAGTTTGGGAAGGATCATCCGTCCGCCGATGAACAGGATCCCGACCGTCGTGAACGCCGCGATCCCGACGCGCGCAAGCCCGCTCCAGCCACTGTCGCCCGCCATTGGGCCAAGCGCGGCGAGCACAAAGATGATCGGAACGAGCGCAAGATCCTCGAACAGAAGCATCGCGAACGCCGTTCGGCCAACTGGGCTGGTGGTTCCCGCGATCGGCAACACGAGCGCCGTTGAGGAAAGCGACAGCGCGATGCCCAGCGCCATCGCCCCGGTCCACGGCAGCGCGGTCAGCAGGTGCAGCCCTAAACCCAGGATCGCGCCTGCGACGAGCAATTGCGCAGCACCCGTTCCAAACACGAGCTGTCGCATCGACCAAAGGCGTTTGAGCGAAAGTTCTAGCCCGATCGAGAACAGAAGTAGAATGATCCCGAATTCGGCAAAGGGCTCGATCGAATGCGGGTCAGAAATCGTGACGTAGTAAAGCCACGGAAATTGGCTGACCAAAGCGCCTAGACCGAATGGTCCAACAAGCAACCCAACGAGGATAAAGCCGATGACGGGGCTGATCTTGGCACGGGCGAAGGCAGGTATGACGAGGCCGGCCGCCCCGAGAATTACGAGGGCATCACTGAAACCGGCATTTGCAAGGGCTGATGGCATAGTGCCATCTAAGCAACAACCAGCCGCCTTGTCAGCTTATGTCGCAAAATAAGTGAAAAAAGGTTCACTTCGGCCATTCTTGCTGCACCCGCAACGGCCCGTTGCCCGGATTGAGTTCCGGGCAACGGGAATGCAGTTTAGGCGGAAGCGCCCATTGCCTGTTCGAGGTTGAGACGGACCTGCTCGAAGAACTGCTCGGTCGTCATCCACGGCTGCTGCGGGCCGATGAGCAAAGCGAGATCCTTGGTCATGTGGCCGTCCTCGACCGTCTTTACGCAGACGCGCTCAAGCGTTTCGGCGAATTGCGTCACCTCGGGCGTGCCGTCGAACTTGCCGCGATACTTGAGGCCGCCGGTCCAGGCGAAGATCGACGCGATCGGGTTGGTCGAGGTCGCCTTGCCCTGCTCGTGCTGGCGGAAGTGGCGCGTGACGGTGCCGTGGGCGGCTTCCGCCTCGACCGTCTTGCCGTCCGGGGTGAGCAGCACCGAGGTCATCAGGCCGAGCGAGCCGAAGCCCTGGGCGACCTGGTCCGACTGGACGTCGCCGTCATAGTTCTTGCACGCCCAGACGAATTCACCGTGCCACTTGAGCGCCGATGCGACCATGTCGTCGATCAGGCGATGCTCGTAGACGATGCCCGCTTCCTTGAACTTGTCCTTGAATTCGCTCTCGAAAACCTCGGCGAAGAGGTCCTTGAAGCGGCCGTCATAGGCCTTCAGGATGGTGTTCTTGGTCGACAGATACACCGGCCACTTGAGGTTCAGGCCATAGTGCATCGAAGCGCGCGCGAAATCGCGGATCGAATCGTCGAGGTTGTACATCGCGAGCGCGACGCCCGAGGTCGGGAACTGGAACACTTCCTGGTCAATGACCGTGCCATCCTCGCCGTCGAACACGAGACGCAGTTTGCCGGGGCCGGGGACGAGGAAATCGGTCGCCTTATACTGGTCGCCAAAGGCATGACGCCCGACGACGATCGGGTGCGTCCAGCCCGGGATCAAGCGGGGGACGTTCTTGATCACGATCGGCTCGCGGAAGATCGTGCCGCCAAGGATGTTGCGGATCGTGCCGTTGGGCGACTTCCACATCTTCTTGAGGCCGAATTCCTCGACGCGCTGCTCGTCCGGGGTGATCGTCGCGCACTTCACGCCGACGCCATATTTCTGAATCGCCTTGGCGCTTTCGACGGTGATCTTGTCGTCGGTGCCGTCGCGGCTCATCATGCCGAGGTCGTAATATTCCAGATCGATATCGAGATACGGCAGGATCAGCCGCTCGCGAATCCACTGCCAGATGATCCGGGTCATCTCATCGCCGTCGATCTCGACAACGGGCGTCTTTACCTTGATCTTCGCCATCTCGCACTTTCCTGTGGGGGTTTTGCAGCTGCGTCTAGGAGCATGGACCGCATCGATCAACCCGCGGCTTTCGCATCGTGAGAGAGGTGGCGTCTATCCGGGGAGCCGGCGTGTAGGCGCGCCAGTCGGGTCACACGGGCATTGACGATTGTGGCAACCCGGTCGCTCGGTTAGGGTCGAGGCATGATACCACCACCCTATTCGTCCTCTGCCCCCGAGACCGCCAAATGGCGCGTGCCCGATCTCCACCCGGAAGGCCGCAAGTATGTCGTGATTGCTTCGGTGGTCGCGCTTGTCGCACTGATCTGGCTGGGATGGTTCGTCGCCTGGCCGTTGATCGGTGTGACTTTATGGGTCGCGTTGTTCTTCCGCGATCCGGTACGTGTTACGCCATCCGGCGACGGATTGATCATATCGCCTGCTGATGGGCTGGTTTCGATGATCCAGCGCATGCCGGTGCCGCGCGAGCTGGCTGGGCCGAACGGGCTTGGCGAAGCGCCGCTGGTGCGGGTGTCAGTGTTCATGTCGGTGTTCGACGTTCACATCAACCGCACGCCGATCGCTGGCACGATCAAGCAGGTCGTCTATATCTCGGGGAAGTTCCTGAATGCCGAGCTCGACAAGGCGAGTGAGGACAATGAGCGACAGCATCTTGTCGTCGAAGGCCGCGACGGTCGTCGGGTTGGTTTCACGCAGATCGCCGGTTTGCTCGCGCGTCGGATCGTGCCGTTCGTGAAGCCGGGCGATATGGTCGCGGCGGGGCAAAGGATCGGGTTGATCCGGTTCGGCAGCCGCGTGGACGTATACCTCCCTGAAGACTGTGCGTGTCAGGTCGTTCTTGGGCAGCGCAGCGTTGCGGGTGAGACCATTCTAGGACGGGCGGGCGCAGCCGTGGCCAGCGGGATTGCGCAATGACAGGTCGGGAGGGATGGGCATGAACCGCCCGATTCGTCGGTCACCGACGCGTGGATTGCCGCTTCGTGCGGTAGCCCCCAACGCCGTCACCGCCTTGGCGCTGTGTTCCGGGCTGACGGGGATCCGATTCGCCATTTCAGGTCAGTGGGAAACCGCAGTGCTGATGGTGATGATCGCCAGCGTGCTGGACGGAATCGACGGACGTATTGCGCGGATGGTGCGGGGCGAAAGTCGCTTCGGCGCGGAGCTCGATTCGTTGTCGGATGCGATTTCGTTCGGCGTTTCGCCCGCGTTGATCTTGTATCTGTGGTCACTCAAGGATTTGCCGAGGCTCGGTTGGCTCTGCTCCCTGATCTTCGCGGTGTTCTGTGCGCTCCGGCTCGCGCGGTTCAACGCAGCGATTGACGTTGCGGAGCAGCCTCACAAATCCGCCGGTTTCCTTACCGGCGCACCCTCACCCGTTGGGGCAGGCCTCGCGATGTTGCCACTCTATCTTTGGTTCTGGACGGGGATGGACTTCTGGCGCTCCCCCTTGCTGGTAGCGCCGTGGGTCGCGCTGATGGCACTATTGATGGTTTCAAGCATCGCAACGTTCAGCTGGTCGTCCTTGCGTCTGCGCACTCATATCAGGTTTGAGGCGATTGCCTTCGTCGTCCTGCTGGGCGCGGCACTGATATCTGCGCCCTGGCATACCTTGACGTTCTTGTGTGTCGCTTATTTGGCGACATTGCCGTTCAGTGTCGCTGCCTACAATCGGGTCAAGCGGCTGCGCGGACTGCCTGGCGCGACGGTTCCAGAACAAACTGTGCCCGCACCCGCGACCGAACCCGGGGCTCTCGAACCTTGAGCGCTGGAAGGTTTTCAATCACCGGGTCTACGCCGTCGCGCAGCAGGGAAACGATGCGCGGCATCGCTGGCACAAGCGTCTGCCAAAAAACCGATGCACTAGCGGCGAATGCGCTCGCGAAGACCAGAATGCCCGTCACCATCATCATCGCTCGAATTCCTCTGTCTCAGAGCAGGATTAAGCTTCAACCCGTAGCCGCGGTCAACGTTCCGTGTTCCCGCCGTGAACATGGTATGTTCCATATTCGTTCTTCTGGCAAGGTCTTTCCTGGTCTTGCACTGGCGATGGAAATTGGCTAATGGGCGCGCCTTCACACCGCATGGGAAGCACACATCACCGGTGTCGTGCAGGGGTTTTACCCCGAACCGATTACTCGCTTCCCAGAGGACCAACCGGAAAGGAATTATCTATGGCGGCACCAGTCGTTTCCATGCAGCAGCTGCTCGAGACGGGCGCACACTTCGGCCACCAGACGCATCGCTGGAACCCGAAGATGAAGCCTTACATTTTCGGCGACCGTAACGGCGTCCACATCCTCGATCTTTCGCAGACCGTTCCGCTCTTCGCCCGCGCGCTCGAGTTCGTCTCAGCGTCGACCGCAGCAGGCGGCAAGGTTCTGTTCGTCGGCACCAAGCGCCAGGCGCAGGAGCCCGTCGCAGACGCAGCGCGCCGTTCGGGCCAGCACTTCGTCAACCATCGCTGGTTGGGCGGCATGCTCACCAACTGGAAGACCATCTCCAACTCGATCAAGCGCATGAAGACGCTCGAAGAGCAACTGTCGGGCGACACGGTCGGCCTGACCAAGAAGGAAGTGCTTCAGCTGACGCGCGAAAAGGACAAGCTCGAGCTGTCGCTCGGCGGCATCCGCGACATGGGCGGCATTCCGGACGTGATGTTCGTGATCGACGCGAACAAGGAAGAGCTGGCGATCAAGGAAGCGAACACGCTCGGTATTCCGGTCGTCGCGATCCTCGATTCGAACGTCTCGCCGGACGGCATCGCCTTCCCGGTTCCCGCGAACGACGACGCTAGCCGGGCGATTCGCCTGTATTGCGAAGCGATCGCGATCGCCGCGACCCGTGGTGGCAACGAGCAGCTTGCACGCCGCCAGGACATCGGTTCGATGGAAGCACCGCCCGCCGAGGAAGCACTGCTCGAGACCGCACCTGCTGAAGCCGGTGCCGAGCCGACCGCAGCCAGCGATGCAGCTCTGCAGGCCGAAATGGTCGCAGAAGCCGAGCGCCAGATCGACGCATAAGCGTCGCAGAACTGACATAGGGACGGGGTAGGGCATCGCTCTGCCCCGTCCAAAACCGCATCTGACACACAAGAGGATAAGTGACATGGCCGACATTACTGCCGCTGCGGTGAAGGACCTGCGCGAGAAGAGCGGCGCGGGCATGATGGATTGCAAGAAGGCGCTGACCGAAGCTGCCGGCGACATGACCGCTGCGATGGACTGGCTGCGCGCCAAGGGTCTCGCAGCTGCCGCCAAGAAGTCCAGCCGCACCGCGGCCGAGGGCCTGATCGGCGTCGAAGTCGACGGCACCATCGGCGCTGCGGTCGAAGTCAATTCCGAGACCGACTTCGTCGCGAAGAACGTGCAGTTCCAGACCTTCGTCCGTGACGTGACCGCGGTCGCGCTGCGTCTCGGTGACGACATTGCCGTCATCAAGGCCGCGTCGCTCGGCGAGAAGACCGTCGAGGAAACGCTCACCAACAACATCGCGACGATCGGCGAGAACCAGAATCTGCGTCGCGCGAAGCGCCTCGAAGTCACGCAGGGCGCGGTGATCCCGTACATCCACAACCAGGCAGCACAGGGCCTCGGCAAGATCGGCGTGCTCGTTGCGCTCGAGAGCGATGCCGGTGCCGACGCGCTCGAGCCGCTCGGCAAGCAGATCGCGATGCACATCGCGGCCGCTTTCCCGCTGGCGCTCAACGAGGACGGCCTCGACCCCGAGATCGTCGCGCGGGAGCGTGCGATCGCGACCGAGAAGGCAGCCGAGAGCGGCAAGCCCGCCGACATCGTCGCCAAGATGGTCGATGGTGCGATTGCCAAGTACCGCAAGGAAAACGCGCTCGTCAGCCAGCTGCTGGTGATGGACGGCAAGACCAAGATCTCGGACGTCGTTGCCAATGCCGCCAAGGCAGCGGGCAAGTCGATCGAGCTCAAGGACTATGTCCGCTTCCAGCTTGGTGAGGGCATCGAGAAGGAAGCTACCGATTTCGCAGCGGAAGTTGCCGCGGCTTCAGGCGTTCCCCAGCAGACCGCCTGATCTTGAGGCTGTTTCGGCGTGGCGTTGCTTTCGGGCAACGCCACGCCAGATCCCCGGCGCATCGTCGCCGCACATTCTAGAGATGCGGACCAATCCGTGGCGGATTTGCGCTGAGGCGACCGGCCGCGACGCATCCGTACGGTTTCGACGCTTCCAATCGCTTCGCGCGACCGATAAGGTCCGCGCCGACCGCCCCTTTGCCATTCGGATTGCCGTGCCAAACCCAAACTTCAAACGTATTCTCCTGAAATTGTCGGGGGAGGTCCTGATGGGGCCCAACGGCCTCGCCATCGATCCGTCGGTCACGGCGCGCGTCGCGGGCGAGATCGCCGACGCGCGGTCGAAGGGGTTTGAAGTTTGCGTCGTGGTCGGCGGGGGCAATATTTTTCGGGGCCTAGCCGCTGCCGCCAAGGGTTTTGAGCGCGCGACCGCGGACTACATGGGCATGCTCGCAACCGTGATGAACGCGCTCGCAGTGCAGAATGCGCTGGAGCAGATCGGCGTCGATACCCGCGTCCAGTCCGCCATCCCGATGGCGAGCGTGTGCGAACCGTTCATCCGCCGCCGCGCCGAACGCCATCTTGAGAAGGGCCGCGTCGTGATCTTCGCGGCAGGCGTCGGCAGCCCGTATTTCACCACTGACAGTGGCGCCGCATTGCGTGCTGCCGAGATGAAGTGCGATGCGCTGTTCAAGGGTACATCGGTCGACGGCGTCTATGATGCCGACCCGAAGCTCGTGCCGACGGCCAAGCGCTACGACACGATCAGCTATGGCACGGTCCTCGCAAATGATCTTAAGGTCATGGACGCGAGCGCTATTGCTTTGTGTCGCGACAACAATATTCCGATCGTCGTCTTTAATATCCGCGAGCCGGGCAATCTTGCCGCGGTTTTGCGCGGTGAAGGCGTATCGACGATCGTCCAGGCAGAGACAGGAGCATAATCATGGCTGCATATGACAAGGCCGATCTTGAGCGCCGCATGTCGGGTAGTGTCGAATCCTTAAAGAGCGATCTGACCGGCCTGCGCACAGGCCGCGCGTCGACATCGCTGCTCGATCCAGTGACGGTCGAGGTCTACGGCGCGCAGATGCCGCTGAACCAGGTTGCGACCGTCTCAGTTCCCGAGCCGCGGATGTTGTCGGTTCAAGTGTGGGACAAGGTCAACGTTGGTCCCTGCGACAAGGCGATCCGTTCGGCCGGGCTTGGGCTCAACCCGATCGTCGATGGCACGACCCTGCGTCTTCCCATTCCGGATTTGACCGAGGAACGCCGCAAGGAACTGGCGAAACTCGCTGGTAAGTACGCCGAAGACGCGCGCATTGCGGCGCGGAACGTGCGTCGGGATGGCATGGATAGCCTCAAAACCGACGAGAAAAAGGGCGTCTACAGCGAGGACGAGCGCAAGAAGCTCGAGACCGAAGTGCAGAAGCTCACTGATAAGACGATCGGCGAAATCGATGCCGCCGCGACCGCCAAGGAAAAGGAAATCCTGGGGAAGTGAGGCCGTTCGCCGCCCCGGCTGCCGATCTGGCGACGGCGCCGGATTCGGGCGACGTCGTCCTGCCGCGTCACGTTGCGATCATCATGGATGGCAACGGCCGGTGGGCGAAGAAGCGTTTGCTCCCGCGCGTTGCCGGGCATCGCCAAGGCGTCGAGGCGGTGCGGCGCGTCGCGCGCGCCGCGCGGACGCTCGGGATCGAAGTGCTTACGCTCTATGCGTTTTCTAGCGAGAACTGGCGGCGACCGGAGGAGGAAGTCAGCGACCTCATGGGCCTGTTGCGGCTGTTCATCCGCAGCGATCTCGACGAACTCATCCGCGATAACGTCCGGCTACGGATCATCGGTGATTATCAGCGGTTTAGCCCCGATCTGGTAAAACTGATCGATGATGCCGTGGGGCGTACGGCCGTGAATACCGGCCCGATCCTCGTGATCGCGCTCAATTATGGTGCGCAGGCAGAAATCCTGTCGGTGTCGCGCCGCCTCGCCGAGAAGGCGCGGGACGGACTGCTCGACCCGACGACGATCGACGAGGCAATGTTCGAACGCGAGCTCGAGACGGGCGATCTTCCGCCGCTCGATTTGCTGATTCGTACCTCGGGCGAGGTCCGGCTGTCGAATTTCCTTTTGTGGCAGGCGGCTTATGCAGAGTTGCTGTTCGTCGATACGTTATGGCCGGAATTCGATGCCGATACGTTTGCGCAGGCCATCGCCACGTTCGGGCAACGGCAGCGGCGGTTCGGGGGCCTGTGAAGCCTAGCCTTTCGCAGAGAATGTCATCGAACCTTGCGCTGCGCAGCATCGTCGGTGTCGCGATGGTCGCGGTGGCGTTGACGAGCGTGCTGCTTGGCGATCTGGCGTTCTGGCTGCTGTGCGTCGTGCTTGGCCTGTTCATGATGGCCGAATGGGCCGATCTCCACAAAACACCGCCGAAAATGAAGCGGTTAGCTCAATATGCGGTGTCGGTTCCGTTGGCGATCATGGCCCCGCATCTCGGCGCTGGTCCGGACTTTTTTGCGTTGGGGCTTATTGCTGCAGCTGCGTTCTTCATCGTAATTGTCACGCGTCTCCAAGGCCTTGCCTTTGGGGCGGTCTATGTCTGCCTGCCGATCCTCGCGTTGCTGCTGATCCGGGGGCAGGGGGATGGTATTCTTCTCACGGTGTGGACGCTGGCGCTCGTATGGGCTTGTGATATCGGCGCTTATTTTGCGGGGCGCACGATCGGCGGGCCTAAGCTGGCCCCTAAGGTAAGCCCAAACAAAACATGGGCGGGGCTTACCGGGGGCGTCATTTTGGCAACGATCTTTGCCGGAATCCTGCAGGCGCGCTACGGTTTGCCGCTGCGGCTGACCGTTGCGACGCCGTTTCTGGCGGTTCTCGCGCAGGGTGGCGATCTGTACGAAAGCTGGCTGAAGCGCCGCGCCGGCGTCAAGGATAGCGGTACGTTGCTGCCTGGACATGGCGGCGTGCTGGACCGTCTCGACGGCCTCGTCCCGGTTGCGCCGATTGCGGCCCTCCTTATCGTATTACCGAAAGTGTATTCGTGGTGAAAACGATCACAATATTGGGCGCTACGGGGTCGATCGGCACCTCGACGCTCGACCTGATTGAGCGAGAACCGGAACGTTTTGAGGTCCTTGCGCTGACCGCCAATTGCGATGTCGCACGGTTGGCCGCGGCTGCGATCCGCACACGGGCCAAGCGCGCCGTCGTTGCGGACGAGGGATGTCTTGCGGATCTTCGGTCGGCGCTCGCGGGCACTGATATTGAGTGCGCTGGCGGGCGGGCCGCGGTGATCGAGGCCGCGACGATGGGCGCGGACATCACGATGGGCGCGATCGTCGGGTGCATCGGTCTCGAGCCAGTTATGGCTGCGATTCAAGGCGGTAAGACCGTAATCCTCGCCAACAAGGAACCACTCGTTTCGGCCGGCGACGTCGTACTCGCCGCGGCCGCCAAATATGGCGCGACGTTGCTCCCGGCGGATTCGGAGCACAACGCCATCTTCCAGTGCTTCGATGCGGCGCGTCCGGAGCGTGTGCGTCGGATCATTCTAACCTGCAGCGGTGGGCCGTTCCGCACCTGGACGACTGCGGAAATGCGCAGCGTGACGCCGGAACAGGCCGTCGCACATCCCAATTGGTCCATGGGAGCAAAGATTTCGGTCGATTCGGCGACGCTTTTCAACAAGGGACTCGAACTGATCGAGGCCGCGCGTCTGTTCCCGGTGCCGCATGACTCGATCGAGATCGTGATCCACCCGCAATCGGTGATCCATTCGCTGGTCGATTATGTCGATGGCTCGGTTCTGGCGCAGATGGGCCCGCCCGACATGCGGACGCCGATCGCGCATTGCCTGGCGTGGCCCGACCGGATGGCGACGCCGATGGCACCGCTCGATCTCGTGGCGATCGGTCGGCTCGATTTCGAAGCGCCAGACCCGGAACGCTTTCCAGCGCTCCGCCTGACGCGGGAGGCGCTGAACATGGGCGGCGCGCGTCCGGCGATCCTCAATGCCGCCAACGAGATTGCGGTCGCCGCGTTTCTGGCGCGCGAAATCGGCTTCCTCGAAATTGCCGCAATCGTGGACGATACACTGTCCGTCTACCATCCGGCCGCACCGGGAACGTTGGGCGACGTTCTCGCGGTCGATGCCGAAGCACGCAGCATAGCGCGCCGGCAGGTGGGATACCGCAACGGGGCGTTGATGAAGGATAGCGTCGTTTGAGCCAATCGCCCGGATTCCTGCTGACCATCCTGGCGTTCGCGCTGGTGATCGGTCCGCTCGTTTTTCTGCATGAGATGGGACATTACCTCGCTGGACGCATGTTCGGTGTGAAGATCGACGCTTTTTCGATCGGGTTCGGCAACGAGCTGTTCGGCTGGACCGATCGCCGCGGGACTCGCTGGAAGTTCAGCGCGTTGCCGCTTGGGGGCTACGTCAAGTTCGCTGGCGACATGAACGCGGCGAGCGTGCCCGATCCGGCGTGGCTCGCATTGCCCGCGGAAGAGCGCGCACGAACGTTGCAGGCGCGCCCGGTGTGGCAGCGCGCGATCGTCGTCGCGGCGGGCCCGGTCACCAATTTCGTTATCGCAATTCTGATCCTAGCGGGCTTCGCCATGAGCTACGGCGTGGATCGTACTCCTTCGATCGTCGGGATGGTCAGCCCGGGAAGTGCTGCGCAGAAGGCAGGATTGCAGACCGGCGACCGCATCACCGCGCTGAACGGGCGGTCGATCGAGACGTTCAAGGACGTATTCCAATACGCCGTGCTTCGCCCCGGCGAGCCCGTGCGGATCGACTATCTCCACAATGGGGCGCCACAGACGCGCCAGACCGTGCTCGGCGTCGCGACCGAGCGGGACCGGTTCGGAAACGAGTTCAAGAAGGGCCTGCTCGGGATCGGGCCATCGGCGCCCGTCGCGGCGAAGGTCGGCTTGCTCGAAGCGCCGCTGGTCGGCATCGAGATGACGGGGACGATCCTGCGGACCACGGTCGAAGGGCTCGGGCAGATCCTGTCGGGCCGCCGCTCGGTTGATGAACTGGGGGGACCGTTGCGGATCGCCAAGGCGTCCGGCGAACAATTGTCGCTCGGCTGGCCAGTGTTGATCTTCTTCATTGCCGGCGTGTCGATTAATCTGGGATTCATCAACTTGTTGCCAATCCCGATGCTGGATGGTGGGCATCTGCTCTTCTATGCAATCGAGGCGGTACAGCGCAGGCCGGTCGCACCAGCGGTCCAGGAGTGGGCGTTTCGCGGGGGATTGGCCGCGGTTCTTGCGTTGATGGTGATGGTGACGTTCAACGATCTCGGCGCATTTGGCTTGTGGAAGACCCTCTCCGGCTTGATCGGGTGACGCAGGTAAGGCAGGGCGGGCCAGCGGTTTTTGGCCACGCGAGTATTTTCTCCGATTTGGGGTGGGATGTGACAGCGATCAAGGTTTCAACTTTCGGAGCACGGGCCACCGCCGTGCTGCTGGCGGGCACGATGTTCTCGTGCCTGTCGGCCGAAGCCCAGACCGCGCCGACGGCCGCCAAGCCCCGGCCCCGCGCCGCAGCGCCGCGCACGCCCGGCCCGGTCCAGGCGACGCCCGCGGCTGCCCCGGCACTCGCGCCGGCCGTCATTCGCACGATCAAGTCGATCCGCGTCGAGGGATCGCAGCGTCTCGAACCCGAAACGGTCCTGTCCTACACAAAGTTGCGTACCGGCCAGGCTTTCACCAATGAATCGCTCGATCAGGCGATCAAGGACCTGTACGCGAGCGACCTGTTCGCGGACGTCTCCATCGCTGGCGCCGAGAGTGGCGACATCGTGTTGCGGATTCGTGAAAATCCGGTGATCAACCGTGTCATCTTCGAGGGCAACAAACGCCTGAAGGAAGACAAGATCCGCAAGGAGGTGAAACTCGCCCCGCGCCAGATCTTCACGCGCACCGCGATCCGTCAGGATGTCGCGCGGATCATCGAACTGTATCGTCGCCAGGGCCGGTTCGCCGCCGTGGTCGAACCGAAGATGGTCAACCTCGACCAGAACCGCGTCGACGTGATCTTCGAAGTGACCGAGGGCCCGAAGTCCAAGGTCCGCCAGATCAACATCCTCGGCAACGAGGAATTTTCCGACAGCAAGCTGCGCGAGCAGATGGCGACCAAGCAGGCGCGTCTGACGACGCTGCTCAGCTCGAACACCAGCTACGATCAGGATCGTCTGGCGTACGACCAGCAGAAGCTGCGGCAGTTCTACCTGACCGAGGGCTATGCCGACTTCAAGGTGACCTCCGCAGTCGCCGAGCTGACGCCCGACAAGAAGGACTTCATCATCACCTACGTGGTGGAGGAGGGGAAGCGCTACAAGTTCGGCGACGTGACCGTCGACAGCGACATCCGCGACTTCGACAACAAGAAGCTCGCCGCCAGCCTCGGGATCAACAAGGGCGACTGGTATGACGCCAAGAAGGTCGAGACCGCGGTCGACTCGCTGAGCGAGGCCGCCGGTGCGTTCGGTTATGCCTTTACCGAGGTGAACCCGGACTTCCAGCGTGACAAGGACACGCTGACGATGGGGATCAACTTCCACATCGCCGAAGCCAAGCGGTCGTATGTTGAGCGGATCGACATCAACGGCAACACGCAGACGCAGGACAAGATCATCCGTCGCGAGATCCGTCTGGCGGAAGGCGATGCGTTCAGCAGCTTCCAGGTCAAGCGCTCGCAGGATCGCATCAACTCGCTCGGCTTCTTCCAGGACAAGTTCGAGATCAAGCAGACGCAGGGCTCGTCGCCAGACCGTGTCGTGCTGACCGCGAACGTCGAGGAAAAGTCGACCGGCGAATTGTCGCTTTCGGCAGGTTTCTCGAGCCTCGAACGCTTCATCATCCAGGCGTCGATCCGCCAGCGCAACTTCCGCGGCAAGGGCCAGGAACTGCGCGCGAGCGTCAATTATTCGACCTATTCCAAGTCGATCGAGCTGGGGTTCACCGAACCGTATCTGTTCAACAAGAACATCGCGATCGGCGGGGACATTTTCCGGCGCGATTACAACGCGTTCAATTTCGGAACGAACAACCAGCGCAACACCACCTACACGCAGGTGTCGACCGGCTTCCAGCTTCGCGCCGGCATCCCGCTGACCGAATTCTGGCAGCTCGCCGGGCGGTACGGGCTTTCCTACGACCAGGTCGGGCTCGACCAGTCGACTTATTACACCAATGGCCAGTGCGATCGTCTGAAGGCGGGCCGGTATTTGTGCGACGCAATCGGCAATCGCTGGACGTCGTCGGTCGGCTATTCGTTGCTGTTCGACAGCCTCAACAGCCGGCTCCGTCCGACCGCCGGCCAGCGGTTCATCTTCAGCCAGGATTTTGCCGGGCTCGGCGGGGACGTGAAGTACATCCGCACCAAGGTCGAGGGTGCCAAGTTCGTCAACGTCGGCAGCGGGTTCATTGCCTCGCTCAATGTCGAGGGCGGCTATATTAAGTCGCTCGAGAAGAGCCGTGGCGCGGGTGTCGACCGGGTCCGGATCAACGATCGCTTCTATCTCGGCGAGCCTGATTTCCGCGGGTTCGACATCCGTGGCGTGGGCCCGCGTATCCAGCGCATCCCGTACACGACCGATGCGGCGGGCAACCAGACGCTCGTCACCGATCGCAACCAGTTCGTCGACGATGCGCTGGGTGGCCGCGCCTATTATCTGGGCAAGCTCGAACTCGAGATCCCGTTGGGCGCCGGCGCGCGCGAACTCGGCTTGCGCCCGTCGATCTACGTGCAGGCGGGTGCGCTGTTCGGGATCACGCGTCCGGAGCCGTCTGCGACCTTCCAGACGACGACCGATCCGGTCACCGGGCGGACGATCGTCCTGCCGCTGTCGCAGCCTGCGCTCGCGGCGAATGGCCAGCCGCTGTTCACCGTGCCGTCGACCGATGGCACCAACCCGTCCGCGTTGACGACCTGTTCGGTCGGCTATGCCGCCGCAGCCGGCGGTGCGTGCGTCGGGACGTCGGTCAACACCGCGGCGACGCAGGTCGTTTCGGCGCCCTTCCTCGAGCGTTTCCTTGGCGATTCGCCGCGTCCGCGTGTCTCGGTGGGCGCCGGGGTGAACTGGAACTCGCCGTTCGGGCCGCTCCGGATCGATCTCGCTTACGCCTTGCTCAAGAGCAAGGGCGACGACAACAAGCTCGTAACTTTCAACGTAGGGACACAGTTCTGATGAAGACCACCTATACCACTCTGCTCGGCTGCGTCGGCCTCGCGATCGCCGGTTCGGCACAGGCCCAGGTCAGCGGGATCGCGATTGCGGATCCAGAGACCGTCATCCTGACCGCAAAGGCACTCGACGCGGCGAACACCTCGATCGCGACGACCTACAAGGCGCAGCTCGACCAGGCGACGGCACGCGCACAGGCGCTCCAGGCGCAGCTCAACACGCTGTACGCACCGCTCGACCTGAACAAGGACAAGCAATTGTCCGACGACGAGGTCCAGAAGGCGCAGGCCGCGAAGAACCCTGCGCTGACCCAGATCGAAACCGCGCAGCGCACCGGTCAGGCGGACGTTGCACGGCTTCGTGGCCCGGCGACGCTGGCGCAGGCCTATGCGATCGAGCAGATTTCGCAAAAGTATGCCGCTGCGATGCAGGCCGTCGTTGCATCGAAGAAGCTGAGCCTGTTGCTGTCGTCCGGCACGGTTCAGTTCAGCACGCCTGCCGTCGACGTGACTGACGACATCAAGGCCGAGCTCGATCGTGCGAACCCGACGGTTCCGTTCACGCCGCCGGCCGGCTGGCAGCCGAGCCAGCAGACCCAGCAGCTGCTGCAGCAGTATCAGCAGCTTGCCTATATGTCGGCAATGCAGCGTCAGCGCGCCGCTGGTGCACCGGGTGCCGCTGCAGCACCGGCTGCTCCGGCTGCAGGCACCAAGGCACCGCAGGGTCGCTGAGGGTCTGATGGCTGACGGTGTAGAAGAAGGCCGCGGCGCGATCGGCCCGCTCGATATCGGGCGGGTCATGGCGGCGCTGCCGCATCGTTACCCGATGCTGCTGGTCGACCGGGTCGAGGATCTCATCCTCGACCGGTCGATCACGGCGATCAAGGCGGTGACGATCAACGAGCAATTCTTCCAGGGACATTTCCCGGGACGTCCGATCATGCCGGGCGTGCTGATCGTCGAGGCGATGGCGCAAGCCGCAGGAATCCTCGCGGTTGAGTCGCTCGGGCTCGCCGGGTCCGGCAAGCTCGTCTATTTCATGGCGATCGACGGGGCGAAGTTCCGCAAGCCAGTGGAACCGGGCGTGCTGCTCAATCTCGAGGTCGAGTTCGTTCAGAAGCGCTCGAGCGTGTGCAAGTTCGCCGGGCGCGCGACGATCGACGGGCAATTGGCGGCGGAAGCCAACTTTACCGCGATGATCGCGGATCCGCCCAAGGGCTGACGGCACGCGTTGGTTGCACATCGGGTAGGGCTCTGTTAAGGGCCGCGCCTTCGCTGCTGGTCGGAAACCAGCGGCTTTTCGGAGAATTAGGTCGTGAAGAAGAACATCCATCCCGATTATCACACCATCACGGTGCAGATGACCGACGGCACGCAGTTCCAGACCCGCACCACGTGGGGCAAGGAAGGCGATCTTATGACGCTCGACATCGATCCGCTCGCGCATCCGGCCTGGACCGGTGGCCGTGGCACGATGCTCGATGCTGGCGGCCAGGTCGCCCGCTTCAACAAGCGCTTCGGTGCGATGTCTTCGTTCGGCAAGAAGTAAGTGTCTGATTTGGGCGGCGTCTGGACAGGCGCCGCCTAAATGGTGACTTTTGAAAATCTTTGCTAACGACTGCCTAACTCGGCGGCGGGATGCTGCGGTGTAGTCCGCTTAGTCGTTCAGCCTTAGAGCCTCGTGAGTCTTGCGGGCTTTTGACTGTTACAGGTACTATCGAACCGTTTTATTGCGGCTACGATGATGATCCTTTCCTGAGTATTCCACGTGAGTTGTCCCGAATGTGGGGCGGATTGACAATGGATCGATCAACTTTCCCTGTAACGCGAGAAAGAATTTCGTGGACGTATTTGAGAATGGTCGCGGTAGGGTAAGGCGTATCAGCGTCGCTGCGTATCTTTCGAAGATATTCGCGGCGATTAGCCCGCATCAAAAGAGCGCAGCTCCTACAAGATCTTTACCTTCTCCCAGGCGCGAGCTTGTTGGTATCCAATATGTGCGTGGCGCTGCCGCGCTCATGGTTGTTCTGTTTCATCTGAAACCGCAATTGGAGCATCTCGGCTATACGGTTGGGCCGGGCGCCGGCCTGTCCGGTGGTGTCGATGCCTTTTTCGTCATCAGCGGTTTGATCATGTGGATCACCACCTGTGATCGTGCCGTCTCTCCGCTCAAGTTTCTGAACCACCGGTTGGTTCGGATCGTCCCACTTTACTGGATCACCACCACGATCATGGTCGCCGCCATGGTAGTTGCACCAAGCGTGCTTCAGACCGCGCGGTTCGATCTAAATCATATCATCGCGTCCTACACGTTCATCGCGTGGCCGCATCCTACGTCCGGGTTTATGCAGCCCGTCGTGTTCCCAGGGTGGACTCTCAATTACGAGATGTTCTTTTACCTTATTTTCAGCGTCTTGCTTCTCGTCCGCCGATCGTATCGGCTCGTAATTGCTGCCGTGGTATTCACAGCGTTGCCGCTCATCGGGGCCATGTTCCAGAATGGGCTGGGGCACGGGGCGTTGCTGGACAGCCAGTTCAAATTCTACACCTCCGTGAACATGCTCGAATTCTTCGTCGGCATGCTGCTGGGCGAGGTCTTTAACCGGACGCGCGGGCTGCAAGCGATAGGATCTCGCTTCGGGTTGCTCTTTGCACTGATTGGTTTGGTTCTGCTGCCCATCACGGCAGACCTTTTTCCGGACATCCCAAGCATTTTTAGCAGGGGCGTTCCCGCTCTTCTGCTCGTGACAGGGGCGCTTGCGTGCGACGTCGTCGGCAGTGTCCCCAGGCATTGGCTACCGCTGCTGGTGGGAAATGCGTCCTATTCGCTGTATCTTATGCACCCATTCGTCTTGTCCGCGACGAGCCAGCTTTGGCGCAAACTGCATCTGACGACGTCGGTCCCGGGATTGTGGGTGTTCTCCATCCTGTCGGTGGGCCTTTGCTTGGTCGTAGCGGCCTTGTCGTTCTGGTTGGTCGAGACCCCGCTCATCGCGTTTTTCCGCAAACGCCGCCGCTAAGACGACGCGACGTTCCATCAGGTGCGGAAAGTCGGTTGAGGGGGTGGCGGAAGAGGTGGGATTCGAACCCACGGTGAGCTTGCACCCACGGCGGTTTTCAAGACCGCTGCCTTAAACCACTCGGCCACTCTTCCGTTCGCCCCCGCTTAGCCAGCGTCTGGCGATTTGTGCAAGTCCTACCGGCTTTGAGGCTTCATGCGCAAAGCTGGCTGTGCCAAGGTCCAGCGCATGCGAAGTAACAGCAAAACTCGGCGTCGGATCACCCGCGGTGTCGCCGCTATCCTCTCCTGCCTGTCGATGGGCGGGTCGGCCTATGCGCAGGACGATGCGGGGTTCCAGACCTATCTTGGAACGTTGCGCAGCCAGGCGGAGGCGAAGGGCGTCCGGCGGGCGACGCTCGACGCGGTCCTGCCGACGCTGACGCTCAACCAGCGCGTGATCGAACTCGATCGCCAGCAGCCCGGCGGACCATCGATCTCCGCGATTCCCCCGTTCGCGCCGTACAAAGCGCAGCATCTCAGCGGCGCACTGATCGCACGGGGGCAGTCTGCCTATGCCAGCGAACGCGCCCGGCTCCAGCGGATCGAGCAAGAGACAGGCGTTCCCGAATCGATCATGGTCGCGATTTGGGGGCATGAGACGAGCTATGGCCGGGTTACGGGCAGCTTCGATCTTCCACGCGCGCTCGCCACGCTCGCTTATGAAGGGCGCCGGCGTGATTTGTTCGCGGACGAATTCATCGCAACGTTGCAGATGATGGATCGGGGCGTGCCGCGGTCGCAGCTGGTCGGCAGCTGGGCCGGGGCAACCGGTGGGCCGCAATTCCTGCCATCGGTGTATCTGCGCCTGGCGCGCGACGGGGATGGCGACGGGCGCGCCGACATCTGGAGCAGCAGCGCGGACACGCTCGCCTCAATCGGCAATTACTTCTCGAATGCGGGCTGGCGGCCGGGGCAGCCGTGGGGAATTGCGGTTTCGGTGCCGGGGAGCTTCGACCGCGGGCAGATCGCCAACCGGCTGGTTTCGCCGCGGTGTCCGCGGGTCTTTCAGCGGCATAGCGGCTGGAAGACGATGGCCGAGTGGCGTGCGCTGGGGCTGGTGCCGCAGACGCGCAGCTGGCCGGGAGACTCGGTTCTCGCCACCCTGATCGAACCCGACGGGGAAGGGCAGACCGCCTATTTGTTGACCGGCAATTACCGGGTCATCCTCGATTACAATTGCTCCAACTTCTACGCGCTGTCGGTGGGTCTTCTCGCTGATGCGGTCGAGCGGTAGGATGTACGGCAGTGCCGGGCTGATGCTTCTCCTGCTGGCGACGATGCCGCTGGCTGGGCAGGAAAGTCCCGCCCCGGCAGTGGCGGGTCCGAAGGGGACATCGGGGGAGGAACTGTCGGACGCGGTGGGTTTCGCGACTATGATGGCGCCGCCGCCGGAGGGACCGTTCCGGGACGTCATGATCGCCGTTGCGTATCCAAGGCTTTCTGTCGGCAGCTTTGTCGAATTGACCGCGCTCGACAGTGGGCGGACGATCGTCGCGCAGGTCGTCAGCGGCGCGGCCGATGACGCGGTCGTCGCGCTGTCGCCGGGGGCAGCCCGGCAATTGGGGATAGGCGACCGCGCTCCGGTCCGGGTTCGCGGGGTCCTCCCTCCCATTGCCGAGCGGGAACGCCTACTGGCCGGCAAAAGCGTGGCGCCTAGGCTGGATGCCCCGCCGGTGTTGCTTGCAGCGCTGCGGCGGATGCTTCCCGGCAGCGCTGTCGCCGAGCGATCGACAGGTGCGCCAGTCGCTGAGCCCCCAACCCCGGTTGGGCCTTTGCCCGTTACGCGCCCAGGGCTCGCAAAGCCCGCAGTCTTAGGTAGAACGTCGCCCGCCCGAGGCTCGTGGACGGTTCAAGTCGCCGCACTGTCCTCAGCGACGTCCGCCTCTGCGTTGGCGCGCAAATTGGGTGGGAAGGTTTTCGCGGGGGGTGGGCTGTACCGCGTCCGGCTTGGGCCCTATGCCGATTTCGTATCTGCCCAACGCGCGCGTGACGGCATCGCCCGGGCTGGCTATGGCGACGCCCGCATTCTCCATTCAAACTAGAAGATCGAGAGCCAACATCATGTCATCCCGCCGGAACTGGATTGCCGCCACCGCCATCGTCGCCATTGCGGTCACGACGCCTGCGATCGCCAAGCCCGATTTCCAGACGCCGGCGCCGGTCGCCTATCTGCAGGACCTGTCGTCGGGCGCGGTGCTCTATTCCAAGGATGCGGACCGCCGCATGCCGCCGGCGTCGATGGCAAAGATGATGACAGTCTATGTCGCGTTCGACATGATCAAGTCGGGCGAGCTCAAGCTCAACCAGACCTTCCACGTCCAGCCCGAGACGTGGCGTAAGTGGCATAGCCAGGGGTCGACGATGTTCCTCTCGGCGAACGAGGACGTCAGCGTCGAGAATTTGCTCAAGGGCATCGTTACCCTGTCCGGCAACGACGCCTGCGTCGTGCTCGCCGAGGGCATTTCCGGGACTGAGGAAACCTTCACCGAACGGATGAACCGCTCGGCAGCGAAGCTCGGGCTGACCAACAGCCATTTCGGAACGTCGAACGGCTGGCCCGATGGCGGCGTGACTTATGTGACCGCGCGCGATCTCGCAAAGCTGGCGTCGGCGACGATCCTGGACCATCCGACGCTGTACAAGCGCTTCTATTCGTTGCCGAACTTTACCTGGGGCAAGACGCTGGGCGGCGCTAATCCGATCGCGCAGGCGAACCGCGACCCGTTGCTGGGTCGCGTGCAGGGTGCCGACGGTCTCAAGACCGGGCATACCGAGGAAGCAGGCTATGGCTTCACCGGATCGGCGCAGCAGAACGGTCGCCGCCTGGTGATGGTGATGGCCGGGCTCGGCAGTTCGGGGCAGCGCGCGGATGAGTCAGTCAAGTTCATCAACTGGGGCTTCCGCGCGTGGCAGGCCAAGCCGATCGCCGCAAAGGGGAAGCAGATCGAGACCGCCGAAGTCCAGCTCGGCAGCGCCCGGACCGTCGGTCTGGTTGCGCCGACCGACTTGACCGCAACTCTGCCTGCGGGCGTCGCGGCGGACATGAAGCTCAAGGTCGTTTACGACGGACCGATCAAGGCACCGATCAAGGCGGGCCAGCATATTGCCGACCTGATCGTTTCCACGCCCGACATGCCGCAGCAACGCCTGCCGCTGGTCGCCGCGACCGACGTCGCCGAGGCCGGGTTCTTCGGTCGCGCGTGGGCGGGGTTGATGA
>NZ_JAPYKK010000016.1 GCF_029623395.1 Sphingomonas echinoides
CGGTGCCACGATCGACCCGCTCCCCGTCACCTGCAGGTCGATCCGCTGCGCGCGGAACGGCCCGGCCACCGCCAGCCGCCCGCCGCCGACGACGGTCGCACTGCGCAGCATCGGAACCCCCAGGCGGATGACGAGCGGTTGCGCCCCGCCACGCCGGGGGACTTCGCCCCAGCCGCGATTGCCTGCACGCACGACCAGCGTGCGCCCCTCGACCCGGATATCGAGCCCGTCGCTCGCGTCCGCCGGACCTTCCGCGCGCGCCGAGGGCGCCGTACGGGTGGTCAACGCGACGTCGAACGGCCCGTCGATCCGGATCCGGTCATAATCGGTAACGACATAGGACCGTCCCGTCGCTGCCAGCGCCGTTGCGGGCGCGGCGAGAAGGAGCAGGGCGAGCAGGCGGACGCGGATCATACGCAAGACATTGCCGCGATCCGGTGCTCAGGCAAGCGCGCGGTTCACCCGCCGCAGCGGACGTCGCCCGACCCGGTCTTGCTGATCGAACAGCGCGCCTGCGGTCCGAGATCGACATTGCCCGATCCCACCAGCGAAACGCGCGCCTGCCCGGCAACGTCGGCGCGGACATCCCCCGATCCAGCGAGCGAGACGGTCGCCGACCCCGCCTTCACGCCGCCCGCCGAGATGTTGCCCGATCCGGCAAGCTCGACCGTCAGCCGCTCGACCCGGCCCTTGGCGTCGATATTGCCCGATCCGGCCACCCGCAACCGGGCGTCCGGCACGTTGAGCGTTGCGATCGAGAGATTCCCCGATCCTGCCGCATCCGCGCCGAAGCGCTGTCCATCCACCCGGTCGATCGCGAGATTGCCCGATCCGGCGATCTGCGCGGTCACGATCCGTGGCATCGTCACGAACACCTTGACGCCCCGGCGCCCGCTACTCCAGCCGAAACCCGCAAGGTTCTTCTTGCGCCCCACCTGCAACGTATCGCCGTCGCGGACGATTTCGAGCTTGTCGAGGTCTGCCCCCGGCCCTTCGGCACGGACCGAGAAACCCGTGCCAACGCGAACATCGACGTCGTCCGATCCCCGCAACGAAACCGCGTTGAAATCGGTGATCGCAAAGGTGCGGGTCGTTCCCGCTGCCGGAGCGGCGGCGGCGTCGCTGGTGTTCGAACACGCAGCGAGGGCGAGAACGGAGAGCAAGGACAGACTGCGCATGAACGACCTCCTGTGTGTTGCCTTATTAGTACACCTTGTTGTCTTGAATGCAACCTCTGTCGTACGTCAGCCCGAGCGTTCCGCAGGAGCCCCCCCCAGCGTCATGCTGAACTCGTTTCAGCATCCACCAGGCAACGCGCGCGGACTGTGATTGCGGCGCGGTGGTCCCTGAAACACGTTCAGGGTAATGCTGAATCGAGGCAATCCCGGGAACCGCCGTTCCGCTGCAACGAAAAAGGGGCGACCGTTGCCGGCCGCCCCTTTTTCATATCCCGTCGGTCCGTAAAAGGATCAGGCCGGAGCCTTGTCCTTGTTGTGGATCGCCGCCGCCTTGCGCAAAATCTCGAGGATCTTTTCCTGCGCGGTCGGCTCGTCGACCTGCTCCATCGCGGCGAGTTCGCGCGCGAGGCGGCTGGTCGCGCCTTCGAAGATCTGCCGCTCGGAATAGCTCTGCTCGGGCTGGTCGTCGGCACGGAACAGGTCGCGGACCACTTCGGCGATCGACACCAGGTCGCCCGAATTGATCTTGGCTTCATATTCCTGCGCACGGCGCGACCACATGGTGCGCTTGACGCGCGGCTTGCCGGTCAGCGTTTCGAGCGCCTCGCGCAGCGTCTTGTCGCTGGAAAGCTTGCGCATCCCGACGCTTTCCGCCTTGTTGGTCGGCACGCGCAGCGTCATGCGCTCTTTTTCGAACCGCAGAACATAGAGCTCGAGCTGCATCCCGGCAATTTCCTGCCGCTGGAGCTCGATTACACGGCCAACGCCGTGCTTTGGGTAAACGACATAATCGCCGACGTCGAAGGACAGCGCCTTGGCAGCCATTCCGTTGGACCTTTCTGTGGACCGGGTATCCCGGTGCAACGCACTTCTCGCAGCAAAGCTGCATCAGCGCACGCAAGGGTGATGGGTTGGTACGTCTCCGTGCCGAGTGGCGCCGCAGGCACCGCTCGTCGTCACCCTTTTAACACAGTCGCAATAAAATTACCAGACAAAGGTCGCGCCACGCGTCGCGCGGGCACGCTTACGCGTGCGCCGACCTGGGAATACCGGTTGAGCGACCGATCAATCGCCTGCGCCCGGCTCCGCCGAGAAGAATTTGTCGTACTTGCCGGTCTCGCCCTTGTGCTCGTCCGCGTCGGCAGGCGTCTGGTTCGCCTTGCGCGTGACGTTGGGCCACTGGCTCGAGAAAGTCGTGTTGAGTTCGAGCCATGGCTCGAGACCGCTTTCCGTATCGGGCAGAATCGCTTCGGCGGGGCATTCTGGCTCGCACACGCCGCAATCGATGCATTCGCTGGGGTTGATCACTAGCATGTTCTCGCCCTCGTAGAAGCAGTCGACCGGGCACACCTCGACGCAGTCCATGTACTTGCACTTGATGCAGGCATCGGTGACGACGTAGGTCATTAGGTAACTCCCGGAGCAACGAACCCGACGCTGCTATGCCCGAGCGCCCGCCCCGTCAATGATTGCAGTGCCTGTTCGGTCATTTTCGATCAGGTCGGTATAGCAGGCGCGGCCCGCGTCGGGCGGACCGCGGCGTTCGGGAAGGCATTCGACGCGGATCGCGCGGACTCTGCCCGATGGTGTTACGAAAGCGAGCACGCTGCCGATCCGCACCGCCGCGGCGGGCCGGTCGACCGCGCGTCCATCGATCCGCAACCGCCCGCTGGCGGCCATTCCCTGCGCGATGCTGCGCGTCTTTACGATCCGGGCGAACCAGAGGAAACAATCGAGC
Source organism: Sphingomonas echinoides (assembly GCF_029623395.1). Lineage (GTDB taxonomy): Bacteria > Pseudomonadota > Alphaproteobacteria > Sphingomonadales > Sphingomonadaceae > Sphingomonas > Sphingomonas echinoides_A. The sequence goes on from NZ_JAPYKK010000016.1 coordinate 2,917, forward strand.
CGCATGCTCGGGCCGCGGGGGAAAGCTTCAGCCATGCACCGCCAGATCGGCGAGCGCCGCAAAGGCCGTGCCGCGTGGCGCGGCGACGGGACGAACGGTAGGCAGGCCGCGCCATACCCAGCGCTGCGTCGGGTCATTCGCAGCGGCAGGCGCCGGGCGGAAGCCGAACCCGGCCATCAGTTTCTCGATCGTCGGCGGGGTCAGCCCCATCGACAGCGCGAGTGCTGGGTCGAGCGCAAACGGCTGGCGCCCCGCCGCACCGCGCGCATCGTGCGCCGCGCGCGCGATCCGTTCGATCAAGTCGATCCGCACCGCCTGCGCCGCAATCGGGCGATAGCCGTCCGCGAGCGTTGCGCCGACGACACCGCGCAGCAGCACGCTCGCGCCCTCACGTGGTCCCTCCGCCACCATCCCGCCGTTGCGGATCGCGAACAACGCGCGCCGCCACCGTGCGGCGGCGGGCTTCAGCAAACGCGGGTCGAACAGGTCGAGCGCGCCGATCGTCACCCCCGCGCGGCGGAACGCCTTGCGCGCGACGCCGTCTAGCGTATCGAGGACTGCGGCGACATCGCTCCGCGCGACCATCCCGCCCCCCGCGACCAGCGCCGCCGCGACCGCGCGCGACGCGGGGCTCGCGGCAGGATCGCGCTGGACCGTGTCGAGCAATATCGGCCCCGGGAGCGCCCGCGCGACCGCCTCGCCGAACCAGGTCCGCAGCCGTTGCTCGATTTTCGCCCGCAGCGCGACGTCGAGGCAGTCGAGCGCGCGATCCAGCACGATGCGTGGGCGCACCAGACTCTGCCCGGGCGCAAAGGTCGCAACGGTAAAGCCGCGCCACAGCAGCACGGGCACCTCCCCCGCCTCGGTGCGGAGCGACAGGTCCGCCTCCGCCGCCTCGGCCAGCGCGAGCCCGCGTTTGCCGCGTTCGTCGCCCAATCGCCGCTCCGCCGCCGCCAGCAGCATCCTTTTGTCGTTCGCCCGCGCATCCGCAGCAACAGTGAAGCGGAAACCGTCGAGCCGCCCGATCGCGTGGTCCTCGACCATAACTTCGCCCTCGGGACCGATCGTGACCGGCAGCATCCGTGGATCCGCGCCGATCTGCCGCATCAGGAGCGTGGTGCGCTTGTCGACGAAGCGCTGCGTCAGGCTCGCATGCAGCGCATCCGACAGGCGTTCCTCGACCGCGCTCGCGCGTTCGGCCCAATGCGCCGGATCGGCCAACCAATCCTTGCGGTTGGCGATATACGCCCAGCTGCGCGCCGCCGCGATCTTGCCCGCAAGCGTCTCGACATCGCCAACCACGGTGTCGAGCCGCGCGAGTTCCGCCGCGAACCAGGCGTGCGGGATATGCCCCTGCCCTTCGCTCAGATGCCCGAACACGCGCGCGACGAAGCGCGTATGCGGATCGACGCCGAGCTTGCGGAAATCGGGCAGCCCGCACGCCGCCCATAGCCGCGCGACCATCGCCGGATGCCGTGTCCGCGCGCGCACCCAATCCTCTTCCGCCATCCGTTTGAGCACCGCGAGATCGACCGATTGCGGCGCGGCGCGCAGCCGGCGGTTGTCGGGCTTGGCCTCCAGGCTTGCGATCAGCGCGTCGACGCTCGCAAAATCGGGCTCACCCTGGCGCCAGTAAAGATGTTCGAGCGGCGGGAAACGGTGTTCCTCGATCGCGAGCACTTCCTCGGGCGCGAACGCACCCGGCCCTTCCTCGACCAGCGCGCCGAACGTCCCGTCGCGCTGATGCCGCCCGGCCCGCCCCGCGATCTGCGCCATCTCGGCGACGGTCAGGCGGCGCTGGCGATGGCCGTCGAACTTGTTGAGACTGGCGAAGGCGACATGGTTGACGTCCATGTTGAGCCCCATCCCGATCGCGTCGGTCGCGACCAGATAATCGACCTCGCCCGCCTGGAACATCGCGACCTGTGCGTTGCGGGTGCGCGGGGACAGCGCGCCCATTACCACCGCCGCGCCGCCGCGCAGGCGGCGCAGCATCTCGGCAACCGCGTAGACTTCCTCCGCGCTGAACGCGACGATCGCGGAGCGCTTCGGAAGGCGGCTGATCTTCTTCGCGCCGGCATAGCTGAGCGTCGAGAAGCGCGGGCGGTTGATGATCTCGACTCCGGGGACCAGCGCCTTCAGCATCGGACGCAGCGCTTCGGACCCAAGCAGCATCGTCTCCTCGCGGCCACGGGCGCGCAGGATGCGGTCGGTGAAGACGTGACCCCGTTCCAAATCGCCGCCAAGTTGCGCTTCATCGACGCCAACGAATGCTAAATCGCGGTCAACTGGCATGGATTCGGCGGTACATAGGAACCATCTTGCGTCTTTTGGGACGATCTTTTCCTCGCCGGTAATCAAGGCGACGCGGTTCTCGCCCTTGATCTTGACGACCCGGTCATAGACCTCGCGCGCCAACAAACGCAGCGGAAAGCCGATCATGCCACTCGAATGGCCACACATCCGCTCGACCGCGAGATGCGTCTTGCCGGTGTTGGTCGGCCCGAGCACCGCAGTGACGGCGCTGTCGTGGTGGCGTTGCATGACCCAGCCAACATCGCGTCCCCAAGCACGATGCGCAACCACCCAGCACGTGAAAAATCACCGCACGATCATGGGATAGCGCCATCTGGAAGACCGCGTTCCAACCGCCGTCGTGCGCCTCGAACGGTTGGCCGCATCGACCGCGATCGTCGGCGGCAGTTAATTTGACTTTAGCACTTGGTCGGCACAGTCCTCTGGCCCGACGCTGCGGGGCGGGATCAGGCAGCGCATCACGGATTTCGGGGGCGAACCAGCCTTGTTTGTACCTACTGCGCACGGCATTGAAAACGCAGGCGGCACTAGCGCGCTGTCCTTCGGGCGGGCGATCGCGCCGATGCCACAGTCCGGCCGGGTCGAACGGCTGCGCGCCGCCGCCGCGCAGATCGACTGGGTACCCGATTTGGGAACGCGGATCGGCTCGCGCGACTGGTGGCGCGGTGCCGCGACCTGCACCGCGTTGTGCGTCACAGCCTTCGCCATCGCTCCGCCACTCACCACCCCACTACTGAGCCAGACCGCCGCGCCGATGATCGGCACCGACCGCGAGGAAGCGCGCGCGCAGATGATCGCGCCGCTTGCCTGGGGGGCGGATACCGGGCGGCACATGGCGTCGAACGATCTCGTCCGCCCGCTTGCGGAAGCGCCCGAACGCCCGGCCGAGCAACGCACCGCCACCGTCGGCCACGGCGACAGCCTGGGTGACATGCTGCAGCGCGCCGGCCTGTCCGAACGCGACGCGCAGGATACGGTCGCGCTCGTTGCGACGACGGTTCCGCTCGACACGCTGAAGCCCGGCACGCAAATTCCGATGACACTCGGTCGCCGCCCCAATCGCAGCGTGGCGCGCCCGCTCGAGGCGTTGTCCCTGCGCGCGCGGTTCGATCTCGCGCTCGATCTCAAACGCGTCGGCGACCGGTTGGTGATGGAGCGCCACGCGATCGCGGTCGACGATACGCCGCTGCGCATCACTGGAACCGTCGGGTCGAGTCTTTACCGCTCGGCGCGCGCGGCGGGCGTCCCTATCCGCGCCGTGGAGAGCTACATCAAGGCGATCGCGAGCAAGGTCGCGGTTGGACAGATCAATTCGAACGACACCTACGACTTGATTGTCGAGCGCCAGCGCGCCGCGACTGGCGAGACGCAACTCGGGAAGTTGCTGTTCGCGGGGCTCGGCCACGCCGGACGCAAGACGCAGCTGGTCCAGTGGAACGACGGCACCTGGTATGAAGCATCGGGACAAGCTGAACGGCAGGGCCAGTTCACGATGCCGGTATCGATGGCGCGCGTGACATCCAGCTTCGGGATGCGCTTCCATCCGCTGCTGGGCTTCTCGCGCATGCACAAAGGAATCGACATCGGCACCGCCACCGGCACGCCGATCCACGCCCCCGCCGACGGGGTCGTAGCGTTCGCCGGGCGGAGCGGCGGGTATGGCAATTTCCTCAAGATGGCACACGGCGGCGCGATCGTGACGTGCTACGGCCACTTGAGCCGGTTCGCAGTGCGCGCCGGTCAGCGCGTATCGCGGGGGCAGGTGATCGCCTATTCTGGCAACAGCGGGCTGTCGACCGGACCGCATCTTCACTGGGAAGTGTTGCGGAACGGCGTCGCGGTCAACCCACGCGGCTTCTCCTTCTCCAGCGTTGCAACACTGTCGGGCGAGCAGATGCGAGCGTTCCGTGCCAAGGTTTCAGGATTGCTCGCGGTAAAACCCGGCGCATAGCGCACCGAAGCGTCCGCCGGCGGGGTCACACCAGCCGCGTACCGTCGATTTCCAGATCTGGCATCGTGGCGACGGGGAGGGCCCCATCCAGCGGGATGGACCGACGTTCGCAAAACCCCTCGACCGACGCGATCCAGAATTGATGGACGATCTTCTCCGCGAGATCGATCACCCAATATTCCGGGATGCCGTGTCGTGCGTACAGCGCCAGCTTTGCGCCAAGATCGTTGGCGAGCGTGGAATCCGACACCTCGATCACCAGGGCGACATGTTCGATCCGAAAGTAATCCCGTTCCATCGGTGCATTGACGACGGCGACGTCTGGCTCGGGCAGGTTGTACGGCGGCAGCGCCAGCGTCGGCTCGACCACTGCGCAGAAGCGCGATCCCGCCGCCTCCAGCGCAGCTTGCAACCGATACATGAGCTGACTCTTGACGAAGGTATGCAGACGGAATTCTGCGCTCATTCCGACGATCATCCCCTCGATCAACTCGACCTTTTTAAAATCGGCGAACGCGCCCGCGCGATCGAGCACCTCGAAGTCCTCGATCCGGAGCTTGACCGGACGCGGCACGTTCACGGGGATCGTCATGTTCATGGCGCAAACAGCATAGCATTTGCGCTCGCCCCCCTAAAGCGGCAAACGCTGGCGCATGACCGACACCGCTTTCCGCACCGCCGCCCAAGACTCCAAAGCCTGGCCCTATGAGGAGGCGCGCAAGCTCCTCAAGCGGTATCCCGACGGCAAGCCCGGTGGCGCACCCGTCATTTTCGAAACGGGCTACGGTCCCTCGGGACTCCCGCATATCGGCACGTTCAACGAAGTGCTGCGCACGACGATGGTGCGCCACGCCTTCCAGACGCTGTCCGACGCGCCGACCCGGCTGATCGAGTTCAGCGACGACATGGACGGGCTGCGCAAGGTCCCCGACAACGTCCCCAACCAGGCGATGCTGACCGAGCATCTCGGCAAGCCGCTCAGCCGCATTCCCGATCCGTTCGAAAAGTTCGAGAGTTTCGCCGCGCACAACAATGCGATGCTGCGCGATTTCCTCGATCGGTTCGGGTTCGAATATGAATTCATCTCCTCCGCCTCGCAATATGAAGCCGGGGTGTTCGACGATGCGCTGAAGGGCGTGCTGCGCAATTATGCCGCGATCATGGGCGTAATGCTCCCCACGCTGCGCAAGGAACGCGCCGCGACCTATTCGCCGATCCTGCCGATCAGCCCCAAGACCGGCGTCGTGCTCCAGGTCCCGGTCGAGGTCGTCAATGTCGAGGAGGGCACGATCCGCTTCACCGACAGCGACGGCGAAGTGCTGGTGCAATCGATCCTCGGCGGCCACGCCAAGCTGCAGTGGAAGGTCGACTGGGCGATGCGCTGGGTCGCGCTCGGCGTCGATTACGAGATGTACGGCAAGGACCTGATCGACAGCGGCGTCCAGTCGGGCAAGATCGCGCGCGTGCTTGGCGGTCGCCCGCCCGAGGGGCTGATCTACGAGATGTTCCTCGACGAGAAGGGCGAGAAGATCTCCAAGTCCAAGGGCAATGGCCTGACGCTTGAGCAGTGGCTCGATTACGGGACGCAGGAGAGCCTGTCCTTCTTCGCCTACCGCGAACCCAAGAAGGCCAAGCAGCTCCACGTCGGCGTCATACCGCGCGCGGTGGACGATTATTTCGACTTCCGCGGGAAATATGCCGCCCTTCCGGTCGAGCAGAAGCTCGGCAATCCGGTGCACCACATCCATGACGGCGATGTGCCGGGGACGACCCCGCCGGTGACGTTCGGGCTGTTGCTCAACCTCGTCGGCGTGCTCGGCGCGGGCGCGACCGCGGAGCAGGTGCGCGGGTATCTCAGCAACTACGTTGAGGGGGAAATCACCCCAGAGCTCGACGCGCTGATAGGCCATGCGCTCGCGTACAACCGCGATTTCGTCGCGCCGACGCTCCAGCGGCGCAAGCCCATGGGGATCGAGGTCGCCGCGCTCGAACGGCTCGATCGCGATCTCGCCGCAGCACCCGCGGATGCCTCGGCAGTCGACTTGCAGAACATCGTCTATGCGATCGGTAACGAGGGCGGGTTCGATCCGCTGCGCAGCTGGTTCGGCGCCTTGTACGAAACGCTGCTCGGGTCTTCGCAAGGGCCGCGGATGGGCAGCTTCATCGCGCTTTACGGGATCGACAACACCCGCACACTGATCGCCGAGGCGCTCGCAGACTGAGGGAGGACGCATCATGCCAACCAAACCGCTGATCGGGCGCGATACGCGGCTGTGCATGTCGCTGGCGGCGCGCCCGGGCAATTTCGGGACACGCTTCCACAACCGGCTGTACGAAACGCTTGGGTTGGATTTCGTCTACAAGGCGTTCTCCACACGCGACCTGGAGGGGGCAGTGCGCGGGATTCGCGCGCTCGACATTCGCGGTTGCGCGGTCTCGATGCCGTTCAAGGAGGCCGTAATTCCGCTGCTGGACGGTCTCGCGCCTTCGGCTGCGGCGATCGATAGCGTCAATACAATCGTCAATGATGATGGTGTGCTGACCGGACACAATACCGATTATGCCGCGGTCGCGCGGCTGATCGCCGACATCGACCCGGCGACTCGCTTCGTACTGCGCGGGTCGGGCGGGATGGCGAAGGCGGTGGCGGCGGCGCTCCGCGACGCAGGGTTTCGCGAAGGTACGATCGTTGCGCGCAATGCCGCGGCGGGCGCACCCTTGGCAGAGCTGTACGGGTTCGACTGGCACGCAGATCTACCCGACGTCCCCGCGGGGCTGCTGATCAACGTTACGCCGATCGGCATGACCGGGGGCGATGCCGATGCGCTTGCCTTTCCCGAAGCCATGATCGCGGCGAGCACCATAGTGGTGGATGTCGTGCAATATCCGCCCGAGACACCGTTGCTGCGCGCAGCCAAGGCCACGGGTAAGCGGGTGATCACAGGCGCCGAGATTGCAACCCTGCAGGCGCTCGACCAGTTCGTACTGTACACCGGGGTCACGCCCGACGACGGACAGATTGCCGATGCGGCAGCATTTGCGCGCGCGCAAACATGAGTTGGATCAGCCCGAGCCGCCAGCGCGCGAGACCAAAAAGATATGATGCGTAAATTCTTTTCTCCCGGACAACTCGCCCATGCGCCGGCGCAGGAGCTCCACAACGGCGGTTTCACCGCCCATGCCGAGACGCCATCGCGTGCCGAGACGATCCTTCGTGCTATCGGTGGCGCCGAGATTCCGCAGGATCGCGGTGACGCAACGATCCGGGCGATCCATCATGACGACTATCTCGCCTTCCTGCGCGACGGACCCGCCCGCTGGACCGCGGCGGGGCGGCCGGGCGATGCGATGGGCTATGTCTGGCCCATCGTCGGGCGCCGATCGCTCAAGCTCGAGCGGATCGACGGACAAGTCGGTCGATACAGCTTCGATACCTCCACGCCGTTGACCGCGGAGAGCTGGGAAGCGGCCTATTGGAGCGCGCAAAGCGTCCTCGCCGCGACCGAATCGGTGCTCGACGGTGATCGCGCCGCCTTCGCCTTATGCCGTCCGCCCGGCCATCATGCGGGCGCGGACTATTACGGCGGCTATTGCTACCTCAACACCGCCGCGATCGCCGCGCAGGCGGCACGCGATGCCGGACGCCAGCGCGTCGCGATCCTCGACATCGACTATCACCACGGCAACGGGACGCAGGACATCTTCTGGGATCGCGGTGACGTGTTCTACGCCAGCGTTCATGCCGATCCGGCGCGCGATTACCCGTTCTACTGGGGTCATGCCGACGAGACCGGCGCGGGTGCGGGGCAGGGCACGACGCTAAACCTGCCGCTGCCCCAGGGATCCGGCCTTGCGCCCTTCCGTCGCGCGCAGGCTCAGGCACTGGACGCCATTGCGAAATTTGCGCCCGACCTGCTCGTCGTCAGTTTCGGCGCGGACACGTGGGAAGGCGACCCCATCGCGCATTTCAAGCTGACCACCGACGATTATGCTCTGCTTGCGCGGGACATCGCCGACTGCGGCTGGCCGAGCGTGATTGCGATGGAGGGCGGATACGGAGTCGATGCGCTCGGCGCGAACGTCGCGAGCCTGTTGTCGGGGTTCTGATGCCGGGCTACGCGAAGGGGACAGCCGGGTATCAACGGCTGACACTGGCGATGCTGTTCGCAGGATTTTCCACCTTCTCGCTGCTGTATTCGGTCCAGCCGTTGCTTCCTGTGTTCGCTCGCCAATTCGGGCTGCCTGCTGAGGGCGCGAGCCTTGCGGTCTCGCTTGCCACCGGCCCGCTCGCAGTCGGAATCCTGTTCGCTGGGGCGGTGTCGGATCGGATCGGACGGCGGCAGATGATGGTCGCAGCCATGTTCCTGGCAGGCGTGTTCAGCCTCGCAACCGCGATCGTCCCCGACTGGACGACGTTGCTGGTGTTGCGGTTTGCGACCGGCGTTGCGCTTTCAGGCGTTCCCGCCGTTGCGATGGCCTATGTCGCCGAAGAGGTCGATGCGGCTTCGGTCGGTTCGGCGATGGGACTGTACATCGCGGGCAGCGCGATCGGGGGGATGGCGGGTCGGCTCGGGGTCAGCCTGCTTGCGGACATTGCAGATTGGCGCTGGGCACTCGGGATCGTCGGTTTGGCGGGAGTGGCGATGGCGGAAGCGTTCCGGCGGCTGGCCCCAGAATCGCGTGGTTTCAGCATCCGGGCGCGGCAGCGCGGTGGCGGATGGCAGATCGCGCGTGCGCTGTTTGCGGACCGTGCGCTTCCACTGCTCTACGCCGAGGCATTCCTGCTGATGGGGGTCTTCGTCACGCTCTACAATTACGCAGGATTCCGATTGATGGCGCCGCCCTATCGACTGGGCCATGCCGCAGTCGGGGCAATCTTTCTGCTGTACCTGCTCGGTTCGGCGAGTTCGGCATGGTTCGGGGGGCTGGCCGGACGGCTCGGCCGTCGGCGAGTTTTCTGGATGCCGGTTGCACTGCTGATCCTGGGGATCGTGCTGACCGCGGCCGCGCCGCTTTGGGCAGTTGTCGGCGGGATCGCTGCGGTGACGATCGGGTTCTTCGGCGCGCATTCGGTCGCCAGTGCCTGGGTCGGCCGCCGCGCGGGCGACCATCGTGGGGCGGGCGCGGCGCTGTACCTGTTCTTCTATTACGCCGGTTCGAGCGTGCTCGGATCAGCTGGCGGGATTGCCTGGACTCGCGCGGGTTGGCCTGGCGTCACGGTGTTCTGCTTGGCGTTGGCAGGCGCGGCGCTCACGATCGCACTAATGTTGCGCCGCGTAATGCCGTTGGAGGATTCGTCGCAAACCAGTCGATTCTAGGCGGATGCTGCAGAATCATGCCCAGACGATGGTACGAGAGCCGAGGTTCAGCGGACCGGTGCGCTGCTCTGACGCGAAGCCCCCCACGCGTGGCGCGCGAACGATTCGCTGAACCTGCCGACTCGCACACGCTGCCCCCCCGAGCAACAGATGGTACATGCCGAGTATTTTACAGACCCACAATCGGGAATGTCATCAAAACACCCTAAAACGGGCGACCCATTAGGCCGCCCGTTCCGAATACGACAGAAAGTGTCGTGGGCTAGAGCTTACCGGTCAGTTCCGGCAGGATCTTGAACAAGTCTCCGACCAGGCCGATATCGGCGACCTGGAAGATCGGCGCGTCTTCGTCCTTGTTGATCGCGATGATGACCTTCGAGTCCTTCATCCCCGCAAGATGCTGGATCGCGCCCGAAATGCCGACCGCGACATAGACTTCCGGCGCAACGATCTTGCCGGTCTGGCCGACCTGATAGTCGTTCGGCGCATAGCCTGCATCGACCGCTGCACGGCTCGCGCCCACGCCGGCCCCGAGCTTGTCCGCCAGCGGATCAATCAGTTCGTGAAACTTCTCACCCGAGCCTAGCGCGCGGCCGCCCGAGACGATGATCTTCGCGCTGGTCAGTTCCGGCCGCGTATTCGCCGCGATTTCCGAGCCTGCGAAGGTTGAAAGCCCCTTGTCGCCGGTCGACGCAACCGCCTCGATCTCGCCCGAGCCACCCTCGGTAGCTGCCTTGTCGAAGGCGGTACCGCGGACGGTGATGACTTTCTTGGTATCCGACGACTGAACCGTCGCAATGGCATTGCCCGCGTAGATCGGGCGCGTGAACGTGTCCTCGCTCTCGACCGACAGGATATCGCTGATCTGCATGACGTCGAGCAAAGCGGCGACGCGCGGCGCGATGTTCTTGCCGTGCGTGGTAGACGGCGCGACGAACGCGTCGTGCGTGCCCATCAATTCCACGATCAGCGGCGCGACGTTTTCGGCGAGCGCATGCGCGAACGCCGCGTCGTCCGCGACATGGACCTTGCCGACACCCGCGATCTTCGCCGCCGCCGCAGCGACCGCGTCGAGCCCCTGGCCGACGACGAGCAGATGGACTTCACCGAGCTTGCTCGCGGCGGTCACCGCGGAAAGCGTGGCATCCTTGACGGCGCTGCCGTCATGTTCGACCCAGACAAGCGTCTTCACTTCGAAATCCCCATCGCTGCGAGTTTCATCACCAGTTCGTCGACATCGGCGACCTTGATCCCGGCCGACCGCTTCGACGGCTCGACGACCTTGAGCGTCGTGATCCGCGGCGTGACGTCGACACCGAAATCGGCGGGCGTCTTGTTCGCCATCGGCTTGGACTTGGCCTTCATGATGTTGGGCAAGGACGCATAGCGCGGCTCGTTGAGGCGAAGATCGGTGGTGATGATCGCGGGCAGCTTGAGCGTGTCGGTCTCCGACCCGCCATCGACTTCGCGCGTCACGTTGACCGACCCGTCGGCGATCTCGACCTTCGACGCGAACGTACCCTGGCCCCAGCCGAGCAGGCCTGCCAGCATCTGGCCGGTCTGGTTGTTGTCGTCGTCGATCGCCTGCTTGCCGAGAATAACGAGGTCGGGCTGTTCCTCCTCGACGATCTTGGCGAGGATCTTGGCGACGCCGAGCGGCTCGACGCGGGTGTCACTGACGACGAGGATCGCGCGGTCCGCGCCCATCGCGAGTGCGGTGCGCAGCGTTTCCTGCGACTTCTGCTCGCCGATCGACACGACGACGATCTCGGTCGCGCCCTGTGCCTTGAGGCGGATCGCTTCCTCGACCGCGATCTCGTCGAACGGGTTCATGCTCATCTTGACGTTCGCCAGATCGACGCCCGTCCCGTCCGCTTTCACGCGGGGTTTCACGTTGTAATCAAGCACCCGCTTGACCGGTACCAGCACCTTCATCGGCTATCCCTTCCAAGGTCGATTGCGTTCGCCGCCCGGCTTTGAGGCGGTGCATCTGGCGATCAGATGGCTTTTTTCCGTGCTTTTCGCAAGTCCGGTATGGAAATCCCGCATTGCCGTAGCGGCATTTGCCCGGCTGAAACCGGGTCTGCTCCGTCCCAACGAAAAAGGGGGCCGGACGTTTCCGTCCAGCCCCCCTGTTTTCGAGACGTGAAGGCGAATCAGGCGGCCTTCTGAACCTCGGCAACGATCTTCTTGGCGGCATCGCCAAGGTCGTTCGCGGGAACGATCGCGAGACCCGAGGAAGCGAGGATTTCCTTACCCTTCTCGACGTTGGTGCCCTCGAGGCGGACGACCAGCGGCACCGAGAGGTTCACTTCCTTCGCCGCGGCAACGATGCCCTCGGCGATGATGTCGCAGCGCATGATCCCGCCGAAGATGTTAACGAGAATACCCTTCACCGCCGGATCGCTCAGGATGATCTTGAACGCCGCGGTGACCTTCTCCTTGTTCGCGCCGCCGCCGACGTCGAGGAAGTTGGCCGGGAACATGCCGTTGAGCTTGATGATGTCCATCGTCGCCATCGCGAGACCGGCACCGTTGACCATGCAGCCGATGTCGCCGTCGAGCTTGATGTAGGCGAGGTCGTACTTCGACGCTTCGAGCTCTGCGGGATCTTCCTCCGTCTCGTCGCGCAGCGCGAGCAGGTCCTTGTGGCGGAACAATGCGTTGCCGTCGAACGCGACCTTCGCGTCGAGCACGAGGAGCTTGTTGTCCTCGGTCACCGCGAGCGGGTTAACCTCGATTTGCTCGGCATCGGTGCCCATGAACGCGTCATACAGCTTGGACGCGACGTTCGCGGCCTGCTTGGCGAGATCGCCCTTAAGCTCGAGTGCTGCTGCGACGGCACGGCCGTGATGCGGCTGGAAACCGGTTGCCTGGTCGATGTCGATCGCGTGGATCTTCTCGGGCGTGTCGTGCGCGACGGTTTCGATGTCCATCCCGCCCTCGGTCGACGCGACCATCGACACGCGGCCGGTGGCGCGGTTGACGAGCAGCGCGAGGTAGAATTCCTTGGCGATATCAACGCCGTCGGTGACGTACAGGCGGTTGACCTGCTTGCCGGCATCGCCGGTCTGGATCGTCACCAGCGTGTTGCCGAGCATGTCGGTCGCCGCCGCACGAACGTCGTCAGCGGTCTTGGCAAGGCGAACGCCGCCCTTTGCGTCGGGGCCGAGTTCCTTGAACTTGCCCTTGCCGCGGCCACCGGCGTGGATCTGCGCCTTGACGACATAGAGCGGTCCGGGGAGCTTCTCGGATGCTGCAACCGCTTCCTCGACCGACATGGCGGAGAAGCCCGCCGGAACCGGCACGCCGAATTTCGCCAGGAGTTCCTTGGCCTGATATTCGTGGATGTTCATGGGTTCGTGCCTTTCGAGGTCGAGTTTGCCTGTGCCTTAAGCACAGCGGGCGCGGTGAATCCACCCCTTGCGGGGTTGGATTCGCCTCCCCCTAGGCCTTCAGTCGAACAGCGACGACACCGAGCTTTCATCCGCGATCCGGCGGATCGCTTCCGCCAGCAGCGGGGCGATCGTCAGGTTGCGGATCCGCTTGGCCCCGTTGATCACCTCATGCGTCCCGATCGAATCGGTAATCACCAGTTCCTCGAGCGCCGAACCCTCGACTCGCGCGACCGCACCGCCCGACAGCACGCCGTGGGTGACATAGGCCGCGACGCCCTCGGCGCCCGCTTCCTTGAGCGCAGCGGCGGCGTTGCAAAGCGTTCCTGCCGAGTCGACGATGTCGTCGATCAGGATGCAGAAGCGGCCATCGACCTCGCCGATGATGTTCATCACTTCGGATTCACCCGCGCGCTCGCGGCGCTTGTCGACGATCGCGAGGGGGGCGTTGTTGAGCCGCTTGGCGAGCGACCGCGCGCGCACCACGCCACCAACGTCGGGCGACACGACCATCAGGTTGCGATCCCCGTAGCGTGTGAGGATGTCCGCCGACATCACTGGGGCCGCAAACAAATTGTCGGTCGGGATGTCGAAGAACCCCTGGATCTGCCCGGCGTGGAGATCGACCGAGAGCACGCGGTCGGCGCCGGCGACGGTGATCAGATTGGCGACGAGCTTGGCCGAAATGGGCGTGCGCGGGCCGGGTTTGCGATCCTGGCGGGCATAGCCGAAATACGGCACCACCGCCGTGATCCGCTTTGCCGACGCACGTTTCAGCGCGTCGATGCAGATCAGCAATTCCATCAGATTGTCGTTCGCCGGGTAACCCGTTGATTGGATGACGAAAACATCCTCGCCGCGGACGTTCTCGTGGATTTCGACGAACACTTCCTCGTCGGCGAAGCGGCGGACGCTCGCCTGGGTCAGCGGAATCTCGAGATAGGCGGCGATGTCGCGGGCCAAGGGCAAATTGGCGTTCCCAGTCAAAAGCTTCATGTGCGGGCGCCCCTGTGTTCGACCAAGCGTTGCGGAAAAAAGTCGCCCCTCCCTTAGAAGCGGCTTTCGCATCGCGAAAGGGGGCGGGGGACAAAGCGTCCCGCGCTTGCCCCGGATCGCGACGGTGCGTAGGCCACGTTTATGACCGTTCGCACCCGTTTCGCGCCGTCCCCCACCGGGCACCTCCACGTCGGCAACATTCGCGCCGCGCTCCACAACTGGTTGTGGGCGCAAGCGCAGGGCGGGGAATTCTGGCTGCGGATCGACGATACCGATGCGGAGCGGAGCGAGGCGCGATTCGTCGACGCAATTGGCGCAGATCTCGCCTGGTTGGGGCTGATTCCATGCGGAGTTGAGCACCAATCAGCACGATTTGCGCTCTACCAAGCGCGATTTGACGCACTTTGCGCAGCCGGGCGAATCTACCCCGCGTATGAAACGTCGCAGGAGCTCGACCTCAAGCGCAAGATCGCCGCCGGACGCGGACTCCCGCCGATCTACGATCGCGCCGCCCTCGCGCTCACCGATACCGACCGCGCCCAACTGGAAGCGGACGGGGTGAAACCGCACTGGCGCTTCAAGCTCGACCACGACGCGCCGATCCTGTGGGACGACCTGATCCGCGGCCCCCAGAAGTTCGACGCCGCGACGATGAGCGACCCGGTGATCCGCCGCGCCGACGGATCGTGGCTCTACATGCTCCCCTCCGCGATCGACGATGCCGACATGGGGATTACCCATGTAGTGCGCGGCGAGGACCATGTCTCCAACACGGCACTCCAGTTGCAGATGTTCGCGGCGATGGGCGTCGCCCCGCCCGCGTTCGCACACGAGGCGCTGCTGACCGGGGCGGAGGGCAAATTGTCCAAGCGGCTCGGGTCGCTCGGCGTCGCGCATTTCCGTGAGATCGGGATCGAGCCCGAAGCGGTGCGCGCGCTGCTCGCGCGGATCGGGACGAGCTTGCCGGTCGAGCCGTTGGTCGACACGCAGGCGTTGGTCGAAAGCTTCGACTTCGCCAAGTTCGGTCGCGCGCCCGCGCGGTTCGACGAGGCGGAACTCGGCGGACTCAATGCCAAGATCGTCCACCAACTCGATTATACGCACGTCGCCGACCGGCTTCCGGCGGGGATGGGCGAAGCGGAATGGGTGGCGGTGCGGCCCAATCTGACGACCGTCGCCGAAGCCGCCGACTGGTGGCGCGTGATCGAAGGGCCGATCACGGCGGAGCGCGACCCCGCCGACGCGGACTTCCTCGAATCCGCCGCTCGGCTGACCAATGCGATCGCCTGGGATGCCGACCCGTGGCACGCGCTGACCGCCGCGCTCAAGGCCGAGACCGGGCGGAACGGCAAGGCGCTGTTCCTGCCGCTCCGCCGCGCGCTGACCGGGCTCGACCATGGCCCGGACATGAAGGCGCTGCTCCCGCTGATCGGGCAGGATCGGGCGCGGGCACGGTTGGGGGAATAGGGCGGAACGGTCCTCGGGGGGGCGCACCCGCGGGCGTCCTGCGGGTCGGTCGCCCCGGTGTGGCAAGCCCGGTACAGGGTCAAATGAACCGTTCAGCGGGCATGGGAGTTGAGCTCCGGTTACACCCAACCCCTAAACGTCATTGGAAGACATCATGGTCGATTTGAAAAAAGGCGCACTCGTCGCCGTTGTCGACGGGGAGCATCTGAAGCTCTTCAAGAACTCCGGCGATGCGGGTTCGCTGAAGCTGACCGAGCAGCCGACAGGCGACATATCGACCGAAAACATGGGTTCGGGCGGACGCCACGCGAGCAGCTCCGCCAATCCGTCGGACAGCCAGCAGGATGAGGACGCCTTTGCCGCTGGTGTGGCAGAAGTGCTCAACAAGAAGCTGATGGGCGGTTCGATCGACGAACTGGTGATCATCGCCGCGCCGCGCACACTGGGCGAACTGCGCAAGCATTATCACAAGACGCTGAGCGCCAAGCTCGTCGGTGAAGTCTCGAAGGACCTTACCGGTCACTCGGTCGCCGATATCGAGAAAGCGGTCCACGCGGCCTGATTCTCCGCAGTGCGATCGTCATGATCGAGACGGGCCTGCCGCAGCGATGCGGCAGGCCTTTGTCGTCCGGGGTGGCCCAGGGTGGCGGTCAGGCGGGGCAGTGCTTCGACCTTTAAGCTCGAGTCCCGTAGATCCCCGGCATCGCCTGCCCGGTCCAACGCGAAGCGGGCAGGCGTCGCGATACCCGGGGCTGGCATCCCCCCCCGCCAACGCCTATCTCTCCCCCATGAAGTTCCTGCAGTATCTTTCGCCCAAGCAGGCGTTCCGCGATGTGAAGACGTATGTCACGACGCGGCGGCCGCATCAGCTCGGCTTCATGGGGGTCGCGCTGGCGCTGACCTATGTGATGATCATGGGGGTGATCTATGAATCGCGGATCCCGCCCAAGCCGTATCATCGCGACATCATCTATGTGCAGAACTGGCGGCTCGACCGGACCGATGCGCAGATCATCGCGCAGCAGAAGATCGACAGCGCGGAGAAGGCCAAGCAGGACGCTGAGCTCAAGCGGCTTCAGGACGAACGCAAGGCGCAGTTCAAGAAGGTCAATGACGGGCTGAAAGCCTGGGGAATCTAACCCATGGACGATGCACGCTGGATGGGCGCGGCGCTCGCGCTCGCTACGCGCGGGCGCGGGCGGACGGCGCCCAACCCGAACGTCGGGTGCGTCATCGTCGCAGCGGGGAAGGTCGTCGGGCGTGGCTGGACGCAGGCGGGGGGGCGCCCGCATGCCGAGGCGATGGCGCTGGCACAGGCCGGGGAGAAGTCGCGCGGCGCAACTGTCTATGTGACGCTCGAACCTTGCGCGCACGTCTCGCCGCGCGGCCCCGCCTGTGCCGACCTGCTGATCCTGTCGAACGTCGCGCGTGTGGTCGTGGCGGTGGGCGATCCCGACGTGCGCACCGACGGCGCGGGGATCGCGCGGTTGCGTGCCGCGGGGATCGGGGTCGACGTCGGGACGGGCGAGTTGGCGGCGCGCGTCGCAATGGCGGGTTTCCTGACGCGGCTTGCGCTCGAGCGCCCGTACGTGACGCTCAAGCTGGCGATGTCGCTCGACGGCGCGATGGCGATGGACTCGGGGGCGAGCAAGTGGATCACCGGCCCTGCAGCGCGGGCGCACGCGCATCTCGAGCGATCGCGCCACGAAGCGATCCTCGTCGGGCGCGCGACGATCGATGCGGATGCGCCGACGCTCGACGTGCGGCTCGCCGGGCTCGAGGACCGCGCGCCGCGCCGCCTGATCCTGTCGCGCACCCCGGCGTTCGCGCACCCCGACGCCGATTCCGGCGCGTGGGAAAATGTGTCGGCCCCCGAGGCGATTGCCGCCATCACCGGAGTCGATCACGTGCTGGTCGAGGGTGGCCCGGCCACTGCCGCCGCCTTCCTCGCCGCGGATCTGGTCGATCGGTTGCTGCTGTACCGCGCGCCGATCCTGATCGGTGGCGGACGGACGATCCCGGACATCGGCGTGTCCGACCTTGCCGACGTGCACGGGCGTTGGCGCTTGACCGACGCGCGCGCCCTTGGCAGCGACCGGCTCGAGGTTTACGAGCGCGTAAGGACGCGCGCTGCCGCGGCACCGCCGGGCGCAAGGGGATAAGGCGAATGTTCACCGGGATCATTACCGACATCGGCACGATCGACCGGGTCGAACAGCGCGGCGACCTGCGCATCGTGGTTTCGACCGGCTATGACATGCAGGGCGTCGATCTCGGCGCGTCGATCGCCTGTTCGGGCGTGTGCCTGACGGTGGTCGACAAGGGCGGCGACGCGCTCGGCGGCTGGTTTGCCGCCGACGTCTCGGGCGAAACGCTGTCGCGCACCGCCGCGGGGCAATGGACCGCCGGCGCCAAGCTCAATCTGGAGCGCGCGCTCAAGCTGGGCGAGGAACTCGGCGGGCATATCGTGACCGGCCATGTCGACGGGATCGGCGAGGTCGTGTCGACCACGACCGAGGGCGGATCGCTCCGCGTCGTCGTTGCGGCAGGACCCGACATCGCGCCGTTCGTCGCGCCCAAGGGGTCGATCACGCTCGACGGCGTGTCGCTCACCGTCAACAGCGTCGAGGACGAGCCCGAGCGCGTGCTGGTCGGGATCAACCTGATCCCGCACACCGCCGCGGTCACCACCCTCGGCAGCCTTCATGCCGGTTCGCCGATCAACATCGAGATCGACGTGCTGGCCCGGTATCTCAAGCGCATGGAGCATTATCGTGGCCGCTAACCCATCGTCCGGTCCCGAAGTCGCGCGGCTGCGCCACGGCTTCCTGTCGTCGCCGGAGGAACTGATCGACGAAGCCAAGAACGGCCGCATGTTCATCCTGGTCGACGACGAGGATCGCGAGAACGAGGGCGATCTCGTCATCCCCGCGCAGATGGCGACCCCTGAGAAGATCAACTTCATGGCCAAGCATGGTCGTGGGCTGATCTGCCTTGCGATGACCAAGAAGCGGGTCGACGAACTCGGGCTCGGGCTGATGAGCCGCCACAATGGCACGCGGCACGAAACCGCGTTCACCACCTCGATCGAGGCACGCGACGGGGTCACCACCGGCATTTCCGCTGCGGATCGCGCGCGGACCATCTCGGTCGCGATCGATTCATCGAAGGGCAAGGACGAGATCGTCACGCCGGGGCATGTCTTCCCGCTGGTCGCGCGCGATGGCGGCGTGCTGGTGCGCGCCGGGCATACCGAGGCGGCGGTCGACGTGTCGCGGCTGGCGGGGCTCAATCCGTCGGGCGTGATCTGCGAGATCATGAACGAGGATGGCACGATGAGCCGGCTCGACGACCTCGTCGCCTTCGCGCAGCTTCATAATCTTAAGATCGGCACGATCCGCGACCTGATCGCCTATCGCCGTCGCCACGACCACCTCGTCGAGAAGCGCGCCGAAATGGCGTTCGACTCGCGCTGGGGCGGGCAGTGGAAGGCGATGACCTTCCACAACAAGGCGACCGGCGACGAGACGATTGCCTTGGTCAAGGGCCGGATCGACCCCGCCAAGCCGACGCTGGTGCGGATGCACACCATGTCGACCTTCGTTGATGTGTTCGGCGAGGAAAACGAGCGGTCGGGCTTACTGTCGCGCTCGATGGAACTGATCGGCGAGGAAGGCGCGGGCGTGATCGTCGTGATCAACCGGCCGATGAAGGATTCGCTCACGCGCTTCATCAAGCTGCGCGGCGAGGGCAAGGGCGCGGGCGCGCCCGAGGTCGAGGAACTCCGCGATTACGGCGTCGGCGCGCAGATCCTCGCCGAACTCGGGGTCGAGGAAATGATCCTGCTGACCAACACGCATCACGCGCTCGTCGGGCTCGAAGGCTATGGCCTGTCGATCGTTGACGAGCGTTCCATCCCCGGTACGGGCGGAGAATAATGGCCAAGATCCTCATCGTCGAAGCACGGTTTTACGACCATCTCAACGACCTGCTGCTCGAAGGCGCGCGCGCCGCGATCGAAGAGGCGGGGCACAGCCACGAGACGATCACCGTTCCCGGCGCGCTCGAGATCCCGGGCGCGGTCGCGCTGGCGGCGGACAGCGACCAGTATGACGGCTTCGTCGCGCTGGGCGTCGTGATCCGCGGCGAGACCTATCATTTCGAGATCGTCGCGGGCGAAAGCGCGCGCGGGTTGATGGCGCTGTCGATGGACGGGCTTGCGATCGGCAACGGCATCCTGACGACCGAGAACGAAGCGCAGGCGCTGACGCGCGCGCGCAAGGACGAGAAGGACAAGGGCGGCGAGGCCGCCAAGGCCGCGCTCGCGATGATCGCGCTTAAAGACCGGTTCGGCTGAGCGGCGCGTGGTGAACGGGCCGATCCTGTTTACCGAACGGCTGATCCTCCGCCCGCTCGCGGCGGAGGATGCGGAAGGCTGGTATGCGTTCAACGCCGACCCGGTGACGATGCGGCATCTAGGCGGCGTGCAGGACCGCGGCACCGCGTGGCGCTCGCTGTGCATCATGGCGGGGGCGTGGCAGATCCGCGGGTTCTCGATGTTCTCGCTGATCGAGCGTGGCACCGGGCGCTGGGTCGGGCGCGTCGGACCGTGGATGCCCGAGGGCTGGCCCGGGACCGAAGTCGGCTGGGGCGTTGCGCGGGAATTCGCCGGCAAGGGTTTCGCGCGCGAGGCGGCGGTGGCGACGATCGACTATGCGTTCGACGTGCTCGGCTGGGACGACGTGATCCATACGATCGCACCGGAGAACGTCGAGTCCGCTGCGCTGGCGGCCCGGCTGGGGTCGGTCAACCGCGGACCGACGCGCTTGCCCGCGCCGCTGGCGCATCTGCCGGTGGATGCGTGGGGGCAGACCGCGGCGGAGTGGCGCGCTAGGAAGCGCTAAGCGACGCCCTCTTCCCACGACCCCTGCGCTTACTTATACCCGTGTCAATAAGCGGGAGAGCAACACGA
This sequence comes from Sphingomonas echinoides, assembly GCF_029623395.1. Taxonomy (GTDB): domain Bacteria; phylum Pseudomonadota; class Alphaproteobacteria; order Sphingomonadales; family Sphingomonadaceae; genus Sphingomonas; species Sphingomonas echinoides_A. The sequence continues at coordinate 23,332 of NZ_JAPYKK010000016.1, forward strand.
TGGCGTACGCGCATACGTTCAAGGCCAACCCCCACTGGCTGCCGCGCCAGAAGCAATCCGCGATCCGCGATATTCCCGGCGAGGACGGACTCCCCTTCGTCGGCAACACCTTCAAGATGCTGCGCGATCCGGGTGCGTTCGGGCGGCGGATGATCGCGCAATATGGTCCGGTGTTCCGCAACAATGCGTTCGGCGGACCGACCGTGACGCTAGTCGGCCCGGAAGCGAACGAACTCGTGCTGTTCGACCGCGATCGCGTGTTCTCGTCCGAACAGGGGTGGGGGCCGCTGCTCAACCTGTTGTTTCCGCGCGGGTTGATGCTGATGGATTTCGAAAAGCACCGCGCCGACCGCAAGGTCATGGCGGTCGCGTTCAAGCCCGAGCCGATGCGGCATTATGCGGAGACGCTCAACGTCGGCATCGCGCGCGAAGTCGCGACCTGGGGCGACCGGCCGCTGCGCTTCTACGATGCGATCAAGGAACTGACGCTCGATCTTGCCGCCGAGAGCTTCCTCGGCATGCCGCTGGGGGAGGAAGCGAACCGGATCAACCAGGCGTTCGTCGACGAGGTGCAGGCGTCGGTCACGCCGATCCGCATTCCGCTGCCGGGCACGCAGATGCGCAAGGGGGTGAAGGCGCGCGCCTATCTGATCGATCTGTTCAAGCGCGAGATTCCGGCGCGGCGGGCGGGGCAAGGGCAGGACTTCTTCTCGCAATTCTGCCGCGCGACCGGGGATGACGGGCAACCGCTATCCGCCGATGCGATCGCGGATCACATGAACTTCCTGATGATGGCGGCGCACGACACGATCACGTCGTCCGCGACCAGCCTCGTCATGCTGCTGGGGCGCAACCCCGAATGGCAGGAGAAACTGCGCGCGGAGATCGCCGAGCTTGGGCTCAACGACGGCGGCGCGCTGCCGTATGGCCAGCTCGACCGGCTGGAATTGACCGACATGGCGTTCAAGGAAGCGCTGCGGATGATTCCGCCGGTGCCGTCCTTGCCGCGGCGGGCGGTCAAGGCGTTCGACTACGGCGGTTATCATATTCCGGCGGGCAGCACGGTCAGCGTCAGCGTGACCTATACGCACATGATGCCCGAGCTGTGGCCCGATCCGCAGCGGTTCGATCCGTTCCGATTTACGCCGGAAGCGGTGCGCGCGCGGCATAAATATGCGTGGGTGCCGTTCGGTGGGGGTGCGCACATGTGCCTGGGGCTGCACTTTGCGACGATGCAGATCCGGATCCTGCTGACGCAGTTGCTGAGCCGGTATCGGATCGCGCTGGAGCCGGGGGCAGGGGCGGAATGGCAGGCCTGGCCGATCCCGCGCCCGAAGGACGGGTTGCCGCTGCGGTTCGTGCCGCTGGGGTAGAGGTTGGGGGTTGGGTAGATGCCGTCATCCCACGTCCGTCATCCTGAACGCGTTTCAGGATCCAGCCCTCCGCGAGTCCGGACTATGCCTGTTGCGCGGTGGATGCTGAAACAAGTTCAGCATGACGGCGGCTTTTGGGGGGCGGGGCGGGGTGACGCTCAAACGTCCGATTGCCTGTCTGCAGAGGTTTCGCGCGGGCAGGAATCCATCGTTTCGGATGACGGATCCGGGGGAGGGGGCCGCCGCGCCAAGACTGACGCGGCGGCCGTTAGATGGGCTTACGCGTCAGCGGTTTGCAGGGCCGGATAGTCGATGTAACCTTCCGGTCCCTGGCTGTACCACGTCTTGGCATCGTCCTTCGCCAGCGGCGCACCGGTGCGCAGGCGCTCCGGCAGATCGGGGTTGCTGATGAAGGTCCGCCCGAACGCGATCGCGTCGGCGACGCCTGAGTCGATCGCAGCCTGGGCCTCCGCGACCGTCGTGTAATCCGAGTTGAGCACCAGCGGGCCCTTGAACACCTTGCGGATTTCGGGCGACTGCTTGGGCACTTCGGTCTTGCCGAAGGTCCCGTTGGGGCCGGGTTCGCGCAGTTCGAGGAAGGCGATGCCGATGGTGTCGAGCACCGTGGCGGCGGCGGTGAACAGGCCGGTCGGGTTGCTGTCATCGACCCCCTGTGAATCGCCATTGGGCGACAGGCGGACCGCGGTACGGTCGGCACCCGCGACGCTTGCGACCCGCTCGGTCACTTCGCGCAGCAGACGGATGCGGTTCTCGATCGATCCGCCGTAGGAATCGTCCCGGAAGTTGGCGTTATCGCGCAGGAACTGGTCGATCAGATAGCCATTGGCCGCGTGGATCTGCACCCCGTCGAACCCGGCAGCGAGCGCGTTGCGGGTTGCCAGCTCGTAATCGTCGATCAGGCGGGGAATCTCGGACAGTTCGAGCGGACGCGCGGTCTCGAAGTCCTGCTTGCCCTCATAGGTGTGCGCCTGGCCCGCGGTCGCGGTTGCCGAGGACGAGACCGGCTGCATGCCGATCACCGAGGAATGAACCTGGCGGCCCATGTGCCACATCTGCACCATGATCCGGCCGCCGGCGGCATGGACGCGCTCGGTGACCGGCTTCCACGCCGCGACCTGCTCGTCGTTCCACAGGCCCGGCGCGAACGGCCAGCCGAGACCCTCGCGGCTGATTCCAGTCGCTTCGGTGATGATGAGGCCCGCACTCGCGCGCTGCTCGTAATAATCCTGCATGATCTCGGTCGGGACGAATGCCTTGGTCGAGCGGCCCCGCGTCAGCGGCGCCATCAGGATACGGTTGGGGGCGTGGATCGCACCGAGCTGGATGGGATCGAACAAGCTGGGCATAAAACACGAAGTCCTTTTGCTGTGACGCAGCACAGATAGGAAGCTACACGGCCGCATGCATCCGCGCTCCTCCGAAAGAAAAACTGTCTCGCCCAAAAACCCGGTCGAGCCGACCCCGCTCGCGATCGCCGCGGTCATCCTGGCGAACGCCGCGCTCGCCTTCGGGCCGTGGTTCGTCCGGCTGGCGGATGTCGGGCCGGTATCCTCGGCATTCTGGCGGATTGCGCTCGCGGCGCCGCTGCTGGCGGGGGCCGCGCTGGCGACCGGGTGGCGCCCCTCGCGGAATACCGGCGCCGGTGGACTGTCGGGACTGTTGTGGGCGATGATCGCGGTGGGCGGCGTATGTTTCGCGGCGGATCTGGCGAGCTGGCACCTCGGCATCCTGCGCACCACGCTCGCCAACGCCACGCTGTTCGGCAATTGCGCGATCCTGATGTTCCCGATCTACGGCTTCCTTGCCGCGCGGAGCTGGCCGACGCGGATCCAGGGCATCGCGCTGCTGCTGGCGACGGTCGGCGCGGTTCTGCTGATGGGGCGGTCGTATCAGCTCGATCCGCGCAACCTGGCGGGCGACATGCTGTGCCTGCTCGCCGGCGTGCTCTACACCGGCTATTTCATCCTGATGGCGCGCGCCCGCGCGACGCTGCCGCCGGTTCCCGCGCTCGCCTTGTCGACGCTCGCCAGCATCCTGCCGTTGCTGCTCTTCGCGCTGCTGCTTGGTGAGACGATGTGGCCGACGCACTGGGGCCCGCTGGTCGGGCTGGCGCTGGTAAGCCAGGTGATCGGGCAGGGGCTGATGCTCTTCGCGCTCGGCAAGCTGCCGCCGCTGGTGGTCGGGCTCGCCTTGCTGGTCCAGCCGGTGGTCGGCGCGACGATCGGCTGGACCGTCTATGGCGAGAAACTGGGCTTGCCCGATCTGTTCGGGGCATCGCTCGTCGCGGTCGCGCTGGTGCTGGTAAGCCGTCGCGCACGCGACTAGATAGGGGCATGGCCGATCCGATCCCGCTCCCCGTTCCCGTCACCACCCCCGTCAATCGTCTTGCCGACGCGACGCTCGACGAAATCCGCGCGGCGCTTGCGCCGTCGATTGCGGACAATGCCGGGTTCGACGGCTGGGGTGACGCCGCGCGCGACATGGCGGCGGACCAGGCGGGGGTTGACCGCGACGTCGCGCGGCTGGCGTTTCCGGGCGGCGCGGTCGACATGATTGCGGCGTGGTTCGCGCAGGTCGATGCCGAGATGCTCGCGCGCCTGCCGCAGGACCGTCTGATGACGATGAAAGTGCGCGACCGCATCCCCGCGCTGGTCGAGGCACGGCTCGACATCGTCGCGCCCAATCGCGAGGCGCTCCGCCGCGCGCTCGCGATCCTGGCACTCCCGCAGAATGCGGTGCGCGGGATCAAGCTCGGCTGGCATGCTGCCGACGTCATGTGGCGCGCGGCGGGCGATACCGCGACCGACTATAACCATTATACCAAGCGGACGCTGTTGTCGGGCGTGTACGCCGCGACCATCACGGTCTTCCTCGACGACGCCAGCGAGGGCCATGCAGACACGCGCGCGTTCCTCGCGCGGCGGATCTGGGGGATCATGCGGTTCGAGCGGATCAAGAACCGGATGGTCGGCCAGTCCGAATTGCGGCCGAGCCTGTCGCGGTTTGTCGGTCGGTTGCGCTATCCGGCGGTGTGAATGCGACGGGCTGCGAACGGATCGCATTTAGTGCTGGCGCTTCCCGGTCGTTATTGATAATCAGTCGCATCATGGACATGTCGCACCCCGTCAAGCTCCCGCTCAGCCTCGAATCCCTGCCGCATCGGCAAGTCGCGACGGTCGCCGCGATCGACTGGGCGCATCTCTCGACCCCGGAAGCGCGTCGTCTCCGCGAACTCGGTTTCGATGAGGGCGTGGGGATCGAAGTGCTCCACCGCGCCAGCCTCGGCCGCGGACCGATCGCCTGCCGGATCGGCCGGATGACCGTCGCGCTGCGCCGCGCGGTCGCGGGTGCGATCTTCGTTTCGCCCGTCACGCACTGAGTGACCCTCCAGTGACGACCGCCACGCCGCTCGTGGCGCTGGTCGGCAATCCCAATGCCGGCAAGAGTGCGCTGTTCAACGCGCTGACCGGCGCGCGCCAGAAAGTCGGCAATTATCCCGGCGTCACGGTGGAACGGCATTCGGGGCGACTCGCCCTGCCCGATGGACGGGTCGTCGATCTGGTCGATCTCCCCGGCGCCTACAGCCTCGATCCCTCCAGCCCCGACGAGCGCGTCACGCGCGACGTCGTGACCGGTACGCAAACCGGCGAGCGGCTGCCCGATGCGCTGGTCGTGGTGGTCGATGCGTCCAACCTCGACAACCATCTCCGCTTCACGCTTCAACTGATCGCGCTTGGTCTGCCGGTGGTGGTCGCGCTCAACATGTTCGATCTGGCCGAGCGTGACGGGCTGACGCTCGATCCGAAAAAGTTGTCGGAAGAGCTGGGCGTCCCGGTCGTGCCCACCGTCGCGGTGCGGCGGCGCGGGCTCGAGGAATTGAAGACGCTGCTCGGCGGGATCGTCGATGCGGATGCTGCGATTCGGCTGCGCCCGAGCAACCATGCGATCGGCGAGGACATCGTCACGCTGCAACGCCGCGCGCGCAAGATCGCGACGGCGGCGACCGTGGCGGAGGCGCCTGCGCGCCGCTGGGGCCATGCGTTCGATTCGGTCGCGCTTCATCCGGTGTTCGGGCTGGTGCTGCTGTTCGTCATCCTGTTCGCGATGTTCCAGGCGGTGTTCTTCGCCGGCGCCGCCCCCGCGGATGCGATCGCGGCGGGGTTCGACTGGATTTCCGGACGCGTGAAGGACGTGATGCCCGATTCGGTGCTGCGCTCGCTGATCACCGACGGGATGATCGCGGGCGTCGGCGCGGTGGTGAAGTTCCTGCCGCAGATCCTGATCATGTTCTTCTTCATCCTGGTGCTCGAGGCGAGCGGTTACATGGTCCGCGCCGCCTTCCTGATGGACCGGGTGATGGCGAGCGTCGGCCTGTCGGGGCGGGCGTTCATTCCCCTGCTGTCGAGCTTTGCCTGCGCGGTACCGGGAATCATGTCGACGCGGACGATCGAGGACGAGAAGGACCGGCTGACCACGATCCTCGTCGCGCCGCTGATGACCTGTTCGGCGCGGTTGCCGGTCTATACGTTGGTGATCGGCGCGCTGATCCCCAACATTAAGGTCCTGCCGTTCGTGGGGTTGCAGGGGCTGGTGATGCTCGGCCTGTACATCATGGGGGTGGTCGGCGCGTTCGTGGTGGCGCTGGTGCTGCGGCGGACGGTGACCAAGGGCGAATCCTCGGGCTTCATGATGGAAATGCCCAAATACCAGATGCCGCGCCTGCGCGATCTGGCGATCGGGCTGTGGAGCCGGGCGGAGGCGTTCCTCAAGCGCGCGGGCACGACGATCGCGTTCACGACGATCGTGCTGTGGGCACTTTTGAGCTTCCCCAAGCCGCCCGAGGGGAGCCCGGTCTCGCCGGTCAATTATTCGGTTGCCGGACGGATCGCCAATGCGATCGAGCCCGCCTTCCGGCCGATCGGCTTCAACCGCGACATCGTGCTCGCGCTGATCCCGGCGATGGCCGCGCGCGAGGTCGCGGTGGCGGCGCTCGGCACGGTCTATGCGATCGATTCGGCAAGCGACCAGGACGAAGCCAAGATGGCGCAGACGCTCCATGCGCGGTGGAGCCTGCCGACCGCGCTCGCGTTCCTGATGTGGTTCGTGTTCGCACCGCAGTGCATTTCCACGATCGCCGTCACCCGGCGCGAGACCAACGGTTGGACGTGGCCCGCCTTCATGGTTGGCTATTTGTTCGCGCTCGCGTACATCGCTGCAGGCGCGGTCTACTGGGCCGCAATCGGACTTGGGCTCTAGCGGGCCCCACAGCAGCGGGACTTCAAGATTATGGCGGGCGGCAGCGTCAACAAGGTGATCATCGTCGGCAATCTCGGCCGTGATCCCGAAAGCAAGAGCTTCCAGAACGGCGGCAAGGTCGTCAACCTGCGCATCGCGACGTCGGAAACCTGGAAGGACAAGAACAGCGGCGAGCGCAAGGAACAGACCGAATGGCATTCGGTCGCGATCTTCAACGAAGCGCTCGGCGGCGTCGCCGAACGCTATCTGCGCAAGGGTTCGAAGGTCTATATCGAAGGCGCGCTCAAGACCCGCAAGTGGCAGGACGCGCAGGGCCAGGACCGCTATTCGACCGAGATCGTGCTGCAGGGCTTCAACGGCGTGCTGACGATGCTGGACGGCGCGCCCGGTTCGGGCGGTGGTGCCGGCGGCGGCGGCGGCGGGGGTCGTGACGACTTCGGCGGTGGCGACGACTTCGGTGGCGGTTCGGGCGGCGGTGGCGGCTACGGCGGCGGCGGCGGCGGGAACCGGGGCGGCGCGAGCCGTGGTGCACCGGCGAGCGGCGGCGGCGCGGCGCGGGGCGGGTTCGCGGATGATCTCGACGACGACGTTCCGTTCTGAACCGAACCGGTTGCGCTGCGTTGCACTCCTACATGATTAACGAACTCTCCACGGACGCGCCGATCGGCCACGGTTGGCGCGTCGATGAGGGAATGCGCGCGATCGCGATCGCCGAGCACCGCATCGAAACGCTGCGCGACGATAGCGCGCTCAAGAAGATCACCGACTTCGCGGCGATCCTGTGCGATGCACCGATCGCGCTGGTCAGCATCGTCGAGGCGAGCCGCCAGACGTTCCTGTCGCGCACCGGCCTCGACGCGAGCGAGACCCCGCGCGAAACGTCCTTCTGCGCGCACGCGATGTTCGGGACCGACATCATGATCGTGCCGGACGCGACGCTGGACCCGCGCTTCAGCGACAACCCGCTGGTGACGGGGGATCTCGGGATCCGCTTCTACGCGGGCATGCCGCTCATCAGCGATGGCGGCATTCCGCTCGGATCGCTGTGCATCATCGATCGCACGCCGCGCGCCGACCTGACCGATTTCCAGCGCCAGGGCCTCAAGGTGCTTGCCGCCGACGTGCTCAACCGATTGAGCGACAGCCGGACGAGCGCGATCGCCCGCGCGACGATCGCCGACAGCGAGGGCCGGTTCCGGACGCTGGCGGACAGCATGCCGCAAATGGTCTGGTCGACCCGGCCCGACGGTTTCCACGATTACTATAACGCGCGCTGGTACGAATTCACCGGCATGTTCCCGGGATCGACCGATGGCGACGCCTGGAACGACATCTTCCATCCCGAGGATCAGGCGCGGGCGTGGGAACAATGGCGGCACTCGCTTGCCACCGGGGAGCCGTATCAGATCGAGTATCGGCTGCGGCATCGCGACGGTACCTATCGCTGGACGCTGGGCCGTGCGTTGCCGATGGTCGATGCCGAGGGCGCGATCATGCGGTGGATCGGCACGTGCACCGATATCCACGAACAGAAGCTGGCGAGCGAGGAGCGCGAGGTCATCGCGCAGGAGCTGAGCCACCGGATCAAGAACATCTTCGCGGTGATTTCAGGGCTGATCTCGTTCGCCGCGCGCGCGAACCCGGATTTCCGGCCGATCGCGGACGATCTGCGCCAGCGCGTCACCGCGCTTGGCCGCGCGCATGATTTCGTGCGGCCGCACAGTGCGCGCTCACGACCCGAGGCGCGGCAGAACAGCCTGCACGGATTGCTCGACGCGCTGTTCCAACCGTATCAGACCGTCGATACGGCCCGCGTCCGGATTTCCGGGGCCGACGTCGCGATCGATGACCGCTCGGCAACGCCGCTGGCGCTGCTGTTCCACGAACTCGCCACCAACGCGGTCAAATATGGCGCGCTGTCGAGGGACACCGGGCATGTCACGGTCATCAGCGCCGTCGACGGCGACCAGATCGTCCTGACCTGGCGCGAACATGGGGGGCCCGACGTGTCGCGGCCCGAAACCGCCGGTTTCGGCGCGCAGCTGATCGATCTCAGCGCGACGCGGCAATTGGGGGGCACTGTCGTCCACCATTGGGCGGAAGACGGGTTGCAGGTGGTGCTGACCGTCGGGCGGGCTGCACTCAGCCGCGGGTGAGGCTCAGGCGAGCAGGACGAAATCGCCGCTCAGCGCTTCCTGGTTGAGGGTTTCGCCGGTGGTTGCCGCCGCTGCCGCGCACAGGATGGCGGATTCGCTGAAGGGCTTGCGGACATAGCCAAGCGCCCCGGTCGAGTGCGAGATCTGGCTTGGGTTGGCGGTGACGAACACCACCTTCAACCCATATTGCTCCGACAGCGTCTGTGCGAGTTCGGGTCCGGTGGCGCCATCGCGCAGGTTGATGTCGACGAGCGCGAAGTTGCAATTCTCCGCAGCATCCAGCGCACCAAGCTTGTCCGCCGCAATCGCTTTGACTGCATAACCGGCGTCGATCAGGATTCGTTCGAGGTCCAGCGCGACGAAGATTTCGTCTTCTACGATCAAGGCAGTCGGGATAGACATAACAAGAACACGATCTGGATGATGTAAGTTAATGTTGCGAACCCCGCGGAGAAAGCTTTGGTTCCGCAGATTCGTTAGAACTCAGTAGAAATACAGCATGTTCCGCGCGGAAATTGGCCGCGGCGGAGGTCGTTTGCTTGTCCCCGGAAAGGAACCAGGCACCCTCGACCGCGATATCCCGCGCCTTCACGAACCCGCGGAAATCGTCGATCGTGACGTGATGGATGTTGGGCGTGTCGAACCATTGTTCGGGCAACAACCGCGTCACCGGCATCCGCCCGCCCCACAACAGCGACAGGCGCACGCGCCAGTGCGCGAAGTTGGGGAAGGACACGAACGCCCGCCGGCCGATCCGCAACAGATGGTCGAGCACGACGTCGGGGCGATGCGCGGTCTGCAAGGTCTGGCTGAGGATCGCATAGTCGAAACTGGCGTCGGGATATTCCTTCAGGTCGATGTCGGCATCGCCCTGGATGACCGACAGACCGCGCGAGACCGCCGCCGCGACATTGCCCGCGTCGAGTTCGAGCCCGCGCGCGTCGACCTGCTTGGTGTCGCGCAACGCGGCCATCAGCGCGCCATCGCCACAGCCGACGTCGAGTACGCGCGCGCCGGGCTCGATCCGGTCGGCGATGATCGCAAGATCGGGGCGGAGCATCACTGCGGCGCCCGCGCGAATGCTGCGGCCTCGGGCGAAAGCCGTTCCATGTAGCGGTCGGCGCGGATCAGCGAATGGAAGCCGAGCGTCTCATACACCCCGTGCGCATCCCTGGTGGCCAGCCCGATCCGGCGCAGCGCGGCGTAATCGGGACGGTCGAGGAACCACGACACCATCCGCCGCCCCAGCCCCTGACCGCGTCCGGCCTCATCGACCCACACGTCGGCGAGCCAGGCGAAGGTCGCATGATCGGTGATCATCCGCGCGAACCCGACCTGAACGTCGCCGCGATACGCGCCAAGCGGATGCGACCCTGCAATTGCGCGCTCGACGAGATCGCGGGCGATGCCGGGCGACCAATAGCTCGATGCGAGCCAGCCGTGGATGCGGTCGATCTGCAACAGGCTACGATCGTCGGACAGGATGATATCGGTCATGCGCCAGCCCTCAGGAAACCATCGACGACGCGGTTCAACTCGGGCGCCTCCAGCAGGAATGCGTCATGCCCGAACGGGCTCGACAGTTCGACGAAACTGACCGGCGCGCCCGCCGCGTTGAGCGCATGGACGATCGCACGCGATTCCGCGGTCGGATACAGCCAGTCGGTATCGAAACTGACGAGGCAGAAGCGCGCCTTGGTCGCGCGGAAGGCGTTGGCGAGGTGGCCGCCATGTTCTTCCGCCAGATCGAAATAATCCATCGCGCGGGTGATGTAGAGATAGGAATTGGCGTCGAACCGGTCGACAAAGCTGATCCCTTGGTGGCGCAGATAGCTTTCGATCTGGAAATCGGCGTCGAACCCGAAGCTCTTGGCGTCGCGCGCCTGGAGCCGCCGCCCGAACTTGGCGGTGAGCCCGGCCTCGGACAGGTAGGTGATATGCGCCGCCATCCGCGCGACCGCCAGCCCCGCCGAAGGGGGATCGGCTTCCTCGTAATAGGCCCCGCCGCGCCATTTCGGGTCGGCCATCACCGCTTGTCGCCCGACTTCGTGGAACGCGATGTTCTGTGCGGTATGGCGCGCGGTGGAGGCGATGATGACGACCGCGCGCACTCGGTCCGGGAAGGTCGCAGGCCAGCTCAGCGTCTGCATCCCGCCCATCGACCCGCCGACGACCGCCGCGAGCGTATCGATCCCGAGATGATCGAGCAGCATCGCCTGCGCGCGCACCATGTCGCGGATCGTGATGACCGGGAAGCTCATCCCCCACGGCGCCCCCGTCGCGGGGTTGACCGTCGCGGGGCCGGACGACCCCATGCAACTGCCCAATACGTTGGAACAGATGATGAAATGCCGTGCCGGATCGACCGGCTTACCCGGGCCGACCATCCGTTCCCACCAGCCCGGCTTGCCCGTCACCGGATGGCGCGAGGCGACATGCTGGTCGCCGGTCAGCGCGTGGCAGATCAGGATCGCGTTCGAGCGATCGGCATTGAGCGTGCCATAGGTCTCATAGGCGATCTCGACCGGCGACAGCAGCGCGCCCCCGTCGAGCCGCAACGGCCCCGGCAACGTGACGTGGCGGGCAAGCCCAAAGCGCGTGTCGTCCATGGCGGTAGCGGATAAGCGCGGGACGCGCCGGGTACAAGCGATGCTGCGGTTGGACGATGGGGGGATGCTTGCCTTCGCCGAATCGATCCGCCATGTCGCGTGCCATGTTGCCCTTCGCCCGCGTCACCATCATCGGCATCGGTTTGATCGGATCGTCGATAGCCCGCGCGGTTCGCGCGACCATGCCCACGGTACGGCTGACCGGCTATGACGCCGACCCCGAGGTCCGCGCGATTGCCGAGCGGATCGCCTTGTTCGACGATGTCGCCGACAGCAGCGGCGCGGCGGTGATCGACGCGGATCTGGTCATCCTGTGCGTGCCCGTCGGCGCGATGGGCGCCGCCGCCGCCGAGTTCGCGGCCGATCTGCCCGCGGAAGCGATCGTCAGCGATGTCGGGAGCTGCAAGGCGGAGGTCGTCCGCGCGCTGGGGGAGGCGCTCCCCGGCGCCACGGTCGTTCCCGCGCACCCGGTGGCGGGCACCGAGCGCAGCGGGCCCGAAGCGGGGTTTGCGACGCTGTTCCACAAACGCTGGTGCATCATCACCCCGCCCGAGGGCACCGATCCGCTCGCGGTCGAGCGCGTCGCCGAATTCTGGCGGCGGCTTGGCGCGGAGATCGAGATGATGGCGCCGGAGCATCACGACCGCGTGCTCGCAATCACCAGCCATCTGCCGCATCTGATCGCCTATACGATCGTCGGCACCGCATCCGACATGGAGGAAGTCACTCAGTCCGAGGTGATCAAATATTCGGCGGGCGGTTTCCGCGATTTCACGCGGATAGCGGCGTCCGACCCGACGATGTGGCGCGACGTGTTCCTGGCGAACCGCGAGGCGGTGCTGGACATGCTCCAGCGCTTCTCGGAGGATCTGACCGCGCTTCAGCGTGCGATCCGCTGGGGGAAGGGGGACGAGCTGTTCGATCTCTTCACCAAGACCCGCGCGGTGCGTCGTGGAATCATCGAGCAGGGGCAGGACGATCCGGCCCCCGATTTCGGGCGGACGCACGAGTAACGCGCTTCGTTGGTGTTGAAAAACCGTACGTCATCCTGAACTTGTTTCAGGATCCGGCCCTCCGCGAGTCCGGACGATGCCTGTTGCACGGTGGATGCTGAAACACGTTCAGCATGACGGCAGCTTTTGGGGCGCAGATGACGATCAAACCACCGATTGCCTTTAATGCAAATGTCCCGCCTTAGCGGGGATGACGCAACTAGAGTGAGGTCACCCCAGCTGGCTCCCGCTCCAGCGCATTGATCGCCGCGTGCACGCGCGCTTCCGCTTCCTCGCGGGGCAGCCCCGGCGGGATCGGCGTGCCGAACCGGTACGTCACCGTCCCCGGCACATGCGGCCCCTGGCGCGGCCACACCAGACCGCTGTCGATCGCGATCGGCACGACCGGGATCTTGAGCATCTGATACAGCCCGGCGAACCCTGCCTTGAGCGCAGGCTGTTCGCCCGGTGCGACGCGCGTGCCTTCCGGAAAGATCAGGATCGAGCGCCCCGCCGCCAGCGCCACCCGCGCTTCGCGCAGCATGCGCCGCAACGCGCCCGCCGATGCCTCGCGGTCGACCACGATCACGCCATATTGTTTCGCCGCCCAGCCCCATACCGGAATATCGGCGAGCTCCTGCTTCATCACGATCGCGGGATGCCGCAGCATTCGCCCGAGCTCGAGCGTCTCGTACATCGCCTGATGCTTGGCGGCGTACAGCACCGGACCGTCATAGAATCGCTCACCCTCGATCCGCTTGAAGATCCGCAGGAAGGTCCGCGTGGTCAGGCCGTGATATTGCGTCCAGAAATGGGTGTGCGCGATCATCGCGCGCGTGCCGAACAGCGCGGAAAGCACCGAGGTCAGCACGATCGGCACCGATCCGGCGTAGAAGACGATCTTGAACAGCAGGTTGCGCATCGCGATCATGTAGCCGCCCCAATCAGCAGCGCCACGCGGCGCAACAGCAATTTGTTATATTCGGCGATCAGCATCGGATAGCGCGGCTTGCTCGGCACGCCGTCGCCAAGCACGGTCGCATCGCCGTTCAGCGCGTTGACCAGTTCCAGCCGCGCCCGCGGCAAGTGCCAGTCCGACGTCACCAGCCGCACCGAGCGATAGCCGTGTTCGCGCACCCAGTCCGCGGTTTCGTCCGCGTTCGAGCGCGTGTCGACCGCCTCGTGGCCAAGATCGATGCAGCAGGTGAACAACTGCGCGCTGACGTCATATTCATGCGCGAGCTCGCCGGGGCGGACTTGCGGGGCGACCCCGCTGATCAGCATGCGCTTGGCGGCATGGTCCTGCAGCAGCGCCAGCCCGCGCGTGATCCGCCCCGACGATCCGGTCAGCACCACGATCGCGTCGGTCGGCGCCCCCACCGTGGGCGCGGGTCCGGGCATCGTCGCCAGGAACAGCGCGAACCCGCCGCCCCACAACAGCGCGAGAAAGGCGATCAGCCGCAGCATCACAACACCCGCCGCAGCGCCGCCAGCACCGCCAGCCGCGCCGCCAGCGTCGCCAGGATCGCAAAGGCGATCGGCAGGCAGCCGAGGATTACCCAGTCGCGCACCCCGAGCTGCAATCCCGTGACCAGATCCGACCCGAGCGCATCGAGCTGCACCCCGACCAGCAGCACCACGCCGATCGCCGCCGCCATCCCGACGAGTCCGCCGAGCAGCGTATCGAGCCCGATCCGCCGCTGGAACAGCCGCGCGACCTGGACGTCGGTCGACCCCAGCATGTGGAGCACCGCGATCGTGTCGCTATGCGTGTCGAGCCCCGCGCGCGCCGCGAGGATCACGACCGCTGCGGTTGCCCCCGCCATCAGCAGCACCAGCCCGCCGGCCATCCCGCTCAACATCCGCATCACCGAGCGCACCGGGCCCAGCCAGCTTTCCTGCCGGTCGACGCGTGCACTCGGCGCCGCCGCGCGCACGACCGCCTGGACGCGCGCCAGCGTCGCGGCGCTCGCTTGCGTCAGGTCGACGTCCATCATCGCGGGGATCGGCAGATCGGGGTCCGCGCCGTCGGTGCCGAGCCATGGCCGAAGCATCTCGGCGAGATGCGCCGGATCGACCGCAACCGCGCGCCGGACCTCGGGAAGCCGTTTCAACGCGGCCAGCGCGGCAGCGGCCTCGCGCGTGCGGACGCTTTCGGCGGGGGCGACGACCTGCACCGTCAGCCGGCCGGCAAGCTGGCGGTCGAGCACCGCGGCCACCCCGAGCGTGGCAAGCCCCAGCGCAGCGGCGAGCACCGTGAGGAACAGCATGATCGCCATCACCCACGCCATCGCGCGCGTGCCGTGGCGGTCGTCGAGCAACCGCCGATCCGCCGCCGATGCGATGATCCCCATGGTCATTGCACGGTATCGGGTGGCGGGAAGCGCAGCGATCCGGTCGGATCGACCAGCCGCCCCTTGTCGAGCCGCATCATGTGCGCGTGCGGGATTCGCTTGAGCGTGTGGAAATCATGCGTCGCGACGACGACCGTCGTGCCCAGCCGGTTGAGCGAATCGAACAGATGGAGCAGCCGTTCCGCCATGTCGGGGTCGACGTTGCCGGTCGGTTCGTCCGCGACGAGGATCTCGGGCCGCCCGATCACCGCGCGCGCGATCGCGACGCGCTGCTGCTCGCCGCCCGACAGCGTCGGGGGTCGCGCATCGGTCTTGTCCGACAGCCCGACCCAGGCGAGCATCTCGCGCACCGGGTCCGCGACTTCGCGTTCGGGCACCCCCGACACGCGCAGCGGCAGCGCGATATTGTCGAACGCGGAGAGATGCGGGACGAGCCGGAAATCCTGGAACACCACGCCGATCCGCCGCCGGAAGCCGGGCAGGCGCGCGCGCGGCAGCGTCACCGCATCCTCGCCGAACAGCCGGATGCTGCCGCGGGTCGGGCGCTGCGACAGATACAGCAACCGCAGCAGCGACGTCTTTCCCGCACCCGACGCACCGGTCAGGAAGTAGAACGCGCCGCGCGACAGCGAAAAGCTGAGGTCGCACAGCGTTTCCTGCCCCGTGTCGTAGCGAAGCCCCACATTCTCGAATTGAACGATATTCGCCATGCGGCGTGCGCTACTCGCTACTTGTTCATGCCCCGCATCCTGCATCGCACGATCTTCGCCGCCGCGACAAGCACGCAGGTGCCGCGCCGGCGGGGTTCCGCGCCGGCGCGCGCGGGGCTCTTGCCACCGGGGCGGTCGGCGGCGTAGATTCCGTTATCCTTGTGGACGCCGCGGCGCGCGTATCGTGCGATATGCCGCCCCCCGTCCGCGCTCGTTGCCTGCCCCGCACCCCTTGCTGTCTGAATTGCCCCGATGATCCTCGAATGTACCGAGTGCGACACCCGCTATGTGATCCCCGATAGCGCGGTCGGGCCGGAAGGGCGCTACGTGCGCTGCGCCAATTGCAAGCACAGCTGGTTCCAGGAACCCGTTCCCGCGCTCGAGCTCGATCAACCGGTGGAAGACGACGCGCCGGAAGACTCGACAGCGGCTGCCCCCCGGGAAAGCGACGCCGCGCCGGAAATCGCTGCCCCCATTTCCCCGACCGTCCCGACACCGGTCGAGCCGACCCGCAGCTACACAGACTATGACGCGTTCGCGCATCAGCCGCCGTTCCGCGCGCGCCGCAACCCCGCGCGGCGCTGGACGATCGCCGCGGTCGTCGCGGGCGTGGCGATGCTCGGCGCGACCGCCGCGATCATCACCAGCGGCGCGCCCCGCACCGCTGCCGCGCTGTTCCACACATCGACCGAAACCCCGCTGCGGCTGATCAACAAGCCGATCGACCGACACGATTACAACGGCAACGAGGTGTTCGCGGTCAGCGGGACGGTGCTCAACCCGACCGACACGCGCCAGCGCGTCCCCGACATCCGCGCCGACTTGCTCGATTCGCAGCGTCGGGTCGTCTTCAGCTGGGTAATCCGCCCCGAGGCCACGTCGCTGCCGCCCAAGGGCCGCGTCGAGTTCAACAGCGCCAAGCTCGACGTGCCGGTCAATGCGAAGTTCCTGTCGCTCAGCTTCTCGGGCGAATCCGCGCGCTGACCCAGACGAACCGCGCGCCGTGCAAGACCGTCGCCGCGACCATCCCCAGCCCCGAGGCATAGACCAGCCCGAGTGGCCCCGCGCCGTGCGTCACCAGCAGCCAGCCGAGGCCACCGGTTACGACGAAGAACGCGATGATGCTGTTCACCCCCGCGACGATCTGGTCGCCCAATGAGCGCAGCGCATAGACGAACACCAGTTGCACCCCGTCGAACAGGATGAACGGCACCCACACCGGCAGCATCGCGAGCGCCGCCGCATGGACCCCCGGCGCCGCTGGAAACGCCTCCACCACCGGCACGCGCAGCAGCAGCGTCACCATCGCCAGCGCGCCCGTGATCGCCGCCGCCAGCCCCGCCGCGATCAGCGTGCGCGGGCGCACTTGGGCGGGGGCGTCTTCCCCCACCGCATTGCCGACGCGAACCCCCGCCGCGGACGCGAGCCCGACCGCCGCGCCGAACGTGACGTTGTGGAGCGAAAACACGATCTGGAAGGCGTGCGCGGTCACCGGCCCGAGATCGGTCGACAAGGCGATCAGGATCGAGAAGCCGAGCAGTTCGAGCCCCGACGCAAGCGCCGGGATCGCGCCGAACCGCCCCAGCCGCAGCGCCCCCGGCACCGCCGCGCGCCATACGGCGAGCGTCATGTCCCGCACCCCGCGTGCGCGCGCATCGCGCGTCGTCCAGGCAACGCCGAGCATCCCCGCCGCCCCCAGCAGCGACGCGATCGTCGTCGCCAGCGCCGCGCCGACCGCCCCCATCGCCGGCGCGCCAAAATGCCCGTCCGCCAGTATCCACGCCAGCAGCGCGTTGATCGGCAGCGTGGCGAGATTGACCACGGTCACGCGGCGCGGGCGCGAGACGCCTTCGAGGAAGAAGCTGGCCGCGATGCTGATCATCTGCGCGGGATAGGCCAGCGCCATCATCCGGACGACCGCCGCCGCCGGATCGACCAGCGCGGGCGCGACTCCGATTCCGCCCAGCAATGGTGCGGCGAACAGCCCGAACCCGAGCGCCCCCACCAACCCGAGGATCGCAGCCAGCACCAGCCCTTCGCGCAGGGTCGCACCCGTGGCGGGCAGATCCCGCGCCCCATCCGCGCGCGACGTGAAGACGAGCGTTCCCGACAGCCACGCCAGCCCTGCGACGATCGTGACGAAGGTCAGCGCGCGACTCGCCCCGAAGGCCGCGACCTGGTCGGTCCCGGTCAGCCCGACCACGACCACGTCGGTCACGTTGAGGATCGTCCAGTTGAGGCTGGTGAGCATCACCGGCCACGCCAGCGACAGGATTCGGTGCGTTTCCGCCAGGGTAGCCGGTCGCCCGTATGTCATGGCGTGCTGCTACGGGAAGCGCATAAAAAACGATAGCCTTGGCGGTCAGCCATTGCGTCGCCCGAATAGTCTTGCTAGGGGCGCTCGCCTACCAGCTGCCGGGCTTGCCCGGTGATGTTACGTGCGGCCGTGGCGGAACTGGTAGACGCGCAACGTTGAGGTCGTTGTGGGCGAAAGCCCGTGGAAGTTCGAGTCTTCTCGGCCGCACCATTTTTTCCCGCTGATATCGGATCTACTCCCTGCGGGAGTCCAACATGCTGCTGCGGCAGAGGCGACGATTGCGTCCAGATGGGCGCTAATAAATCCGCATATCCTGCTGTAAATCTTTCATCTGTTCGACAGTTCTTTAAGTCATTCCCTTTGGAATGGCGCAAACCGTGCTGTGATCCCAACACGTGATCGGTCAACCTTTCCCTACTCGGCAAATATAAACGTCCGGGGTCGACATCAATTCGCATGTCGAGGTCGCAGGGGAGGAACAGATGGCTCAATATACAGGCGTTCTGGTACGGCAGAATCTGCAGGACCAAGGTGCGATGCCACGGACCGGAGGCTGGACCGCATCGCCGGACGTGTTCAGCGTCGGCACCCAACCCACAACGAATCCGCAAGCGACCTACGGTTCGACGACGAGCTACGCCACCGACCCGACCCAGCCGGTGGTGCAGAACGCGCCCAATTACATTTACCTTCGCGGCAAGAACCTCGGCACGGCTGCTACCACCGGCGAGGCGCAGCTCTTCTACGCGCCGCAGTCGCTGTTCCTGTATCCGGTGCAGTGGATGAACAACCAGATCACGACGTCCACTGGCGCGAATGTCAGCACCATCGCATCGATGGCGCCCAATGCGATCGGCGTCACGACCGATGCGTTCCGTTGGACGCCGCCCACCACCTCGGAACATTATTGCCTCGTCGGGTTCATCTCGACCGCCGACTTCCCGTTCTCGAGCCAGCAGCCGCCAGCAGCGGTTTCGTCGATGGATCAGCTTGCCGCCTGGATCGGCAGCACCGGGGGCGCGGGCTGGCACAATGTCCAATGGGCGACCAACTCCGCTACGTTCACCAACACCACGCCCTATCCCGCATCGAGCACCGCAGCGACCGTCCAGTTGGCGTTGACGTGCACCGGCCTGCCGGTGGGGTCGCAAGTGTCCTTCTCGTCGGCGACACCGCTACCGGACGGCACCTATCTGAATCTGCCGCTGACGACGGTGCCGACCACCGGACAGATCGGCTTCTTCATCGTCGCGAACGTTCCGGCCAACTGGAGCACGACGATCAGTTACAGCTATTATGCCAATGGTGGCACGGGGCTTTCCACGTTCAACCTCGCGATGAGCGCGTCGATCATCCAAGCGTCCGAGAACGATGTCTTCGCGAAATACACCCGACCATCGACGGAGGTTTTCCCCAACCACCAGCAATTTGACCACGCGACGGGCAAAGAGATCCACCCCTCGAACATAGTGGTCAATTATCTGATTCCTGTCGGCAGTGACGTGACCATGCTCGCCAGCAGCTGATCGAAACCAGTCCCGAGAGCAACGAGAGCGGCAACCGGCGCGGTTGTCGCTCTCCGCGTTCGAACACGCCGTCAGCATCACCAGCCCTTGACCCCGTCGCCGCCGCCACCCAACTCCGGCGCAACCATTCACCGCATAGGGGCTGCGACCAAACCATGACGACCACCACCGCTCCGGACACCGCCACGCCGCAGACGCACGCCTTCGAGGCCGACGTCGCCAAGCTGCTCCACATGATGGTGCACTCGGTCTATTCGGATAAGAACGTGTTCCTGCGCGAACTCATCTCCAACGCGGCGGATGCGTGCGAGAAGCTGCGCTACGAAGGGATCGCCGATCCCACGCTGCTCGGCGACGATCCCCGCCCGCAGATCACCGTGACGCTCGATCCCGACGCGCAACGGCTGACGATCGAGGACAATGGCATCGGCATGACCGCCGCCGAGATGACCGATGCGCTCGGCACGATCGCGCGGTCGGGCACCAAGAGCTTCATGGACAAGCTCGCCGGCGCGCAAGGCGCCGAGGATACGCAGTTGATCGGCCAGTTCGGCGTCGGCTTCTATTCGGCGTTCATGGTCGCCAAAAGCGTCGACGTCGTGTCGCGCCGCGCCGGCAGCGACGAAGCATCGCTCTGGTCGTCGGACGGTCTCGGCAGCTACACGATCGCACCGGTCGATCTCGCCGAAGCGCCGGCGCGGGGAACGCGCGTCGTGCTCCACCTGCTCGACGATGCGAAGGACTATGCCGACCGCTTCACCGTCGAGCGGACGATCAAGGCGCAGTCGGGGCACGTGCCCGTGCCGATCGCGCTGCGCGAAAAGCCCGATGCCGAGCCGGTCGAGATCGCTGATGGCGCGGCGCTGTGGACCAAGCCCAAGTCCGCGATCAGCGAAGCCGACTATACCGATTTCTATCGCAGCGTTTCGGGCCAGTTCGACGACCCTGCGCTGACGCTGCATTATCGTGCGGAAGGGCGGCACGAATATTCGGTGCTCGCGTTCGTGCCATCGTCCAAGCCGTTCGACCTGTTCGATCCGGATCGCGCCGGGCGGATCAAGCTCTACGTCAACCGCGTCTTCATCACCGACGAGGCGGAGCTACTCCCGCGCTACCTGCGCTTCGTCCGCGGGCTGGTCGATTCGTCCGACGTCCCGCTCAACATGTCGCGCGAGATGATCCAGGAAAGCCCGGTGCTCGGTGCGATCAAGAAGGGCGTGACCGCGCGGGTCCTGTCCGAGCTCGAAAAGCGCGCGACGGCGGACAAGGACGCGTATCTCAAGATCTGGGAGACGTTCGGCCCGGTTCTCAAGGAAGGGCTATACGAGGATTTCGAGCGCCGTGCGGCGCTGCTCGACCTGTCGCGCTTCCATACGACGACGTCCGACGGCGGATGGCGTTCGCTCGCGGAGTATAGCGCGGGGCTGAAGGAGAATCAGACCGCGATCTATTACGTCACCGGGACCGATCTCGACCGGATCGCGACCGCGCCACAGCTTGAGGGGTTCCGCGCGCGCGGGGTCGAGGTGTTGCTGCTGTCCGACCCGATCGACAATTTCTGGGTGACCGCTGGCGTCGATTACCAGGGCAAGCCGTTCCGCTCGGTGACGCAGGGGTCCGCAGACCTCGCACTGATCCCGTTGCTCGAGGGCAATACCCCGCCCGCCACCGAGGCAAGCGGCGAAGTGTCGGATTTCCTCGCGTTCGTGAAGATGACGCTGGCCGAGGACGTGTCGGACGTGCGGGCATCGGACCGGCTGACCGAAAGCGCTGTCTGCCTGGTCGCGACAGAGAGCGGGATGGACCGTCAGCTCGAGCGGATGCTCGCGAGTGCGGGGCAGGCGCCGCCCAAGGCCAAGCCGGTGCTTGAGGTCAACCCGCAGCACGACCTGATCGTTAAGCTCGCCGGGCTCGGCGAGGGGGACGCATTGCGCGCGGATGCCGCACATCTGCTGTTCGACGAAGCGCAGATCGCGGACGGCGAGCAACCGGTCGACCCGCGCGCGTTCGCGGCACGGCTCGCGCGGGTGCTGACACGCGCGCTCGGGTGATCGGCTGACCCGCCGCCCCCCCCCGGCTCGTGTCAGGCGAGCGGCGGGGGTGCGTTCGGGTCGAGCCCGGCCTTTTCGGCGAACAGGGTGGCGTGGGCGAGGTCCCACGTCGCTGCGTCGCACGCCAGCAGCAGTCCGGTCTTGCCGTCGTCAAGCCGGTAGGGCGATCCGTCCCAGCGCCGCACGCATCCGCCCGCTTCCTCGAGCAGCAACGATCCGGCGGCATGGTCCCACGGCAAGGTGCGCAGGAAGAAGCCGACCTGGTTTCCGCTGAGGCACAGCGTCGCATATTGTTCGGCGGCACAGCGCGGAACCGGGACCAGATCGAAGGCGGTGGCGGCCTGCGCCTCGACCGTCTCGCGCAGGGGTGCGGGGAAGAACTTGGTCGCAAGCGCGGCGATCGGCTTCGTGTTTGCCGGGGTCCGAATCGTGACCGGAACGCCGTCGATCAAGGTCCCGCCGCCCCGCCGCGCATGACACATGCGACCGCGCACCGGATCATAGATCCACGCCGCCTCGATCCGCCCGTATTCCGCCAGTGCGACCATCACGCCGAACGGACTGCGACCCGCCGCGAAATGCTCGGTCCCGTCGATCGGGTCGATGATCCACACCCGCGCGCCGCCGACCGCGTCGAGCACCGACGGGTCCGCCGCCGTGGCCTCCTCGCCGATCACCGCGGCAGTGCCTTCGATCCGCCGAAGCCCTTCCGACAGCGCCTGCTCGGCTTCGCGGTCGGCGATCGTCACCAGATCTCCCGGCGCCTTCTCGATGATCTGGTCTGCGCCGAGATTGCGGAACCGCGGCAGGATGATGCGGTCCGCCACGTCCCGGATCAGCGTGGCGACGGGGTCGGTTTCGGTCATCGTTCGGCTCCTGGCGCTTCGAGCGCGTGACGGGCCTGTAGCCACCATGCCGCCGTCGCCGCAAGGAACGCCCACCCTGCACCGACGATCCAGCCCGCCAGCACGTCGGTCGGCCAATGCACCCCGAGATACAGGCGCGAGAGCCCGATCAGCAGCGTCAGCAGCATCGCCGCCGCCAGAATATACACGCGCAACGCGCGGGTCTCGACACTGCGCGCGACCAGCGCGGCAAGCGTGAGATAGACGATCGCCGAATCCGCGGCATGCCCGCTCGGGAAACTGGCGTGCGAGAAGGTCGCCCAATGCGCGACCACGTTCGGGCGCGGTCGATCGACCAGCGCCTTCAGCAACTCGACCGACAGCGTGCCGAGCACCGAAGCGCCGACCAGGAACCCCGCCATCGCAACCTTGCGCACGATCAGCAATCCGCCGACGACCAGGATCACGACGAGCGTCAGCGTCGTCATGTCCCCAAGCGCGGTAAAATCCTGCATCGCGAGGCGAACCGCGTGCGGAACTGGCCCGGGCCGCTCTGCCGCCGCGCGGATGCCGCGTAGGATCGCCGAATCATACGCATCGGTGTCGCCCGCGCCGACTTCCGACGCGATGTGCAGGACGAACAGCAGCAACGCCGCCACCACGCCAAACGCGGCCAGCAAGGCGCGATCGGGTCGGGTGCGGAGCGTTTGCAGGATACGGATCGTCATTGGCTCGTCACGCGCGCGCTCCTGCGGTGCCGCCCGGGAAGGCGCGACATCAGGCTGCGGAAACGAGGAAGACCGGGTAAGGCTCCGTCATTCCGCCAAGCTCCGGGCTTCCCGGATCCAAAGCAGCAGGATAACGTATCTATACGGCGAGTGGATTTCTCCGATCGTCCGTCTGAAAGCGTGCATTGCCCATCAACGCCCATATTACCGCGATCGGCACTGCCGTTCCGGATCACGACATCCATGCGGCTTTCATCGCTTGGGCCCGCGCGCGCTTGCCCGATCCGCGCAGCGCGCGCGTGTTCGATCGCATGGCCTCGCGCGCCGCGATCCAGCATCGCTGGTCGATCCTGCCGATCGGCGCGGATGGCGGATCGCCGGTCGATGCCGGCGGGTTTTACGCCCGCGACGTGCTGCCGGGGACCGCAGAGCGGATGAAACTCTATGCCGAGGCGGCGCCTGCGCTCGCACTGACCGCGATCGCGGCGCTTGGCGAAAAGGTCGCGCTGGACGGGATCACGCATCTGGTCGTCGCGAGCTGCACCGGGTTCGTGGCCCCGGGGATCGACCAGATCATCGCCGCCCGCCTCGGGCTCGCGCCGAGCGTCGAACGGCTGCTGGTCGGGTTCATGGGCTGTTACGCAGCGGTCGCGGCGTTGCGCAGCGCCCGCCATATCGTCCGGTCGGAACCGACCGCGCGGGTGCTGGTGGTGTGCGTCGAACTGTCGACGCTGCACTTGCAGGATAGCCCGGCGCTCGAACCCCTGCTTGCGATGCTCCAGTTCGGGGACGGGGCGGCGGCGGCGCTGGTCTCTGCGGAACCCACCGGTTTCGCCTTGGGAGCGCCCTTCGCCACCACACTCCCCGATTCCACCGAGCTGATCCGCTGGGACATTACCGACCAGGGGTTTGCAATGCATCTGTCGGGCGAGGTGCCCGGCCGGATCGCCGCCGGACTCGCCGATCCGGTGTTCGCTGCGGCGGCGACCGGGGGGCAGGACCCGCAGGGGATCGACGGCTGGGCGGTCCATGCCGGTGGACGATCGATCCTCGATGCGGTGGAGACTGCGCTGTCGCTTCGGCACGATGCGCTGGCAACGTCGCGCGGCGTGTTGGCGGACGTCGGTAACATGTCGTCGGCGACGCTGATGTTCGTCCTCGCCCGGTTGCTCGACGGGCCGAAGATCGACAATGGCGTCGCGCTCGCGTTCGGCCCGGGGCTTGCCGCGGAGGGCTTCGCCTTCCGGAGCGCGGAATGAACCTGCAACAGCGCACCATCGCCGAAGAGTTGATGGACGCGGACGATCTGTCCGCCGAGACCTATGCGGCGGTGGTCGGGGATCTGGCGAAGGTCAACGGCGTCACCATGGCGCCGCGACCGACCCTCGATTTCCTGCGCCGCGCGACCAAGGGCATGGCTCGGTTCCGGCTGCTCGACGTCGGGTTCGGGGATGGCGACATGCTCCGCCGCATTGCACGCTGGGCCAAGCAACGCGGTCTGGAGGCGGATCTCGTCGGGGTCGACCTCAACCCGCGCAGCGCACTCGCCGCCACCGCGCATACCCAAGCCGACCTGCCGATCCGCTATGTCACCGGGGATTACGCCGATCACGCCGGGGAAGGGTGGGACTTCGTCGTCAGCAGCCTCGTCGCGCATCACATGACGCACGACCAGCTCGTCGCCTTTCTCCGCTTCATGGACCGCGAAAGCGCGCGCGGCTGGCTGGTCAACGACCTCCACCGTCACCTGGTCGCGCACCGGGGGTTTCCGATCCTCGCGGCGCTTGCGCGGTGGCATCCGATCGTGCGGCATGACGGCACGCTCTCGGTCGCGCGCTCCTATCGGCCCGACGAATGGCCCCCCATCCTGGCGGAGGCGGGCGTTCAAGCGCGCGTCTACCGCGCTTTCCCGTACCGGTTATGCGTCGAACACCTGCGCTGATCCTCGGCGGAGGCCCCGCGGGCGCAAGCGCCGCGATCGTGCTGGCTCGCGCCTGCGCGCCGCATCTGCTCGTCGAACGCAGCCGCGAGACCGGCGACGCGATCTGCGGCGGCTTCCTCAGTTGGCGGACGCTCGAGTCGCTGGGGCGGCTCGGGATCGACCCCGCCGCGCTTGGCCCCGCGCGAATCCTGCGCACCCGCCTGTTCGCCGGGGACCGCACGGTCGAGGCACTGCTGCCACGCCCCGCGCATGGCGTGTCGCGCCGGTTGCTCGATACGGTACTGCTGCGGCAGGCGGTCGCGATGGGGGCAGCGGTCGAACGCGGAGTCACCGTGCGCACCGTCGGCGGCACCACCGCGATGCTCGACGACGGCACGGATCTCGTCGCCGACGCGCTGTTCCTCGCCAATGGTAAGCACGACGTGCGGGGTTCCGCGCGTCCGAGCGCAGCGCGCGGGGCGGATCCGGTACTCGGGCTGCGCGTCCGGCTCGCGTCCGCACCCGGGCTTACGCGCCTGATCGGCGATGCGATCGAATTGCACCTGTTCGATCGCGGCTATGTCGGCATCGTCCTGCAGGAAGACGGCAGCGCCAATGTCTGCATGGCGGTGCATCGCTCCAAGATGCTGGCCGCCGGATCCCCCGCCGCGCTGCTCGACGTGCTGGCGCGCGATCACCCCCCGCTGGGCGAACGGCTAGCGTTCCGGACGGGACGCGAACCGATCGATGCGATCGCCAACGTTCCCTATGGCTGGCGCGCGCAGCGGACGGATGACGGCGTATTCCGGCTCGGCGATCAGGCGGGCGTCATTCCGTCGCTCGCGGGCGAGGGGATGGGAATCGCGATCGCCAGTGGCATCCGTGCGGGCCGTTCCTATATCGAGGGCGGTGCGGCGGCGGCACCGCGCTTCCAGCGCGATTTCGCGGCGGCGACTGCCCGGCCGATCCGCCTGGCGGGACTGGTGCGCGACGTGGCGGAACGGCCGCGACTAGGCGCGGCCCTGCTTCCGCTGGTCGGCCACGTACCGGGACTGATCGATATCATCGCACGTGCCACCAGGATCGGCCATTCGACCCTTGACCACGCAGCGTCTCAGCAGGAAAACTAAGTCCATGGAGCACATCACCCTGTCCGAAACCGAGTGGCGCAAGAAGCTCGGCCCCGAAGCGTATCACGTGCTGCGCGAAGCCGGGACCGAGCGGGCGTTTTCCGGACGGTACAATAACAACAAGGCGGACGGAATCTATCGCTGCGGCGGCTGCGCGCTGCCGCTGTTCGATTCGGCGGACAAATATGATTCCGGCTCGGGCTGGCCGAGCTTCACCCAGCCGATCGATCCCGAGAACGTGACCAACCATACTGACGTCAGCCACGGCATGACCCGCACCGAAGCGCGGTGCGCGCGGTGCGACGGGCATCTCGGTCACGTCTTCCCCGACGGTCCGCCGCCGACCGGACTGCGCTATTGCATGAATTCGCTCAGCCTCGATTTCCGCGCGCGTGGAAATGGCGACGAGGCGCGTGTCTGAGGGATGGGCCTGATCGACGGACCGAGGGCTCCCGTGGCATCGATTGCCACGGCATGGCTTGCCGGATGGTTCGGCAAGCCTTAACGCTCTCCTCCGCGCATGGCCCGCTCTTCCGCTTCTTCCCCCCGTTCTGCGCGTGCGCCCTTGTGGCGCCGACGGCTCGTGCTCGCGTTGCAGATCCTGACCGGGCTGGTGGTGGTTGCGTTCGCGGTGCTCGCGATCACCGTCTACATTTCCGAAAGCCAGCTCCCGAGCTATGACGAGCTGAAGTCGTCGCCCAACGGTCAGATGATCCGCGTCCACGCCGCGGACGGCACCGTGATCGTCTCGCTCGGGCCGAGTTATGGCGACTGGCTGTCGTACGACAAGATCCCGGTGGTGATGCGCGAAGCGATGGTTTCGGTCGAGGATCGCCGGTTCCGCTCGCACTTCGGCGTCGATCCGATCGGTCTTGCCCGCTCGATCCGTTTTGCCTTCAACAACCGCGGGAACGGGCGTCGCCTGCAGGGCGCCTCGACAATCACGCAGCAGGTCGCGCGCACGATTTTCCTGTCGAACAAGTATACCTACGGGCGCAAGGCGCGTGAGGCGCTGCTCGCGCTCGCGCTCGAGCGCAAGTTCAGCAAGGACCAGATCCTCGAACTCTACCTCAACAAGGTCTATTTCGGCGGCGGCGCGTACGGCATCGATGCCGCGTCGCGGCGCTTCTTTGGTCACGGCGCGGAAACGCTGAGCCTGTCCGAAGCCGCGATCATCGCGGGCCTGGTCAAGGCGCCGTCCGCTTATTCCCCCACCGCTGATGCCGAGGCTGCGGTTGGCCGCGCCGGGGTGGTCATCGGTCTGATGCGCGAAACCGGCGCGATCACCGCCGAACAAGCGGCCGAGGCCAACCCCAAGGACGTCAAGCTCGCGCCCGAACCGCGGCAGAACAGCGTCCGCTACTTTACCGACTGGGCCTTGCCGCAGCTCGAAGTGCTGATCGACGAGACGCAGCGTCCGCTCGAAGTGTGGACCACGCTCGATCTCGGGATGCAACGCGCCGCCGACGCCGCGATCCGCGCCAATGCACCGCCGGGCGCGCAAGGCGCGCTGGTCGCGATCGACCGTGACGGTGCGGTCCGCGCGATGGTCGGCGGGACCGATTACGTATCCTCGATCTACAATCGCGCGACCCAGGCGCAGCGCCAGCCCGGCTCCGCGTTCAAGCTGTTCGTCTATCTCGCGGCGCTCGAGGCGGGGCACAAGCCTGAGGATTCGATCGTCGACGAGCCGATCACGATCGACGGGTGGAGCCCGCGCAACGACTCACGCCGCAACTCGGGCGCGGTCTCGCTGCGCACCGCGTTTGCCTATTCGCTCAACACGATCGCCGCGAAGCTCGGGCAGGAAGTCGGCTTCTCGACCGTCGCCGATATGGCGCGGCGGTTCGGGATCACGACCAAGGTCAACACGCATCCCTCGATGGTGCTCGGCACGTCGGACGTGCGGCTGATCGACATGACGCGCGCATTCGCCAGCGTCGGCAACAAGGGCGTCGCGGTGACGCCGTACGGGATCACCAAGGTGACGACGTCGGGCGAGACGATTTACGCCCAGTCGATCGACACCAGCCACGTCCTGGTCGCCCCTTATGTCGCCGCGCAGATGACCGACCTGCTGCAGACCACGGTCAACACCGGCACCGGCCGCGCTGCGCAGATCGGGCGCCCGGTCGCGGGCAAGACCGGGACGACGACGTCGAGCAAGGACGGCTGGTTCCTCGGCTTCTCGAGCGGGCTGACGACGGGGGTGTGGATGGGCCGTGACGACGCCAAGCCGATTGCCGGCTTGCACGGCGGCACCGCTCCGGCTCGCGCGTTTGCCGCCTTCATGAAGGTCGCGGTCGCGAACCGCCCAGTCGAGCAGTTCGACACCAAGGTGACGCTGCCCGAATATCAGCTGGAGCCCGACCAGGAATCCTATTTCGGAGAAGCCGACAACGGCCTGTTCGTCGATGAAAACGGCACCCCGCTCGAACCCGGTGTCACCCCGGCACCGGTCGAGGGGCAGCAGGTCGACCAGGACGGCAACCCCATCGTGCGGCAGCCGCGCCCCGCCGAACGCCCGGACCAGGCGCCGGCGCAGGGAACGGACGGTTCGGAACGCCCTGCGGATGGCGAGAAACTCGATCAGGCGTGGCTCGATCATGTCCTGGGGCGCGACGCGCCACGCGCAACCCCGCCCCGGCCCCCGCGCGAGCGTCAGGCGCCCGTCGCGGACCCTCGCCCGACCCAGTGAAGCGCCGCGCCGTGTGCGCGCAGCCAAGCGTGCGACCGCGCCGGATCGCTTTCGTCCAGTAACGCGACCACGCGGTGGAACTGCGGTCCGTGGTTCATGTGCAACCGATGCGCGACTTCATGTGCGACGGTCGAGCGGCGCACGAAGACCGGCATCAGGATGAGCCGCCAGCTGTAGCGGATCGTCCCGCTCGACGCGCAACTCCCCCAGCGCGACTTGGGATCGCCAACCGCGACCTTGAGGACCGTCACGCCCGCGCGCGCCGCGAATTCGGCGGTCTCCTCGCTCAGGACGCGCAACGCCTCGCGCTGCAACCAGAGCGCGATCCGCCGCGACAGACCATCGCGCGGACCACCACAGCGCAAGGTGTCGCCATCCCGCACGATCCGACGCGACGCGGACTCGTCCCACACGATCGTCAGCGTGCCATCCTCGAATGGAAAGGCCATTCCCGGCTCGAACGGTACCGCACGCGGCAGGCGCGCGCGTTGCTCCGCGATCCAGTCCGCCTTGTCCGCCGCCCAGGCGAGCGCAGGCTTGAGCGCGGCACGCGGGGGCAAGACCAGCCGGACGCGCCCGGTCGCGCTATCGACCGAAAGCCGCGCGCGCCGCGCACGCGCGTTGCGGACGACCTCGAGCGGTTCGCTCACAACTCGCGGTCGACCAGATGATATTCGAGATCGCCCGCATCATCCTCGGACACGGTCCAGCCGCGCACCGATTGCCCCGCGCGATGCACCGCCTCACGGTCGCCGCAGACGAGGTAGTGCCACTCGTGCAGCGGCTCGTCCGCCGCGCGCAGGCGATAGGCGCAGGTCGACGGCAGCCAGTCGATCGTGCGGACATTGTCGCGGCTCAGCCGCACGCATTCGCTGACATAGGCGTGACGGTGCTTGTAGTTCGAACACAGCGCGGTCGCACGGTCGAGCAGCCGGCACGACACGTTGGTCGGCAGCAGCTCGCCCGTCTCCTCATCCTCGAGCTTGTGGACGCAGCATTTGCCGCACCCGTCGCACAACGCTTCCCACTGCCCGCGGTCGAGCGTGTCGATCGGCTCTTCCCAGAATTTGCTGCTCACTTGACCCACCGTTCGAGTTCGTCCGCAACCGCTTGCGGCGTCTGATCCTGCGGGAGCAGCGCCACCGGTTTGCCCGCCGGATCCATCAGAAACGCAAAACGCCCGTGCGCGACGAGATATCCGCCATCGGCATTGGGCTTCTCCGCCTCGACCGCGACACCATACGCCTTGGTCAGCGCCGCGATCGCGGCGGGGCTCCCGGTCAGCCCGACCATCCGTGGGTGAAACGCGGTGACGAACGCCTTGAGCACCGGGGGCGTGTCCCGCGCCGGGTCGACCGTGACGAAGACGGGGACGACCTTCGCGGCGCGCGTTGCGTCTTTCTGTTCGAACAGCCGCAACCCCGCGCCGATCGTCTGCATGTCGGTCGGGCAGACGTCGGGACAGAAGGTATAACCGAAATACATGATGCGATACCGCCCGGCAAAATCACGGTCGGTGCGCGGCTTGCCGTCCTGGTCGGTCAGCGCGAACGGCGCGCCGATCCGCGCGCCTTCCAGCGGCGCGTGGGTTGTCGCGGCAGGGCCGGTCGAAACGGGGCTGCTACAGGCTATGGGAAGCGCGACAAGCACTAGGGCGGACAGCGCGCGGACGATCTGGTTCATGGCGTGTTCCGTCATGATCTGTTAGGTCGCGGCACGCAAGCATTGCACCGGTTTCGCCTTCTGTCAGGACATTTCTCCGATGACTTTCCGCTTCCTCGTCAGCACGCTGACGCTTTCCATCGCTCCCATCGCGATCCTGGCGACGCCGGCCGTCGCGCAATTGGGTCAATCGGAAGGCTATAAGTTCTTGCAGGCGATCAAGGACGGGAAGGGCGACGAGGTCACCAAGTTCCTCGACAAGCCCGGCGCGACGGTGATCAACGCGCGCGACGTGACCAATGGCGATGGTGCCCTGCACATCGTCGTGCGCCGGCAGGACTCGACCTATCTCAACTATCTGCTCGCGCGCGGGGCCGACCCCAACCTGAAGAACGATCGCGGCGAAACGCCGTTGCTGATCGCCGCCGGGCTGGGATCGACCGACATGATCGAAACGCTCGCCAAGCGCGGCGCGAACGTCAATCAGGGGAATGCGAGCGGTGAGACCGCGCTGATCCGCGCGGTGCAGCGCCGCGATGCGACGATGGTGCGCAGCTTGCTCGACCTGGGGGCGGACCCCGACCAGAAGGACCTGCTGCAGGGTTCGTCCGCGCGCGACTATGCGCATCAGGACAAGCGCACGCCCGCGATCGCCGCGTTGATCGACGCCGCCCCGAAGAAGGTCCGCAAGGTCGTTTCCGGCCCCAAGCTCTAACCTAGGGAGCGGGCGCCTCCGCGACCGTCACGTGCGGAACGCGAGGCCGTCCGCTTCGGGGTCGGTCAGCGCGATCATCCGCCGCGCGGCACGCCGGGCGAAGGCGAGCGTCACCCGCTTTCGGGTCGCGGCGGACAAGGGATCGGTATGCGCCTCGCGCTGGATCGCCGCATCGTAGCGATCCGCGATGATGATTCCGGTCCGTTCGGGCAGGAACCCTTCGCGCTCGAGCGGGCTGGCATCGAACCCGGCGGGGACGGCCCAATAATATCGGTCGCAGCACCCGAGATACTCGGTCCACTTGCTGTCGCCGAGCAGATCGGCGCGCGAAACCTTGATCTCGACGATGACGATCTGCCCGCGCGCATCGATCGCCATCAGGTCCGCGCGGCGATTGCCGTCGAGCGGCACCTCGGACAGCGCCACCAGATCGTGGCGGAGCAGCATCCGGATCGTGCCCCGCGCGACATCGGCGGCGCAGAGCGGCGATCCCGGCGTGTCCACGCAGGATTGCGGCGGGGTTTGCTGCGAAGTTTGCTGCGAAGTTTGCTCCGGGGCGTGCGGCACGTCGATCAACATGCCGCAACCGTAGAACATTTCACGAACGCGTCAAACCCGACGCGATCCGTTCAGCGATAAAAGATGTGATTGCCGATGGCGGCGACTTGCTGGCGATGCCAGCCCGGGGTGGCCTGGCGCGCATGGAAATACATCGCGCTCGATGCGGGGCTGTCCCAGCTGTCGGCAAGCGCAACGCGCGCGACCGCAACGGCGGTGCGATACTGGCGGTTCGACGGGATCGACGGAACATGACCGCCGCGAACGAACGAGAACTGGCCACGCTGGGTAACGACCGAGCAGACCGACTTGGGGAAGTTACCTGACTTGGTGCGGTTGAGAATGACCTCAGCGACCGCCAGCTGGCCGCTGAGCGGCTCGCCCTTGGCTTCAAAATAGATCGCGCCGGCCATGCACTGCAGTTCGTCGCCCATGTCGTCGGGGACCGATTGTGCGGCTACCGCCGCGTCGAGCGTACCGTAAGCGACCGTATCGCCATCCTGGAGGGTATCGGCCTGTGCCGTATCGGGTTCGGTAATTTCCGCGTCCTGTACGACGCCGACTTCGGGAACCGTTGCAACGACCGGGGCGTTAATGGCCCGATCGAGTTGCTGAGCGAAGCCCGGCGTGCCCGCGCCGATGATGGCGGCTGCGGTAAGGATCATGGTCGCACAGGTGGCGACGCGGTTAGCAAACGACATTCAAACTACAAAAATGCGGTTGGTGCACGAAGACAGAGCGACCTTTCGATCGTCTCCTCCGGACAGCCCCCCGACTGCGTAACTCTACCGGATCGCACCCGGTGAAGCACAACGCTCAATCGATGGACCGCCTATTCAGGTCTGCACCGGCCCGGTCAACCTGCCAGGATCGTTTCTGCGGCGAATCGTTCCGGCGACGCGATGTCCAGTTCGATCACCCACAAATCCGGATCGCGATCGCGCCGGCGCCGCCAATAGGACTCCCGCGCGACTCGATCGGACGTGTCCGACGGACCGGCAGGAATCAGCGCCGGAGTCCCGGTCGGCCCGAGCGCACGTTCCAGGACCTTCGTATTTCCGGAATAATCGTTTAGGATCAATAAGATAGACCCGGACGACGGTTCGCCGCGTGCGCGCACCATGCCCATGCCGCCAGCATCGTTGACGCGTTTGAGCAGCGCCGACACGATCAACCCGGTCGGCAACCCGTTACTCATGCGACCCGGTAGCCGGGGAGGGTAGCGAGCGGCATTTGCGAGCGCATGAACGTGCCCGTGCCCCGCGCGGCCTCGTCGCCCTCCGCATCGATCAGTCGCGCCTCTGCGACGAACACCCGGCGGTGCCCCGAAACCCAGCGTCCTTCCGCCACCACCGGTCCGGCGCGCAGCGGTTTGGTCAGCAACAGGTTGAACGCGGTCGTCAGCAGGAAGCGATCCGTCACCAGGCTGTTGGCCGCATAGAAGGCGGCGTCGTCGAGCATCTTGAAATAGCTCGTCCCGTGCGCCGCACCCCCGGCGTGGAACACATCGGGGTGGATCGTGAAGCGAATGCGCGCCACGCCCGCGGACGGAATCTCCAGCACGGAGTCGAACAGGCGATTGATCGGCGCCGCGGCGTACAATTGCTCGAGCGCGCGGAAATGCGCCGCTTCGCCCGACAGTGCCGGATCAGGCTGCATCGCGCGCTTCACCCGCCATCAGCAAGGCGACGAGGGCGTCGCGCGACCCTGCGCCACGTAACTTGTCGACAAAATTCGCGTCGCGCAACATGCGCGATACCCGTGCGAGCGCTTTGAGATGCTCGGCACCCGCATCGGTCGGCGACAACAGCATGACCACGATATCGACGGGGAGATCGTCCACCGCGGCGAAATCGATCGGATTGGTCAGCCGCGCAAACACCGCGACGACGCGGGGCAGGCCCGCGATCCGGCCATGCGGCGTCGCAACCCCCCGACCGAACCCGGTAGACCCCAGTTTCTCACGCCCCACGAGCGCTTCCGCCGCCGCCGCGGCATCGACTCCATAGAGTTTCGCGGCAACCGCGGCGAGGCGCTGAAACAGCATTTTGCGCGTGCCCGCGGATTCGCGTTCGAGCACCGCGTCGGCGCTCAGAAGGTCGTGCAAGTCAGTCATCGCAATCCTTGAGCCCGCGTCAAGCACGGGTGCTTGCGCGGGCCCATAGCGCCGATCACGGATCGGCGAAAGCGGAGCGAAACATTACGACACGCGCTGCGGCTCCACCCAGCCGATCGTCCCGTCGCCACGGCGGTACACCATGTTGTACGTGCCCGACCCCGAATTGCGGAACAACAGCGCCGTGGTGTTGCGCAAATCGAGCATCATCACCGCATCGGAGACCGACGCGTCGGGAATGTCGACCCGCGTTTCGGCGATGATCAGCGGGTAATCCTCGGCTTCCTCTTCGGTCACATGTTCCTGGAACAGCGTGTAGCCCGCGTCGCTGGCGGCGATATCGGCGGCTTCGGTCGCTGCGCTGGTGGCAGCGGCGCTGCGATCCTTCAGGCGGCGCATGTAGCGGCGGAGCTGCTTCTCGATCTTCGTTGCGGCCTGGTCGAACGCGGCATGCGCATCGGCCGCGTCGCCGCTGGCCTTGAGGATCAACCCCTGCATGACGTGACAGACGATGTCGCAGGTAAAGCGGTTGTCGTGCGGCCCCTTGCCCAGGGTGACCTGCGCCGAGATCGTGCGCGCGAAATATTTCGTCGCTATGCCCTGGAGTCGCTCGTCGACATGGGTCCTGAGCGCGTCGCCCGTTTCGACCTGGTGGCCGGAAACCCGAATATCCATGAGCACTTCTCCATACTGTTTCGCCAGACCCCGCTTTTCGGGTGTTCCGGCTGGTAGATGACGTCTGTCGGACGCCTCGACCCCCCAATAGGTTGAATCAGTTCGCGGTCTCGCCTCCCCATAGAGGATTGACCACAGACTTCATAAACGCTGCGTGCCGAACACGATCCGCCTCCGGCACCGAAAAACTGCGCGCGGGGCGAACCTTGGACGGAATCGCGTGAGTCACCGCCTGCGCACTCGCGACCGGCGCGCTGATCAAACCGAGCCCGATCTGCCGCCCGCCGGTCAGCTCGACATAGACTTGCGCGAGCAATTGCGCGTCGAGCAAGGCACCGTGCAGCGTCCGATGGCTGCGGTCGATGCCATAGCGACTGCACAAGGCGTCGAGGTTGTGCTTGGCCCCGGGATGCCGCGTCCGCGCCATCGCGACGGTATCGATCATCCGATCCATCGCAATCGCCGCGCGACTGCACCGCGTCAGCTCGCCGTTGAGGAAGCTGAAATCGAAGCTGGCATTGTGCGCGACCAACGGACTGTCGCCGAGGAAGTCCAGCAGCGCCTCCGCGCCGTGGTGGAACAGCGGCTTGTCCGCCAGGAAGGCGTCGCTCAGGCCGTGGACGCGTTGCGCCTCGGGCGGCATCGCGCGTTCGGGGTGGAAATAGGCGTGGAAGGTACGGCCGGTCTCGACCTTGTTGATCATCTCGACGCATCCGATTTCGACCATGCGGTCGCCATCCGCAAAACTGAACCCCGTGGTCTCGGTGTCGAAGATGATCTCTCTCATAGACTCAGGATAGTGGGGTTTTGCGGGCCGTGAGGCAAGCGATGATCCGCCGCACCGCGTCACGTGTCGTATCCAGCGAACCCCCTGTCGGAACGACATAATCCGCCCGCGCGGTCTTTTCGGGATCGGGGAGTTGACGGGCAAGGATGGCTTCCAGCTTGTCCGGAGTCATCCCGGCACGCGCGAGAACGCGCGCGCGCTGCACCGAGTCGGGTGCGGAGGCGACGACGACCACGTCGACTCGCGACTCGCCCCCGGTTTCGAACAGCAGGGGAATGTCGAACACGACCAACGGAGCGGTGGCATGCGCAGCAAGGAACGCCGCGCGCTCCGCCTGCACCGCGGGGTGGACGATCGCTTCCAGCCGCGCGAGCGCCGTAGCATTGCCAAGCACCATCGGGCCGAGTTTGGCGCGATCCACCCCACCCGCGCCGGTCGCGCCGGGAAAGGCGGCTTCGATCGCCGAAATCACCGTCGCGTCGGACGCCTGCAACCGGTGGACCGCGGCGTCGGCATCGAACACGGGCACGCCTTCGTCCGCGAACATCGCCGCGACGGTCGATTTGCCCATCCCGATCGAACCCGTCAGGCCGATCGTGATCATGCCGTCAGCAACGCCCGCAGCCGGGTGTCGTGGTCTTCATCGCGCGGCGGCGCCACGCCGAAGAACAGCTCGAACGCCAGCGCGGCCTGGCCGATCAGCATTTCGAGTCCATCGATCGTGTCGAGATCGCGCGCCCGCGCCACGGCCAGCAGCGGAGTCTCGAGCGGCGCATAGACGATGTCGTACACCAGCGCGTCCTGCGGAAGCGGATCCAGGTCGATCGTCAGCGGTGCCTGCCCCGTCATCCCCAGTGCGCTCGCGTTGACGACCAGCGCGGCGGGCGGCAGTTGCGCGGTGAGCGGCAGCGCCTGGCCCTTCAACCCGAACGACGACAGCAACGCCGCCGCCTTCAGCACGTTGCGGTTGAGCATCGTGACCGGGCCGACCCCGAGCTTCGCCAGCGCGAACAGCACCGCGCGCGCGGCCCCCCCGGCGCCGATGACCACCACCGGCGCGCCAGTCAGGTCGAGCCCGTCGAGCGGCGCGTAAAAGCCCGCCGCATCGGTGTTGGTGCACAGGAACGCGCCGTCCTCGCCCCGGAACACGGTGTTCGCGGCGCCGATCGAGGAACGCACGTCGCCCGGATCGGCAATATGGTCGAACACCGCTTGCTTGTGCGGCAGCGTGACGTTGCAGCCGCGCCAGTCGGGGTCGGCGGTCCGCTCGGCAAAATAGGCCGCCAGCCCCTCGGGCGCGACATGATGCGCGCGGTAAGCGCCCTCCAGCTTGAGCGCATCTAGCCAGAAGCCGTGGATGATCGGCGATTTCGAATGGGCGATCGGGTCGCCGATGACTTCTGCGTAGATCATGACGGCATCACTCCGCGAATGCGTAGATAATCGAGCACCTGCAGCAACGGCAGGCCGAGGACGGTGAACTGGCTCCCCTCGATCCGGGTGAACAGTTGCGCGCCGGGGCCCTCGATCCGGTAACACCCGACACACCCGGCGATTTCGGGCCATTCCTGGTCGAGATACGTCTCGATGAACGCCTCCGACAGCGGCCGCACGTGCATTTTCGCCCGATCGACCACGCGCCAGACCGGTCGACCCGCCTCCGCGATCACCGCGGCGCTGACGAGATCGTGCCGTTTGCCCGAAAGCCGCATCAGATGCGCGCGCGCATTCTCGCGCGACACGGGCTTGTCGAGCATCGACCCGTCGTCGAGCACGACGACGGAATCGCACCCCAGCACCAGCGCCTGCGGTTCCCGCGACGACACCTTGATCGCCTTCAGCTCGGCCAGCGCATCCGCCATGTCGCGCGGCGCAAGGCCTTCCGCGAGAAGCGTGGTCTTGACCGACTCTTCGTCGACGCTCGCCGAAACTGCGGTGAACGGGATCGCCGCTGCGGCGAGCATGGCGCGCCGCGACGCGCTTTGCGAGGCGAGGATCAGCTTCACAGGTCACTCCGGGGGATAAGGCCGCGTTCGCCGACCAGGGCGATAATGGCGGCGGCAGTTTCCTCGATCGAGCGGCGAGTCACGTCGATGACCGGCCAGCCGTTGTCCGCGAACATGCGCCGCGCATAGGCGACTTCGCGCGTCACCGCTTCCTGGTCGACATAGGCGGTTTCGGTCTTCTGGTTGAGCGACAGCAGGCGGTTGCGGCGGACCTGGATCAGCCGATCCGCACTCGTCGTCAGCCCGACGACGATCGGATGCTTGAGCGTATACAGGCTTGGCGGCGGGGGGCTTTCGACCACGATCGGGATGTTGGCGGTCTTGAACCCGCGGTTCGCGAGATAGATCGACGTCGGGGTCTTGGACGAGCGCGAAACGCCCGCAAGCACGATGTCCGCTTCCTCCCAATCCTCGGCGAGGATTCCGTCGTCATGCGCGATCGTGAACTGAATCGCGTCGACCCGCGCGAAATAGGCGGCGTCGAGGACGTGCTGCCGCCCCGGACGCGCCTTCGCCGCTTGTCCCAACAGCCCCGATAGCGCCCCCGTCACGCCATCCAACGGCGCAACCGCGGGCAATCCGAGCGCGCGACAGCGGGTTTCGAGCGTCTTGCGGGTCGCACTGTTCACCAGGGTGAACAGCACCAGACCCGGATTCTGCGAAATCTCCTGGAGGATCCGCTCGAGATGCGCCTCGGTGCGCACCATCGGCCAGAAGTGCCGGATCGTCTCGACGTCGTCATATTGCGCGAGCGCCGCCTTGGCGATGTTCTCGAGCGTCTCGCCGGTCGAATCCGACAGCAAGTGGAGATGGAGCCGCATCAGCCGCGTCCCTTGGAAAGGCCTGTGGATAACATGGGGATAACCGCTAGCGTAACTTCTAGGCCGCGCAAACCCGCCGCGAACGGTGGAAAACGCCGGAGTTTTCCACAATCGCGTGCACAGCCACCGGATTTATCCACAGCCTGTGAATCATGGGGATGGAATCGCCGATCGTCTCGCTGAATCGGTCGCGCGATTCAGCCCGGCCTGTTGGCATTTCCGGGACAAATGCCTAAGCCCCGACTCTCACCGACCAACAACTCTTATTACCTCCTAAGAATCTAGACTCTTATTGAAGAGGGGATCCGCGATCCTTCCCGAACCGACTCTCGCCGGGCCAATGTCCGAGGCGCCGTTCAAGCCGTTGCTCGCGACCCTCAAGGGTCAGCGCCAGGCCATCCCGCCGATCTGGCTGATGCGGCAGGCCGGGCGATATTTGCCCGAATACAGGGCGTTACGCGCAGAAAAGGGCGGGTTCCTCGCGCTGGTCAACGACAGCGCAGCGGCGGCCGAAGTCACGATCCAGCCGATCCGCCGCTTCGGATTCGATGGCGCGATCCTGTTTTCGGACATCCTGATGGTCCCCGCCGCGCTTGGGCAGGGACTCACCTTCGGGGTCGGCGAAGGCCCCGCTCTGACTCCACCGCTGGTCGACCACGCTCTCTCATCGCTCGAACAGGCCCCAGAGCGGCTGGAGCCGGTCTATGAGACGGTCCGGCAGGTCGCCGCGATGCTGGGCAGCGAAACGACCTTCCTGGGCTTCGCAGGGAGCCCCTGGACCGTGTCGACCTATATGGTCGCGGGGAAGGGCAGCCGGGACCAGAGCGAGACCCGCCGGTTCGCCTACGCCGACCCCAAGGCATTCGGCGAAATCATCGACGCGATCGTCGCTTCGACCGTCGACTATCTGTCGAAACAGATCGTCGCAGGCGTCGAGGCGGTCCAGTTGTTCGACAGCTGGTCGGGCAGCCTCAGCCCCGCGCAATTCGAACGCTGGGTGATTGCGCCAAACGCCGCGATCGTCTCCGCCCTCCATGCGCGGCACCCGGGCGTGCCGGTGATTGGCTTTCCGAAGGGGGCCGGTGAGAAATTGCCGATCTATGCGCGCGAAACCGGGGTCGATGCGGTCGGTGTCGACGAGACGATCAATCCGGAATGGGCCGCGGCCAATCTGCCCGAGGGCATGCCGGTGCAGGGCAATCT
Source organism: Sphingomonas echinoides (assembly GCF_029623395.1). Taxonomy (GTDB): domain Bacteria; phylum Pseudomonadota; class Alphaproteobacteria; order Sphingomonadales; family Sphingomonadaceae; genus Sphingomonas; species Sphingomonas echinoides_A. The sequence continues at coordinate 62,562 of NZ_JAPYKK010000016.1, forward strand.
CGATCCGCTCGCGCTGATCGCCGGCGGACGCGATCTCGAACGCGCGGCAACCCGCATTCTCGAGGCGTTCGCGGGCCGCCCGCACGTCTTCAACCTTGGGCACGGCATCCTGCAGGACACGCCGATCGCGCATGTCGAGCAGCTGCTCGCTTTCGTACGGACCGCATGATGGCTGGAATGCTCGGCAACGCCTACCTCTGGGTCAAGGCGGCGCATCTGATCTTCGTAATCTTCTGGATGGCGGGGCTGTTCATGCTCCCGCGCTATCTCGTCTATCATCAGGAAGCGCTGGCGGGCGCGGGGGGTGACGCCGCCTTGTGGGTCGAGCGCGAACACAAGATCCGCACCATCATCCTGACCCCCGCGATGATCGTCGTCTGGGTGCTCGGATTGCTGCTCGCGGCGAATGCGGGGCTGTTTTCGGGCGGGGCAGGGCTCGGCTGGCTGCATCTCAAGCTGCTGCTGGTGGTGATCCTCACCGGATATCATGGCTGGGCCGTCGGTTACGCGCGCAAGCTCAAGGCGGGCAAGCCGACGCTAACCGGGCGCCGGCTGCGGATGATCAACGAAGTGCCGGCGGTGCTGGTGACCTTCATCGTGATCCTGGCGATCGTCCAGCCGTTCTGACGCAAGCGCCGCTCAACGTAGCGCCCCAACGTCGCGCCTTGACGCCTTCCCGGGACGGTCGTATCTGGCGGCGGTATTGTAGTGCGACGGCTTCGCGCCGTTCGGCTACTGTATCCTTCCTCAAGCATCGTCGCGTACCTTTCGCCGACTGAAGCTCCTCCCTCGCATCTTCATGCTCCGGACGCCCGAAATGCATCTCAAAGACCTCAAGAACAAAAAGCCGGCCGAGCTGGTCGCGATGGCCGAGGAACTCGGCATCGAGAGCGCGTCGACGCTGCGCAAGCAGGACCTGATGTTCGCGATCCTCAAGGTCCAGGCCGAGCAGGGCGAGCAGATCATGGGGCTCGGCACGATCGAGGTCTTGCCCGACGGCTTCGGCTTCCTGCGCAGCCCCGAGGCGAACTATCTTGCAGGTCCCGACGACATCTACATTTCGCCCAACCAGGTCCGCAAGTTCGGCCTGCGCACCGGTGACACGGTCGAAGGCGAGATCCGCGGGCCGAAGGACGGCGAACGCTATTTCGCGCTGGTCCGCCTCACCGCGGTCAATTTCGACGATCCCGATGCGGTCCGTCACCGCGTCAATTTCGACAATCTCACGCCGCTCTATCCAGAGCAGAAGCTCACGCTCGATCCGTCCGACCCGACCGTCAAGGACAAGTCGGCGCGCGTGATCGACATCATCTCGCCGCAGGGCAAGGGCCAGCGCACGCTGATCGTCGCACCCCCGCGCGTCGGCAAGACGGTGATGCTCCAGAACATCGCCAAGGCGATCACCGACAACCACCCCGAGGTGTTTCTGATCGTCCTGCTGATCGACGAGCGCCCCGAGGAAGTCACCGACATGCAGCGCTCGGTCAAGGGCGAGGTGGTCAGCTCGACCTTCGACGAACCCGCGACGCGCCACGTCCAGGTCGCCGAAATGGTGATCGAAAAGGCCAAGCGTCTGGTCGAACACAAGAAGGACGTCGTGATCCTGCTCGACTCGATCACGCGTCTTGGGCGTGCCTACAACACCGTCGTACCCTCGTCGGGCAAGGTGCTGACCGGCGGTGTCGACGCCAACGCGCTCCAGCGCCCGAAGCGCTTCTTCGGCGCCGCGCGCAACATCGAGGAGGGCGGTTCGCTCTCGATCATCGCGACCGCGCTGATCGATACCGGCAGCCGTATGGACGAAGTGATCTTCGAGGAATTCAAGGGCACGGGTAACTCGGAAATCGTGCTCGACCGCAAGGTCGCGGACAAGCGCATCTTCCCCGCGCTCGACGTCGGCAAGTCCGGCACCCGTAAGGAAGAGCTGCTGGTCGACCAGAGCAAGCTCTCCAAGATGTGGGTGCTCCGCCGCATCCTCATGCAGATGGGCACGATCGACTCGATGGAGTTCCTGCTCGACAAGATGAAGAATTCGAAGACCAACGAAGACTTCTTCGAAAGCATGAACCAGTAATCCTCCAGCTTGGCCGCAGGACATCGTCCTGCGGCCAAGCGCGTTTTTCCGCGGCTCGACTGTACCGGGACACGGCGCTCGCCTTGCCCGCGTGGATCGCCGCGCAAGGGTAACCCATGTTCGATATCGCCGACGTTTTCACCGCCGCGGGGCTCGCGACGCTTGGTCAGGTGATTCTGATCGACCTGATCTTCTCGGGCGACAATGCGATGGTGCTGGGGACGCTTGCCGCGGGCCTGCCGCCCAAGCAGCGCAAGCAGGTGCTCGGGCTCGGCATCGTCATGGCGCTGGTGTGCCTGATCGGTTTCGCGCTGATCGCGACGCAGTTGCTCCATGTCGTCGGGCTGTTGCTGGTCGGCGGCCTGATGCTGCTGTGGGTCGCGTACAAGCTGTTCGGCGAGATCCGTGCGCATGGGGCGGACGACGACGGCGACGCGGTCGGGCACGTCCCCAAGCCCCCCAAGAGCTTCGCGCAGGCGGCGATCCAGGTCGCGGTCACCAATCTGTCGCTCAGCCTCGACAACGTCCTGGCGGTCGCCGGGGCGGCGCGAGCGCACCCTTCGGTGCTGTTCTTTGGGCTTGCCCTGTCGGTCACGCTGATGGCGGTCGCGGCGAACTTCATCGCGCGGATCATCGAGAAGCACGCCTGGATCGCCTATATCGGGCTGATCGTGATCCTGTTCGTCGCGGGCCGGATGATCTTCGATGGCGTGGTCGATCCCGAAGTCGGCGTCCTGACAGTGCTCGGACACCGCTGAGCGCCGGACAGACGTTGCGATCTTCCCCGGTTCGCGCGCATACAGGGCGGATGATGCAGCGCGGGGGCCCTTCGCCCGCTGGAGCGGAGAAGCCACGATGAAGATCAACGTCGAAGTCGATTGCACGCCAGAGGAGGCGCGGCGGTTCATGGGGCTGCCCGATATGGCGCCGGTGCACGAGAAATATCTCGCGATGCTGACCAGCGGCATGGACGGATCGGTCGCGCCCGAAATGCTTGAAACCGTGATGCGCAGCTGGATGCCGATGGGCGACGCGGGGATGGCGATGTGGCGCCAGATGTTCGAGACCGCGAAGAAATAGTGGCGCAAGAGGCGACGATCTATGCGGTGTCGAGCGGTGCGCCGCCCGCGGCGATCGCGATCGTCCGGGTCAGCGGGGCAGGCGCGCGGGATGTCGCGATCGCGCTTGCCGGGTCCGTGCCGGCGCCGCGCCGCGCCGCGGTGCGCGCGCTGCATCACCCGCAAACCGGGGCACTGCTCGACCGTGCGCTAGCATTGTACTTCCCGGGACCGACGACCGCGACCGGCGAGGATCTGGTCGAGTTCCATCTTCACGGCGGTCGTGCGGTGGTCGCGGCGGTCGAAGCCGCCATCGCCGCAGTGCCGGGGACGCGCCATGCCGACGCCGGCGAATTCACCCGACGCGCGCTGGCGAACGGCCGGATCGATCTGACCGAAGCCGAAGGCCTTGGCGACTTGCTGGCCGCCCAGACCGAAACCCAGCGCCGCGCGGCGCTCCGGGTGGCGGAAGGCGGGCTCCGCGCGGAGATCGATCGCTGGACCGACAGCCTCGTCGCGATCGCCGCCGAAATCGAAGCGGCGCTCGACTTTTCGGACGAGGACGACGTGAGCGACGTTCCGGTCGCGCGCCTGACCGCGACGATCGCGACCATCGCGCAGGCGATCGACCAGCTGGTGTCGGCACCCCCGGTGGAACGGCTGCACGATGGCGTACGGGTCGTCATCGCGGGGCCGCCAAATAGCGGAAAGTCCACGCTGCTCAATGCGTTGACCGGACGGGACGTTGCCATCGTATCCCCCATATCGGGTACGACGCGGGACCGGATTGAGGCGTTGGTCGTCCGCAAGGGGATTGCCTACAACCTTACCGATACTGCCGGTCTGACCGACGCTCCGGGGGATGAGATCGAGGAGATCGGGATCGCGCGCGCCCGGGCGGCGATGGCGGGGGCGGACATCGTCGTGTGGCTCGATGATGCTGCGCCACAACAAGACGGCTATCTCCTGATCCATGCGCGCGCTGACGTCGCCGGGCGCGAGAGTGCACCCGCGGGACGTCTGGCAATCGCTGCGCGCTCCGGCACGGGCCTCGACGCAGTGTGGGACGAAATCGACCGTCGTGCCGCAGCGCTCCTTCCGCAAGAAGATGCGATTGCGATCAACGCCCGGCAGCGCTCGCTACTTGTCGCCTGCGCACGCCACTTGGGTGCGGTGCAGCAATCCGAGGATCTCCTCGTCATCGCGGAGGAGGTACGCGGGGCGCTGCGCACTCTGGATCAAGTTTCAGGACGCAGCGGGATCGAGCATGTCCTCGACTCGATTTTCGCGCGCTTCTGTATCGGGAAGTGATGTTCCACGTGGAACGTTTTGACAGCGGGCGTGCGGCGACCTAGCGAGACGGCATGATACAGTTCGATGTTATCGTCGTTGGAGGCGGTCACGCAGGAACCGAGGCGGCCGCCGCTTCGGCACGGCGCGGCGCGCGCACGGCGTTGATCAGTTTCGACGCCACCAAGATTGGCGCAATGTCATGCAACCCGGCGATCGGCGGCTTGGGGAAGGGCCATCTCGTTCGCGAAGTCGATGCGTTCGACGGCCTGATCGCGCGCGCGACCGACCAGGCGGGGATCCATTACCGCATGCTCAATCGCAGCAAAGGCGCTGCGGTCCAAGGACCACGCGTTCAGGCTGACCGAAAGCGCTATGCAGCGGCGATCCAGCACATGCTGGCGGACGAGCCTTGCCTTGAAATCGTCGTCGGGGAAGTCGTTTCGCTCATCGTTGGAGAGGATCACACCGTCGGCGGAGTGGTGCTTGCCAATGGGGAAGCGCTGCGCTCGCATGCTGTCGTCCTGGCGACCGGGACGTTCCTCGGCGCACGGATGTTCTGCGGCGAGGACCGCAGCGCAGGCGGACGGATCGGCGAAGCTGCCGCATCGGCGCTCGCAACCCAATTGTACGCCGCGCACCTTCCGATGGCGCGCCTCAAGACCGGAACGCCGCCACGGCTCGATGGTCGGACGATCGATTGGGCCGCCCTGGCGCAGCAACCAAGCGACGAAGATCCGTGGACGATGTCGCCCGAGACGACGCACCGCCGCCTCCCACAAGTGCATTGCGCCATCACGCGCACGACGCCCGCGACGCATGACGTCATTCGTTCCGGGCTGGATCGCTCGCCACTGTTTGGAGGCGACATCGCGGGGCAGGGCCCACGCTATTGTCCGTCGATCGAAGACAAGATCCACCGCTTCGGCGACCGCGACGGGCATCAGATCTTTCTGGAACCCGAAGGTCTCGACGACCATACGATCTACCCCAATGGCATTTCGACGTCGCTACCGGTCGATATCCAGACGGCGATGATCGCGACGATTCCAGGCCTAGAGCAGGCTCGGATCCTCACCCCCGGCTATGCGGTGGAATATGATCATATCGATCCCCGCGCGCTCGAGCCGACGCTCGAAGTCCGCGCGATGCCGGGACTGTTCTGTTGCGGGCAGATCAACGGGACGACAGGGTACGAGGAAGCGGCGGGTCAGGGCCTGCTCGCGGGGATCAATGCTGCGGCGAAGGCGCAGCGCAGCGAGGCCTTGGTACTCGATCGTGCGTCGAGTTATCTCGGCGTGATGATCGACGACCTCGTGCTGCAAGGGATTACCGAGCCGTATCGGATGCTCACCGCACGCGCCGAGTTCAGGCTGCGGCTCCGCGCCGATAACGCGGAAACGCGTTTGTCGTCGATCGCAGAGCGGTTGGGATGCCTGAGCGTGGGGCGGCGGGCCCGGCTTACAGAACGCCGCGCGCAACGCGCGCATGCTGCCGCGATGCTCGACCGCACCGTATCGAGCGCGGTCCTCCGCGAGCGCGGGGCACCGATCGAACCCGATCCGCACGTTCGGAGCGGCGCGGAATGGTTGCGCGTAGCGGGCGTCTCGCTCGCAATGGTCGCGCCCGACCTCGCGGCAGCGGTGCCCGAGGCGGTGACGTCCGAAGCGGTCGAGGATGCTCGCTACGCGCCCTATGTTGCGCGGCAGGAGCAGGAGGTCATCGCCCTTCGCGCGAACGATACGATCTTCCTGCCACCCGATCTCGCGTTCCAGGCGATTGCCGGGCTTTCGACCGAGATGATCGAGCGACTGACCATGGCGCGTCCCGCAACGCTCGGCGGGGCAGGGCGCATTCGCGGGATCACGCCTGCCGCGTTGACTGCGATCCTGCTGCATGTGCGAAGGAGGGCCGCATGACCGAAGACGATGCCAAGGCCTGGATCGCGGAACGCCACAGCGCGCCTGCGGTCGATCGATTGGCGATCCTGGTCGATCACGTCGTCGTCGAAACGGTGCGGCAGAATCTGATCGCACCCTCGACGGTCGAACACATCTGGGACCGGCACATCGTCGATTCCGCGCAGCTGCTCGCCCATGCGCCAGAGACCGGACATTGGCTCGACGTCGGCAGCGGCGCGGGCTTTCCCGGGATCGTGCTGGCGGTGCTCGGCGCGCACGAAATCACGCTGGTAGAGCCCCGGCGCCGGCGCGCGACCTTCCTGTCTGATCTCGTGCAGGCGCTCGACTTGGGGTCGCGCGCGCATGTGCAGTGCGCCCGCGTCGAGACCGTCTCCGTGCCAGCAGACATCATCACCGCGCGCGCCGTGGCGTCGCTCGACAACCTTTTCACTTGGTGCACGCCGTCTGCCACGCAAAACACTCGTTGGATCTTACCCAAGGGCAAGTCAGCCTTGGAAGAGGTGGCCAGCGCGCAGAAGACATGGCATGGTATGTTTCACGTGGAACATAGCATCACCGACCCGGCGTCGATGATCGTACTCGCATCAGGGGTGACACGTCGATGAACGTCATTGCGGTCGCGAATCAAAAAGGCGGGGTCGGTAAGACCACGACGGCGATCAATCTCGGGACGGCGCTGGCCGCGACCGGACTCCGCGTCTTGCTGCTCGATCTCGATCCGCAGGGGAATGCCTCGACCGGGCTGGGGATCAGCCGAGCCGACCGGCTCCATTCGACCTACGATATCCTGCTCGGCGAGATCACCATCCCGGCAGCGGCGGTGCCGACGTGCGTTCCGCTGCTCGACATCGTCCCTGCGACCGTCGACTTGTCCGGCGCCGAGATCGAACTCGTCGAATATGAGGAACGCACGCACCGGCTGTCGCGAGCGCTGGCCCGGTCGGACCATCGCTGGGATGTCGTCCTGATCGATTGCCCCCCGTCGCTGGGCTTGCTGACGCTCAATGCGCTGGTCGCGAGTAATTCGCTGCTCGTGCCGCTGCAATGTGAGTTCTTCGCGCTCGAGGGCCTAAGCCAGTTGCTCAACACGGTCGAGCGCATCCGTGAGCGCTTCAACCCGGGTCTCTCGATCATGGGGGTCGCCCTGACCATGTACGACCGCCGCAACCGCCTGACCGAACAGGTCGCGAGTGACGTGCGCGCGGTGCTGGGGAAGGTCGTGTTCGAGACCGTGATCCCGCGCAACGTCCGCCTGTCCGAAGCGCCCAGCCACGGGCTTCCGGCCTTGATCTACGACCATCGCTGTCTCGGTTCGGAAGCGTATATCGCGCTTGCCCGCGAGATGATCGATCGCCTTCCGACCCACCAGCCAGCCAGAGCAGCATGACCGACGCACCGACCCCGCTCGCCCGCCCCAAACCGCGCTCCGGCCTTGGGCGCGGCCTCAACGCGCTGATGGGAGACCTTGCGCGCGAGGAGCCGGTTGGCGGGCCGCAGCAGGGCACGTCGCCCGGCATCCGGTCGCTCCCCGTCGGCTCGTTGACCCCGCATCCCGGCCAGCCGCGTCGCCATTTCGAAGAAAGCGCGCTGGAAGAACTCGCGCAGTCGATCGCGCAACGCGGGCTGATCCAGCCGATCGTCGTTCGTCCGCATGGAACGGGGTATCAGATCGTCGCGGGCGAGCGCCGCTGGCGCGCCGCGCAGCGCGCGCGGCTGCATGAAGTCCCGGTGATCGTCCGCGATTTCGACGATACCGAGACGCTCGAAGTCGCGCTGGTCGAGAACATCCAGCGGCAGGACCTCAACGCGATCGAAGAAGCCGAGGCGTATCAGCGGCTGATCGAGGACTTCGGGCACACCCAGGAAGCGCTCGGGAAGCTCGTCCACAAGTCGCGCAGCCATATCGCCAACCTGCTGCGATTGCTCGAATTGCCACGGCAGGTGCAGGAGCGCGTGCTGCATGGCGCGCTGACCATGGGGCATGCCCGCGCGTTGATCGGCGCGCCCGACGTCGAGGCACTGGCCGACAAGGTCGTCGATCGCGGCCTGTCGGTGCGCGATACCGAGAAGCTGGTGCGCGCGACCAAGCCGGTCCAGCGGAGCCCGAGCGATGGCGGGGCAGGGCGCGACCCCGATCTCGCGGCGTTGGAGCACCAGCTGGGCGATCTGCTCGGGCTCGGCGTCCGCGTCAGCTACGGGGCGAAGGGCGGGACGTTGACGCTGAGCTATTCCACACTCGATCAGCTCGACATGGTCTGCCAGCGGCTGACCGGCGACCGCATCTAAGCGCGCGCTAGCCGTTCTGGCGCGCGGCGATCCGCGCGACCGCGACGATCGCGTGATCCGCCAGCACGCTGCCCGCGTTGTTGGGTGCCATCGTCGCGCGCTCCGCGCGGCGGACGCGGTCGATCGCGGCGCTGAGCGCGGGCGCCGACCAGATCCGCAGCGCGCGCGTGGTGGACGCGCGGTCGCGGAAGAACACGCGCTCCATCACCGTATTGGCGTTCGCGCCAGCATCGATCTCCGCGCGCAGCTCGGCGATCGCCATCAGGCGGCGCACCAATTGCCGCAGCAGTGGAATCGGCGAGCTCCCCGCCACCGCCAGCCGTGCGAGTTCGTCCGCAAGCCGGTCGGGCCCACCGTCGATCGCGGCTTCGATCGCGCGCGAGATTTCGGAATCGCCGAGATCCGCGCCGATCGCATCGAGCGTCGCATCGTCGAGTTCGCGCGGACGTTCGGGGGCGGCATCCAGATATAGCGCGATCTTCTCGAGTTCGCGGCTCATCACCGCACGATCGCCGCCCGCCGCCGCCGCGATCCGCGTCGCGGTCGATCCGGTCGTGCGCAGGCCCTGTTCGCGCGCAATGCTGGTGGCGAGCTTGTCCGCTTCGCCCGCGTCGGGGACGTAGAACGCGCAGACCATCGCGCGCGGGTCGGCGGTGGCGAGCTTGACCAGCCCCGACGACGCCTTGGCGCCGGGCGAGATGACGACGACGGGATTGCCGCTGCGTTCGGCCGCCAGCAGCGCGGTGCACGCCGCGACGCTCTCTTCGCCCGCGCTGGCGACGCGGATATGCCGTGCGGTGCCGAACAGCGACAGCGACGCCGCTTCGTCGGCGAGCAGGCCGGGGTTGGCCTTGAGCTGGCTCGGTTCGAGGTCGACGCGTTCGGCATCGGGCCCGAGCGCACGCGCGAGGCGGTTCGCCACGTCGCGCGCCCCCGCTTCGTCCGGGCCATACAGGACGTAGAGCCGGATATCGGGGCTGACCGCGTCGACCGCGCGGACGATCTGGTTGAGATTGGCTTTCATGTTCCGTGCGGCTGCACCGCGTCAGCGCGCCGCACGGTCTTCCGATCGGCTGACATAGGTGGCGACGCGCGTGATGATCTGGTCCGCGACGATTTGCGAGAGCCGTTCGAGCGCGGTGTTTTCCGCGGCGATCGTGCCATATTCCGAGCGGACCGAGTCGATCCCCGCGTCCGACCGCGCAGCGGCGTCGAGCAGCACTGCGCCGTTGCTGAGATCGACCAGCTGATAGCGCGCGCGCAAGGTTCGCCGTTCGCGCGAGATACTGTCGTCGCGCCGGATCCCGAGGCCGATGATCCGGTCGTCGAGCTTCACTTCGAGCCGGTAGCGCGCCGCGCCGCCTGGCGTGGTGTGGAGCCGGTCGCGCAGCGCGTTCGCGGTCAGCCACCCGGCCTTGCCCTCGATCGGCGCGACATCGACTTGCGCGAGCGTCGTCGCGACCGTGCCCGAGCTCCCGCCCGAATAGAGCGGATGCAGACCACAACCCGCCAGCGTGACCGCTGCGCCCGCACAGGCGATGAGGGTGCGCAGGCGGGTCATGCGACGATGTTCACGAGGCGATCCGGCACGACGATGACCTTTCGCGGGGCTTTGCCCTCGAGCGCGCGGACGATCTTGTCCGAGGCGAGCGCGGCGGCTTCCACGTCTTCGCGCGGCATGCCCTTTGCTACAACCAGCGTATCGCGGAGCTTGCCGTTGATCTGGATCGCGATCGTGACTTCGTCCTCGACTAGCAGCGCGGCGTTGACCTCGGGCCACGGCGCGTCGGCGATCAAGCCTTCGTTCCCGGCAGCAGCCCAGGCTTCCTCGGCGAGATGCGGCGCCATCGGCGCGACGAGCCGCATCAGCGTCGCGATCGCGGTGTCGCGTGACGCGGAGGGCGCGGCGCGTTCGATCGCGTTGACGAGCTCGAACAGCTTGGCGACCGCCTTGTTGAAAGCGAGTGCCTCGATGTCGACCGCGATGCCCGCGATCGTCTGGTGGAGCTTGCGGTCGAGCGGGGCGTCGACCGTGCTGGCCTCGCCGCTCTTGTCGCCGTCGAACAACCGCCAGACGCGCTGGATGAAGCGCCACGAGCCTTCGATCCCGCTTTCGCTCCACGGTAGATCACGCTCGGGCGGGGAGTCGGACAGCATGAACCAGCGTGTCGCGTCCGCACCATATTGGTCGACGATGCCGGTCGGGTCGACGGTGTTCTTCTTCGACTTCGACATCTTCTCGATGCGGCCGACCGTGACCGCCTCGCCGGTCGCGCGCTCGACATAGCCGTCGCCGCGCTTGTCGATGTCGTCGAGCGACAGCCACAAGGGCTTGGTGATCGTGTCGGTGCCGTCGGTGCCAACCTCGGTCACTTGGCGGCTGTAGGTCTCGTGCGTGACCATCCCCTGCGTGAACAGACCGGCGAACGGCTCCGCCACGTCGAGCATCCCGATATGCCGCAACGCGCGCGTCCAGAAGCGCGCGTAGAGCAAGTGGAGGATCGCATGTTCCACGCCGCCGATATATTGCGCGACCGGCAGCCACTGCTCGGCGACCGCGCGGTCGAACGGCTTGTCCTTGGGCTGGCTGGCGAAGCGGATGAAATACCAGGAGGAATCGACGAAGGTGTCGAGCGTGTCGGTCTCGCGCCGCGCCGCACCGCCGCAGGACGGGCAGGGGACGTTCTTCCACGTCGGATGCCGGTCGAGCGGGTTGCCGGGGATGTCGAAGCTGACGTCCTCGGGCAGCACGACGGGGAGCTGGTCCGCAGGGACCGGCACCGCGCCGCACGCGTCGCAGTGGATGATCGGGATCGGCGTGCCCCAATAGCGCTGGCGGCTGACGCCCCAGTCGCGCAGGCGGAACACGGTCGATCCGGTGCCCCAGCCGCCATCCTCGGCACGCGTGATGACCGCGCGCTTGGCGTCCTCGATGTCCATCCCGTCGAGGAAATGCGAATTCACCAGCGTGCCGGGGCCGGTGTAAGCGGTGTTCCCGGTGAACACCGGATCGGTGACGTCGCCGTCGGACACGACGCGGCGGACCGGCAGATCGTACTTGCGGGCGAAATCGAGATCGCGCTGGTCATGCGCCGGCACGCCGAACACCGCGCCGGTGCCATATTCCATCAGCACGAAGTTCGCGATGTAGACTGGGAGCTGCAGGTCGGGATCGAACGGATGCTGCGCGGTCAGCCCGGTGTCGAACCCGAGCTTCTCCTGCGTGTCCATCTCGGCCGCAGTGGTTCCGCCGCGCTTGCACAAGGCGATGAAGTCGGCGGCCTCCGGGCTACGCTCGGCGAGCGCCTGCGCGATCGGGTGATCCGCCGCGACCGCGACGAAGCTCGACCCGAACATCGTGTCGGGACGGGTGGTGAACACCTCGACCGACCCGCCATCAGAAAGTTGGAAGCGGAACTGCAACCCGCGGCTGCGCCCGATCCAATTCTCCTGCATCAGCTTGACCTTGTCCGGCCAATGCTCGAGCGCGCCCAAGCCCTCAAGCAGCTCGTCCGCGAAATCGGTGATCTTCAAGAACCACTGCGACAGCTTGCGCCGCTCGACCAGAGCGCCCGAGCGCCAGCCGCGTCCGTCGATCACCTGTTCGTTGGCGAGCACGGTCATGTCGACCGGATCCCAATTGACCGAGCTTTCCTTGCGATAGACGAGGCCGTGGCGAAACAGCTCGAGGAACAACGCCTGCTCGTGCCCGTAATACTCCGGCTCGCACGTTGCCAGTTCGCGCGTCCAGTCGAGCGCAAAGCCAAGCCGCTTCAACTGCGCCTTCATCGTGGCGATATTGTCGCGGGTCCAGCCGCCCGGATGGACGCCCTTTTCCATCGCGGCGTTCTCGGCGGGCATGCCGAACGCGTCCCAGCCCATCGGATGGAGGACTTCCATCCCCTGCATCCGGCGGAACCGCGCGAGCACGTCGCCCATCGTATAGTTGCGGACGTGCCCCATGTGAATCTTCCCCGACGGATAGGGGAACATTTCAAGAACATAGGATCGCGGCTTGGGACTGTCGTCACGCGCGGCGAAGGTGCGGCGGTCGTCCCACACCTTCTGCCAGGCCGCGTCCGCTTTCAGCGCATTGAAGCGTGACGCCATCGGTTGGGTATTCCTATTGGGTTACGGCAGCGCGGCGCAGATCGCGGGCGCGCGTGAGGATGATGTCTTCGAGCTTCTGGACGGTCGACGCCTGGACCGGTGCCGCGACCCACTGGCCGCCCTGGTTGACCTGGCGGAGCGAGGCGACGCGAAGGCCGTCCGCGCGCAGATCCTGGTCGAGGATCGTCACCGTCACCTTGACGCGCTCGGTCGGCGCAGCCGGGTTGATGTACCAGTCGGTGACGATCACGCCGCCGTTGGAATCGGTCTGCAGCAACGGCATGAAGCTCAGCGTATCGAGGCTCGCGCGCCACAGATAGGCGTTGACGCCGATCGTCGTGACCTTCGATGCCGCGAGGTCCGCGTTCTGCGGACGCCCCCCCTTATGACCGCACGCCCCGAGCGCGAGCGGAGCGATGAGCGCGAGCGAAAGCAGAATCGCAGTGCGGGGGCGGCGGATCATCGGCTGTTCCTGAACAAATCGGAGTGTCGGGGGTTCGGGCGATATCTATAGAATGTCCGGCGTTTGTCGCAAGCAGGACCTCGGCTGTTCCATAGTGTGTCCTTGACGACACTGTCGCTAGAAAATGAGTCGGAATGGTGGCGTTACCGGATTGAATCGTGGTAGCCGCCTCGCAACATGATAGTGCCGTACAGGTACACATGAAGGGGTCTGAAGTGTCGCTTGGTCGTTGGATGTCAGGGATTGCTGTGGGGGCGTTCGTCGCTCTCGGCATCTCCGTGGCTCCGGCGCTTGGCGCCAGCGACTCGCCCGCACCGCGGATCAACCCGCGCCACAGCGTGCAACTGGTGCGCGGCCTCGGATCGTTCACGCCCGCCTCGGCGGACCCCCGGCTTGCGGCAATGTTCGCGCGCGGCGGACTCGACACCAGCGGCTTCCGCTTCACGCCCTCCGACACGCGTCGCGAAGGCAATCGCGCGGTGACCGTCGCGGTCCAGGCGCGCTCCGCCCGCGGCGTGATCGCGCGCACCGACCGCGCCTCGCCGATCCCGGCGTCGACGGTCGCGCTGACGCCGATCGCCTATAACCTCGGTGTCGCGGTCGGCTGGAAGCGGCTCGCGGTCTCGGGGGATGTCGCCAAGGTCGATCTCGCCGGCATGCCGGGCAGCCGCGAAGCCGCCGATATCGGCGTGAGCTATACCGGCAAGCGGTTCTCGGGTCGCGTCAACGCAATGGCGGATCGCCCGCTGGCGAATGGTCCGAAGCTGATCGAGGTTCCGGAAGCCTATTCGCTCGACGTGGCCGGGTCCTATTCGCTGACGCGCCGGCTCGATGTGACCGCGGGCGTCCGCTACAAGACCGAGCGCGATCGGCTGATGCAGCAGTCCGACGACCGCCGCGACAGCCAGGCCGTCTATATCGGGACCGCGTTCCGCTTCTGACGTTCGGGCGAGCGCTGACTCGTCTGGCCTAGCGCCGCGCCGGCGTCAGCGCATCGATCGCGGCCCACCCCAGGAACCCCATCGCCCGCAACCGCCGAAACCGCGTGCGCGTCATGCCGCCGAGCGCAATCGCGGGCAGACCAACCGCGCGCGCGATCGTTGCCGCACGCAACGGGCCCAGGGAAGGCGCACCCGGGTGCGTCCGGGTCGGATAGACCGGCGAGACGAACACCAGCGCCGCCCCCGCCCGGCGCGCGGTGATCCCTTCGCGCACCGAATGCGCCCGCCCGATCCGCACCGGCGCATCGCGTGGCGCAGCCTCATCAACCAGCACGAGCCCGCGCCGCCGCGCCACACGCGCGATGCGGGCTTTCAGATCGGCGCGCGCGAGCGCCGGCAGGTCATGATGCCGCAGCACGATCCCGCTACCCCGCGGCAGCCGCGCCAGCGCCGGCCACAGCCCCGTGCCCATCCGCGCATCGGTCATCAGCCAAAGTGCGGGAAGCGGGCGATCGCTGGATCGGAC
>NZ_JAPYKK010000017.1 GCF_029623395.1 Sphingomonas echinoides
AACCTCCCGCCTCGATCGCGCTGACGAACGCCTACGGGTTTCGCTTTCCCAAAATCTGTTCCCGATTGCTCTTTCCCGAAATGGCCAATCGGAGACGGAGAAACGGGAAAGATCGTGCTTAACGAATGGCCGTTATTGGGTGCCCGGATCGCCAGCCTGAAGGTCCGGGTTTGGGCGCTTCCGGCCTGTCCGCTTTCCAGACGAATACCGCCGCCCCCTGCCGCCCCCCCTCTATATGCTTTATTCTCCGCCGGTACGTTTTAGGTATGCCCTCAGCTCACCGCTCCAGGCTGGTCCGTTTTATGTGAGAAAACAGCGTATAGAATTCTTGTCAATTTGATCGCTTAGTCCGGCTGAAGCCTAACCCAAGAGGACCATACGGCACCCATTCAAACAGCACCGCTGAAGCTCCATTAAGCGGGTGCTGCTTCGGTCTGATCACAAATTTGTGCAACTGCCGTAAATCCTTTTCCGAAAGCGAACGGCGATCAAGACTAAGAAGACCGGCCCGCTAAGGATCGGGAAATCGAATTGAAGCCCTGCGACGATCGGATTTTCGGTTCATCGCCCTCCCCCGAGGACCGACCAAAATTTTCTCTAGAAAAGCTTCAGCTCAACCAAGCGGACTGATCGGCCAGTTGGTTGGACCACGACTAGGCGAACTTGCCCGGCAGCGGTAGGTGACCAGGTGACGTGCGTGATACCGTTGGCCACCGGGACGTCGGCTTGCGCGGGCAAATCCTGCCAGGTCTCGCCGCGACGGATCTGAAGACGATAGCCCGTAGGCGCGGCAAACTGCTTGCCATCTGAGAAGAACGCCAGCTCGGCGCGGTTCAACGTCTGCGGCTGTCCAAAATTGATCGCGAACCACTGCTCTGCTGCCGTCGTGGTCGGTGACCAGCCGTTGCTCAATTCTGGGAAAAACCAAGTCCGTCCGTCGACTGCGTCGTGCATCGCCTCTGGATTGTCTCCGCTCGAGGCGGTCAGTTTTGGGAAACCTGTCCGATCGACTTGCACTGCCCGGTTGATGGCACGCGCAATAGGTGCGTTTTCAGCACGTGGCAGCGGGATCGTCAGGCGTGCCAGCTTTGCGCTGCGCCTCGCTTCGCGGCCGTCCACTTCGACGCGTAGCCCCACACCCTGTCCGAACCGGCGTCCGTCGACGTCGTAGGTCACCGAAACAAGGTGCCCGTGATAGGGGATCCGTTCGGCACGGAACCAGCGGATCGGTGCGTCGGTGCCGGGAGCGGTCAGCAGCGGATTGATTTCTAGCACGTCGTCGGCGCGGGGGCGGATGCCGACGACGCCGGTCAGGATCAGGTCGTTGAAACCCGAATGGAAATAATGGTGGCTGCGGACCAGCCCGACGATCGGCTTGCCCGTAGCGGGGTCATAATCCTCTTCCAGATCGAGGCGATTGCCCTGAAAATGCATCTGCGCATATTGGCGGAGCAGGCGGAGGAAGTCGGCTCGAGTAACGACCGACTGATTGTAGTGATCGAGCAGGTTGGCCATGCCGGCCAGCACCTGCGTCGTCTGGAAAGGCCAGATGGGGCCGTTCCACTGGCATTCGCGACTGATGCCTTCGTAGCGATATTGCCGCATATAATGTTCGTAGCTCGGCTCCACCGTGCGCAGACCGGCAGGACCGGCCAGTTCGTCGGGTTTCAGGATGTGCGTCCACGCAGCGCTGTAGCGTGCGTCGTCGTCCGGCAGATCGAAGGTCCATGGTACGTAGCCGACGAGTTCGCGCCCGCGGATCGAGTTCCAGTATTTCACATGCGTGTTGGTGACCTGATAGCGGTCGGTAAAGTGCTGGAACTGCGGGTTCCAGAGGCTCTCCTGCACGCGTTGCTTGATGGCGCTGGCGCGGGCGGCATAGTCGGCGGACGCCTTCGCATCGCCGGACAGCGCGGTCATGGCAGACAACGCGCGGGCGTTTGCGAACATGTAGGCGTTAACCGAAGGGCGGAACGCCTCGCCGCCGCGAAACCCGTCCTTGCCGCCCGACGCGTCGATTGAGGATATAGTATATTCAGTCGCGTCGAGCAGCGGTTCGACCCAGTACAGGTTCTTCGACCAGTCGAAATGATCGAACCACGCATCGTACAATGTTCGCATGGCGGGCACATGGGCAAGGACGGCAGTCTGGTCGCCATCGACCAAGTACCTGCTCCAGACGGAGTCGGCCATATAGTCGGTGAAGTGGCGGTTATTGCCGCCCTGATCGTACATATAATCGATGTAGTCTGCCGCGAACCGCCGGTCGTTCAGCCAGCGCAGTTCGTTCAGGTGGAAACCGGTCGCGTCGTTCAGACTAGCATAGGGTTCACGCTGCCAGCTGACGTCGTCCGCGAACTCGGTGGTGATATAGCCGATCTTGCCCAGGTCACGCTGGTGAGCTCGGACGATCTGCCACCGGTAATAATAGACCTGGTCGAGCCTCGGGTCGGACGACTGGAAGAACGGGATCCGATCCCGGTACCAGGCAGCGTCGTTGCCAAACCGCTGTCGCGCAATCGCGTCGAGATCCAGATGGGATGTGGCCTTGGGCGCGGCCTGCACCGCGGGCGCCGCTGTGACGAGCAGGGCGGCCAGCATGGCACGGACGAACGATCCCGCGCATGCGGTCTTGCGGAATGTCATGCCCACCTCTCGTTGTGTCTTCATCTCAGCGGGCGAACCGCCAAGCGTCGACGTCCATGAGGCTATCGTCGCCCTTGCCGCGGAACACCATGTAAAGATCATGCCGCCCGGTTGCGCCCGAAACGGGGGCCGTCCGCTCCTGCCACCGTGCGCCGTCGGCGGGAGCGCCGGCCTGTACCGTGCCAAGCAGGGGGCCGTCGACAGCATCAGCGTGCAGTTCGATGGTGGCGTCCGGCTTGGCGCTGGCGACAGTTGCAACGAAGCTGCGGGCACCTGCCTTGCCAAAATCGACGCCAGCGACCTTGATGTAGCTGCGGTCGGTAGCACGCGTCACATAGACGCCGACGCGGTCGTCCTGTGCGGTCGTCACGCCCATTGCCCAGTCGTAAGGCCGGTCGCGATCGCGCTTGATGCGCGAGGTCCAGGCGATCGTCTCCGCCTCGATCTGCTTGTAGGGATCGAGCGTGCCGATCTGCGGCGCGCTGACCTTGTCCCACCAGTGAAGGTTGGGGATTGTCCCGTCGGCGTTGTAATCGAACTTGGCGACCGAGACCGAGCGGCGTTCATGATGGATCGGCGTTAGCGCGAAATTATGCTCATAGCTAAAGCCGAAGACGTACGAGCCGCCCTTATAGTCGATGATGCCAGGGTGGTTGCCTGTGGCGCGGGTGTCGTGATCCATGATGGGACCTTTATAGGTCCACGGTCCGGTTGGTCTGTCGCTCATTGCATAGCCGATGCCCTCCGAGCAGCAGGTAGAGGCGAACGCCATGTAATAGTGGTTCTTGCGCTTATAGAACCACGGACCTTCCTGGTAATCGGTGATGCGCGGTTGGACCTTGGTGATCGGACCTGCATATGACACCATGTCCTTGTTCAGCTTGACGTACCACAGGTCGGGATTACCCCAGTAGAGATATGCCTGACCGTCGTCATCGATCCATACGGTCGGGTCGATGTTATCGTGGGCTGGCGCGATCAGCGGTTTGCCGAGCGCATCCTTGAACGGCCCGGCTGGCGTGTCGGCAACTGCCACTGCGATGACGTTCCTGGGTTTCCCCACAACGGTGATCGGTGCATAGAGGTAGAATTTTCCGCCGCGTTCGATGACCTGCGGTGCCCAGGCGTCGTTGGTCTGGACCGCCCAGGGAAAGGTCTTGAGCGACGCCACGACACCGCGGTCCGTCCAGTTCGCCATGTCGGTGGAACTGTACAGCCGCCAGTCGAGCATCTTGAACCCGTCGGCGTCATCCTCGTCATGGCTGGTGTAGAGATAGACGACACCGTCGTGCACCAGCGGCGCCGGATCGGCGGTGAAACGGGTCTGGATGATCGGGTTGTCTGCCCGCGCTACGGCAAGCGGTACCGCGATGGCGAGGAAGGCGGCTGCGAATGATAGTCCGTTCATCGTGATCCTCTGATCAGGAAACTCAAAAGCGCACAGTAGTGCGTTGACTAGAATATATCACCCGTTTCAGGACCAGTGCCGCACCGCCAATCGGTAAGACGATCAGCGTGGGGTGCAGGCGGGGGAGAACCGTGAAGCGATTACGTCGCAAATGTTCTAAGTTTTGCGACAGCGGCCCAGACGATCACGTTGTAAGACGTCGATGCCGTTTGCATGGCTTACCACCCTTACATGCGATCCGCGATGATGACTGAAAACATCCGTTTTTCGCACAATCGTGATTACGACCGAGTTTTCCGCACTTCTGGCCGCTGAACGGCAATAATCGGTGGTCAGCGGTCCGGCAGCTTTCAGTTAAATCGGCAGAGGTGGACCGCTGTAGTGATCGCCCTTTTAATGGCTGAGGTCGAAGCCTTCAGCGACAACTTTTACCTGCTTAATGGGTCCGGTGAACCACTTCTTCACCGACACGTGCCAGTAGATGAACAGTAGGATCAGCACACCGCCTACAAGCAACGGGGTGTAGTTGACGAACTTCCATTCGAAGCTCGGGTCCCACGGCACACCGCCCAACGAGGTCGGGAACATCGCGATGATCGAAGTGACGATGATCTCGACAAGCGCGACCGGCGCCATCCATTTGTGGTGACCTCGCAGATTCCACTTGCCGACGGGGAACGAATTCCCAGCCTTCCAGCGGTAGT
Source organism: Sphingomonas echinoides (assembly GCF_029623395.1). Classification (GTDB taxonomy): domain Bacteria; phylum Pseudomonadota; class Alphaproteobacteria; order Sphingomonadales; family Sphingomonadaceae; genus Sphingomonas; species Sphingomonas echinoides_A. The sequence goes on from NZ_JAPYKK010000017.1 coordinate 4,759, forward strand.
AGATCGGCACCGCGAAGCACAGGTACAGGCCGACGACGCCAATGGAGGCCACGGCGAAGAACGCAACCGGCACGGGTGCGCCGTTGACGTTGACCTCGACCAGCGCCGGTAACGTGATGATCGCCGCGATTACCGCGGTGACGATCACAGCGTTGACAGGGATCTTGTTCTTGCTGACCTTCGACCAAAGCTGATGACCCGGCACCGCACGGTCGCGGCTAAACGCGAACAGCATCCGCGAGGTACTGGTCTGGACGGCAGTGAGGCAGAACAGCTGACCGACCAACGATATCAGCAATACGACGCCCACCCAGGGCGCGCTCATCGCTTGGCTGAAGATCACCGCGACCGCACCGCCACCCTTGGACACCCCGTCTGAATCGTTCACCGCGAACAGAAATGTGAGCAGCAGAATCCAGCCGCCGATGGAGGAGTAGAAGATAGCCCGCCAAATGCCCTTGGCTGCGCTGTCGGCCGCGTTCTTGGTTTCCTCGGAAATGTGCGCGGACGCGTCGTAGCCGGTGACCGTGTACTGGGTGAGGATCGCCGAAATCGGCAATACGAAGATCAGCCAGCCAACCCCGGAGGTGGCACCGTCAAACATGCCGGTGTTATTGATGGTCTTGGTAAAAACGTCGGACAGGCTGGCGTGTTGCTCGGGTACCAAGATGAGGATGGCGATGACGATGGTTACGCCCGCCACGTGCCACCAAACCGAGATGTTGTTGATGACGGCCAGCAAATGCGAAGAGAAGATGTTGATGGTCGCCGAGAATGCCAGGATCACTAGGAACATGACGAAGACCCTCGTCAGGCTGAAGCCGGCCAGCCATGTCTCGCTGAACGTGCCAAGGGTAAGGTCGAGGAACGTTGCTGCGCCATATGCCGTCGACGCAAGGATGGCGATCAGGCCGATCAGATTTAGCCAGCCCGTGTAAAAGCCGGCCTTGGCACCGCCAAGTTTGGCTGCCCACCAATAGATTCCGCCGGAAGTCGGGAACGCCGAGACCAGCTCGGACATGCACAGTCCAATCATCAGGATGAACACCGACACAATCGGCCAGCCCCAAGCGATCGCCGCGGGTCCGCCGTTGTTCCAGCCGAGACCGAACGAGGTGAAGCAGCCCGCCAGGACCGAAATGATCGAGAACGAGATGGCGAAGTTGCTGAAGCCCGACCAGGAGCGGTTCAGCTCCTGCGTGTAGCCAAGTGATGCGAGGTGCTTTTCGTCGTCAGACAGTTCTACGTGACCCTCTGGCATAGTATTCTCTTTCTCGGAGGAGCGCCCAGGGGGGCGATCGTGGCACAGGGCCAAGTCTCTTGTCCGTCTTGCATCAGCGTTGGGAAAGTGGGTCAAGCCGCGTCAAGGTACAAAAGCCGCCCGTACATAATCATGAAGGGACTACAAGGCTTAAAGCACGTAATAAAACATCGCTACACTTGAAGCGCGTACGGATCATGCTTGCGGCCGGGACTAAGGCCCGGCCGCAGATCATCCGCTTCAACCCTACTATCACATCAGAAGCGAGCCCGGACACCAAAAAGGTACCGAGATCCAGTATTCTGAAGCATCAAAAGCCGGTCCTCTAGCACAGAATAGTCATGTACGTATCGGTTGGTCAGGTTTACACCCTGTACATAAATTTGAAACACCGGAGTCATGTCATAAGAAATACTGGCGTCAAGCTGACCATATGACGCACGATTTTCTGGTCGAGAAGCAGCCCCAAAGCACTGACGAAGGAAAGATGAGCGCCAATTGTAGGAAGTGCGAGCCTGTAAGCCATACTTTTCGTAGAATATGCTGCCGTTTGCCGAGTGAGGGGATAGACCATTGTAACCGCAGCTATTAGCGTTTGTACCGCTGCCTTCGCCACGGTCGACGTTGCTAGATACGTAGGTATAGTTACCGGCCACACCGAAGCCCGACAATGCACCAGGCAACAACCGGTCAAACGTATACTGGCCGCCGATTTCAACGCCCGCGATTGACCCGCTCTGTCCATTTCGCGTGCGGGTATCGAGGAAATCGAAGCCGGCGATAGTTACTGGCAATGTCTGGCTCTCGAGAAAATCGCTAAACTTTTTGTAAAAACCCGATACGCTAAGATAGCTAACGTCCGTGATGTAATATTCCAGCGATACGTCGTAGTTGTCCGACTTGAACGGGCGCAGCTGCGGATTTCCGCCGCTCGACGTTGCGTTAGTAAGCCGGCCGCCGTAGCTGTTATCGACACCGAGCGACGTAAGCGTCGGGCGGGTTACGGTCTTTGACGCTGCCGCGCGTGCGAGCAGCCGTGACGTGATCTCATATTTGATGTTCGCCGAGGGCAGAAAGTCGGTGTAGCTGTTGCGAACGCCGATCGCCTGCGGATCGGTATAGACAAAGTTCAGATTGTCGTCGCCTGGATTGACGAAGATGCTGACGATCTGCTGCCCGAACCCTTCCGAGCGTAGCCGCGTGCTGACGAAGCGGCCACCTATGTTGCCCGACCAGCCGTCGCCCTTGAAGTTGGCGTTGAGATAAGCTGCGAACACTTTCTCCTCGACGTCCAGGCGCGCGTTCGGCCGGTCGCGCTGACCATAAGGGCCGCCCGCCAAAGCCTGTACTCGTGCGGCTTCGGCTGCCTGCTGGACCGCTGTGCGCCCCTGCCGCGGAAGTGCGAGATTGGCGGGATCGGATAGGAAGGCGAAGATGTCTTCCTGATTGAACGTAAAGAAGTCCTTCGGCAGCGCATCGCTACCCGATGCGCCTGGGAGGAAATTGTTAATCGAATAGGCCTGCACGAGGTTCGCCGGGATCGGGATGTCGTATCCGCAGTAGGTGCAAACCGTGTCAGAATTATCAGCGCGAGTGCGCACCTTACGGCGTTCATTGTACGATGCACCGAACATCAGCGATTGCAGGATGCCGCGATCCGCCTTCCATTCGCCGTCAAAATGGAACTCGGTGCCCTTGTCGTTCACTCTCGTCAGGTCGTTCTGAGCAAAGTGGGCGCGCAGCAGGCTAGCGTCGGTGATCGGGCCGAGATTGGTGAGGCCGGGAAGATCGTTTTGTGGGTTGAGGTCGAACCGTACCGACGTCTGCGCCAGTGAGCCAACGACGACGAACTTGTACGGATTGCGCTGCGTTGCCTTGGTGGTGGAGGCGTCAAACTTTAGCCGCAATTGGTCGGAAACATTCCAGGCGAGGTTGGCTCCGATCTGGTAGCTTTCTGTCTCCCGCTGACTGGTCCACACGATGTTATCGTTCTGCTGCCGGGTGACGCGGGAGTCTACGCCGCCGGGTAACGGCTGAAGTAGTCCGGGATTAACCGCGAGGAAGTTCGAGCCGGGACGGTTAAAGCCGGTTACCGTGTTGTTGGCGTCAGTCTCAACCCCAAGAAAACGCTCGGTGAAAAAGTCGCCGTAGCGCCGCGTATATTGGGACACGTTGAATTGTGAATAGATGCCGTCGACTGTCAGTAACAGCCTGTCGGTGAGCTTCCCCTGGATCGAGCCTGCTACGTTGATCCGCTCGCGCGTGTCCTCCTCACGATCGAAGTTGTATTCCCGCGGGATATGAATGTTGTTGGGGCTGTCGACGAGCGCGGAGGTGGTTAGGCCGGTCGAGTTGGCGGTACCGTTGATCAACCCTTCCGATCCAAGAATCCAGCCCCCGATCCGCGCCGAATCCAGCTGGCTCTTACGGTTGGTATACGATCCGGAGAGCAGGGCGCCGAACGTCTTGTCGGCGTTGGTCCAGGACGCGATACCGGAAAAATCCGGGCTAACCTTTTCAGCAAGTGAATCGTAGATGCCGCCGGCCGCCAGTGTGGCATGGAAGCCCGCGCGTCCGTCGAGTGGGCGTGCGGTAACGACGTTGACGGTCGCCCCGATGCCCCCTTCCTGCAGTTGTGGCAGCGAGGTCTTATACACGTCGACGCGCTGGATCAGGGTCGAAGAAAGCACGTCGAAAGAGAATTCGCGACCGGGATTATCGGTAGCCATAATGCGGCCGTTGACCAGCACCGTGTTGAACTCGGGGCCGAGGCCACGAACCGTGATGAACTGGCCCTCGCCGCCCGAGCGATCAATCGCGACGCCGGTAATACGCTGCAACGAGTCCGCAATGTTGGTGTCCGGGAATTTTCCGGTGTCCTCCGCCGTGATGGAATCAACAATGTTCTCGGCGTTGCGCTTGGTGGCAAGCGACGAACGCAGACTACTGCGTATCCCAGTGATGACAATATCGCCGCCGCTTCCTTGCGGTGCCGTCTCGGACGGCCCTTGCGGTTCGACCGGTGTATCTGCTTCCGGCGTACCGGTCGGTGTGACCGAATTCGCGTTGGATGACTGCGCCATCACTGGCGACGTAACGAAGGCGAGCATCGCGGCACCCGCGAGCAAACGAGTTCTCATAATTCTCTCCCCATGTTCAGGGTCTCATGCCCCGCGGGTTCAACTGTCTTGTAGGACTAGTTCTATGTCAAGCGCATTTGCACAAGTGTACGCCGTTGCATCGCCTACAGCCGCTACGGCAGATCCGTAAGGTTTGAAGCTGCTTCAAGCTTTATGTGGGATTGTATCAATTGTTCGACTAATGCTACGCTCGGTACGTCGGCGAATGTCATGCCGCTATTAAGTGCCCGTCGAGCGAACGGGGGGAGAGGAATAATGGAAGAATTTCAGCTCAGTCGACGCACCATGCTGGCCGCCGGCATTGGGGGGGCGGCTTCAGCTACCCTGCCAAACAATGCGGCCGCAAAGGCTGGTACGGGCGCAGGAGTGTCGCGGCTGCTCGCGCCGCGTCCGCCGATGGGCTGGAACAGCTGGAACAGCTTCGCCACCACGATTACCGAAGCGCAGGCTCGCGAGACGGCCGCCATCATGCGCGAGAAGCTACTGCCGTTCGGCTACAACATCTTCACTGTCGACATCCAATGGTATGAGTCGAATGCGACGAGTTACGAATATAACAAGGTCGCTACCCCAACGCTCGATACGCATGGCCGCGTCATTCCTGCGCCTAATCGCTTCCCGTCCAGTGCTAGCGGCGCCGGCTTCACTGCGCTCGCCGCTGAAGTGCATGCGATGGGGATGAAGTTCGGTATCCACGTGATGCGCGGCATTCCGCGCGAAGCAGTTCGGCGCAATCTGCCTGTGCTCGGCAGTGACGTCCGCGCCGCCGACGTTGCCGATACCACGAGCATTTGCCCTTGGAACCCCGACATGTACGGCGTGGACATGACCAAGCCGGGCGCCCAAGCATACTACGACAGCATCTTTGCGCTTTACGCTTCATGGGGCGTGGATTTCGTCAAGATGGACGATATGAGTCGACCCTACGACGCGCATGCGCCGGAGATCGAGGCGGCGCACCGCGCGATCCAGCGATGCGGGCGTCCGATTATGCTCAGCCTATCGCCCGGCGAGACCCCAGTGGCTCGCGGTGCGCACGTCCGCGACTATGCGCAGATGTGGCGGATCAGCGATGACTTTTGGGACGAATGGTCGATGCTAGAGGCGCAGTTCACCAGGCTAGAGAATTGGAATCAATGGCGCCGCCCCGGTGCGTGGCCGGACGCTGACATGCTTCCGCTTGGGCGCCTAAAGCTCGGAACACGCGACACCAAGTTCACGCCGGACGAACAGCGCACGTTGATGACACTGTGGTCAATTGCGCGCTCGCCCCTGATCATGGGGGGTGATCTGCGCCATCTCGACGCCGCGACACTGGCGCTGCTCACCAATCGCGAGGTTCTCGCTGTCAATCAAGCGAGCACCGACAATCGGCCACACTTCATCGCCGACGGCACACGGGTCTGGTCGGCGCGCGCAGACAGGAGCCGCGATCAGTACGTTGCGCTATTCAACACCACCAACGCAGCGATGGAAGTTGGTTTGCCGCTTCGCGAACTTGGCGTCACCGGCACGGTGCACGTGCGCGACTTGTGGGCGGGGCGCGAACTAGGAACCGCGAACGGCCGGATCGCTGGCACCATACCATCGCATGGGGCTGGCTTGTACCGAATATCGGCGGGATAAATGCCATAGGACTGAGGGAAGTCGAGAGTTGCCTAGAGTTTGTGGATCGCTGAGCTTACCGCGGCGGCTCAGCGATGATCGGTACGGCAGGGGAAAGACTTGGCAATGGAAGGCAGGATCATGCAGCGGTTCTTGAAAGCACTCGCATCGGCCGTGGTGGCGCTGCCGGCAGCGGCGCAGGCGCAGGTGCCGGATACCATCCTGGGGTCGGTACATAGAACGGACCCAGATATACGCTAAGGTTTTGCCGTGCCTTCGACTGCGCGCATCTGGCGAAGCGGTCTTAGCGCGGTCGATGGCGCATCGGGATCAGTCCAGAGGTAGTCGCCGGTGAGATTGATATGCTGCCAACCGAGCGGTGATAGGTGTTGCAGCAGGTTCGGCGGGACCGGTCGGCCAAGGTTGGCGAGATGCATCCGGGCGGCTTGCAGGTAGGTCGTGTTCCACAGGACGATGGCACCGGCGACGAGGTTGAGCGCGCTCGCGCGATGGCTTTGGGCTTGCAGCGCGTGATCGCGGATACGGCCAATGCGATGGAAGAAGATGGCGCGTTTCAGGGCATTTTCCGCTTCTCCCTTGTTGAGTTCGCGGGTGGCGCGGCGACGCTGTTCGGGCTGCTCGATCCAGTCGAGCGTGAACAGGGTACGCTCGACGCGACCGATCTCGCGCAACGCCAGTGCCAGGCCGTTGGCGCGTGGATAGGAGCCGAGCCGTTCCAGCATGATCGACGCGCTGACGACGCCGGTGCGGATCGAGGTTCCCAGTCGCAGCACGTCGTCCCAGTGTGCCTCGATCAGACCTTCGTCGATCCGGCCCGCGACCAGCGGCGCGATATCGGGGCCGGGTTCGATGCCGTCAAACAGGTGCAAACGGCGTGCGGCGATATTCGGGATACGCGGCGCGAACCGGAACCCAAGCAGATGACATAGCGCGAACACATGGTCGGAGACGCCCCCGCCATCGACGTGATGCTCTTCGATGTGCAGATCGGCGCCGTGGTGGAGCAGCCCGTCGAGCACCTGTGCCGCCTCGCTCGCCGAAGCGGAGATAACTGTGGAATGGAACGGCGCGTAGCGATCCGAGACGTGGCTGTAGAAGGAGACAGCCGGCTCTGTCCCCTTGTGCGGATTGACTGCGCCGGTTGCCTGGGCGCGGCGGTCGAGCGGAAAGTTCTGACCGTCTGAGCTGGACGAGGTGCCGGACCCGAACAGCGCGGCCAGCGGCGCGGTGTGTTGGGCGTCGACAAGCCGGGCGAGCGCGCGACCGTAGGTTTCCTCGCGCAGATGCCATGAGGCGAGCCAACCGAGCTGGCGCTGGGTCACGAGATTGCAGGCTTCCGCCATGCGCGTATGACCCAGATTGGTGGCATCGGCGAGCACAGCCGTGAGGATCGCACGCGGTTCATCCGCGGCACGGCCACTTTGCAGATGCGTGAAGCACTGGCTGAACCCGGTCCATCGATCGACTTCGGCAAGAAGGTCGGTGATGCGGATCGCGGGCAGATGCGCATAGAGCGGCGCAAGGGCGGTATCGGATTCCTCGGGAGTAATCGCCTTCAAGGGCGAAATCCGCAGCCTGCCCAAGCTGAGCTGCACGTCTTCCAGCGCGTCCGTCTCCGCCTTTCGCTCGACCTTGGCCAATCGACGGGCGAGGCGGGCGCATCGTTCGGCCAGCCAGATATCGGCCGTATCCGGTGCCGGTATCGGCAAGGGGCCGGCCGCGCGCATGGTGGCGAATACGGGGGCAGGAATGAGTTGCTGCTCGACAGCACGATAGCGTCGGCTTCCCTCGACCCACATGTCGCCGGCGCGAAGCCGGTCGCGAAGCTCGACCAGCACGCACAATTCATAGATCCTGCGATCAGGAATGCCGGTGCCGATCGCCCGACGCCAAGCTTGCCGGATAAAGCCGACTGGCGTGTCCGCAGGCAATTTGCGCAGATGACCAAGATGAAGGTCGCGCATGATCGCGACCGCTCGCGCAAGCGCATGGCAGGCTGGCACCGCCCCGAATGTCAACGAGGCGATGAACGAGGGACCGACCTGTCGGAGGACGGGGTAATTGGTCGCGGCGATCGCAACGGGATCGACCGCATCGGGGCGGATCAGCTTGCGGGCTTCATCGACCTCGCGGCCGAGATCATCCCATCCGATCGCTGCCTCGACCGCAGCGCCGATATCGCCACCTGATATCTTGGCGGCGAGCAGGGCAGCGCCGAGTTGGGCAAGCAGCCGGATTTTGCCGTTGATGGTGCGCCGGTCGCGCTTGAGTGCCGTGTCCGCGCTGTTCTGTTCGCGCCGGAACATCTGCCCACGCAGGCGATCGAACATCAGCACCGCATCGTCGGTGAGGGTCACGATGGTTTCGAGGATGGTCGCCACCAATGTGGCGCGACGCCGCGTCGCTTGCAGCGTCCGAACATGTTGCGCGGTCAGCCGCACGCCCTCCTGGCACAGGCGTCGGAGGCGCTCGGGATGGACGCCTACGGCGATATCCGGATCGATCCCGATGGCCCGCAGCAGTGTCAGCCGCTCGATGATGGCGGCGAATGTCTTTCGGCCGGGCTTGCCGGGTGGCTGCCGCACCCAGGCCAGATCGCTCAAGTTCGTGCCTGTGTGGGGCAGGAGAAGCGCATCGAGCTGCCGGCGCTGTCGAGCATCGAGTCCTCGGGTCAGATGCTCGGCGACATGGCGTTCGGCATCGAGCAACCCCTGCGCGACCATCCGTTCGACCGCACTGATGCCCGGCATGATGATGCGCCGTCGCCGGCACTCGCCCAGCAGCAACCGCGCCAGCCCGGCACCGCTGGTCGTCGTCAGCGCGATCGGCAGGAGCCATTCCTGCAATGTCGTTCGCAGCGGCAGGCTGAGCGGCGAAAATCCGAACGCATCGCGTAGCGCATCGATCTGTTCGTACCGGGTCGGGCCGCGTGTCGCGTAATCGGCCAATACCTCGGGCGCGACCTGCAGCTGCTCGGCGACGAACGCGAGCGGGGCGGCGGGAATCAGTTCACCGGGACGGAGCAGACGACCGGGATAGCGCAGCGCGCAAAGCTGGATGGCGAAACCCAGCCGGTTATGTGGCCGCCTCCGGCGCACGATGACGGCCAGGTCGTCGTGGCTCAACGTCCAGTGCTGGACGAGTATGGTTTCGTCGTCGGGAAGCGCGAGCAATGCCGCACGTTGTTCCTCCGACAGGACGGCGCGACGCGGCATCGGCTTAGACCTTGGCGGGCGGGGTCCAGCCGATCCGGGCCAGCGTCCCAAGGAGGGTCGAGCGCGGCACCTTGAAGGTGCGACAGACGGACGCCTTGCTGGCGCCGCCATCCAGCGCGGCGGTGATCCGTTCGAGCGTTTCGGCGTCGATCATCGGCGGACGCCCGCCTTGTCGGCCCCGGCGCTTCGCGGCAGCGAGCCCCGCCATCACCCGTTCGCGCGTCAGCGCCCGCTCGTACTGTGCCAATGCGCCGAACAGTGAAAACAGCAATTCGCCATGCGGGGTGGTCGTATCCATCGCTTCCGTCAGCGATCGGAAGGCGATGCCGCGCGCCTTCAGGTCGGTGACGATCGTCAGCAGGTGCGGCAGCGAGCGTCCGAGCCGGTCAAGTTTCCACACGATCAGCGTGTCGCCTGCGCTCAGATAGTCGAGACAAGCTTTCAGCCCCGGCCGATCGTCGCGCGCGCCGGATGCCTTATCGGTATGGAGATGCCGATGATCGACACCGGCGGCGACCAGCGCGTCGCGCTGTAGATCGACCGTCTGGCGGTCGTCGACCGACGACACCCGCATATATCCGACCAGCATGTACGACAAACCTCTGAACGCATGTTCCCACACACTCTATCAAAGCGACAGGGTTTGTCGATTGTTATGGGCGGAGGCGTGTGTGGTTCGGCGAAGGCACAGGTCCGGGGTGTCGCTTATCATGTGTTTTGCGACGGGGTGTGGCGGGCAGTCGGCGCCCAGTAGCAGCTTGGTTGTTGCCGCCCATTAGCGGACGTTGGGGATGGCGATCCGGGCTCCCGAAACCGGCACGATCTTTCCCGTTTCTACGTCTCCAACAGGCCATTTCGGGAAAGAGCAATCGGGAACGGATTTTGGGAAACGGAGTGCCTTGGACGGCTTTCGCCGTGATCGCCCCGGCGACTGTCCCGCTATGAGTTCCTTTTTGGGAAGAAGCTCAAGCGTTAAAGCGTCACCATTAAGATCATGTCCGCCATGCTGTTGGTGTCGGTTGAAGCCGGCGCAGGTCCTGACATCGCAAGCACGGCCAAGTAAGAGTGAAGTAATGACAGACGCCGTAAACGTTATTGCCGTGGACCATACAGGCTTCGCCGTATCGTCTTTAGACGAAGCCGTTCGCTTCTGGACGGAAGCGCTCGGTTTCACACTTGAGCGGCAATCGGAAATGGGGGGCGATTTCCTGCATCAGGTGACCGGTGTCGATAATCCTAATGTCGAAACGGCGATCGTCAGGGCACCGGACGGCTATGTCGTCGAACTGTTGCAATATTCAAAAGGGCGCCAGAACGGTGCGGTGCCTAATAGCGCGGGGGCGATCGGTGCGGCCCACCTGGCTCTGGCCGTAAACGATATCCATGTCGCTATTGCCCGCGTCGAGGCAGCAGGATGGAAGGCGAAGGGTAGTCCGTTGCCGATCGCGGGTGGGCCAAGAAAGGGAACGTTGGTTGCCTACGTTTCAGGCCCCGATCATATCACGATAGAGCTTATGCAGCCGCCAGCCCGTTAATGGGCCGGCGGACGTTTTCCCGCTTCACCCTCCTTTTCGGGAAAGGCTGCAGCTGCCCAATGTCGGCTATCGCCACCCGCCTTCCCGAAAGCGGACGGGTCGGTTTCCTTCCGAACCCGGACATTCCTAATTACTGCGCGTCGAGACACGGACGACAACGAGCGCGTCAGAACACCGACAGAAAGCGTGAGCGTTTACACATCGGTCGGGGCGGGCGGCCTTCTCATTCAACGGTTCGTTTGTGGGAAGGCGGGTAAGGGCACCGTCCAGCCCGGGCGAACGGGTCCTACCATGATCTTTACTGATGCACAGGCGGATCCATTCGCGACTTGTCACAACGGTCGTGAGCGAGCGGCAAACCAGCCGGTAAAAGCTGAGATTGCGACAGCCGGCACAGCGAGGACGCAGGACATTGCCAGGCCGATTACCCAGAGCGAGATAGTCCCGGCGGTGAGCCATATCACAGGAAGCTGGGCAAACGTCAGGATGAATCCTGCCATCCACCCCCTCGTCTTGAACGCTGCCCCTGTTAGCGCAGCTAGGCCCAACGAGGCGGGGTACCAGAGACGCCAGTAGGCGTCGGCATCCCAGGGTTCCGCCGCGCCTGTCACCCAGCAGACGAAAAGCCAGTACAGGACACCGGATACCAGCAAGACGGGGATCTTCATCAGTCCGGTGCTTATCGGCCTATTGTCACATGCAAAATCCCTGAATCCTATTCTCGCCAACCAGGTGCCGGGGTCAAAGCAGATTAACGCGGCTCACCAACCAAACTTTGGATATGGGCGCTGTTGCCTGCAATAGCGCCCGTGCCTCGCTGCATCCGCTTCGCACGGTACAGAGCCTCGTCTGCCTCTTTGAGCAACGAAGCCCGATCGACATAGCTGGCACCATAGGCACAGGCTCCGATCGTCGCGGACACCATTATAACGTTACGGTCGTCAGGTACGTCGTAGCGTAAATCCGCCAGCAATCGCGCGATGTCTTGGACGAGCTCTTCCTGCGTACGCCGTCCGCGCAGGATCAGCACGAACTCGTCCCCGCCAAGTCGGGCGATGAAGTGATCGCCCAGATACTGTACTGCTTGCAGCTTGGCGGCCATCACCTGCAAAACCTTGTCCCCGGTCGCATGGCCAAGCCGGTCGTTGACCTCCTTGAACCGATCCAGATCGATGATTGCGATAGCAAGCGGTGCACCTTCCCGGGCGCGATCGAGCGCAACTTCCAATTCTTCGTTAAAGGCGCGTCGGCTTGGTATGCCGGTCAGTTCGTCGGTTCGAGCTACCGCAACCAGGCGGCGCTCGAATTGGTACCGATCCGTGATGTCCTGGATCACTCCCATGACGGCGACACGCTTACCGGCGCGCTCATCGATCTCACCCAATGTGCGCACGCGACGGGGCCGCCCCTGAGCATCGGTGAAGTTCAGCTCCAGATCCCATGCAGTCCCTTGCCGCACACAGCGGTCTAGCGCTGCTTCCAGCTTGGCACGGTCGTCATCAGGGTAGAACTGCATTGCTAGGGCAAGCTGCGCTTGCGAGCCCGGTTCCAAGCCGTGGATCGCGTAAGTCTGATCCGACCAGTGTACTCGTTCGCCGTCAAGCTCGAGGCGCCACGACCCGATCCTTGCCATACGTTCGGCGTGCTGGAGCAGTCTGTGCGTGCGAGCCATGTCACCGAGGACCTCCTGGCGATCAAGCGCTAGCTGTAGGTTCTCTTTGCTGGTCCGGCGCGCCTCAAGCAGCGCTTCGACGACTCGCGCCATACCGGCGAGTATCTCCAGCTTTTCGCGGGTCGGATCCTGCGGTTTGTCGTCAGCCACGCACAAGGTACCGATCGGAAGCGCGGCACCTCCTCCTGGTGGTGTCACTCGCAACGGCACGCCTGCATAGAAACGCACAAAGGGTGTTACCACCACCATAGGATTGGTTGCAAAGCGCGGGTCTTCGCGCGTGTCCGCGATGACGAGCAGATCGTCGGCTGCGATAGTATGGGTGCAAAAAGACACATCTCGTGGTGTCTCGCTAGCCTCAAGGCCGCACGCTGCCTTGAACCACTGCCGGTCCGCGTCAACTAACGAAACGAATGCGAACTTGCAGCCAAAGAGATGCCGCGCCCCTGCAGCGATGGCATCGAACTCGGCTTCAGGGGGAGTGTCGAGCATATCGAGAGCACGAAGCGCGTCCAGCCGCGCTACCTCGTCGACTATGCCGGTTATGTTTACCATGGGGGACGGTAGCATAAGTGAGGTTGGCATCGGGTTAACGGCATGTGCAAAGTCGGTACATCGCCGCGACTCGCTAATGGCATGGCGGCGACTGAGAGACGCTGGAGCGCTCCCGCTTGATAGGAGCATAAACGTGTCCAACGCGAGCGATCTTAGCACTCTTGTTCGTAACGAAGCGCGCGCGCGAGAACAGGCCGAAGCCAGTAGCGACGTTTCAGCTCGCATCGCTCATTTGGAACGTGCTGCCGGGTACGCCAAAATGATCAAGGCTTTGAAGCAATGATGGATGGCGAAACAACCGCTCAGCACCTCGAGCGTCTAATAACGATTATCTGTGAAGCTTTGGCGGTCGCGGATGCTGGTGATCAACCGTTGGTAGGCGCGCATCTTCATAGCTGCCTTCGAACGGCAATCGCGTTGCGTGCTATTCCCGATAGTTTGTCACGGCCCTTTAATAGCAATGAGCCCTATATCTTGAAGGCAGCAGCAAACAAGATCGCTTGCCAGCAAAACTTACTATCCACGACTTCTAATCCCGAAACCGAACGATGATCGAGACGGATAGGGCGTTCTCGGAATCAATCCCGGTCGAGACGATCAGGAGCGCGACGTCAGAATATTTTCAACAGCCCCGGCCGTTTGTCAAACATATACAGACGGTGCTGTTGAGGCAGTTCGTGTACACATCAGCGTTAATTGGCACTCGCTGACCGCGGTAATCGTCAGAACGAAACCTGGACGCGCCCTATGATTCTGTCGCCGGCGTTGCGCCGATCGGCAAACCTGTCTGCGGTGGCGTTAGCGGTTCGGGAAATGTCGGTTCCGACATAATCGACGCCGATCGTCAGGCGGTCGCGGCGGTGTTCTAGGCCGAGCCGCCAGTTGGTGTAACTGCCGCCTGGACGAAGACGCTCCGCCCTTACGGGGTCGCTGACGCTGCCGGACGAATGGCCCAGTTCGGTGAGTATTGTGAACGGCGTACCAGGAATACCGGCATTGGCGTTCGCATAGACATGCACGTTGCTGCCGCCGATCGCGCGCTGCGAAGGCGCGCCGATCACGCCGACCGTGGCGTAGAGCGGACCATAGGCATAGCTTGCCGATACGCCGGCCTCGACATAGTCCATGCGCCCTCGCGCGCCCACGAATGCGTGGCCCGTGGCGTCGGTGCGGATACGCACCGCACCCAGATCCCAGCCGGTTCCCACTGACAGGTCGACGACCGCATCGGCACCGCCGTGTCGCACGCTGTTCCGAAGCGTCACCGCGCGCGCCGATGCATCTAGCCGGCCGCGCGAGCCGCGAATATCGCCTGCCAGCGCGGCACGTCCCTCACTCCAACTCAGCCCGCGCCGTTCCTCTTCGCTCATCACCTCCAAGGTTACCGACCCGGCATCTTGTGCAAACGCGGGCGTGATCAGGCCGCAACTTGCGGCACCGAGCACGCCCGCCAATCGAACGCGCCGGATCATCCTGCGCGCTGCGGACCGTGGATTTGGTCGAGCTCGACGCGCAGCATCTGCTCGTCTTCCTGCGCCAGCTTTACCAGATGCTGCTGCATGTCCGCTGACTTCGTCGCGACCTCCTTCTTGATCGCGCCATGGCTCGTAACGCACCAGCCGGGCCGGGTGCCCGAAATCACCGGTTCGCTGTCGATGCTGCGCACCAGCCTGGTACCCGATGCCGCGACCGCGTGTCGCGCCACCGACATGCTCGCCGCCCAGTCGCAGCGTAGCGACGACGGTCTTCCGCCAGGTGCAACCGCGCCCACCTGCTTGTGCGTGATGACAACGTCACCGCGATATTTGACGGCGACCGGACCGCTGCGGTGATCCACCTGGTTCTGATGATCGACAGTCATGCCGAGGGCCGCCCCGGTAGCAGCAAGCACCAAGCCGGCGGTTAGAAAATAGGCCATATTCGTTCTCCTTTTGCCATCCCGATCCATTCTGATCGGTGAAGCCAATCCTTACGGACGATGATTCTACAACGATGGTTCAGCGTGTCGGTTCAGCTGAACTGCGGCCGCAAGGCGCGTGCGTGCAGGCGGTCCTTCACGTCGAGACGCAACCGCTTCAGCCGAAATAGCCGCAAGGTATCGGGCATGCGTCGCTTCATCTCGACGCGGATCTGCTCATCCAGCCGGGCATGCAACTGGGTCAACTTGTGAGAAAATATAGGCAAAGCCGCTCTCCAACCAACGATTGAACGATCGGATCAGTCGCGATGAAAGGAGGCAAACAGGCCAGGCCTAGACATCGAGATAACCCGATGCGGTCCGACATCACGTTCGTCCTGAGACGACCGCCAGAGGGGCCCGGCCCGCTCCCTCAAGCTAGGGTTTAGCCGGTCAAGGTCAATAGGAGAGCAAATGGATTTGCACGAGTTGACATTAGGACACGGGTCCCCGATGTTACTGGCATGTACGCTCCTGCGACACATAAGCGTTTCCGCGACCACGCCGGCCAACTCGCCGCACGCGCTTAGCCCGAGCTCGCGGCCACTGCCGCTCGAGTTCGGGCTTTATTCGATCTGACCTTTGGGACGCGTTCTGCGAGCCCATGATCTCGAATAAGTGGAAACCGTGTAGTGGAAAACCAAGTCTCGAAATCCGATGATTTGTGTCAGGATGACCGTCAGCATCAAGCTGCCAATCCAGCACCTCAGCCTTTCTTGCGGATGCGACCACAAAGTTTTTTCTCGAACAAATTCGATCTGGAGATTGTAGAAGACTATTCTAAGGCTGATGCCGAAGCCCGGCAGAATGAAGGTGAGGACTGGCTGAGCCGACTTATGGAGCTCAACCTCTTAGTTTTAATCGTTTTGGTTGGCGTACCGGTGCTGGTATATTGCGTCTTATCCTCTGCACTTTAGAACACGATAAGATACCGCCTTCGCGTCGCAACCGGGATCGTGGATAAAGGCCTCTGGGTCGTCCCACTGAAGCCTCGGGTAAATGACAATATGTCAGGCGCCCGAGGACAGTTTAAGTACGATAGCGCTGAATGCGAGCGAGTTTCTTTGTGACATTGCAACGCGTAAGCTGATCGGCCGTTGTGGAAAAATGGCAACGAATACCTTACCCCAACGGACCGCGTTCGATCTGCCGCATCTCGCGGTGCTGCTGACAGCAGCGCTTCAAATTCTAACGCCTCTTTTACCGCAGATTGGGATCGGTGAGCCTATCGGATCCCGGTCTCTGGCGGTCCGAACCTTGATAACCCCGGCAGGCTGGGCATTCTCGATCTGGGGCGCGCTCTACCTCGGAGCCACGGTGTTTGCTGTTTATCAGGCCCTGCCCGCACAGCGCCAAAATGCATTGCTTCATCGCCTGCGCTGGCCGGCAGCGGGCGCATTTTTGGGGAACGCACTCTGGGCTGCTTACACACAGCTTTACGGGTTAAGCTTCGTATCGGTTCTGATCATTACCTTCACGCTGACGTGCCTGATCATTGCCTATCGTGCCCTGTCGAATGCGGCGGTGTCGAAAACCGCGTGGTGGTGTGCGTACCTTCCGTTGAGCGCGCTCGCCGCATGGTTGACCGTCGCTACCACCGTCAACATCGCAGCTAGCCTGAGGTATCACGGCATGGAGGGCGGTGCAGCCGCGCCGGTAATCGGTGCAGCGGTGATCGTGATTGCTGGACTCATCGCGGCCACCGTGCTGGTCCGAGGACGTGGCAATCTGCCGTACGCAGCTGTTTTCCTTTGGGCTCTTGCTGCTATCTTCGCTGCAGGTGGCCAAGCTGCAGGACCTATTGCCGTAGCAACCGGCGCTGCCGCGATCCTCGTTATTTCAGGCTTGGTCGCTGGCTACCGGCGTAGGGTATATGCGTCTGATTCGATTAGAGGTTGAACCTAAATCCGTAGCCGAGACCTAGGGTGAATTGGGTCCGGCGCCCACGTTCGCGGACGAGAGGTGAATCGCCTGCGTTCTGACCTAGTTGATCCAGGCCAGTGAAAAGCGTGACGGCGCTTCGCCGGCTCAGGGGACGAATTACGGTACCGCCTACACCGTAGGACAATAGTCCGCCTGACGCAGAATACGGTCTAAGCCCGGACCGTTGCGACTGGACCGCATCGATGCCGAAATACGTCTCGATATACTCGCGGCTTGCCAGCGTTGCGCGAGGCCCGACGTTGATGATGGTCCGTCCCCGGCGCGCTTGGTAAGCAACTGACCCGTCGGCGACAACGCCGTCATGTCCGCCGAAGCCGCGACGAACCTCGATCCGTCCACGCCATGGCCCAGCCCGTTTCTCGATAAAGCCTCCCACCTCAACAGCTGCATCTACGTCGCCGAGGCCGCGTAGCGCGTCACTCCCGCCTGTAATGAGGAACGGCGATCCCCCGCGCTCCTCATCCCGCCCGAAGCGGAGTTTGGCCAGAGGTCCTGCCTTCCACCCGTCGTGGTTCACCACGTTCCAGCCCAAACCGTCAGGAATTGAGGCAAAGATCACGTCCTTGTAGTTGATCCGCAAGTCGGGGAAAATCGCCAAGGCCATGTCTCGCGAGCCTTGCCATGCAGGACTGAGGACTGGCGCGACGCCAACGGTAATGCTCCATCCGGCAGTGCCTGCCTCCAAAGGCCGACCTGCAGGCGGGCCTGGCCTCGGGTCAGTTTGCGCGAAGCAAGGTTGAGCAGAGACTAGCGCGATGATGGCTAAAGCGGCGCGCATCTTGATCCCTTTTTTTGACGATGTTGGTAGACGGCCGGACGGTCATAATCAGCAGCCACCTTATCCCTGTGCGTCTTAAACGCCAGTTCCAGTAAGCGGAGTACGGCTATAACCACAGCGTGTGACCGGTCCGCTCCCAATGCCGGCGGACGCGTTCAAACTCATGCCGAGACAGCCGCTCGCGTTTTCCACAAGGACCAACCGACGCCGCAACCTAGGATCGCAAAGGTGACCGCCAACGACGCTGCGGGCGGAAATTTGGCGAGCCCGAAGATGTCGGCAACGAAGATTTTCGAGCCGATAAATACCAGCAACGCGGCCAAGGCGTATTTAAGGTAATGGAACCGGTCGACCATCGCGGCGAGCGCAAAATAGAGCGCGCGTAACCCAAGAATAGCAAAGATGTTCGACGTGTAGACGATGAATGGATCCGTTGTGATCGCGAAGATGGCCGGCACGGAATCGACCGCAAAGATGACGTCAGCGCATTCGATCATGACCAGAGCCAGTAGTAACGGCGTAGCGATCCGGCGCATGCGCCCAGTTGCCGGGTCCTGCTCTTTCACCCAGAAACGTTCGCCGTGAAGTTGGTCGGTAACCGGCATGCGCTGGCGAACCCAACGTAAAACGGGCGAACTGGCTACGTCATATTCCGTGTCGGCAGTCAGCCACATCTTGATACCGGTGAAAACCAAGAAGGCAGCAAAGACGTACAATACCCATTCGAACCGATCGACCAATGCCGCGCCAAAACCGATCATCACTGCACGCAGGACAATGACACCCAGGATGCCCCAGAACAGTACGCGGTGCTGGTGTATGCGGGGGATGGCAAAGTAGCCGAAGATCATGGCGATGATGAACACGTTGTCCATCGCGAGACTCTTCTCGATGACGAAGCCCGTCACGTAGTTGAGGCCGGCAGTAGGCCCGATATACCACCAAATCCATCCGCCGAACGCCAGTCCCAGCGTGATGTAACCTACTGACAATGCAAGGCTCTCGCGTACTCCGATTTCCCGTTGTCCGCGGTGCAAGACACCCAGATCGAGGATCAGCAACGTTGCGACGATGCCGAGAAATGCCAGCCACATCCAGACAGGCGTACCTAGGAATAACAAGGAGAGCAGCTCAGGCATGGGGACCTCTAACAAACGTGATGACGTGGGGCGGGATTAGCGGTCAGGAGGGCAGGTATCTCGCGGGTGGCTCGCACAAGCGACCTTTCAAGCCCAACTCGAAGCGCTACAACTGCAGCACAATTGGAGAAGTCGGGGTTCGGCGCACCATCGCGATACGCGCGTGCTTCTCCAACTGCTGATGGAGCTGTGCCGGTCTGTTGGTTTCCATGCTCAGAGCCTCTTTTCAATCGGTGATCGAAAGATCGGATCATCAACGACGACAGGAGGCAAAGCGGCCAGGCCTATATCGAGATAACCCGATGCGGTCCGACATCACAATCACCCGAGGGAAATTGTCAGAGGGGCCCGGCCCGCTCTTTCTAGATAGGACACGGTTCGCGGTGGTCAAGCAGTTTCACTATTTGATAACGACCGTAGTCTGCGCTAAATCTGCCGCACTTTTCTTTCAAAAACATAACGCCGATCGGAAAAAGGGATCGGTCGAAAACGCCCACTTATGGACGCTCAGCTTGGTGAGCCGCAGGCTTGAAAGCCATTCGGCAACCATAAGCCGCAACATGCCCCGCCGGCAGGTGCTCTGCTTGCGGCTGGCAAGCCGTGCGGCGTATGTCGCAACTGCTGGTGGGGGAAAATGAATGGCGAATGGCAGTAGCAGCCGCGGAAACTCGGTTGTCGGCGAGCGCTGGCCGCTCTTCTGGGCAGGCTGTGCGGCGATCAGCGTTGGGGTTGCACTTCACCTACCGATGCTCGCGATGGCCCATACGATGGGCAATCACCTGTCGGGTATGCCGATGGACGGATGGATGTACCTGGGCATGGCGCTGATCGGCGTCGGCGTGCCGGCAGCTATCTTTGGCGCTTTACCCAAGAAACGGCCTGATCACAGTGCAGGCGTTGGCGTCGCATATGAAGCGCCCGATGATACCCCTCTGACGCGCTCGCATGCTGCCGTTCTGCTGGTGCTTACCCTCGGGCTCATCATCGACACTATGAAGCCAGCAACGCTCGGCTTCGTGCTTCCCGGCATGCGTGGCGAGTATGGGCTCGCCAAATCGACCGTTGCCCTGCTTCCGTTCGTTGCCCTTACGGGGACCACAGTTGGCTCGTTTCTGTGGGGGTGGCTTGCGGACATCTATGGTCGGCGTGTGTCGATCCTGTTGTCGACGATCCTGTTCGTTTCGACATCCATCTGCGGAGCTATGCCTTCCTACAGCTGGAACCTGTTCATGTGTTTTCTGATGGGGTGCTCGGCTGGCGGAATGCTGCCCGTTGTCTACACGCTGTTGGCGGAGATCATGCCTCCACGGCACAGAAGCTGGGTTCTTGTGCTGGTTGGTGGCACGGGACTGGTCGGTGGCTACCTCGCAGCGAGCGGTGCCGCGCATCTGTTCGAGCCCCTGTTCGGCTGGCGTAGCTTGTGGCTGCAGGGCTTTCCCACCGGTTTGCTGCTGCTTGCGATGGCAAGGTGGATTCCTGAGTCCCCGCGCTTTCTGTTGGAACGGGGTATGGACGCCGAGCTAGCTGACATGGCTCGAAAGTTTGGCATCGTCAGGCGTGCGCCACAAGCAGCCCCAGCGGACGCTGGCAGCGCAGCGGCTCACCACCGCGAATTGACCATCGCCCTGGTGATCACGGCCCTGTCCTGGAGCTTCGTCAACTTCGGCTTGTTGCTATGGCTGCCTTCGGATCTTCAAGATCGAGGCTTCAGTGCCGAAATTGCAAGCGGCATTATCGCCAGCTCAGCACTTGTTGCCCTGCCCACGATCATGATCGCGGCCTTCCTTTACAGCCGTTGGAGCAGCAAGCGCACTCTGATCGGCACTGTGCTTCTCACACTCGCCGGGCTTGCCGGAGCCCTACTGCCGGCGCCTACCCTGGCTTGGCCACCACTGCTCATCGCAGTGATCGCGTTACTGGTGGTTGGCACAAACGGATTAATCGCCGTGCTACTTCCCTATGCAGCCGAAAACTACGCATTACGCGTCCGTGGACGCGCTACCGGGCTTATCGCGGGTAGTAGCAAATTTGGTGGCGTTGCTGTCCAACTGGGGGCCTTCGCTGGATTGATCCCGACGATGGGGGGCGCGGCGATCGCGTTGATCATACCAATGACGCTGTCAGCGGTACTGATCGGACGCTCAGGTAGAGAGACGCGCGGCCGCAGCTTACGTGAGCTGGAAGCAACGGCTTAGCTGTCGGCTTCATATCGACCTGCGCAGAGTGTCTCCATCAGCGGTCAAATGTGTGAAAAACCCAGTCGTAATCACGACTGCACGACAAACAGGTGTTTTCGGCCAAGGTGCCGGGCACGCGACCGGCCTGGTCCGTCGAAAACATACCGTTTTCCGACACCGTCAAAACTTACTGTGTTCTTGCTTTACCCCGACGTTTTCGACGCTGCTAGATAGACCTGCCGTTAAGGATGTGTTTTGCGTCGCCTGAAGAGCGTCCCCGGCATTCCCATAACTCCGTTGAGCTGACGCCATTTCGGGAATACGGTTTGAGAACGGTTTTTGGGAAAGCGGCTTGCAGTGGAGGCAGTTCACTCGTCGCTGTTGGCCACCGTTACTGTGCAGGGTTCCCTTTCGGGAACGTCGCGGCACAGTCGCTACCCGGCCAGGGCTGCAGAAACTGAAGGAGTAGCTTCGTGGCGGCGCCATGCTCGGCATCTCCAAGCCAACACTGTACGCTTATGTGCGATCAGCCGAAGATGCTCCCGCGTGATATGACTACGCGATTAGAAAAGTATTAGAGCTATTAGACAGCCAAGGTTCATCGACGGTCCGGAATTCATCGCATAGGCGAGACGGCCGGAGCAAACGTGATGCGTCTGACGAAATTTTGGCAAATGGCAGCGGTCGCTAGCGTAGCGGCATTCGGTAGCGCCTCAGTGGCGCAGCAGGGCTTCGTGCAGAACCAGGCCCACTTCCGCGCGGCACTCGACCATACGTCGACGTCGCCGTCCTTCATCCTCATCACCGTCGTCAACGGAAGTTCAGGCGCGCGGCGAACGGGCTGCACGATGGCGGGTTTCCTGCTCCATGCCATCGCTACGGAGGAGGGGATCGACCGCACTGAATATCACGGAGCCATGCTCCCGGACGTCGCGACGCGGGTTAAAGACGAGGCCCTAGCCAGCAAGGATCACGTCTATACGTTCCACAAAGCGGAGGCGCTGGCGGCGGTGCCAACAGATGATCGTAACTTCAATCGCGCCTGCAAAATCATATATGGGGGTCTGCCAGCCTATATGCAGGATCGCAGCGGGCAGATTTCGCCAGGGTGGCCGCTGGGGACCGAGCCCAAACCGTAACACCGGCCGACCAGCAAGCTTCTGGTCTACAGCCCTTGATCGGCGTGATCGAGAACGCCTTCTCTTCTCAAGTCGTTCTTTCGTTCTGATATGGCGTTATTTCTTAGGGGCGGCCGGAGAGGCAGCGAGGGTCCTGGTTCTGCGGTGCGACGTGAAAGGATTTTGCAGGGCAAAGAGGTGGCGGTGACGGTGCCCCGAACATGCTCCATGCCAAGAGCAGCACTGCTGTCGCTGGCGCGGCTATCAGCGACAGCGCGACGATGAGCATCCTTGTCGATCCTATCACGAGGTTTTTGAACGCGACTGCTCCCGCGCCGAGTGCCAACCACGGACACGCCATCATGGTTAGAAACATTGCCCATCCCGATAGGGTCGACATCGAACCGGGTGCGTCGAACGAGAACAACGACGCGAAGGCCACGGGAACGCTAGCGATCGTTGCCGGCGCACTAACAAGCAGCAGCAGCCCTGATGCAATTCTGATAGGCGTCTTAGCGATCACGACCTTGAACGCTTCTCGTTTTTGAATGATTCTCAGTGGCGTTCATACCCACTCGCAGATCAGAACGCTCGAGCTTTCCGACACCATGTCCTTAGGCGATCGAGGGCAGGCCCATCGCGGCCACAAATCGGGAATAGCAGTACGAATTCATGCGGCAGTCATGGGGCCGTCAGCCGGTTTGTGTAATTTGCGCTGGCAGGTAGCGTGAGGAACGCCGGATGAGGTCTTATATTGCCGCAGCGGGCGTGTTGCTTGCGCAGTCGGCCATGGCACAGGACGCAGTAATCCCGGCGCAGCCGCTTATCCCTCTTGATCAATGGTTTCACCCCGACGACTATCCCGCCGCGTCGATCCGGGGTGCAGAAGAAGGCGACGTCTCCGCGCTTCTGGCGGTCGATCCTCATGGCATGGTGACAGGATGCCGCGTTACCCACAGCAGCGGACACCCGCTTCTAGATCGCGCCACCTGTGCTATAGCCGTTCACCGTGGTCGATTTACTCCTGCAAAGGATAGGCAGCAGCGACCAATTGACGGCGGCTATGTCATAAGCGGCGTCAAATGGAGAATGAACGGGATCGGAACGCCATCGGGCGGCCCGCCGATCATCGCCATTGCTGCGGCAGCCGAACCAAACCATCAGGCTTTATTTACAACAGTATCTGGGGCAGAGAATACCCCTATCACCTACAACGTGACTATAAACCCTGACGGCGGTTTTACAGACTGCACATTAAGTCCCTCGACCGGGTCGGCTCAACGGGACTCCGCCATCTGTCAGCTGCTGACGAGGCATATGATTCGACCAGTGATGGGAGCGGATGGTAATCCCGTGCAATCCCACGTCACTGGTAAACTACGCTGGAAAATCCCAGTCCAAGGTCATACCGTAGAGAACTGACGCGCTCGACGATCGCATCGGTCGGGCATGCCCGCCAAATGGCGCTTCGAGCATGCCGGTTAGTGGGCGCGTTTACAGTGTGTGAGCGGCGTCAAGCTTTTCCCGTTTTTATGCTCGTGACTGGATTTGGGAAGCCGCTCGCGCTCCTAAAACACGATCGATTCCAAGACGCCCGCGCCGTCTCGCCGACCGTTCGTTTTCGGGAACTCTGCGCTAGCAAGTCGCCTGCTATGGTTGAGAGCAGCCGCTACGCACCTGAAATACGACGGCACCGAGCACATAACCAGTTTCTTGTGACAATGTCACGAACATGAATTTTTGTTTCGTAAATGTGAGTGTCCGGTATTCAGCAATCTTGCTCTTAGAGTCGTCAAACAAGACCGCTTTATTAGCCTTTCCTTCATGAAGATAAAAGTCCGCTATGGCAGATAGCGACGCATTCGATTTGAATCGATAGCGTAAAAAACATTCTTGTACATGGGTTGCGGCATCGACAGTTTTTGTATGCTCAGGCCCCGACACAACGGTCGCAGATGGAAAGGGGGCACCCCATTCCATCTGGGTCGAAGGGGATACAACTGCCGCTATAATTCCCATGACACGCTCCGATGGCTGATGATCCCTGAATACCAGGCCAAAGTTCGACGATCACATGCCAAAATCGTTAATAATGTAAAAGTTCGCACATTCCCACTTCACCATCGTTTTGGCAAAGCAGCCACCCCGCTGTAGATAGTTGCGGCCATAGATGCCACAGTCTAATGCGGATCAAACGTATCGCAGGAGAGAATCGTATGTTGATCCTCGCTATTTTCTTCACATCCGCATCCTTGCCTGTTGTGGTGCCCGATCGCCTCGATGCCCAGATCATGACGTCGCCGGCTTACGGTGCATTTGCTTCTAAAGCGAATTTGGCGTGCCCCGCGCGCAAGTTGGGATATTTGCATCCCGCCGATCTCGACGGGATAGAGGAAGACTTCATGCCTTCCTTGAAGCGACGCGACCGACACCGAATCTTCGCCCTGAACAAAAGAGAACGGCACTGTACGGGCGGTGGTGCGTCATGCCCCGCGCAGAGTTTATTGACGGCAATCTCGAAGGCGGGCCTACTTGATAAGCTTGTCACTTATGCCTGTGCATCCGCAATCTAGTAATCGGCCCGTCAAATTCGTCGTTCTGCTCACCGCCAGAGATTGGCAGTCGAGATCGGCGCAGACCCCTTCTCATATCCGCGTGCATGACGAGTTTTGGGAAGCCACTGGCGCGCTCACTCAACCATCGATTCCGAGAACGCTCCGGCCTTCTCGATCGCCGTTCCTTTTCGGGAAGCGTGATCCGGAGTAAAAGGTGGGTGTGGAGGTCGAAATGCGCTTGCGTGTCGTACGGATTGTATTCGCCGCTTGGCTTGCTTGCGCTTCGGGTGCCCTTGCGGCTCCTCCCATGGATGAGGCCAGCGCTCGCCGAGAGGTACGAACCGTCGCTTACCAACGGTTGAGCCATGCGGCCAACCGGAATGCATCAAACGCGGTCATCAGGCTGGATCGGGCTGACAAGACCAGTTTCTTCTTCGATGCCCACGCCTCCCGGCCATGTTTGCCCAGCCAGGATGTTTGCTCCAGCCTGATCGGCCACTTTCGGGTAGATCGCCGGAGTGGAGTGGTGTTCGATGAAGATGTAGAGCCGGAACGTCGGGTCACTCAATAATGTGGGCAAAAAACCGCTATGAAAATGCCTGTTCGATGGATGGCGATCGGAGCCGTAACGCTGATCCATGTCCCACAGGTGCTGGCTCAAACCGTGCAGCACGAGACGACAAGTGTCTACATTCGACGCCTAGCTGGACTGCCTGCTGAAAGCGCAAACGGTCAGGTCGAGATCATAGACGTGGGACATGGACCGCTCGATACGATGTTGAGCATCGTCGCCAATCGGACGGATAAGGGGTGGTCCGTGTCCTTTGCCTGCGCGTCCTCACCCCATTGCGCACCGGGCGAAGATCATAAGGCCGTGTCGTATGCCTTATCCGTACAGGACAGTGCCGAAGTGGAGGGCATCCTGAAGGAGCTTGAGGGCGGCAAGGAGCCTGACGGGCAACTTCCGTCGCCAAACTTTATAGGCGGAAACTTACTCGTATCTGTCAACTATCATGGCTTCAAACGCGACTACAGGCGAGCGGGCGCTTGGGGAAAGACGCTCGGTAAGCTGGAAACCCTGCTTAGCCCGCCTGCGGCGTAGTTCCCGGAATACCATCCCTTTTGAGAAGGCTGGCTCCGCCTCACCCGTCCGCTGAGACCCATTGCGAACGGCGTCGATCTCGACCGCCGGCACTGGTGTACGACAAACAGGTGATTTGCGTCGCCTGAGCGGGCCTGTCGGCGCTTAACGTATATCTGGGTCCGTTCTATGTACCGACCCCGTAACAGACCCACCCGAACCGCCCACTGCTGGGCATGAAGGTGCTCAAGGTTCGCATTGATGCTGCTGCGGACAAGTTCCAGCTCAGTCATTTGCGCAGCTCTCTGGCGATCGGGATAGGCATCACCCAGCTCGCGAACGGCGATAAACCGGCGGGCATGGGACGCGTGACCCTCGCGATTGACCCACCGCGCACGCGATCTGGCCTCGACCGCGCCGACGATATCGTCGCGCCAGGTGTCGCCCACCATCAGCAGTTCACTGGCCTCGCAGCCGAGCTTGGTCGTCAAACCGGCGTAGAACGCCTTGTCAGGCTTGATCGCACCTGCATCGAAGGAGAAGTGCCAGATATCCACCAGATCACCCAGGAGGGCCTTCAGCGGGGCCGCATAGGGCAGTGCCAGATTGGAGGCGACGGCGATCCTCACACCCTGCTCCCGGAC
This sequence comes from Sphingomonas echinoides, assembly GCF_029623395.1. Classification (GTDB taxonomy): domain Bacteria; phylum Pseudomonadota; class Alphaproteobacteria; order Sphingomonadales; family Sphingomonadaceae; genus Sphingomonas; species Sphingomonas echinoides_A. The sequence continues at coordinate 31,156 of NZ_JAPYKK010000017.1, forward strand.
CCGCCGCAACGCATCCAGCGTGTCGGGGTACAGCGCGATCGTCGCCAGTTCCTCGCCCAGCATCGCTAGCTCGTCGTCCGGGTGCGGCAATCCCAACGCAGCGGCGTAGTCGGCGAGACCGATCGGCTGGACCATCGGCGAGGGCAGAGCCTCCGCCCGGTCACGGGCCTGCCGGATCAGCCGCTCGAACGGATGCCACTTGCGACCGATATGGACCAGCGTACCGAACGCATCGAATGCAACTGCTCGGGTGACAGGCGGTGGAGCATAGAGGCGATCAGCAGCGGCGAGGAGGCGGGCGTACAGCGCGTCGCTGACATTGCCGGCGCGGATTATGGCATCGGCGACCACCGCCGCGTCCGGATCGGTCGGTTCACGAAAGATCATGACCGCCTCGTCTCCTCGATCGCGGCCGGCGAGGTCAGCCAGCACGGCAGCGTAGGCGGCTTGCTCGACCGGTGTCCGGAAACTCGGAAGGGCATCGTTCATGGCAGGATCGTCCCGGCTCGATGGGGGTGATGATCGTCGAAACGCCCGTCTCTGTCACGCCAGCTTGTCCAAAGCGCTTCCTTCTGCGACCATAGACCCGCGGTTCGGTCAATCCCGGCCGTGGGGCGTCGTAACCCCGATGATCACAAGTCCGGTCGAGAGCTTCTCGGCCGGGTGGCTGTCACGCATGTCCAAGGCTTGCCCAAAGGTGGCAGCGCCTTGTGCTTGTGCAGGGTTACGAACGCCCGGCTCTTCAGCCGGGTCGTGCCTCCAATATTGTTATGGAGGCAAGCTATGGCTCAAACGCCCGACGACACGGCCAAAGTCCGCAAACCTCGGATGAGTGCTGCCGAGAAGCTTGAAGCCGTGGGGCGGATGATTCGTGAGAATCCTATCCGGGCGCAGATCGTCTTTTCCAAAGCTGGTCCCATGGGCACATTGACGCCGCAGGATGACGGCACCTGGACAGGGTCTAGATATGGCCCCGGCTACCCTAACAACACGATCCGGACCTCTATCGAGGACGAGGCAATTGATTATGTCCTCAACGGTGAGGAATTAACGGACGGACCCAATATCCATCCTGCGATGGAGCAGGCGTGGAAGGAGCAGGAAGAGGAGTCAGAGCGCTACACGGCCGAGTTAGCTGCCCGCGCCGCCAAGCGAAAATCCGCCAAGCGCAAGCCGTAACCTAGCGTCACGGCTGGCCGCGGTTGCGACCCAACAAACGAGGCCGGCGGTTCATGTACTGATCGATATAGGCGTCACTTTTTTTCGCGTCGAGAAGGTCAGCGAGCGACAGGCTATCAACCGCAACGTTATTAGGTTCCGTCTCTGGTAAGTCCGATGGGGGATTATCGTCCGCCATTGGCTTGGGATAAGTAACGGTATTGCGATCCGTATTTGATTCAGGTTCGGAGCGCACGATTTCAACCAGCGGTTCAATCTTAGAAGCGCGAGCTTTTAACCTGTAGCGATACAGATAAACCCGAAACGTGTTGAGGCTGATTGGGAGGCCAGCTTTGGTAAGCCCTTCCACGATCGTTTCATGGTCCACTCCTTCACGAACCCGGCTGTCGATGTCTGGCATAAGGACGCGGAGTTGTGATGCCAGGGTTTTGCCCGTGAACCTGGTGATCTGATCCTTGAGGGCTGGCAGGTCTGTCATCCTGTTTTAGTCCCTTCCTTGGCGATTGATGACCCTTATGAGGACATATCAGACCCGTCAACGTTTTGTACCATCTTTGTACGATTAATGTATCATGATCGTATCATGCCAAATATCGGCGTATTTTATGTACTAACATTGTACCACAGCCGTACCACGAAAGTACTAAATCTGTACCATCAGCACTGCTTTGTATCTATTATCAGCGTAGAGCCTGCTGAGCTGCGCTCATCAGGGTAATTCGGACCCCCTTAAGCTCGGCCAGCCCGTTTCTTGCCTGTCAGAGCTTCAATTGCGGCCCTTAAATTCGTGATTTCGGGTCGTACACCATACGCACCTTTCGGTGCCGGCAAGTTATTGAAATAACACAGAAAAACCATCAGCACGCCGAGTGAACTGTGCCGTGAACGTGCCGACTAGTGGAATAAGTGATGATTTATCAGTAGTTTGCTGTAGTCTATCTGGACACAGAGCGTGCCAGAGGTCGTATGAAGCTTGAGAACTGGGTGCGGGTCCGGCTGAACGAGAGCCAGATGCTGGTTTATGCTGCCGAGGCCGAAGCGCGTGGCATCCCGATCAGCACCTATCTGCGTGACCGGCTGGCGAATGCGGACCTCATGCGCGAGGAGCTTGCGAGCATCCGGGCCGCGATGATCGACATTGGCGAAACGCTGGACGAACTGCGCGATCAGGTAGAAAAACAACCTATTGCATCCATCGACGAGAAGCAGGTCGCAAGCGAGCCCAGCGCTGTGCAGATCGAAACGCTGCTACTGTTGCGTGCTATGACAGGAATTCAGACGCTACAGATGGTTACGGCCGAGATTGAGCGACAGGGATTGAAACCCTTCCGAATACCGGGACCACCTACAAGGAGCCGTTGAGCTGAAAAGGTTGTAGCACAACAGGGGCTCGCCATACGGCCGAGCCAGAAAGTCATAGGCCCTGGGCAATCAGTGGGCCGCTCGACGTGAGATAAAGGCGGCAACAGGTTCCCACGATATGACTGCCGTCAAAAGTGCGATTACCGTGGTCCAAATCGGGTCATGGGTGATGGCATAAGCGGCAAGGCCATACATAGCCGTGCAGTAGAGAATGCCGATCGCGGTTGTCGTGCGGGGCAGGGCGCTCGCTAATGCAGTCAGGATTGCGGTTATGACGCCAATTGCGACAAATGCCGCCAGTACGATCAGCGCCGGGTGCCAATGCAACGCTGTGAGTGCGTTCCATCCCCGCACTGCCGCATAAATCGGGATCGCGAGCAGCGGAGCAAAGAAAACAAGCTTGATGGCACCCAGAAACAGGCCATCACCTTCGCGGACGTAGATGCGATCCATACCCACCCTCGACCGATCTCTATCTTCACCAATGCCCGATCGAAGGCATACCGGCAATGTCGGCGCGTAGATTGCCGGCAGCGAAGAGTGTCACATCCGCTCGGTTGTGACACCAATATATTGATCATTTTGGGTGGGAAGCTGCCAGTCCGCTTTCGAGCAAGGGCCGCGACAGAACGGACGTTCGTTCAGGCGGCGTTGTTTTTGCGACAGTGCGATGCCTGGATCAGGCCTGAAACCGTCGGGGGGGAGGCTCATTTCCAACTTTGGATGCGATTTAAACCGCGCTTCTGGCACCCATAAGCCCACGGAAGCTGCGAACGCGACTCTGTCACGATCGCCCGGTTATGACGCGCACATCTGCCACGAGTGGTTGCTATTTTTAGCTTGACTGCCATAATTGCGGAGTTATTCAAAGTGCATCAGCAAGGAAGTTCGCTATGCACCCCTCGTCAAACATCAACCTCCGCCATCCTCTTTCCCAACATGCGCTGCTGCGCATGCAGCAGCGTTCGATACCGCAGCATGTCGTCGCCTTCCTGACGGAGCTGACCGATCCCGTCGACGCGGGCGGCGGCTGTACCCTTCACCGTTTTGACGAGGATAGCTGGGCCGAGGCTCGCCGCCTTCTTGGCGACCATGCACCCCGGCTCGACCGCTACCGCAACGCTTACGTCGTCCTCGCACCCAACGGCTTGGTCATCACCGCCGCCCGTCTGCACTGATCAATCGGAGAAGTCCTATTTCCATCCATCTCACCCGCATCCAGCGCACCAACTCGGCGACCGGGTTGACCGAGCGCCCTTGGCGCCAGCGCGATCGTATGTTCGTTCTCGGTGATCCGGCTTACGGTTCGCAGCGCCACCACAAAGAGAACGCTGTTTTCGTTCCCAGCTACCTTGAAGCCTTGGAACTGGTGCGGAAGGGCTTCGCCATCCGTATGTCTGATGGTCGATCAGCTCCCAGTCTCGTCGCACCGGGCTCGCTTGAGTTTATCGACGAACCCGTGAACCGGCTCGACGACCTGTGGACTTACACCATGCCCGAGCCGCCCTTTTCAATGGAGGCGGTCATGGTCGAATTGAAGCAGCACCTGCGCTCGCAAGCCGCGGATTTGGGCCTAATCGCCAGCGCCGACGCAGCGAGCGCATTCATCGGCTTTCCATTCGATCCCATCGACGATGGCGAGAGCAGCGAAGCGTTGGAGCGCATCGACTTATTGCGGTTCAACATGACGCGCATCGTCACCGCCGCCTATCACAGCGCGTTCCGCCCGACCGCCGAGAGCCGATCGATCTCGGAAGACGACGTCGACGAGTTGGAGCAGATTATGGTCGGCTCACTCGCTCGGTTCAGCCGTCGGCACAGCTCACCTCTCGACCGCGAAGGAAGCGCGCTCCAGCGGACGATCCTTTCGGCATATTACAGGTGGCAGATCGCTGACGGCTGTTTCCTCGCGAGCGAGGCCTCGGACGGAAAGGACGGCGCAATCGATCAAAGCGTGACCGAGGCAGTGGCTGCCCTCACCGGTATGCCGGCGACCGCCGTACGCAACACGCTCAGCCGCGATGGCCTGAGCCTGGTCAGGTCGAAACTCGACCTGCCGGCGTTGACAAACTGGGTCGTGACCCGCCGCAACTTCGCGCCTCTACGTGAAGAAGAGACATACGAAGGGCGGTGGGCTTGGAGGATCGCTAACGATCTTCATGATGAGCCGGGACCCAAAGTGTTCGCGATCGGTCGTTCCCGGATTGGCGACCCTTCACCCGACCTCAACGAGGCAGAATCCGCTATCATGAAGCGTCGCGCTACTGACGAGATGCCGACCGCGGCCGAACTGCGACGCTACGCCGTGGCGCTGCACGTCTCGTCCGATTCCCTGTTCGCAGCTTTTCAGACGCTTGGCAGTCGGCGCTGATCTGCGTCGGGTCCACAACTCTAAATCCACGAAGGAAGCTATGGCCCAGTCTCTTTTCCCGCGTTTTGCCGCTACCGTCCGTGATCTTACCGATGCCGAAGTCTCCGACCCGCGGACTGCGGCCAAGCTCGCTTTGGCGCACGCCGATGCAGGCGGCCGGACCGTCTCGATGGTCTACGCTCCATTCGACTATATGAACCCGACAGCGCGCATCGCCATTGTCGGCCTTACGCCGGGCCTTCAACAAGCCCGGAACGCGCTCTCGGCTGCACGAGCCGCTCTGCATCGTGGCGCAAGCGTGATTGACGCAGCTGCGGAAGCGAAGGTGTTCGCCAGCTTTTCGGGTCCGATGCGCGCCAACCTAGTCGCCATGCTCGATCAGATCGGCGTCGCACGGCATCTCGAACTTGCGTCCACCGCATTGCTCTGGAGCGAGCGCGCAGACCTCGTCCATTTCACCTCGGCGCTGCGCTACCCGGTCTTTGTCGATGGCGAAAACTGGTCCGGTCAGCCTGACGCGCTTCGCATCCCGTCTATGCGGGATTGGCTGCTGACCTACTTGGGCGAGGAACTGCGCTCCTTGCGCGGCGCGCTTCTGGTGCCGTTAGGACCGAAGGTGAGCGCCATGCTCGATTACCTGGCCAATCAGGGCATCGTTGATCGCTCGACCATTCTCGACGGTCTTCCCCATCCGAGCGGGGCGAATGCCGAACGCATCGCCTACTTCCTTGGTCAGAAGCCCCGCGACCGGCTTTCGACAAAAACGGATCCGATCCGCCTAGATGCTGCTCGTGCGTCGCTCGAGGCGAAGCTCAAGGCCGGGTAACGGGCGAATAGGCGGTGGCCTTCGACCTCTGCCCAGAACGTCAGCTCGACCGCTCGACCCGCGGCAGTGTCACAACCGACCCGTGGTGACGCTGCTCGCCAGTCACTTACGACCGTTAGCTGTCAGGTGGCAAAGTTCCCCTCATAGGTCCTGCGGTTCATGCCATTTGAACTGCCGCGCGCTTTGGGACCCGTAGGGTCGTCGCAAAAATGCTGAGTTTCGAGCGTCTCGTAAGTCCCGCTTTTTGCGACATGTGAATGTCGTGTTTTGGTGGAAAGCCGACTGGCCGCTTCGGGAAGCGATCGAGGACAGGCGACGGTACGCAGCCCGACCGCTTGGCCGGCGAGAATGCTGTTTTAGAATTCGCCGTGCCCGACTGTACGGCACAGACCACCCTCTACGGGTCTTAATTTACGGCAGAGGAAAGCGTCATATAAAGAAATCTTTATATGATCGCTCACGAACCTTGCGGATTGGCACCGTCACAGGTACGCCGCAAAGGTCCGGCTGATATTGTTGGCCGGGCAATGATCGCGCTGGTGTTCCGAGAGGGACTTAATAGGGAACACGGTGTGGGAGACGCTCTCCCGAAGCCGAGGCTGTCCCTGCAACTGTAAGCGGCGAGCGAGACGTACATCGCGCCCTCTTCTGGAGGGTGCAGCCACTGGACCAACGCCGTAACGGTCGAGATCCGGGAAGGCCGTATGTCGAGCGACGACCCGTGAGCCAGGAGACCTGCCAGCGTCTGGTCGCTCTTGCTTTGGTCCAGGGGATGGTCGGGGCACGGTTCTTCCGTCTGAGCGACGAACGAGCGGCGGGGGTCGCATCGGTTCGTGTCGCGGGCGCTTGCGTCCGCCTGCCGACGCGTGCCGACCGTTCAAAGCGGACGCCCCCGTCCGAAGTCGCTTGGCGCACGGGGGACGGACATGAAGAATCTGAGATTACGAACAAAATGGCTCGAATGCGTAGCTATCGCTTCGGCATGTAGCGCCACACCCGCATGGGCTCAGGGGCAAGACACCGAGGCTGTGCCGTCACAGGCACCAAACGACATCGTCGTGTTCGGCCGCGGCGAAGCAAAGATCGGTGTTGCGCATGCAGCGAGTGAGGGCACCGTCGCCGGTGCAGACCTTCTGGTTCGCCCGCTGCTGCGCGTCGCTGAATTGCTGGAAGCGATTCCCGGGATGGTCGCTGCGCAGCATTCGGGAAGCGGCAAGGCTAATCAGTACTTCCTGCGTGGCTTCAATCTCGATCATGGATCGGACTTCACGACTTATATCGACGGGGTGCAAATGAACCTGCGCACCCACGGTCATGGCCAAGGCTATCTCGATCTCAACGGACTGATCCCGGAGATCGTCGCGCGCGAGGATTTTCGCAAAGGGCCATACCGTGCGGATGGCGGCGACTTCGCGCTGGCGGGGGCTGCCTACATGACCACGATCGACAGCTTTGCTCGGCCGTGGCTTTCGGTCGAGGGCGGCTCTTATGGCTATGGTCGGATCGCCGCGGGCGGGACGTTTGATGGGATTGGTGCGGGGAAGCTGACGCTCGTCGCACAGACCAAGGTCTACAACGGACCATGGGAGGAGCCCGAACATCTACGACATGCATCTGGCTTTGCGAAATATACTGCTCCAGCCGGTGCAGGCCAGATCGAAGCGTCGCTCAACGCCTACCGCGCGACCTGGCGCCCGACCGAACAGATTCCCGAGCGCATCATCGGTACCACGCTCTGCAAGGACGTGTTCTGTTCACCCGATCCGACGGCACGCGGCGAAACGACACGGCTCGTCGGCAATGTCGCGGTCCGCCAGCCGGACTGGCACGCCAATGTCTATGGTCAGTTCTACGACTGGTCGATGTATTCGAACCCGACCTACACCGACCCGGACGGGACCAGCGCGCAGATCCGCCAGTTCGACAAACGCTGGATCGTCGGTGCAAGGGGCGAAAAGCGTTGGACGCTCGCGCCGACCCTTGCCGTCTCGCTCGGTACCGAAGAGCGCTACGACCATATCGGCAGCGTCGGTGTGTATCGCACCAGCGCGCGATCGTTCCTGTCGTCGCTCGGCCGCTACCATGTCGAGGAAGCGTCGGCAGCATTGTATGGCGAAACGACGTGGACGCCCGTTACGGGTCTCCGCCTGATTGGCGGGGTTCGTGGGGACTATTATCACTACGTCGTTCGCGCGCGGGATCAGGCGGCGGTGTTGGCGGGGGCAGGCAGCGGCGACGACACGATCCTGTCGCCCAAGGCATCGATCGCGTACTCGCCGACCGACCGGCTGGAGTTCTACGGCAACTGGGGGCGCGGGTTCCACTCCAACGACGTCCGCGGCGCGGTAAACGTTGAAACGCCGGTGCCTGTGCTGGTCCGCGGCAGCGGCCGTGAAGTCGGCGCCCGGTGGCAGCTGCCCGGCATTACGCTGACCGCGACCTATTGGTGGCTCGACGTCGACAGTGAACTGCGCTTCGTCGGCGACTCCAATGCGGTCGAGCCGACCGGTGCGAGCGAACGTCGTGGCTATGAACTGGTGGCGTTCTGGCGGCCCAGGCCGTGGCTTGCGATCGACGGCAATTACACAGCGAGCCGGTCGCGGTACGACAATGGCGATCGCATTCCCAACGCCTTCGAGAACGCCGCATCCGCCGGGATCGCGCTGGTGCTCAATCCTTGGGAGGCAAGCGTTCGCGTCCGCCATCTCGGGCCCTATCCGCTGATCGAAGACAACAGTGTCCGGGATTCAGGAAGCACGATCGTCAACGTCCGCGCCGCTCGCAAGATCGGACGGTTCGAGGTGTACGGCGAGGTGCTCAACATCCTCGACAGCCGAGACAAGGACATCGCCTATTTCTACGAGTCCTACATTCCCTCGTTCGACACCGCGGGACCGACCGATGCTCGGTTGAGCCGGGTAGTTGAACCACGCACCTTGCGCCTGGGTGCCCGGGTGAATTTCTAGGCAGTGACAGATGATCGCCAGCCTCGAATGGAGCTGGCGATCATTTTGATTGCGGTACCGGTTCAATGTTCCCGCGCCAACGCATGTGGTTGGCCTCGCGAAATCGCAGCTTGTCACAGCGATGGACGTATGTCCGCTTTCGAGACTGCGAGCTGCCTATCCGAAATTCCGAGTGTGGCGTTAGCGGCGTAAACGTCGTTCTCGAAAGGGAACGGCCAGCGAGACGCCGCGGGCATTCTCGAAACCGATGGTATTTCGGGAATGGTCGAGCGGCAGCAAATTCGATCAGAGCTGAACGCCTTTGGCCGTCCAAGTCGCCATCTCGCCATCCGCTACGCCATCTCGGTGTCCCCGGTGAGCTTGCACTCATGGGGCGTTCTGCTAGCACAACCCTGCCGAAAATAGAGTGGACCGGTGGTGTCTCGGTCCTCCGCTCCCGTGCGGATCTTCCCAGCCGCGGCGTCGAACCAGCAGTGTCTGGATTGGCGCACGTGCTCACCTATCGCACGTTGCCTGCCCTTCCTGCCTGCGTACCGGGAAGTTAAGCTATGTCTGACGCTGAATACCACGCCTTCAATCTCGTGCTTGCCGCAAGCATTGGCGGTTTGGGCCTGTGTGAGCTGGTTCGTCCAGCTTGGCTGGAAAGAGGTGCTTGGCGAGAGCGGTATCCCTCAAATCTCCTCTATGTGAGGGGAGGGGCCGACATGGTCGCTGCAGGACTGTTGCTTTGGCCCGGCATGAGCTTTGTCGGATCCAGTCTCCTTTTGGCAATCACGGTGACGGTCGCGACCACATTCCTGATCGATGGCGAGTTTCAGCTGGCCATGCTGCCCTTGTTCATGGTCGTTGCGGCGGGTGCGAACGGCTATCTCAATGTTATCTCAAACTCCGCCTATTTCAGCTCATAGGAGCATCGTTGTGGATCGCCGCAGCAATCTGGAGCGGACATTGCTCTGTGCGATGGAGAGAGATGACGTCGTGGTAGTGCGGTTGACCCGCGCAATCGTTCGTTGCAGCTTTAGCCCCGACGCCAGAGACTTTCCGGATTTGAGGCAGGATCTCGCGCTAATTGCGACAAGCCGGACACCGACCGACTTGCATCATCCAACCCTTCAAAGCGCCATGTTAGAAGAATCAGGTGATGATCTTCGGCTGGTCCGGCTAGCCACGCTCGGCCTCGTCCTTTCTCAGCCGGAGAGCTGGTTCACCACAAGAGAAGCACAGGAATCACGTAGAAGCTTGATCGATCGAACCTACATTTGGTGAAGGCTTGTTCCCATGGCGGTGGCGACGGCCGCTGCGTACCCAATTCCTCGGCATCGACCATCACGCCGTGATGTCGGTTTTCGGTGCTCGTCGCATCGACCTCGCTTGACAACGGCGACGCACATTTTCGCAGAATTGCGAAAGCCAGCGCGAGCCAGCTTCGGTATCGTTGCGATATCAAGATTAAAAAGGATAAGGCTCATGACGAGCGCGATTCAGCTATTTATCGAACTCGAACTCATTGTAAACGAGGCGGAATTTGAAGCGACGTTTCGAGAGATTACGGAAATCGCCAAAAAGAATGCGGTTCGTTTAAGCTACAATTTCTACCGCGAGCCGAGCAATCCAACGAGAATATACGCAATCGAGAAGCACGACGACGTTGAGTCCCTCGAACGTCACTTTCAAACAGCAATGCCTGCCCTTCAGAAGGCTTGGGCATGCGCCCGCCCCATAAAGACGCTCATCCTTGGAAATCTACCACCGCATCTAAGAGCAATGATGGAGCAGAATGGCTGCACAGTCGTCTCCACCTGGATCGAGGGTTGAATGCCGCTAATATCGAGGGTCCACATATCTGATCCGCTCCTTAGCTGGGTGATTTACGCCGTGGCCGGAATCTTCTTGATTGGCGCCATCGTCAACTTCGTGGGTCCTGCCTCGATACGCCAAGAGTACGCTCAATGGGGTTACCACCCCTCCTTTCGGTTTGTGACCGCTGCGCTTGAAGGAGCAGCGTTCGTACTTATCATGAATAGCTCAACACGTTCGATCGGCCTTGTTCTTGGCGCACTGATCATGCTTGGCGCGATCGGCACACTTTTCCGTGCGCATCAGTTCGCACAGTCAATCCCCGCCGCAGTAGTTCTCGTGCTCAGCGTCCTGCTGATTGGTTGAAGATTTACAGATGCATTCGCCATACACGCGGCCACATCGCCTTCCCTGCTACTTTGCCTTGCCGGGGTGAAAGCGTGGCGTGGGCGAAGCCAGCCGAGCCCTGTCACGCGAGATCAACCGTAGCAATTAAGCCGATCCGCAAGCGCCCTACAGTGACGGCAAAGCTGCGACGAGTTGAGTGTAGGAAATTCGCCTGAACTGGGCAGGAGTGACGCCGATCCGACGTGAGAAGGTCTCGGTCATGTGCGCCTGGCTAGCAAAACCTGCAACATAGGCAACGTTCGCGATGTCATCCGACGTCTCAGAAAGCAGGATTCTTGCCTGGTGAAGCTTGCGTTCAACGACGCACCGATAGGGTGCGCGCCCGATCGCAGTCCGAAACACATGCGCGAAGTGAAAGACGCTGATGCCTCCAACCGCAGATGCGATGTCTTCGACTGACACGTTTGCAGCGTAATTCTCTTCGATGAAGTCGAGCGCACGCTTGATTCGGTTCGGCGAGATCCCGATCGGAGCGTTCTGTGGTCCAGGGCCGCTGATCCGCTGACGTAAAGACACAAGGAGTGCGTCAACGAGATTGGGGACCACGTTAGGGAGGAGAAGCCCGGCGAGCAATGCCCGACGAAAGTCGAACGCTAGCTTTGAAATGACGTCAGACTCAACATTCTCGAGCATTGGGAGCAAGGAAAGACCAGGGATGAGTCGCTCGCAAACCTGGGGGTCGAGGGTAATCAACAGATTTTCGCATATATGTTCTTTGCGAACTTCAACCTTTGTTCCGGCGGGTACGAAGTAAAATGAGCCCGACCGAATTATTCGGTCAAGCGTTGGTCCGGTGTCGAGTTGAACGCGGACGACACCTGGTTCGAATTCGAATCCAATGAGATGATGATTTAGTTTGATATGCGCTTGCACGAAGCGATTGGGGTAATAGGAGATATAGCCAAGCTCATGAGCCGCACTCCATGGCGCGTTGGCTAATTCACGCATCGATCCCATCCGATTAGACGCGAACGTTTTCGGAAGCTCTGCAAATGCTTCGGATTGAAAAAGATTCAACAACCAACCTGCCTTAACTTTTAGTCTCCCTAACAATCCATAATCCTGGGCAATGCATGCGCTCAGGGGCACTCAGGGTCGTTGGCTGCGAGAACAGTCACACCCATCGTCGCTATTTTCTCGAAGTTCAAGATAGAGGCTGGGCAGTCCTATCGCGCCCAGTACCGTTCAAATTCGGACGACTAACATCGGGAGGAAGCGCCCGAAACGACATTCCCGAAAAGGATCGAGAAATGGGAATGCGAGCAGCGTCCTGAAAACCGGGCGCGTATGCAGAAACGGGAAGCAATCAGTGCCGACCGCGAACGGCAATGGTAGGATCTCAGACGAATGGAATCTCGGCCCCTGCCGCGTTCGGCTCAGACCAATCCTGGATGAGCCTTGTCGCCCGCGCCAACGGGCCCGTAGTGCGTGTAGCCATCCAGACTGCGCCTACACGCCAGACCGCCTCGTCACCGGGCAGCAGGAATAATCTAAGTCGGCCTGGGAGTAGCGAGACGGAACTTGCCGGTACTATCGCGCATCCCATTCCGGCCGCAACGAGTGCAAGTACTGTCTGGATGTCGTCGGCTTGTTGGACCACCACGGGGTTAAAGGCGTGCGCGTGGCACCATTCCCGGATCTGTCTAGCAAGACCCGGGCCCCTTTCGTCACGTAGTGCTACGAACTTGAGCTTCTCAAGCTGGCTTAGGCGACCTTCGTTCGTAAGCTCGAAATCAGCTGGAACGGCGATCGCCAACCGATCAGTCGCAAGCGGAACCGAGGCGAGGTCGCTTGAGACGGGGAATCTAACGAACCCCAGATCCAGTTCGTCGCGACGTATTCGATCGATCATTTCGCGTGAAGAGAAATCGTTCATGGTCACCCCGACATCTGGAACGAGAGAACGAAACCTACTGATTATGCGAGGAGCGAGCGTAATCGTCGATAGCCCGAAGCCGATCGCAAGCGTTCCGGTCTCCCCTGCAACTGTGCGGCGGGCTTCTAGTAAGAACGCGTCGGCGTCGCGCACCAAGCGCTGGGCAACCGGGAGCAGATGACGCCCTAACTGCGTCACGAAGATCGGTTGCCGATCGCGATCGAACAAGGTGCCGCCAAGCGTGTGTTCCAAAGCGCGGATCCGTTTGGTCAATCCTGGTTGTGTGATGTGAAGCTTCTCAGCTGCACGGCCAAAATGGCCATGATCCGCCACGGCGATGAAAGCTCGGAGCCGTTCAATATCCATTCCTGCCAGTTATCACACCATCCCCTACCTTTCATTGGAGTTATACTGGTAGATCGCGATGGTGGCCCCGATAGGAGCATTTCCATGAGCAGAAGCCTTCGCGTCGCCACTGTCCAGTTTCAGCACAGGGCCGCAGATAAGCAATACAACCTCGGGCGGGTCGAGCATTTCGCCCGAACCGCAGCCGCGGCAGGAGCACAGATCGCGTGCCTGCCTGAAATGTGCATCAGCGGGTATTGGCACGTGCCGGGTTTGGATCGTGAGGACCTCTACGCGCTCGCCGAACCAGTTGATGGACCAAGCGTGTCGCGCGTTGCGGGCCTGGCATGCGATCTGGGAATTGCCATCGGGGTTGGTTGGCTTGAGCATGACGAGGATGACAAGCTCTACAACGCTTATCGGCTCTGTATGCCGGATGGGTCGGGGCATACCCATCGCAAGCTTCACGCCTTCGAGCATACGCTTATTTGCTCCGGCAATGGCTACACGGTGTTCGACACGCCATGGGGAGTGCGCGTGGGTATGCTCATCTGCTGGGACAACAACCTTATCGAAAATCCACGCGCGACTGCGCTCTTGGGCGCCGAGGTGCTGTTAGCGCCGCATCAGACCGGAGGCACCAATTCGCTCAGCCCAAAGGGTATGAAGCATATTCCGATTAGCTATTGGGAAGAACGCGAGCAGGACCCCGAACGTCTGAGGCGTGAGTTCCAAGGCCTCAATGGACGTAACTGGTTGATGCGTTGGCTACCTGCGCGCGCCCACGACAATGGGCTGTTCATTGTCTTCAGCAACGGCGTCGGGCGCGACGAGGACGAAGTGCGAACGGGCCACGCGATGATTCTCGATCCCTATGGAGACGTGCTTTCGGAATCGAGGTCGATCGGGGATGACATGGTTCTGGCCGATCTTGAGTTAGACGCGGTGGAGACCAGCAGCGGCCGCAGATGGATGCGCGGACGGCGACCCGATCTTTACGGACCGCTTGCGGAGAGTCGGGGGACGGAACTGTCGCCGCGGGCAACTCGATTTGGCGTGGAAAACTGACCCCGGCGACCTCCGGTAGGGGGGGAGCGGGCTTCTCAAAAACGAAGGTCCAGCGGGAAAGGCGTGGTGCGGCAATGGTTTCGTCGTCGCCGAACGAGCCGCTTTCTCAAAATCTGTTCCCAATTGAGTTTTCCCGAAATTGCCTGCCGGACATGGAAAAACGGGAATCTGATTATGGCTCGAACGGTAGGTTTCAGGATCTTGCGCGTACAGACTAAACGACCGGGTTTGGGCGGGGGCTGCCCGACCGCTTTTTCGCCCAATAGCTGCCGGTCGGGTTACGGGCAGGGTAGACGCGCTAGCGACGCTGGAACGGCGATAGGTGGTGGAAAGCGAACATACGTCTTCGACGCAAAAGAGCCGCCGGACTGCACAACCTACGGCTCTTCATTCAGCTCAATTAGGGGTGCGACTTAAGCAAAGGCGACGGGCGTCTGGCGACGGCGCATGGCACCACCGACTAGGCAGAAACCCACGATCATCATCGCCCAAATGGCGGGTTCAGGTACACTCGGCGTGACCCGATCGGCCAACAATGCACTGCTAAAGCTGGTGATGTTATCGCCCTGAGCCGAAAAGAAGAAACGTCCGGGTGTCGGATCGAAGCCCGCAAGCCTCAAATTGCCCAGCGCGGTAAACGACAACTGGTTCGCTCCGGGGCGGGTGACTTGTGAGACGCTGGCCAAATCAAAAGCAAGGCCGCTTGAAAACGAAACAAAGTTCTGGAGGGTACCCTGGCTGGCGAAGCTGCTTATGTTTTGAATTGTGCCACAGCCGCTTGTCAGAGACGCGCAAGATCCGATCGAGGCAAATGAGCCGCTGCCGGCGCCGTAGCTGGTGAGCGTTCCCGAACTGCCAGACACTGATGTTCCAGCGGCATTAGCGAAGGTAATGCCGGTTGCCGCTCCCATCCCGGTGCTGCCTACCGCTTGGGCATAACCGGCTACCGAGATTTGCCCTGTGATGAACGCAGCGCCTGCCGACGTGGCGCTGAGCGCTAATGCGCCACCAAGTAATCCGCGTAAGATCAGTTTCATGTTAACGTCCCCCGGCAGCGTGGGACACGAGCCGTCAACCGAGCTTACGCGCGCACCGGATGAAGTAAATTACCTAAAAGCCCACAAAAGTTCGCTTCGATCGATACTGAGACGATCGACGGTCGCTGCGGGGCGCTGCGTCAGCACGCGCGACGCTTTCTGTCCGAACTACTGTAATTAGGCGATTGCGAACTTCATCTACCCTTGTTCGCTCCCGTCACCAGAGCGGTTCGCTTTGGCCAGCGCACGCGCGGGTCGACCAGGAATAAGCGACGTGAGGACGGTGTGGTAAGCGCCCGCACCGGTGACCGGCAGCAACTCACCATAGTGAAAGCCAGCAGCCATACAGCTGGCGGCTTCCTTTCGATCCTACTGAGCCGGGAGTTAAGCGGCGTAGGAGACAGCCACTTTGTGGCGACGGCGCATCGCGAAGCCCATTGCGCCAAACCCCAGAACCATCATGCCCCAGGTTGCGGGCTCAGGCACCGCGGCTGTGACCGATTGGCTGTTCAGAGCGCCTACGAGAGAAGTGGAAGTGCCACTGCCGGGCGCGAGAAGCAGACGGCTCAAAGTAGCGCCGTTTGCTAGCCCAAAGTCCGACAGGTCGATCGCGGCGGCATTGACCTGGTACTGCGAGCCCTGCCTACCAGTGAAGTAGGACGTGTAGGCGCGGGTGATGCTGTTGATCGTGACATTCCAGCCGTCCAGAATATTGCCTAGTTCAAACAGTACAAGATCGTTACCCGCGCCGTTGAAGACGACGTTGTCGTTGAACGCGAAACTGAGCGTGCCGTTTACGCCGGTGTAGGTGTTAACGTCTTTGTCGATCAGTGCCGAAACGGGGGTAATGCCGCTAGAAAACGTTGCGTCCCCCGTAATAACTACGGCATCCGCAAAAGCGTCATCTGCAAACGTATATCCGCCAACGGGAGTGGTGGCACTGGCTGGCGTCGCAGCGGCGGCCGCGATCACAGTTGTAGACGCCAAAAGCTTTGCGATCATCTTGGTCATAGTTATGCACCCGTATTTGAAGTGGCGCCGCCGGTTACAAATCAGCGGCGTCTTCACCTTGAAAAAGGTCGGAGTTACGCGAACTTTACAGACAAACGACGACTCCCGCGCATTGCCGCTCCAACTACTCCAAAGCCGACCATCAGCATTGCCCAAGTCTCGGGTTCGGGAACGGCGGACGCCAAAGATATGGTCAAAACGCCACTACCGTTGTCATAGGCCGTACCACCGCCTGGATATCCAATCCCACGCTTAGCATTATAGGTAGTTACATATGATCCCACTCCTGTGATGGCAGTATCTGGAGCAAAGAAGTAACTGACCACCTTACCTTCGTCACCAAATAAGCCATAGCCGGCGCTATAGCTGAATCCATTAAATACCAGCGGATTGATTATCAGGCCATTCACGCTTCCGCTAAGATAGTCCAATGTATTTGCAGCGATCTTGTCACTCGTGTACGAAATATTCGAGGCAGAATACGATCCTTCTGCGTTAAAGTGAAATTCGTAAACATACGACGCGGCCTTCGCCTGACCGCTCGATGCAAGCAACATGACCAAAGAACCAGTCATCGCTAACATTGCCTTGAGTTTCACAATTCTGCGCATGTTAGTTTCTCTTCCCTTTTGTACCCGGATTGGTACTTTAAGGTATCCTTAGCAAAACGTTCATCGTCTGTGGATAGCCTTAACCGACCTAGAATCCCACTGAGCTAGGCTCGGCGTCCCAATTAGTCTCGTTCGGGGCCTCGAAGAGAACTAGGGGCTGAAAAGCAGTCACCCCTACATTGACCATGCCCGTCGTGCGACAACGCTGACGTCGCGTGTGTTGCGTATGTCTTGAGACTCGCGAGTCTCGTGATAGCGGCATGGCTCAACCTCGCGTGAAAAGCCGACGTTTATCCCATGCATATGGCTGGTGGCTCGTCGGAGCAGTTTGGGGAAGTGTTGGTTCGGCGGCGCCTCAAGCCACAACCCTAGCGTGGCGCCAAGCTGCGAGCCCAGTTGCCAGTTGATGGTCCATAAGCAACGACACGTGTTACAACCCCTTTTCCAGGTGAGCGATGTCCGATGAATGCAGCGAGACGATTTCCAAGATCGTCATGGACACATCGCCCCTGCCGGAGCCCGAGCAGTTCGCGTACTGGGCGGCGCACTCGGTCGGCGCCAGGCTGGAGCAGCGTTTACCAGGGTCGTTCCTTGCACGCGGCGATCTATGGAACCTCGGTGTTTTGCAGATAGCATTGATCGAGGTGGATCCATTCGTGGCCACCCGCAATCTCCCGTTGGTGAACGCTGTCGAGCTCAATTACGTGCAGATCGTCCAGTTGCTTGAAGGCGCGATCACCTTCGAAGCGGGTGGCGAGACGTTCGAGCTGGAGGCGCCTGTCTCGTTCGTCCGCGATTATGCGCAGCCCAGTACGGCGACATCGACGCGCATCCGGTGCTTGATCCTTTATTTCGCGCGGGATTTCCTTGAGGAGGCTGTCGGCCCTCTCGGCTTCCAAGGCCCACTTGCTCCCGTCCCCGAGCTTGCGTTGCTGCGTGACACGGTACTCGGCATGATCCGGTTTTTTCCTTCAGCGACTGCAAGCAGCGCGCCGCTTTATGCGACAATCCTGCGCGATCTTACAGCCTCCGCTCTTCAGCTTGCAGGTGTCAGCAAGAATGCCGGACAAGTGTCACTCCTCGCTGCGGCGAAGACCTATGTCGCAACGCAGCCACCTGGCACGTTGTCGGTGGCTGGGATCACCGCTGCCCTCGGTATCTCCCGATCGGTGCTGTACCGGTTGTTCGAATTTGACGGCGGCCTGCTTGCCTATGATCGAACGCGTCGACTGCGCGCGGTGCACCGAGCTATGTGCAATCCGCTCAACGCCAGCACGCTCGACGATCTTGCCGTCCGCTACGGATTTCGCGATCAAGCCGCCTTGCTGCGTAGCTTCCGCAAGGCATTCGGCTACTCGCCGAGCGAGTTGCGCGAACGCCATGTTAACGCCATTCCGTCGATGACTGCCACAGCCTCCGATCAAGTGCGACAGGTGCTCGACCACATGACGTGAGGCGCATGCGGTTCGGCCGTCGCGTATGTCCTAGGTTTCGACGCCGCATATATCCCTTCTTTTGCGACAGCGGCATGTCCGGATCTGGCAGAAAGCGACACGAACGGGTTCGGGGGCCTTGCTATCGTGAAGCCGAGCCTGGGTGCTTGGTAAGATTCATCAGAGTTTTGCATATGCGGATCGCACGGTTCTTTGCCACTGGTTAGCCGATGCAAAACCCGTGATTTTTGCATCAGGGATGTGAGGGCGGCTCCAGAAGCCAAAGACGGGCAGCAGAAACGTCGTCCTCAAAATACTGAACCGGACGATCGCGCGCCGCGCGCTGAACCTGCATTTTAGATAGAGATTTTGTGACGACGATCGCAATTCGCCGTGAGTAGTGCGCAGGGCTGTGCAGAACCTTCTCGAACGCCGCGACTGATTCTTGCGATTGAATTTTCATCTCGCGAATATCAATCAAAGTGAGATGCTGGTTCGGCCCGCAGCGCAGCTGCTGATGCGCCAAATCTCGCGCCGCAGCGAATTCCGCTACATCCGCGGGCTCGTAGAAGCCCGCCATGTGACAGGCGACCAGACTGAGGGCCGGGTCAACTTCAAAGCTGTAGGTTGGCGTCATGGCCCTCCACTACCAGTAGCTCGTTATCGAGTCATTGCTTCCGGTAACCGTATGTCACTGCGCTGATGCGAAAGTTTTGATTTTGCATCAGGAACAACCGGGTTTGGTGAAGAGCCGCTCGTCTGCTCTTGGGCTGGGATTAACGTAAACAACCGCTCGTTCAGCTTGCAGGGCAGGGGGGCTAAGCAGCTGATTGGGTAAAAGTCGTTAGCTCGCTTTAGGACTTGGGGTGGCTACTGTCCAGAATCGACGGATTAAGCACTGCCACAGGTGCTAGCGCGTCATCCCGTCAAACCCTTCTTGCGGCAGACCGACTGGGCTTCTTACGATTGATGTTACGCTAATCTGTCGATAAAATTACCTCGTACGCTTTTGAAATAATAATCATCTTTTAGCGTCACATTTCCATTCAATTTGCTGTCACCGCTGAATGATTGATTCTTTATTTCTTGGTAAACATCCATAGAACCGTTGTTATATGAAGTCACAACAGTCTGAAGCCTTCCAGCTACGAATACCTGCTGGTCAACTTCATAGGTCTGCCTAACTGGCAGCTGAGCATCGATCGATAGCGCCCCGTCGCTAAATTTGTTGCCCGACAAGTTTTTGCGGGCTTTTACGTTATCTGAACTCGTTACGTCATCTGAAACGGCGCGCGGAACGTTCGCTCTGACAGAGCTTGAACCACTCGATATCACTCGAGGAGGAAGACCAGATGCAATACGCACAATGCCTTATACGAAATATATGTGCGAAAAGCGTTTAATCAATTTCGTTAAAATCGCTCCTAAACTGCTGCTGGCATACGACTTTGGTCTAATTCTGGCTCACGGGTCGCTGTGCGTATTATAAACATTTCCTTGGTCGTCGATCTCAGTGTCTCTGACGGTCCGCATCAGAGGACGTTTGTACAAACGACCCGGCAGGGGAGCTATACAGACTGTTTGGGTGGTTAGTTCTTGGCTGTTGCCAAGGTGTGCGCGACCAAGGCGTTCGCGTGACCATGACCCATCCCATGGTCGGTTTTCAGCATGCTAACCAGATCCATGTGCTTCCCCGGGAGGTTCTGGCGCACCAACGCCTGCCATTCAGCGATCGAGCGACCATACTTCTTCTCGATGGAGGGGAAGTAGGATGAGGGGCCTTTAACCGGTGCATCCGCCATAGCTGCGCAACTCCGACGTGGGTTCTTGCAACATTATCGCTCGCCTCTTCTCGAACCGCAACGACGGATGGAACAACGTCTGAGCTCACGGACATCCGCTATTGGGCGCTTGCGGACTGGCAGCTTTCCCGCCCGATAGCTGACGGTCGGCTTTGAGGCACGATGGACGCCCGCGAAGGGTCTAAACAGCAATAGATGGTGGGGAACGGACCGGCAGCTTTCAGGAGGTAGTTGGCGATAGCTGCCGTTCCCGAAAAGGATCGAGAAACGGGAAAGCCTCTACGCCACAGCCGCGAGGCTTTTTGCGCGCTGTAGGTCCGTCGGCCCGCCCGAAAGCGGTGAGCATGGCTTGTAGGTCCGCCTTCTCGGGGACGAAGACAACCACGCCAGCAACCTCAACGCGTTGCCGCGTCGCAGGCAGTACGGGCAGCCACCTCTTCCCTGACCGGCGGTGGAAGTTTGCCATGAACTCCACCGGCAACAACGTCGTTCCGGTCCACGGGCAGTGCGCTACGATTATTGAGGTTCAGACCCATAGCGGTTAGGTCCGGGAACACCCTGTCTACCCGTCCAGAACAGTGACAAGACCATCACGACGGGCATTGTTGCCACCCAGACCATGAACCCGAACGACAAAACCGCTATTGGTGTCGGGCTTTGCAGAATTGGGAGATCAGCGACTATAAATGCGACCGGCCCCAGCAGTAGGAGCGGGGGGATTGGCCACCAGCCCGATAGATTCAGGTCATGCAACCGCCTTACCAGAACCGCCAGCGCCGGAACTTCGATCACCGCCCGAGGAAGGAAAGCAATGAAGGACGAGGGGGCAACTGTGACCAAGCTCAAGATCGTTCGAGATACATACCATATCCCTAGCAGGCCAATCAGCGACCACAGGAACTCAGGTCGAGAAGAGCGGCCTCGAAAATCAGCAAAGCGGCTCAGCGCCATTCGCATCCAGTGCCAAGGTGATTTAAACATTAGTCCTACCTATCACGCACAACAATGCTCCGGAATTTTTGCGGCATGCTGGTAGGCATGGCCGGCGCGCCGGCTGTTGCGCGAAGCTGACTCGCAGCTTTCAAGCGGCAAAGCTGCCGGTCTGGAAACGCCCGATAGCGGACGATTATCTACGTCAGGACAGAGCCTAGTGGCGGCGAACATGACTGCCATGCTCGCCGCCTGTCACCTTAAGCAGGCTCGGCTACCTTGGGGCCCCGACCACGCTTCGTGGTCGATGCGGGCGCCTCGGACTTGGCAGAAGCTTTCTGTCCCGGCTTTCTGCCCAGACCAATCTTCTTCGCCATATCACGACGCATTGCCGAGTAGGACGGTGCGGTCATGGGATAATCGGCCTTCAAACCATATCGCGCACGATATTCAGCGGGCGTCAGGCCGTTGGTAGAGAGATGCCGCGTGAGCGTCTTGTAGGGCTTTCCGTCGATCATCGAGATAATGACATCCGGATTTGCAAGCGACTTCCGCGCAGTGACCGCACTAGTAAATTCAGGAGCAGCTTCCTCAGCGGTAGCTGCTGTCAACGCAGTTGAAAGACCGATCACTGCGTCATGCATCGACCTCAAGAATGCCGGGACATCCTCCGCCGACGTGCGCGTATTCGGGTTGGACAGCCATGCCATCGTCAATTCGGCCGCGAGCTCAACAGTGTTCGTAGTTTCATCAGTCAATTTGGATTTCCTTTCAAAAGTGGGGGGGTAGCGATGAAATCGTAAACTCACCCTGAATATCACAAACTTTCGAGTTGATTGTCAGGCGTTCCTGAAGCGTCCAAAACCCGAATTAGGTTGGCTCTTTGCCAGTCACTCTCGCCCAGTTGTTGACGTTCATGCTGCAGATAGCGGTTCTTAAAAGCGGACGCCATCACCACGCCGGGTCAATGGGTTCGCGCTTCAAATAGAGGATGGAAGTAACGTTGGCGGTAGGCGTATCAGGACTGTTACTCGTGTACGCAGCATGGTCTCGACCGTATTTTTGACGAACGTTAATTTTTCGTTTCCTGTCAAAGCGTTGTCACAACTCTCCTATATTTCGCAGCGCAGTGGGAGATGGCCCTCGCCAATCACATAAGGGGAAGAAGAATGTTGCTGGATATGAAGTTTGCGAAACTTATCAAATCTGCCCTCGCTGGCGCGACCACACTCGGCCTACTCGCCATTGCCAACCCCGCTTGCGCGGCATCGCTGCTCCAGTATAACTTCAGCGACAATTCGGGAATTACCGCAACCGAAGCGCCATCGTTCGTCGCGGCGAACCTTATCGGCGTAAACTTCACTCGAGGCGGCGGACTGACGCCGGTCAGTGCTACGGACGGGTTCAATTCGTCTGGTTGGGGCGCGTTTGCGGCCAATCCGAATGACTATTTGAACTTCGGTTTCAACGTCACCTCCGGTTATAGCGCGGTGGTCAATCAACTCGCGTTCGCGTCCGTTCGTTCCAACACCGGTCCAAGCAACATGGCCGTCTTCGCTGCGGTCGATGGCGGCGCATTCACGCAACTCGCAAACTTTACCCAAGGCACTTCGGATACGAGCCGCATCCTGAACTTCGCGCCACTGACCGGCGCGTCTAGCATTTTCTTCCGCATCGTTGCGACAAGTGCTGCCTCGGCCACCGGCGGCACCTTCCGTGTCGAGAACTTCACCCCCAACGCGACTACCAGCCCATTTTCGCTCAACGGTAATGTCTCGTTGATCCCGGTCATCGTCCCGTCTGTGCCGGAACCGGCGACCTGGGCAATGATGCTGCTCGGCTTCGGTATGGTTGGCGCCGGCGTGCGCAGCCATCGTAAGCCGGCTATCCAAACGACCTACGCCTGAACCGTCAGCCAGAGTTACACATGGGCCGTCGATCCAGCAGGATCGGCGGCCTTTGTCGTAATTCCACCAAACCCAGCACCTGTGCATTATTTGGACACAGATTCACGGTAGCCCGCAATCAGGCTTTTGGTCGCCCCCCTTCTAAGCAGTGACAACCGAGATGGTTTGCCGATCTCAGGAATCGACATTGTGGAAACGGGGCTCTGAACGTCACACATCCGGGCACGCGGGTGTAGGAGTTCGCCCGATTGCGACAAAATCTCGCCAGACTACGTCATCATCAACGCCAATCGATCCAGTCTCCATGAGCATGGCATGTCGCCCAGGCGCGTCTGCCCACCAGCGACGCCTTTGTGTTCGATACCGGGTCTAGCGAATTACCGCTCAACGTCGACTTAGCGACCTGGTGCACACTGACCAACCGCGTGACCACCGAAGGCGCGCCGACAAACTGTCAGGGCAGTGCTTGGGGTAAGCCGCTTTTTATCCCAGGTGCACCTTCCACAGGCCTGGTTTCAATCGGCAAGGCCCCTCTCTGTCGTATTACTATCTTCACCAATCCTGCTCAGCCAACCGGCTTCGCCGACTGGCCCGTGCAGACCGTCGGCGTGCTTGGCAATGCTCCCGTCTGGGATGGAATTGTTGTTTTGGACCTGACCGCAAAGGTGAGGTTCGCCATCATCCATTGAAGATGGGAACGGCATCAGCGTCGTCGTAATGCGAACCTCACTGGTATCGCATCAGTCAAAAAGCGCCTAAAACCGCACACCTGCTGATGCAGTAGCGCAAGTGGCAGGCAAAGAAGGGCGCTTGAATGTCTACAAGTAAGTCGTCGATGCCCCTCGTGAAAAGGGCTTAGCCGACTTGCTGCGGCGTCAGCGTGCTAGCGACCTGCTGGCGCACGATTTCGCTCACGCCGCCAAAGACGAGATGAGAGGCATAGGAATAGAGGTTGCTCGCGATCCCCGCTTCCCACGGAGGGCTGCCAAGCCCCGTAACGGGGACCGCGACTTCGTCCAATATGGTCGCGGTGCCAAGCCCGAACGCCGTACCAAAGCCCAAGGTAACCGAAGGTCGGAACTCCGCGGCGATACCATAAGCAGCACCTAAAGCGATCCCGACCGCATAATGGACCGCCTGCCCAGCAAGAGGTTTGTCTGCATCAGGGATCGTATGGCCCGTGATGCCCGTCGTGATGGCGTCCGCCGCTTTTTCGGTTGCCGGTTCCGAATTGCCCCCGCCCGACGGCAGTAGCGGAGATGCCGCCGCCTGGAAACGGTCCATCGCAAAGGACGCAACGGCGCCAGCGATCACCCCTGCCACAAGACCGCGTGCGATTTTGACGGCGTTGCTCTCATCAGTCTTGGTGGGGGGCGAGGCCATCACGTATCTCCTTGGGTCTGGGACTTCGTAACTCCGGAGGCGAGGACGGGTTGCCCCAGAAGGGGCTCAAGCTTCAAAACATTCAGGTTAACGAATGTCCGGATTGGGGGGGTGGGATAGGTTACATGAAAGGTCGAATGTGGATCTCCCCGGAAACCAAGCACCGGCAACTTACGATCGTTTGATGAACGCCGCGCGGCGCTGTAGGCGCTGTCCGCGAACCATTTTAAAGGGATGTCGCCGGCGCGACCTTTCCAGTCTCTCTAAAGAGACCGGCGATAAGCTACCAAATTTTCGCGCACCACCACGTCGGCGCAAGACGTGTTGACCAATAATTGGCCATTCGCGCCTTTCCCAGTTTCCAAACTCCAGACACGTATTCGCCTGCTTTAAGTTGCTCGACCTTCTTTATAAATATCTCGCAGCCGCTTCGCTAACAATATCGGATCGAACGGCTTCAATATATATCCGCTGATGCCGAGATCTTTATAACCAGTTATGTCTTCAGACACGTGAGCAGTTACCAGAGCCGTTACAATATTTCTTAATATTGGTATTAAACGTAGTTGCCTATGCAACTCGATTTCCGTCATAAATGGAAGTTTAAAATTTAATAACGCCATATCAAAGCATTGCTGGGTTTCAGAGACAAACCTTAATGCCGATGGACCATCTTCAAAACTCTTATAATATATATTGTCGTCGAGGCCCATCGCCATTTCGACGATCGAGCGTATGTCCGGTTCATCCTCAACGAAAATTATCCGGATTATACCCATCGTAGACCAACCTTCGACATACGAATTATAATTTCGCTTGTATCTTCATTTGGCGGGCGGCGAAAGCATAATACGTTCAGTTAGGACCAATTCCAGACGATCAGGTCCATATCTGGATTCGTCAAGAGCTAACATCTTTTCATGACGGACCTTAAGCCGGTTCAAGCTCATGTCGAACGCATCTTACTGGATAGACGGCAAGCCGGATCATAAGTCCAAAAAGAATCCAATTTCTAGGAAAAGGGCGCGTGCCTGTACGACTGGAATTGGGTGCTTGCGAACTGGCAGCTTTCCCACACGATAGATGCCGGTCGGCTTTCGGACGCCTTGGACGCCCGCAAAGGGTTTGAACGGCGATAGGTGGTGGAAACCAGGCATTGCTCCGTCCGATAATTTCCGTCATCGTATGTGTATGGCGTCTTCTGGCAGAGCAGCTGACGAAGCGATGCGCTCATCTTTGGTGGGGTGGAGCAGTCTGATCCTAATTCCCGGGATGCTTTTTGTTTTCGGGCTGATCTACGCCGTTTCGCCCCGGCAGATACTACCGTCGCAGTCCTGGGCGAACGGCACCTACATCAACGCTTGTTGCGCCCGCCTGCTTTTGCGTGATGGAAAAATCACCACAGCTAACAGGGAAACAAATTACGTCGTCTCGGAGAGCAAGTTCGGGCATCAGATTACCGTTGCCGCTGGTATTGGTGTTCGTCACGGAGCTGTCGAGTTCGGCGGAAACTACGTGTTCGTGCATTTCAACAGGGACAGCACTGCGTTGCCAGCCATCGGAAAGCCGGCATCGCTTCACGTGATTGGCTTGGATGATAGCCGCGACTACGTGTTCGAACGACGCGGCTAGTTACGATCCACCGGCGCAACGGAATGTCCGCAACTAGGCGCTTCCGGTCCGTCCGCTTCGGCGCCCAAAAGTGGCCGGTCGGCTTTCGGCCAAGTTCGCTCTGCGGCGCGCGCTCCACTTTAAACCGGCAAGAGAACTGCGCACAAGCGTGACGATTGGGGAGAAATGATTCTTTCATGTCGCCCTGCAAGGAGGTGCGACCGCGAACGCTTTGTAGCTTACGCTATCTCATTTTTGCCACCGCGGCTTCACAGATTATTAACCATTTTCTGAAAAGATCTAAAGGTCGAAGCGGGGGCTGGAGATTCCCAATGCTCAACAAATTTGAGATTGAAATAGAGATCAACAGAACGAGGCGGATGGCTGATCAGCTGTTCGACGAGCGTTCTGCAAAGGCGCTTAAAACGTATACGAACGAACTTGAACGTGCTGCTGACCTTATCAAAAATAAGGGCCGCCGTTTCGCCCTGTCATCAAGCTTTTGAAAAGCTCCTGCGAGCATTCAGCAAAGGGTTGGCTGCGTTTCGCGGAGTGCCGCACGCACCATCGCGCAATCCTCACGAGCATGAATTGCTATCGATTCATCTTCCGATCCAATCCAGATTAACGTACCTCCATTGCGGGCGGGCTCAATGGATGTAACGACGTTATCTTCTAAGCTGACTAACCGCCCATCAGGGTAATGTATCTGAGCCATTGGTTTATTTCCGCCGCTAGGGGGAAGCGATATAAGCGCTACTGACTAATCATTTACAACCCTACTTTAGTCTAACGCGTTTGGGTGAGTCGGCAGACGGAAAGGCTCCTACGTTGGCATCGATCCGCCTCAGGCCTATGGACGTCCCAACCGCCATATTTCCCCCAAGCAACATGGCGGCCAGGGCTGCTGCGGATCCACGTCGGCAGCGGCCCGAAACTATTCTCTCCGGTCTCATCATCAATCTTAGCTTAGGATGGCATCAGGGAATCCGCCGTCAACCATTCGAGAGCGGCCGCACGTCCTTTGAAAACGCACATGTTAGAGCGGTTCTCAGAGATACGCAGCGCTTGCCGGCGGGCCAAGACTCCGTCGGTATACATCGCGACACGCCGGTGAATCATAGCAGGATGTTCCGCCAAAGCTTTCATGGCCGCGACAACTTCTTGGGTCTGAATTGTCGCGTCGGTAAAGTCGTAAAGGGTGGTGGGCGGCTGATCGCCGACCGGAAAACTGGCTATCGTCGCTCGAAGTTCGCTCACAAACGCGCCAAATTCGTCCATCGAGCACAAGCCCACGAGCTTCACTTCGATCATGCGCAATTTTTCGTGTTTAATAATGATGTGCAACGACGATTTCCTCTCAAGACACCCATAAGGCGCGGTCATGTAGAAAGGGTTTAAAACCAGGCCGTCGGCTAAGTGTTGAATGGCAACTTCGGATTGCTAAGCGGCTAAAAGACTTCGGACTTCGTTTTCCAGAGTCTGTAACGTGAACGGTTTCTGTAGAAAGCGGTCTGCAAGACCAGTGCGCTGGATGCTTTCCCCAGTGTAGCCTGAAATGATAATCGTCCGAAGGTGGGGGCGGTCGGCGAGCGCTTTTCGAACTAAGTCGAAACCATTTATAGCTCCAGGCATTCTGACGTCTGTTACAATAAGGTCAATGCGAGTCACGCCTTGCACGATCTTGAATGCGTCATCGCCGCTGGCTGCCAGGATTACCTTGTAGCCCACGGTCTCGAGTTGATCCCCGATCAACGTTCGTATCCTTTCCTCGTCATCGACGACGAGGATAACCCAACGGTCACAAGACATCGTCTGAGTTCCCAACGTTTTCTAAAATACATACTGAACCTAGGATGGTGAGCATGGCTAGTGGCAAACTGTTGATCGTAGATGACAACGCGCTAGTCCGTCAGATGATAGCGAGCCTTGCGCGCGAACTAGGCCTGTCCGTGATTGAAGCAGCTTCGATCGACGCTGCACAGG
Source organism: Sphingomonas echinoides (assembly GCF_029623395.1). Lineage (GTDB taxonomy): Bacteria > Pseudomonadota > Alphaproteobacteria > Sphingomonadales > Sphingomonadaceae > Sphingomonas > Sphingomonas echinoides_A. The sequence continues at coordinate 59,065 of NZ_JAPYKK010000017.1, forward strand.
CGCCGCTTGCTGACGGCGATATCGATATGCTGCTTTGTGATGATGACCTAGGCACTGGCGTGTCAGGCGTTCAATTTATCGCCAGCAATCCGTTGCAGATGCCGGCGACCGTTGTGCTGATGTCCGGTAATCCGAAACCGAATGGGCTGCCAGAAGGTATACGGTATCTCTGCAAGCCCTTTACGATCGGGCAACTAGAAGGGGAGTTATTAGCTTAAAGACCGATAACCGAGGCGTGACGCAAAACTTTAGCTTTGCATCACGGACGTCCGACTTGGGTGGGGGTTGCGTAAGAACGGTGACGAAGCGTCGCTGATTGAGACGCGCGCGAACGCAGTGTTAAGGTCTGCATCGCTGCTATCAGTCCCGGCACACCGACCAGAGCGATGGCGCGCTTAGTGTTGTATGCGAGGATCTGGAGGCTCAACTCGGTTCCGACGTTCCTCAGTGTTCGCGCCTTGAAAAGGCTTTGCCCCACCCGGTCCTTGAGAGTGCCGAAGACGTGCTCGAGCGCGCGTGCGCGATAGCTGTCTCCAGCTTCCCACTAAAAATGTCGGCAAAATCCAGTAGGCTATCGTCTTCGAGTTCTATGATCGACAACTCTATCTGCGTGAGACGCTTCATTGCGCCCGCGTTTTGCTCCGTCTCCCGCTTCATCCGTATTTATAGCATGAGATCATCGCACCACCAATGGCATGCATGTGGCAGATCCCCAAAACTCGGCTCCCTCGTGTCGCGAATGTTCTAAGTTTCGGACGTCGCGTATATCCCGTCTTTTGCGACACCGCTGCGCTTGCACCCCGACACCTTTCCCAAAAGGGAACGAGAAGAGAGAAAACAGCGGCTTTGCCTAACTGTCGGATGGACATTTTGGGAGCGTCAGTTGTCGTTTAAAATCCGTTGAAAGATAACTGAGGAACCGCCGACACCGCTTGCAATGGACCTATCCGCCAAGCATCGCGGTTATCTTCGCTCCCAGCGCATCAAGGGCAAACGGCTTGGTTATCATGTCCATGTTGGTGCCCAGGAAACCGGCGCGGATGGCGGCGTTTTCGGCATAGCCGGTCACAAAGAGCACCGGCAGTTCGGGCCTGTGGGTACGCGCGATCTCAGCTAGCTGCCGACCATTCATACCCGGCAGACCAACGTCCGATACCAGAAGGTCGATTGTGCGGTCAGACGCAAGTACCGGGATCGCCTCGTTGGCGTCTTTGGCAAGGATCGTGCGGTAGGCCAGCTCGCTCAGCACTTCGTGGATGAGGACACGGACAGAGTCATCGTCCTCGACCAGCAAAACCGTCTGACCTTCACCTTCCTGAACCCGCAACGCAGCCAGCGTATCGCTACCTTCCGGCGCTTCGCCGGCCGGCAGGTAGAGCTTGACGGAGGTTCCCTCACCTGGACGGCTATGGATGCGAACCTGCCCACCCGATTGCCGGGCAAAACCATAGACCATCGACAGGCCGAGGCCGGTCCCCTGGCCGATCGGCTTGGTGGTGAAGAACGGATCGAACACCTTGGCAACGAGATCAGGCGACATACCAACGCCGGTGTCGGACACAGCAACCATGACGTATCGCCCGGCCGCAACCTCGGGCTTGGCGGTCGCATAGGCCTCATCGAGCTCGACGAGCGATGTTTCAATCGTGAGCTGTCCGCCATCGGGCATTGCGTCGCGCGCGTTGATGACTAGGTTCAAAATCGCATTCTCAAGCTGGTTGGCATCGGTGACGGCAAAACCGACCTGCTCGTTGGAGACGATGGCAAGAGCGATGTTCTCCCGGATCGTCCGGCGAAGCAGATCCTCCAGCGATTGCGTGAGCGCATTTACATCGACCGGATGGCTATCGAGCGATTGCCGCCGTGAGAAGGCGAGCAGTCGCTGGGTCAGTGCTGCAGCGCGCTGTGCCGACGCCGACGCCGCATCCATGAACCGGTCCAAGTCATCAAGCCGACCAGACGCGATCCGACGCTTGATGATGTCGAGACCGCCGATGACACCGGTCAACATGTTGTTGAAGTCGTGAGCGATCCCGCCGGTGAGCTGTCCTACAGCCTCCATCTTCTGGCTTTGTCGCAGCGCATCCTCGGCACGCGCCCTCGTCGCCATTTCCGCTTCGAGATCGGCCGTGCGTTCGGCGACCTTGTCCTCCAGCGTGCGGTTAAGCCGATCGAGCGCGTCCTCGGTTTCCTTGCGCGCAGTGATGTCGATGATCGTACCGATGAAGCGGATCGCCTGGCCGTCAGCAAAGAAGCTGCCACCGCGCGCGCCAACCCAACGCGTGACGCCATCGGTCATTCCGATCGTGCGGTACTCGATGTCATAGCCGCCATCGCCAGCGGGATCGACAGCTCCGTTCAAGGCCGCCTCGACATTCGCCCGATCGCCGTCGTGAATATGCGCGAGGAACAACGCGTTATCGACGACCGTATCCGCCGGCATGCCGAACAACGCCTTGCAGCGCGCATCCCACCGGATCGTCCCGTCACGCGGATCGTGATCCCAGGTGCCGACATCGGCCGCATCGGTCGCCAGCCGCAGTCGGCTTTCACTCTCGGCAAGTTCGGTCTGCCGATCGCGCATGGCGAACTGCTTCTGACGCGACCGCATGGCGGAGGCGACAGCACTGACCAGGGATGCCTTTCCCAGCGGCCGTTCCAACACGATGCTGTTGTCGGGCCGACCAGTCGGCATTGGTCTCGTACGCGCAGCGTGATTGGTACGCTGGGCAGCGAGCAGGACAGTCGGAATGTCAGACCAGGCCGGCTGCTGTTGGAATGCCTGGCGCAGGCTCTCATTGCCCTGCTTTAACGCCTCTTCGGTGAGGAGGAGAACGCCGATACGCCAGTCGAGATGTTCTGCAACAGCACCCAAATCAGGACATATCGCGACATCATAGCCCTCGGCGTCGAGTAGCGCCTTGATGCTTGGCGCGTCCCGGCCAAATGGTGCGCAGACGAGAACGCGGTGACCTTCCGACGCCGTCTTATGATCCACCGAAGCGATCTTCCATCAAGGGTGTCTGGGCGCCGAGGTATTCCGGCGTGCCGGTGAGTACGCCTTTGAACGCGGACAGCGCTTCACCGACGCGCACGCCCTGCTGGTCGATGCGCAGTTCGCGAATGGTATCCTCATGCATGCCACCACGGTTCTTGATGACCGATATCGCCTTGCGGATGCGACCTTCGGCTTCAAAAAAGCGCAGCAGCAGCACCGTGTCAGCGACGTAGGATATGTTGAGGTTGGTTGCCATCGTACCCACCAACCCATGCTGCGGGTTGATGAGGAAGGTGACGACACCCTTCTGGCTCAAAAACGACAGCATCTCATGCATCTGCAAAATGAGCTGCTGCTCCTGCGGCATTGCGGCCATATACCCGTTGAGACTGTCGATGACGATCATGTTGGCGCCGCGGTTCTCAACCTCACTCACCACTCGCGAGGCGAACTCACCCGGCGACAGCTCGGCTGGATCGATCTGCTCGATAACAAGGCAGCCGTTATCGACATGGTTCTGCAAACCGAGATTGAAAGCGCGTGCCCGCGCCATCAGCGTGCCCACCCGCTCATCGAATTCGTAGATCGTGCACTTCTCACCACGCCGACACGCGGAATCGATATATTGCAGCGAGATCGTCGTCTTCCCGGAACCCGCCGGTCCCGTCACCAGGACGCTGGTGCCGCGCATAGGGCCACCGCCGAGCAGATTGTCGAGCTCGACCACACCGCTCGGCGTCACCTCGCCGCTGAACTCGGCATGATGGGTTGCCGCAATAAGGCGTGGGTAGATGTCGAGGCCCCCCTTGCGGATCGTCATATCATGATAACCGGCGATGAAATCGACGCCGCGCAGCTTTTGTACCTGGAGCCTTCGCCGGGCCGCGCCGAAGTCCAGGGTCAGGCGCTCCAACGTGATGACACCGTGAGCAAGACTGTGAAGGTGATTGTCGTGGCCCGTTGCGCTACCGGTCATGTCATCGACGAGTATTACCGTAGCATCACGGCCGGCGAAGAATTGCTTCAGCGCCAGCACTTGGCGGCGATAACGCAGCGGATCCTGTGCCAGCAGCCGCATCTCCGACAGGCTGTCGAACACCACCCGCCGTGGTTGCACGCGCTCGACCTCGGCCTGAATAAGCTGGACGGTCTCGCTCAGCTCCATCTCCCAGGGGTGAAGCACCGACTGCTCGCTCCCGCCGCCCAGAATTTCCGAGGCAGCGCTGAACTCGAACACGTCAAAATCGTCGATGCTCCAGCCGTGCGAGGATGCGACCACGGCCAGCTCTTCGCGGGTTTCCGACAGGGTGATGTACAGCGCCTTTTCGCCCTGCCGCACGCCTTCGCGCAGGAACTGGAGCGCGAGCGTCGTCTTGCCGGACCCCGGTGTGCCTTCAAGCAGGTAAAGACGGTTGGCCGGCAGACCGCCGGTCAGGATCGTATCGAGACCGGTATTACCGGTCGAGATTGTTGGTGCCTGGCTCATATCTTGCCCGTTGTTCGCGCTATGGCCGGTGCTTAGCCGCTTCTCGCGTGCAGAGAAACGGTCCGCAGCGGTGCAAACCTTTCGTAAGCTATTTCGAAATATGAGGGAAAATCCAAAGTTGCGTGGTGGGTATCGATGTTCTGGAAAATGTTACGGGAGCGTAACCGGTCACGAGCCGTACAAAGAACTGGTGCCCTGGACAATCTTGCCGAGCCAGGCTTTAACAGCTTCGTCCACAAGGCAGCCATTGCCTTCGATGCGCCAATCTCGCTTCTGACGCTTCTCCACGACGACACCTTGTGGGTAAAGGCCTCGACAGGCCTTGATATGCAATGCGCGCCTCGTGAAAACGGATTTTGCACGCATGCCGTTGATCGTAAGGAACTGCTTGAAGTCTGTGACGCGCACGCCGATCCGCTGTTTGCCACGCTGCTGATTGTCACCGGTAAGCCACACATCCGCTATTACATCGGAGCACCCCTGACGCTCATAGACGGTACTGACATTGGAGCTTTGTGCGTGCTGGACACACAACCGCGCGGACCTGCTTCCCGGGATCAGAAAGCGTATTTGACCGGTCTGGCGCGACAGGCGACTCAGGCAATCGAACGGAATGCTCATATCAAGGGTAGTCTGGCCGCATGATGGAAGTTGTCACTTGCATCGTGCAGGAGCATGATCTCCGCCTTGTGGCGGTGGCGATCATTGTCGCTCTGATCGGCTCTGCCGCGACCGGACAGCTCTTCGGGCGTATTCTCGCATCGCGCGGGAAAAGCCGCGCCGGATGGATCGCACTGTGTTCGGTGGGTACAGGCACGATGGTCTGGTGCACGCATTTCGTCGCGATGATGGGGTTTCAGGCTGGCGTGCCGGTCAGGCTCGATCCGGTCCTCACTCTCGGTTCGCTCGGTATTGCAATCCTGCTTGCCGCACCGGGATTGGCCTTGGCGGCACGACGCTCGCGTTCGTTCGTGCTCATCGGTGGTGCTATCGTCGGCGTCGCCATTTCTACCATGCACTATGTCGGGATGATGGCTTACCGGATCGACGGTATCGTCGAATGGCGATGGTTCTATGTGGTTGCGTCTGTCCTGTTGTCGTCGGTGCTCTCTGCCGCAGCCTTTCACGTTTTCCGCAGCAACCGCACCGCCCGCCGTGTCATCGGAGGACTGCTGCTCGGGCTTGCGGTCGCGGCGCTGCACTTCACCGGCATGGCGGCGATGAGGATCAGCGTTCTGGTTCTGAGACCGGAACTTGGGCTCTCCGATGCCACAATGACCCAGCTCGCCCTCGGCACGGCCTGTGCCGGGCTGCTGTTCATCGGCTGCGCTGCGGTCAGTGCGCTTATCGATGGCGAAACGCAGAGCGAAGCCTATCGGCGGATGCGGCGCATGGCGCTTCATGATGGCCTGACCGACCTGCCAAACCGTTTGTGCTTCAACGAAGAACTGGCGATCCGGCGGGAGCGAAAGGGTGGAACACCCCACCTTGCGGTCGTCATGCTCGATCTGTCGCGCTTCAAGAACGTCAACGACACCTACGGTCACCAAGCCGGGGATCAGCTCCTGATGGCGCTTGCCGCACGTATGAGCGATGCGCTTCTTCCTGGCGAATGCATTGCAAGGCTTGGCGGCGATGAGTTCGCAGCGCTCGTTTCCTATACGGAGCAGGCCGAGGTCGACAGCTTTCTGGAACGTGTCGGCAAGGTCTTCACCGAACCATTCACCTTTGAGAGATTTTCCGCCTCAGTCGGTGCCAACATCGGTATCGCCTTGGCACCGCAGGATGGCACCGACGCCGACACGCTCCTCGCCCGAGCCGACCTCGCGATGTACCGCGCCAAAGGCGCGCATTCGGCTACCCCATGCTTTTACGACCCTACTATGGATGAAGCCGCGCGGGATCGGCGCGAATTGGCCAACGAGCTTCGCAACGCCGTCGCCAAGGGTGACTTCGAGCTGCACTATCAGGTTCAGGCTTCGGTCACGACTGGGGAGATCAGCGGCTACGAGGTGCTGGTGCGATGGCGGCATCCGTCCCGCGGACTGATTTCTCCTGTAATTTTCATCCCGCTCGCTGAGGAAATCGGCGCGATCATTCCGCTGAGCAACTGGATCATCGCCCAGGCCTGCTTCGAGGCCGCGCTTTGGCCGAACCGGCACGTGATCGCGGTCAACCTGTCGCCATTGCACCTGTCCGATCCTGGGTTGGTCGGAACCGTTCGCCGCGCGCTCGATGATAGCGGCCTGCCAGCGGAACGGCTGGCACTGGAATTGACTGAAAGCGCGATCATCCGCGACCGCCGTTACGCGCTCGATCAGTTGCGTGAACTCAAGGCGATGGGCATTGGCTTGGCCCTGGACGACTTTGGCGTCGGATACTCCTCGCTCGACGTGCTGCGATCATTTTCGTTCGACAGGATCAAGCTCGACAAGTCCTTCGTCGACGAGATTGAACGCGACGAACAAGCCGTCGCGCTTCTGCGCTCGATTGTGGCGTTGGGAACGACGTTGCACATTCCCGTGCTCGCGGAAGGGATTGAGGAGCCCGGACAATTGCGGATTGCGGCACGCGAGGGATGTTCGGCAATCCAGGGCTATTTGATCGGTCGACCATCGCGCGATCTTGTAGACGCCGATCAAGTGCGCTTGGTGGTCAAACATGCAAATTTCCGAGGTTCAGAGGTCAGTCTCGTCGCATAGCCGTCGGTATTTCGAGGATAGCTATCGTGGCTGGCAGCCTCAAGTCATCGCCCGGATAGGGGCGGGACCAAGGCACGGGATCTACCCACAAAGGACCGGCGATCGAGAAGGCCGGGGCCTTTCAAAAGGATGATTTAGCAGCACCGGCTTACTTAGTTGCTGATGCAGCTGCCGCCTATGATTTTGGCATCAACAGGCACGGTGGCGAGCCGGACCCCGCACTCGTCTTCAATTTGGAACTCTAGAGCAACGTGGGCCCCACCGTTCCGTATTGCATCAGCGATAAGATGCCTTGCTGATACTTCGGTCGCCGTACATGCATCCTCCAGCGTGTTAAAGTGCTGCCCTTCAGGATCGGCAATCACGCCGTTTGCTGTCATGATATGAGTAAAGAATAATGCCACCTTCCATCAACCCGCAAAATGGCCGGCAGTTTCTGTAAGCTAGCAGACAAAGCACTTCGCTTAGTCCTTGCAAACTGGTGGCTGAGTCGGCGCTCCCGAAAGGAACCGCGATTGGGACAGGCGAACGGGCATGGGGGCCGAGCTACTGCATCAGCCTGGCCATTTCCCAAAACCTGTGCCCGATTGGCTTTTCCCAAAACAGCTGAACGATGACGGAGAAACTGGAAAGCGGCAAAGTCATAAAAGTATCGAGTTCTGGCGACGTGTGCCGGTGGTCGCATTGGCTCGCGCGACCGATATGTCGTTACGTTGGTTGCAACCGCTCGGGCATACTTCATGGGCCCACGTTGAAGGAGCAACACAATGTCGGACCTCAGCCTACACGACCTGTCAAAAAAGATGGCAAAGTTGGACTTCACGATGATGGCCACTCGCTCACCCAACGGCACCTTGACAGCCCGCCCAATGAGCAACAACGGCGATGTCGAATATCGAGGCGACAGCTACTTTTTCGCCTACCAAAACTCGCGAAAAATTGCCGACCTGCGCGCCGATCCGCACGTCACGCTTAGCTATACCGGTGCAGTCGGTATGCTTGGCGGTCCCCCGCTGTTTGTAACTGTCGAAGGCACCGCTGCGCTGATCGAGGACAAAGCCGCGTTCGCCGATCATTGGACCAAGGATCTCGATCGGTACTTTCCCGAGGGCATCGACACACCCGGTGTCGTGATGATCCGTATCGATGCAAAGGCGATCCGCTACTGGGATGCTAGCGATGAGGGCGAGATCACCATTTAAGCGAGGCACCTGAAGCCTGTACCACACAGGACTTCCGCGGCGTTGTCGCGGAAGTCCTAAGTTTTGCGACAGCGTTCCTAAAATCTGTTTTCTCTCGTTTAGCGTTGTCGCAAAAGTCAGTTGCATAATACTTGAATTCGGTACAGTTATGCGACATGTTGATTGGCTACGCCCGTGTGTCCACCGATGACCAGGATCTCCGGCTGCAACGCGCTGCGTTGAAGGAGGCCGGATGCAAACGGACGTTCGAGGAAAAGATTTCGGGCGCAAAGCGTGATCGGCCCCAGCTTGCCAAGATGATCGAGCAACTGCGTGACGAAGACACGGTAGTGGTGACGCGGCTTGACCGGCTGGCACGCTCGACCCGCGACCTGCTCGATATTGCCGAGAAACTGAAGGAGGTCGGCTCCGGTTTGCGCTCGCTGGCCGAACCCTGGGCGGATACGACCTCGCCTGCGGGCCGCATGGTGTTGACCGTGTTCGCTGGCATCGCCGAGTTTGAGCGTGAGCTGATCCACCAGCGCACCAGTAGCGGTCGGATGGCGGCGAAGGCGAGAGGAGTGCGCTTCGGCCGCCCGCCCAAGTTAACTGCCGACCAGATTGCACTAGGCGAACGGCTGGTGAGTGAAGGCACATCGGTGCGTGAAGCCGCCAAGCTGCTCAAATGTCATCATGCCACGCTCTACCGCGCGCTGACCGCCGCGGCGCAAACCGGGTATGCCGCGTCCTAACGCACTGCGATCGGAAGCCTGATGCCGATCCGCCTCGAGCACGTGTTCCTCTATCCGATCGACTGGCCACAGATTTCGTACCATGTCCGCTTCGTACGCGCAGGGGGATGCTGCGAGCATTGTGGACGGCCGCATAAGCAGAAGGTGTTCCACCTCGGTGACGGCCGCTGGTGGGATCGCAGCCGGAGATACTGGCGCAACGGCAAGGGGCGGCGCACACGGCGTCCGAACGAGAACATCCTGCTAGAAGGACGCTGGACCTCGGTGGTACTCGCCTGTGCGCACCTGAACCACGATCCCAGCGACAGCGCGCTCGATCAGCTTGCGGCGTTATGTCAGCGCTGCCACATGATCCATGACGGTCCCGAGCACCGTCGCCGGCGGTGGATGAACGCGCACTACCGACGCGCGATGGGCGACCTGTTCCACGGACCCTACCCGCTGCTGGGTGCCGACTGGATCGGACCCACCCCGATCAGCATGCTCGATGACAGCAGGTCACTGTACGCAAACTTCTGACCACTGGCGTTGCTGAGCCGCAAGGCAGCGCCGAAGCCTGCTCCGGCTTGCGACTGCTGCAACTTGGCTGTACATACAATATCGTAAACACAGGAGTTGGAGTGTCGTTCGAATGGGATGACCGGAAAGCCTTATTCAACCTCGCCAAGCATGGTGTGTCATTCGAGCTGGCCAAGGAGGTTTGGAACGACCCTCTTCATGTCATTATCCCCGATCGCGTCGAGGGCGCTGAACAACGATGGCATGCACTGGGCCTGGTGGGACCGATTGTCGTGCTCGTCGTCGTCCATGGCTATCCCGATGGCGGTAACGAGGATCGCATACGCATAATCAGCGAACGCAAGGCGACAAAGCAGGAAAGGTACCGCTATGAGCAAGAAGGCGCTTAGCCCCGAATTACAAGATCAGCTCAACAAGCTGGCCGCGCTACCAGACGATCAGATCGATACGAACGACATTCCGGAGGCCTTGCCCGAAGCTTGGCTGCACGCTCGTCAGTCCGGTCTGTACCGGCCGATCAAGAAGCCGGTTACACTTCGCCTTGATGCCGATGTGGTGGCCTGGTTCAAAGAACACGCGCGGGATCATGGATATCAGACTGAGATCAACCGCGTGCTACGCCGCTATGTGTCTGAGGCACAGGCCTGACACAGGGTTTTGACAGCAAGACCCACAAGCGGACACTCGGGGCGTCCCGCTCAATCACCAGCTTCAGACGTTCGTTCAGGCGCACGTTGCAGCCGCTGTAAAGGGTGGAGCGCCTTCAGCGGCAGGCGGCGGTTGGCACGTCCGCCTGAGTTACAGCCTTGGCGCATAGCAGGATCGGCATCGTCTCTATCAGCTTCAGCGACTTCACCATTCGTTCGGTGGACGTTTTGTACTTCATGAAATGCGGCGACCTGATGTGGGCTTCATAGGCGGCTCGATCCGCGTAGACCTCGAGCAAGCGGATCTGGGTCGGTTGAGCAGCAATCGCGACCGAATGTAGCATCAGCACTCCGGGCTCGAGCCGCACCGACGCCTCCTGCTCTTCGGCCAAAAGGGTTTTGTATGCGGCGAGTTGGTTGGGATCGATTTCGATCTCGGCGATCCGAACCATCAGCGGCGCGCTGGCGGCGATCGCGTCGGTGGCGGAAAGCGACAGGATCGTAGCGGATATGGCCATCAGGATCTTCCTCATCGCATGTGCTCCCCTGCAGCTTGGTACGCATCAACGATTGTGGCGTGCGCACTTCACAACGCCATCAAGCTGACATCGAAGACGGTCGCACGCCAGCATCGTCACTTCGCCCCACCGACCTGCGCCCGCTTGGCGAACACTTCCTTGGCGACCGGCAGCGCCGACATCGCGTTGGGCCAGCCTGCGTAGAAGGCAAGGTGCGTGATTACCTCGGATGCCTGTTGCTCGGTCAGGCCGTTGTCCATCGCGCGGTTGAGGTGGAAACCGATCTGCGCAACTTGGCCCGAGGCGATCAGCGCCGCGACCGTGATGTGGGTGCGGTCCCGTGGCGCGAGATCCGGGCGCAGCTACAGATCCTTGAACAGATAGTCGGTCGTGTAGTCGACCAAAGCCGGGGCGACGGCCCCGAACTGATCGCCGACCGCTTTCGCGCGCGGCACCTCTGTTGCCTCGTCCAGGGGCAGCGGGGACGGCGTCTGAGCCGGCAACTGGTCCTTGCTGATCGCGCGCTTGGCGAAGACCTCGCCCACGGGCCCCACCGCCGCCATCGCACTGCCCCAGCCCGAATAATAAGCGAGGTGCGTGATCATCTCGGATATCTCGCGCGGCTTGACGCCGTTCTCAAACGCTTGATCCGCATAATAAGTGAGTGCGCCCGCCTGTCCGCGCGCGATCAGCGCGGCGATGGTGACGAGGCTGCGGTCGCGCCGGCTGAGACCGGTACGCTCCCAAACGTCGCCGTAGAGGCGTTCCTGCGTGTACCGCTCCAGCGCCGGCGTGACAGCGCGCACCTGCTCAGGCGAGAAGCGGCGCGAGGCCAAATTGGGCTGCTGCGCGTCGGCGGTGGATGCTGACATAAAGACTCCTGCAATGACGGCGGACAAATGCTTGGCTGAGGCGATCACGACTGCACGTGCGCTGAGCCGGCCAGATACTGCTCGTCGCTCACCTGCTCCATCCAGGTCACGGCCTTGCCGTCGACGGTTTCCTGAACTGCGACGTGGGTCATGGCCTGATGCTGTGTCGCGCCGTGCCAGTGCTTGCGCTCTGCGGGGCACCACAGAATGTCACCGGCGTAAAATTCGAGCTTTGGCCCGCCCTCGACCTGCGTCCACCCGACGCCCTCGGTTACGATCAGCGTTTGGCCGGCCGGATGCGTGTGCCAGGCGCTGCGGGCGCCGGGCTCGAAGTGGACGATCGCGCCGCTGACGCGCGACGGATCGGCACGCTGGAACTGGCCGGTGATCTTGACCTTGCCGGTGAAATATTCGGCCGGGCCGTCGACCGTCTTCATGTCGCCCTTGCGGCTGATCTCCATGGTGTCGTTCCTTTGAGGTGCGGGTTGCGAAACGTCGGGTGCGAGGACGGCCGAGGCCGCGAGAAGAAGGTTGAACATCAGTGTTTCACTCCGGTTGAACGTGCCGTCGCCAGCCGAGCATCGAGCGCGGCAAGCAGCGCACCCGCGACGAGCAGCGCCGCGCTGGTCAGGAAGGTCGCGCGGTATCCGCCGGCATCGAACAGCAGACCACCGCCCGCCGCACCCAGTGTTATGGCGAGTTGCACGACCGCCACCAGCAACCCGCCGCCCGCTTCGGCGTCGTCGGGGAAGCGCCGTGCCACCCATGTCCACCAGGCGACCGGAGCGCCGGTGCCGACCACGCCCCACAGCGTCAGCAGGATGGCGGTGGGCACCGCCAACGTGCCGAAAGCGACTAATGCGCAAGCAATTGCGGCCAGCGCGACGGGCGCGACAATCAATGCCGTGGGCAGGCTGCGCGCGACAAGGCGGCCGAAGAGCCACGTGCCGAACAGTCCGCCGGCGCCCATCAGCAGCAGGATGATCGACAAGGGCGAGACGCCGAGCTGCGTCACCCCTTCGAGGAACGGCCGCACATAGGTGAACAGAGCGAATTGCCCGGCGAAGAGCACCGCTACGGCGGCCGCGCCGATACGCGCGGTGGGGCGTCGCAACATGCCGAGCGCGCTCGCGCCGGTCGTTTCCCGATCGGACGGCATCGCCGGCAGCGTCAGCCACTGCCACGCGAGGGTGACGCCCGCGAGCGGCACGACCACGAAAAACGCGCCGCGCCAGCCGATATACTGGCCAAGGAAGCTCCCGAGCGGCGCGGCCACCGTCGTTGCAAGCGCATTGCCTCCGTTGAGGAGGCCGAGCGCTCGGGGGACCTGATCCTCTGGGACCAGCCGCATCACGGTTGCCGCCGACATCGACCAGAAACCGCCGACGACGATACCAAGCAACGCACGACCGGTCATGAACACGAGGAAGTTGGGGGCGAAAGCGACGATCAGGCCCGACACCAGCATGAGAAGCGTAAGGCTGAGCAGCAGTGTGCGGCGATCTATCCCGCGCGTGAGCGTCGCGATCGACAGGCTGGTCAGCACCGCGAACAGGCCGGAAACGGCGATGGCCTGCCCCGCCGCCCCCTCGGTGAGGTGAAGGTCGGACGCGATCGGAGTGAGGATGCTGACCGGCATGAACTCCGACGCGATCAGCGTCGAGACGCAGAGCGTCAGCGCGCAAACGGCGCTCCAACCGGTTCGCACTCGGGCGTGTGGATTCGTCACCGAAACTTCGAGGACGGCGGATTGGGCCACGCTTGGTCTCCGTGAACCGTCACGGGCAGAAAGGCCCGTGACCGGTGCAGCGGATATATGCCGTCCGGCCGTGCCGAATTAGCCTAAGTCTATGCGATGAAGCGATGAGCACGGCTCATCGATCTTTCCGTCTCAGAGCCCCAGGGGTCGTAGTTCGCGGATAAGGTCTATAAGCAGACGCAGCCCTGTGGGGAGCTGCCGGCGACCCGGATAGTAGATGTGAAATCCTGCTCCGAGCGGAGCCCAGTCTTTCAGCACGAGGCGCAGTCGGCCCTCGGCGAGGAGTGCCGCGACACTTGGTTCGGGCAGGTAGGCGAGCCCGGTTCCCGCCGCAGCCAAGCTCAAGGCAAACTGCGTCTCGTCGAGCGAAACCGCGCCGGGCACCTCGATTGCAATCTCCTCCCCATCCTTCTCGAACTCCCAGCGATAGAGGCTGTCGTCCCCCAGCCTGATCCGCAGGCACTGATGCTCAATCAGCTCGCGTGGATGCGTCGGCGTGCCGTGTCGATCGAGGTAGCCGGTCGCACCGACCACGACCCAGCGAATGTCGCTCGACAGCCGTTGCGCGACCATGTCTTCGGGCACTGTCCCGCCCCAGCGTATGCCGGCATCCGCGCCTTGGGCAACCACATCGACGAGATGGTTGGAAATCGTGACATCGACTGCGATACCGGGATAGCGATCAATGAACACCGGCAGAACTGGCCCGAGCAGGAGCGAGCTCGCCTGTTCCATGACATTCAGCCTGATCCGACCAGCCGGCTCGTCGCGATAGCGGTTCAGCCCTTCGACCGCAGCCCCGATCGCGTCGAAAGGAGCGGTGAGCGCGCCGTGAAGCTCATCCCCGGCCGCAGTCAACGTGACGCTGCGGCTCGTCCGGTTGAGCAGGCGGACGCCTATGCGCGCCTCCAGGCCTTTCAGCGAATGACTGAGCGCCGACGCGCTGACACCCAGTTCCAGTCCAGCGCGGCGAAAGCTGCGGTGCTTCGCAAGGGCCAAAAAGTAGGCATAATCCGCGAGATCGGTTCGGCTGATGCGCATCTGCCGCACACTGCCGCCAGTTCCGGCTTCACGCAACTTCGCTGAGCCGCTCTCAACGCCAAGCGCGCGGTAAACGGAGTGGAGGAAAACATAGCTCGTCACCGCCGGCCAGCCAAATTTTTTTTAAGGCAGCTTTATGCAGCAAACGACTAATGTATCACGATGACCGCCAGCTTTCCCAAGGGCGCGCGCCAATGTCCGCGATCAGCTGGGGCCGCCGTCCAAATCACCGACGCATTGCACGTCGGGCTCCGTTTTCGCCATGCGTCGCAAGTCTCCGGCCCGCGCGACTATGCCCGGGAAGATCGCGTCGGGGGTGGCTGTGTAGGTCCGAAGAAGTTGCAAGGCCCAGGCATAATGCCGAGCGCCGACTTCGCAGTTGTTGCTGCCACCATCGCCCTCGCCCCATACTCTGCGCCATCCAGCTTGGCCGTCGCGCTTCAGGATGGCTTGGAAGGTGCCGACCGGGCCTTCGGCGCGGACATAGGCAACCCCACCCGGGCCCGCCCAAAGGACGCGAAACGCGCGGAAGGTGAAACGTGATCGCGCGCTATCGTCGCCCGCGTGGAGCGACTTGACGATCGCAGTGCGTTCCGGGCTTCCCGGAGCGGGTGTGTGGACGACGGGCGGCGCGGCCAGCGCCGCTGGCGCCAACGCGAGCAGCGTCGCGGCGCCTAATGAAGAGTATCGGATCATATCAACGCGTGGGACGCCACTTGGAGAATGCAGTTATATGGCCGGGACGGTCGCGGAAGACGTGGGGCGGGCCATCGCGGATAAGCGCCTCGGCATTGGGGTCATTGCTCGGATTGAACGACCATGATTCCGTGCGCTCGTTGTCGAAGACGAACCCGGCCCGGTCGTCCAGGCGGAAGGTGATGTAATCGGTCCAGTGCTGACCGCAGGCGACGCCGTTCTGGACGGTAAAGTAGCGTCCTTTGGTGGCGATCGTCGCGTCGCCGTCGAGGAATGAATCGCACTGTCCACCCTCGTCCGCCTTGAGCACGACATGATCGTTGCGTCCGACTGGAAAAAACCGACCGCTCCTGCGCTCGAAGATCATAAGGGGCCGAGCCGGAGCATCACCCGATTTCGCTCGCCCCTCCTCATCTTTACGACCCATTGCGATGATCTCGAAAGTGCGGGCTGGCTCTCCCGCTGAAACACGCGTGCTGGCGAGTACCTCGTAGCCCAACGGGAGCTGGGCTTCCATCCCCGCCGGAAGCCTCGGCGCGGCGATTGCGCCTGCCGCCGACATCACGACGAGAATTGCTATCGTGTTCCGCATCGGCGTCGAACCTCGTTGGTATATGTTACGGCCATCGCAGAAGCGATGGTATTCAAGAATTCAAGCTTGCACGAGCCACGTTGCGAAAGGGGTGCCTTTTGCACGGTTGCAACTGCCGATCAGAGGCCATTGAAGCAGCCGGAATGCTTGGCTGTAGGCCTCAACAGATCGATGCCAGGACCGGCTGGCCACGCCGATGCCTCCGCTCAGCGCAGAGTGTTGTGAGGATCGGAACATCATTAAGAAGCTTTGGTTAAGCCGTTCGTGTCAGCCAAAAACGATGTTGCCGTGCGTGCGCGAGCATCCGAAATGATTAATCGCTTCGCTGAACGAGCGGCTGATGAGGCTTCGTTTCAGGTGAACTCCAAAATCGCTACGAATGAAATTGATGCTGCGCTCGCTATGGACCAGGTGCGTCGTGCAATCATTCAAATCAACAGGCGCTAAATTATCGGCTCATTTTAGACTATTAATCAGCTACTTATCTTCTCTTTCGCAACAATTTTCCATCGCTGCGAATTGTGTTGTTCTCTTACTGCCGAGCTTATACCAGCGCGTTCCCTCAAGTACTTGAGGGCTTCCAACCTAGCCCGCGACGAAATATCGTTGCGGGCTTTTTGGTTAAGGAGGCTGAGGCTGTTGCGGTTTTTCTTCAAAAGCTGACCGGCAGCTTTCGCCCAATAGCGGATGTCCGTGAGCTCAGACGTTGTTCCATCCGTCGTTGCGGTTCGAGAAGAGGCGAGCGATAATGTTGCAAGAACCCACGTCGGAGTTACGCAGCTATGGCGGATGCACCGGTTAAAGGCCCCTCATCCTACTTCCCCTCCATCGAGAAGAAGTATGGTCGCTCGATCGCTGAATGGCAGGCGTTGGTGCGCCAGAACCTCCCGGCGAAGCACATGGATCTGGTTACCATGCTGAAAACCGAC